>NZ_JBCGUH010000007.1:0-191868 GCF_039822605.1 Paenibacillus wenxiniae
GCTTTTAGAGCTTTTAGAGCTTTTAGAGCTTTTAGAGCTTTTAGAGCTTTTAGAGCTTTTAGAGCTTTTAGAGCTTTGAAAGCTTTTAGAGCTTTGAAAGCTTTTAAAACCTCTACTAGCTTCAATATTTGCTATAATTGTAATCCACTCATCCGTTATTTCCCGGGAAAAGTAGTGGTTTTCAGTAACCGCACATGATGCTACGCTCTCATAGGATGCGAAATACAGGCTCATTTGCCACATAAGACACCGATAACCCTACATACTGTGCAGCAAGTCGACTAGCCAGCCATTCCATTCCTGGCTGTTCACTTTCAGCATGGCCCAGCATAATCAGACCTTTATCACGTCCCTGTTGAAGCGAATCACGTATATATTCCGGTAGTTCCCATTCCGGGCCTTCGCCAGCGATCAGCACATCCACATCGTCACGACCTAACAACGGCAGACCATGAGTTGCACCACCACGATAGCCGACCAGTATAGCGATACGCTGACAGTTTTGCTGCGCTCGACCAGACAAACGTACATACGAAACGCCCAGACTCTGCTTGAGATTTTGTGCTAGATCGTCCAGTTGTAGCGGCTGCTCCAGCTCTACAATCGACCAGATTGCGGTCTCCTCTACAACCTGCTGACGCCATCCTAATTGCCGTACCAAACCTTCCATAATGCCATCCGGTTGCTCATGATGAATAGCATCATGCAGACGAATAATATGCATACCCGTTTGCTCGATTAGCGCAAGCTTTTGCTTATACACCGCATCATCGTGCAACAACGCCCGCTGATCATGATGACTGTAAAATAAACCTTCATGCACGACCAGCAAATTGGCGCCCATTGCCGCCGCTTGCTCAATAACACGCTGACTGGCAGAAAAGGCCGTAACGATGCCTGTGACGATCGTATGCGGTGAGCCTGTTTCCAAACCATCAACACCACCGACTACACTACCTTGTTGCTTATGCTCGTTCATCGCCTTTTGATCTGTATGAAAAAGGGTATCCATCATGTGCTGTACAGTATAGGTTGTTTGTAAAATAGGTTTGGAACGCGACTTATCGATTTGCATCGAAGTGCTCTCCTTTCTATCGCTGTTATGTGGCTTTATTTTCAAACATGATGACGCGCATTTCAGTCATGAAGATGTGCTTTCATACCCATCATTATGGTGTGCTTTATTGTAAGCATCTAAATTATAGGAGCGGATACGTACAAATTTACGATTCCTGTCCTAATTAGTGCTTACTCTTTAATCATTTTCATGAATGGTTATCCTTCATTATGAATTATTAATAGATAACACGACCATGCACATCCGCAATTCCACTTTTACGCTGAAAATAACTATTGATCACATCGCGCCATTCCTTTGCATGCTCGGCTTGTTCGGCTAAGCGCGCTGCCACCTGTGTGTGCAAACCTGGTGCCATTCGTCCTTCAAGCGTCTGCCAGCGCTGGCATAAACGAGCCGCCTGCTCTGCTCCTTGAAAATGCGTATCATAAATATGCTGAATGACCGTCTTCCCTGAATGCAGCACATGCGTATACGGCACATGATGGAAAAAGAGCAGCAACTCATCCGGGCAGCTTTCCAGCGAGTCATAACGATCTCGATTGACCGGCTCATATTGAGCGGTATACCCTGTTCCTGTCGCGATCGTGCGATCCACACCAATTCCGGCATGATCCGCATAATGGTATGTGCCCCACGGCGAATATTCGTAACCATCGACATTAGGGCCGTAATGGTGATTCGGATTGACCATCCAGCCGACGCCAAGTGGCGAGGTATAGTTTTCATAAATGGGCAAAGAATCCATTAGCATGGAGATAATCATGTCCACCACCTGTGCGTCCTGTCCAAACACGAGTGTCGCCCACTCACGCGCAATTTCTTCTGCACTCAGATCCGGTTCCCAGGCGAGTCGTCCTAACCCGTACCAGTTCGCCTGTGCCAGTAGATGCCCCGTCCAGTTTCCATCTATACCGGTATTGCCTACCGCCGCGATGCCATTCCATTCACGTTGCCAGATCGAACCGTTAGCAATCTGTTTTACCGGAGCAAAGCGATCACCAACCGCCGTATCAAAATCGAGAATTTCTTTCCATTGTGGCACCAAATAGCATAGATGACGCTGTTGTCCGGTATATTCCTGCGTGATCTGAAACTCCAGTAATTGATGTGTCTGCTTCATCGCCCCAAATAATGGCGAAACCGGCTCACGCACCTGAAAATCAAGCGGCCCATTTTTAATTTGTAGCATCACATTGTGGGCAAACTTGCCATCCAATGGCTGAAAATGATCATACGCCGCACGCGCTCGATCCGTCGTCCGATCGCGCCAATCCTGCTTGCAGTTATACACAAAACAGCGCCAGATCACCCCTCCGCCATACGGCTCCAATGCAACTGCCAGCATATTCGCCCCATCCGCATGATCGCGTCCGTACGTAAACGGTCCCGGACGATTTTCCGAATCCGCTTTTACCACGAAGCCGCCAAAATCAGGCACATAACGATACACATCCGCCACTGCCTCCTGCCACCAGCGCCGCACCGCTTCATCCAGCGGATCGGCTGTCGACAGTCCACCTGCCTCGATCGGAGCAGCAAAATTGACACTTACATACAAACGAATCGCATATTTGCGTAATATATTCGCTACCTCAGCCACATCGGGCAAAAAAGCGTCGGTAATGAATAGCGTCTCGGTAGCATGTACATTGACGTTGTTGATCGATAATGCATTAAAGCCAGCCGAAGCGAGCAGACGGGCATAGTCATGCAGTCTATCCCAGTCACGGGTAAACGCATTATTTTCATATAAAAAAGATTGTCCAGCATAGCCGCGCTCAATGCTTCCATCCGCATTATCCCAGTGATCGATCATGCGCAGACGATTGGCTGGACGGCTGATCGCTGTGAGTTGATCGAGCGGCTGTCCAGTGCCGAGATGACGCAGTAGATGGAATGCGCCGTAAAGTAGGCCAGCTGGAGAAGGCGCGAGAATGATTAGTCGTGCTACATGACTGGTTGTGTTGCTGGTAGAGTTTGGTTCAATGGGACTACTGATAGAACTCGATTCACTAGCGTTGCTGTTACGATTACTGTTGCTATTACTGTTTATATTGCTGGTACTGCTACTATGCGATGTGGATGTAGCAGGAGTAGCACTATTACTGGCAATATAACTGTTGGTAGTATCGCCATTGCCAGCTGGTAATGCACGCAGTATATAGCCTTCTTCACCCTGTGCCATACATTGCTGTACATCGTCATATGCCTGTGGATACATCGTAATGAGCCACTCTGGAAGATCATAGGTGTTGGGCGTGGCGGCTGGTGTAACGATTGTATGTAAGGGAATAAGCCAGATGCCTGTATCCTGTGCATAGGATGGGGAATGTGCGTCGTCTGTCTCGCTGTTGGTATATTGGACACTTTGACCGAGCATAGAACTGATCCCGCGTGCAAGTTCCTGTGCAGCGGTCTGTATAATTGGATGTTGCTGCTCGGCGGCTAGATGGAGATGACGACAACAAGTTGCCCATGCTTCTGCGTCTATCGTAGCTGGGAAGGTTTGTAGCGGTATGTAGGAAAGCCAGGCATCATAGCCCGTCTCGTAGCGTTGTAGGTCACGTTGAGTGTGAACGGTTTGAGATGGAGATGGATTAGACACGGTATCTGAGGGAGAGTTGGTTTGCTTTTGCATGATCGTCCTCCTGTGGTATAGTCTGGTGTCTTTATCGTACCATTATTGGAGGCGCTTACAATTTATAGATTATAGGTTGTTACCCCTTATTTTTTAGGTAAAGCTAAACTAATTTTTATGTAATCCTATTAATCACTTTAATAAACTCACTAGAAACTTTTGTGAATATCTAACGGTGTTATATATTCTGAATAATTTTCTATTAAATATGTAACATAGAAGGTTTTTCTTTTTGTGGTAACGAAATAATTAATTTAACAAAGAAAGGAGGGAATATATGAATTGGAAGTCTGTATCTTCATCAAACCTTAGTGAAGTAGGCTATGACGCAACTACATCTACATTGTATGTACGATTCCATAATAGTGGCGCTTATGCTTATAGTAATGTACCTGAGTCAATCTACAATGGGTTGATGGCTGCTGCTTCGCATGGTAGTTATTTTGATACCAATGTAAAAAAAGCTGGTTTTAGTTATCGCAAAATATAACTGGTTTTTTAAAAGTTCTTTTATTATAGACTGAATACACTACTAAAATGTTTAGTAAAAACAAAAAAACCCTTGTGAATACAAGGGTTTTTCCATGTTAACCTATATGCCGAGGACGGGGGTCGAACCCGTACGGTAGTCACCTACCGCAGGATTTTAAGTCCTGTGCGTCTGCCAATTCCGCCACCCCGGCATGATCTAAAATGTGATGCTGTCACAGATGTTGCCTTAGTTACCATGCTATACTATGTATGCTTGCATTCGATGATAGCTACTGTGATTGCCGAACACCAATATATCATATAACGAATTTGGTGACTTGTAAAGTAATTTTCTTATTTATATTTACCCATTATAAGCTAAGCCTTTACAATGCCTGTAACAACAAGGGATTTATCATCTAAATCAGGTACGATCTCACCTATAAATGGACGTTCCCAGCATACCCATACCCATACCCATACCCATACCCATACCCATACCCATACCCATACCCATACCCATACCCATACCCATACCCATACCCATACCCATACCCATACCCAACTGATTGTACGCTAATTCTACTCTGTCTACAAAAAAAGGAGCGCAATTCCGCGCTCCTTTCCTGTTGTGTGCAATATCCAGCGCTTACACTGTTTTCATTTTACTACTGTTGTATTTCACCAACACGGTCGTATTCCACTACTATTGTATTTCAGAAGCTGATCTCGCCAATAAGCTTACTTTTACTACTTATCACTCATACTCCTTTAAAAAACCTCATTCCACCCTGCACCATCCTGATTCTCACTAATCGTAAACGCATGCGTCTTCAAATCCGCTTCCAGACGAGCGACTGTATTACCATTCGTCCACGTAATATGCAGCCTGTTATCGCCAGCTTCCTCTACGGCAATCTCTCCGTCAAACGCTGTGCTCGTATTACGGAAACGCAGCAGATCAAACAACTTCTGTACAACCGGACGCTGTACTTCCTGTGCGACTTCTTCCTTGCTGTAGTAGTGACGGTTAATGTTCCGTCCTTCCTTCGTACTCTCCAGCAGGTCGATATCGTTCTCACCCGCCAGCAGACCGACATAGTAAATTTGCGGAATGCCCGGTGCAAAACATTGAATCGCACGTGCGAGTAAGTAAGCCTGATCATTGTTACCGAGTGCGGAATAATACGTGCAATTGATCTGGTAAATGTCCAGGTTGTTGTACGCTTCGCTGCTGTAGATTTTTTTCACATTGGCGCCTTTGCTGTACAGACTTTCACGGGTCATCTCTGCTTCTTCGTCGGTCATTAAGTCTTTCACATCGACGACACCGATACCGTCATGCGTATCCAGCGTAGTAAACTGCTTACGTGGGCAAATATTGAGCCAGTGGGCGAGACGATTCGTCTGTCCACTGTACAGTGCATGCAGGACGAGCATCGGCAGGGCAAAATCATACACATAATAGCCCTGTTCAGCGATTTTGAGCTGGATGCTGTAATGCTCGTGAATTTCCGGCAGCACTTCAACGCCATGCGCTTCGGTCAGATCGGCAGCGTATTGGAGCATGTCCCAAATATCCGGTTCGACGAAAAAGCAGTTCGTACCGATTTTTTTGTTCGCATAGGCGAATGCATCCAGACGAATGACCGATGCGCCCTGCTCGGCAAGAAAATTCAGATTATCCCGAATGAAGCGGCGTGTCGTCTCGGTCGTTACATCCAGATCGATCTGCTGCTCGTCGAACGTACACCATACTTTTTCCTGTGTGCCGTCTTTGAATGTCACCTCGACATATGGAGCGCGTGGCTTACGTTTGTAGATCAGATCCACGTCGGCATCGGTTGGCTCGCCATCTGGCCAGAAGTCTTTGTAACGAATAAACAGGTCTGCGTATTGAGATTCGTCTTTCTTTTCCAAAAAGTCCTGAAAATACGCTGATTGCTGTGAAATATGATTAATCATGAAATCGTACATCATGTAAAATTTATGGCTAATCCGACGAACGTCTTCCCAGCTTCCCAGCTCTGGGTCGACCTTCGTATAATCCATCGGTGCAAAGCCACGATCGCCGGAAGACGGATAGAACGGCAGCAAATGCACACCGCTGATCACACCTTCCAGATGCTGATCCAGAATATCTGCCAGTTCGCCCATATGACTGCCCAGGCTATCGGCATACGTAATGAGCATTGCCTTGTTTTGAATAGACATCGACATGTACGGATTCCCCTTTTTCATCGTCTTGGTACTACACACTCATTGCAAAGTACGGTCAATTGGCTTGAAATGTACGATAGATTACAGCTTCAAATGGACGAAGTGTACCGCTTTCATGATCATCCATATTGCCAAGCATCCGTTCGCAGCCGATCATCTCCGGCAACGAAATGGTGCTCTCTGTAAAATTACACCAGACGGTCCAAAATTCCTGCTTGTATATGCGCGTATAAGCACCAATTTGTTCAGAATCAGTATGAATTGCCGTATAATCTCCATAAATGAGCGCCGGATGCTGTTTACGCAAACTCGCCAACTGGCGATAGAAGTGCAGCACCGACTGTTCGTCCTCTAACTGGGCTGCCACATTGATCTCCGTATAATTTGGATTGGTCTGTAGCCACGGCTGTCCGCTCGTAAAGCCTGCATGGGCAGTAGTATCCCACTGCATCGGCATGCGTCCCTGATCACGGCTACGTTTGTACAGGTAATCCAGCAATTCCTGCTGGGAGCGCCCGAGTTCGATTTGCTCATTATACAGATTAATACTATCCAGATCGCGATAATCTGTGATGGATGTAAAATAATGATTCGTCATGCCCAATTCCTGTCCCTGATAAATGAACGGCGTACCGCGCATCAAGAAATAATACGCCGCTAGCATTTTAGCGGAACGCTCGCGATAAGTCCTATCATTGGCAAATTTGGACACCGAGCGTACATGATCGTGATTTTCCATATACAGTGCCATCCAGCTACGTTCGGCGGTAGCATGTTGCCAGCTGGATAGTGCCTGCTTGAAACGACTTAGTTTCCACGGCTTGTACGTTGCACGCTCATACATCGACCAATCCAGATCGACATGATCAAACTGGAAAATCATATTAAATGCGCCATGTTCCTCATCCACATAATGCTCCATATCGGCAACCGGCACACCTGGCGCTTCTGCGACAGTCAGTGCATTATGAGGCAACAACGCTTCTCGTTTCATCTCTTGCAGGAAATCGGTAATGCCCGGACGATTTAGACAGACGGAAGCGACTGGAACCGCTCCCTGATTGGCATCATATGATGCAGACAACAATGACTGATCTTTTTTAATAACGGTGATCGCATCAACACGGAATCCGGCAATGCCCAGATCCAGCCACCATTTCATCATCTCATACAGTGCATGACGCACATCTCGATTTTCCCAGTTCAAATCCGGTTGCTTACGTGAGAAACAGTGCAGATAGTATTCACCGGTCGTCTCATCATACTGCCATGCCGAACCGCCAAAAAAAGAAGTCCAGTTGTTCGGTGGCTGCCCATTTTCGCCTGGTCGCCAGATGTACCAGTCCCGTTTGTCATTATGAAGCGAGCTACGCGATTCCACAAACCAGGCATGCTCATCTGATGTATGGTTCGCCACCAGATCCATAATGATCCGAATCCCATACGCTGCCGCACGATCGATTAGCTCGCGCATATCGTCCATCGTGCCAAATTCTTCATGAATGCGGTAATAGTCGCGGATATCGTAGCCGTTATCATCATTGGGCGAATCATACACCGGACAGATCCAGATCACATCGGCGCCGAGCGCATGAATGTAATCGAGACGCTGAATAATGCCGCGTAGATCACCGATTCCGTCTCCGTTCGTATCCTGGAAACTACGCGGATAAATCTGGTAGACGACGCTTTCTTTCCACCAGCCTGGACGGGTATTGAAACGAGAAGCGTGGGAATCGGTTCCAGTTTGAATAGCAGATTGTACTGTTGTTGCTTGTTGTGACAGGGTATTCGGCTGTACCTGTTTATTCATAATTTTTTGGCTCCTATCTGTATATAAGGTTTCTCTACATAATGCAACCGTACAGACGATATTCAACACGATCGTATCAATCAGGTCGTTATTACGACTTTCGCTGATTAGGCTGAAATTGCAGATGATGTCATACGATAGCAATCTCATCCCATTACAGTGTTCCCAGCTATTTTGGTTGTTTATTGCGCTCTACATTATTTAATCGCACGTGTGTGTGTATCTCCGCACTCTACATCACTTAATCGCGCCCTGACTCACACCGCGAATAATATACCGTTGACCGAACAGGTACGCGATCAGAATCGGCAGGATCGTTAGCAGCAATGCCGGAATGAGTAGCTCCCAGTTGTTCATATACGTTCCGTTGAACGCCTTCATTTTGATCGGCATCGTAAAATAACGCTCATCTGTCAATACTAGAGATGGCAGCAAATAGTCATTCCAGATCCAGAGCACGTTAAGAATCGCAATCGTTACCGAGATCGGCGACAACATCGGCAGTACAATTTTGAAAAAAGTTTGCGGGCGTGTACAGCCATCCAGCAACGAAGCTTCTTCCAGCTCATACGGAATCGATTTTACAAAGCCGTGATACATAAATACCGACAGCGCACTACCAAATCCGATATACAGCACGATCAAAAATCCAAGCGGTGAAATATCGATCCAGTGCAGTTTCGCCCCATAAATATAAATGAGTGGAATCATAATCGATTGAAATGGAATGATCATCGAAGCGACCATAAGCGCAAACAGTCCATTGTTAAACCGTCCACCGCGCCGTACCATATAATACGCCGTCATTGCTGCCAGCAGCCCGATAAAGATCACCGAAAATACCGTTACCATGACCGTATTGCTAAACGACGAGAAGAAATTCATTTTCTCAATCACTTCGGCAAAATGTGCCAGACTGAGACTTGTTGGCAATGCAAATGGACTTTCCAAAATTTCGCCGTTACTTTTGAACGAATTGATAATGATCAGCACGAATGGAAATACAAACAGAATGAAGAAAATAATTAGCAACGCATAAATGAGTGGCAACGTTATTTTTTTGTTTATCATCATTATGCCGACACCTCAAGTCTTTTGCTAAAATACACCTGCAATCCAGTAATGACCGCTACGATAACAAACAATACAAACGCTTCAGCCTGCCCCACGCCGTAATTGTTTTCGTTAAATGCTTTTTGCACGACCTGCATCGATACCATCGTTGTACTGCCATACGGGCCGCCGGCGGTGAGGGAGTAGTTCAGATCGTAGACCATAAACGCATTTTTAAGGGTCAGGAATACTGTCACGACAAATGAAGGCACCATCAATGGAAGTGTGACTGCACGCAGACGCTGCCAGCCGTTCGCACCATCAATCGTTGCCGCCTCCAGTACATCCTTTGGTACATTGATCAACCCTGCTACGAAAATGATCATCATATATCCGGCAGACTGCCAGATCGACACGATCACAATTGCCCAGAACGCCAGCGTCTCATCGCCCAGCCAGCCAAGCCGCAATGATTCGATGCCAAACTTCTCCCCTAACGCCGGTAACGTCTGGACGAAAATAAATTGCCAGATATAACCGAGCACGAGTCCACCGATCAAATTCGGCGTAAACAATGCTGTGCGGAAAAAGTTTTGCAACCGTACACCGGACGTAACGAGGAAAGCGAGCAAAAATCCAAGTATATTAATCAAAATGACCGTCGCCAGCACAAACTTAACCGTCAGCCATAACGCATCCCAGAAACGCTGATCTTGAAATGCTTCGCGGTAATTGCTCAATCCGGTAAATTGCAACGGATCAATCGGAGACGATACCGTATTAAACGTCATATACAGCCCATAAGCAAACGGGACAAGCACCGCCAGTGCAAAAAAGAAAATCGTCGGGCCGGTGAAAAACAGTTGCAACAACCAGCGCCGGACTGGATTTTTATCAAACATCATTCTACATACCACCTGTCTGTAAACGGTTTGGAATAGGATGTACATGCAGGGTAAATAGCCTGCGCTTCTTTACTAGCACCATCATCTTGCTGACTTGATCCTAAAGCACCATTGTTGTCGTTCGTTGTGTATTTGATTCATGCTGGCGCACGCCAGGGAGAAGCGATCATTGGGATGGCGGCATTATAAAGTCAGGGCACATCGATCAGCTTGTTTGCCTGTTATGATCCTATATTAGCTTCTACGCTTCATGGAATGATGTTTGGAAAAGCGAAGCGATGGTGATGATGTAGCAGAAGATCCGCTTAGCGTGCTGTGCCCTGACCCTTTGGTGTGTTTAGCTTAATAATGGGACTTCTACTGCTACATTGATCTATATCTCTACTTCATCCATTGTTTAACGAGCAGGATATAGCAGCGCTTAATCGATAGGCGACACACTATTGTCATGCAAGAGAACTCGATCGTCATGCAACAGAACCCGATCGTCTCGTAAAAGAAGTGCTACCATCATCGTATATAACGACGATAGTAGCTTGCTCGTATCATCGATAACTGAAATACCATCACATACACATTTATTTATCGTTACACATCCGGATTGGATAACGACACTTACTTCTGGTTTTTGTAGTAGGTCTCAATCGCCTGTGCAAGTTCAGCACGGGTTTCCTTTTTCGCAATATATTTCTGGATATCCGGTGCCAGAATATTGCCCCAATCTTCCACCTTCACATAGTTGGAACTAAATGGCATCGTTTTGTTGGCTTGGATCGCATCGGTAATTGCTGCACCAAGTGGATTGCTCACTTTGTACGGATTGTTTTTGAAGGCAGAGATGACCTGCGCCTGGTTCACCAGGAAGTCCTGACCTTTTTTGTTATACACGATCCAGTCGAGGAATTTCTTCGCTGCTGCTTGCTGTTCTGGTGTTGCATTTTTGTTAATGACGAGAATATTCGTTGGGCCAACAGCAATTTTGTTGTTCAGCGGGTTGGATGGGGCATTGTCGACAGGCACAGGCATAAAGCCAAACGATTCACCGGATACCGCTTTCAGCGAATCATACGCCCAGTTACCATTGAACAGAATCGCCGACTCACCTTTACCTACGCTCACATGTGCATCATCATAATATTTGCCAAGTGGACGCTCACCGTATTTGTTATATTCTGGCGAAGTTAGCAGATCGAGTGTATCGTAGTATCCGTTCCAAACCGGATTACTCGCCAGATTGAATGTGCCTGCTTTGAGCTGATCGAGAATCGTATTCGGGTCAGCCGCTTGATTGAGAAATTGTGTACTATAGTGATTGGCAACCGACCAGTTTTCCGTTTGGTAAGCAACTGGATACGTGACGCCGGAAGCTTTAATTTTGTCGAGCAGTTCTTTCAGCTTGTCGCGTGTATTGATTGAAAATGGATCAAATGAGCCGCCTACCGCTTTCTCGACTACATTTTTGTTATATACCAGTCCGAAGCCTTCGATCGAGAAGGGGAAGCCGGCAATTTTGCCGTTTGCATCTTTCACACCGTATTGTGTTTCGCTGTTCCATTTTTCTTGCGACAGATCGATGCCAAAATCTTTATATTTATTCGTGATTGAATCCGGTGACATCATCGCCATCGTCACCGTTTTGCCAGAAGCGGTTAGCTTGTCGAGCAGGTTGACCGTATCGCCTACTGCACCGGAGAGCGCTTCTACTTGAATATTAGGATTTTCGGCCATAAAGTCTTTGGCTGCCTGCGCCCATTGTGTCGCAATCTCACCTTTACCATTTGTAATTACAATATTCACTTTGCCATCCGCCGTTGTTGCGGCATCATTCGTTTGAGAACTAGCATTACCACAACCAGCCAGCGTAAATCCAAGCACGCCCGTCATTGTCCATAGCAGCGTTTTTTTCCAGGTCTTTTTCACAGAAACCCCTCCATTATAAAGATGTGCACTTTGTTAGCATCTATATCGATGTTGCGATGGATGCGCATAGATAAGTGAAACGACTTAAAGCTGAGTGAAGTAGAATGAAATGAAACTGAATCAAGTAAAGTCCAATCACAATATGAAGGATAAAGGGAACTTAATTTAGTAGGAAGTTAAAACCCCCGACATGCATATAAAACGCTAATTGAGTATGGATGGAGCTTAGCTAGTAGCTAGTAGTAAGGGTAAGCGATAGATAGACATAGTGCCTACTTACTTAAAAGTTAATTTTCATCAAAATAAAAAGTTCTACAATACGTTGTTTGAAGATTTAAATATCAAAATCAACGAATAACTTGGCTGAGATTAATGTTAACTTTACATTTGCTTCAAGTCCTGAAAGATCACCATGCCAGCCCACAAGCAGAGTTCAAATTTAATAGAGTCACAGAACTAGGATGTGCATGCAAACGATTTTACTGAGACATCAACCACTCCAGGAAGGAATACGGGAACGAATCCGGTATCGCACATGATCTACGACTTAGGAGGTTATTGTAGATTTTCGTCCTGCTTACACCTATACAAGTTTGCGTACACCTAGCTAGTATATGACTCTAACCTTGCCCCAAAATGATACCCTTCCAAACGTTGATCATTCATTGGGAACGATACCAATAAAAAACACAACAATACTCCACAATGTAAAACGCTTTCAACACAGATTAGTTTCCTTTACTGTTCACCCTTACCGTAGAACTTACCTCTAATTGATCTGAAATATGGATCACCCGTTTGAAGAAATGCTCCAATTTAACAACTGCGAATACTTTTCTGTATAGCAGATGGATTAGCTTGGTGAATTCAATATATCATCGATTGGGAACGGTTTCAATAATATTTTTATATTTTTTTAATTTCGGATTTAGTTTGGATTTAGATAAAAGAATATTATTCGCTTAACAACATACATATACCTCTTATACAACGTGTAAAATAAACGTGGCTACACTATTTTTTATTTTCCACCTTCTTGGGAACGTTACCAAAAATAAACGAACAAAGCCCTCCCGTAGACACTCAGGTAGACTCGCGTATGACCAGTTCTACAGGAAGCTTGGATAGTGAAGTTGATAACGGTTGTTGATCCATCAGCTGAACAAGCATATCCACCGCCTGTTTTCCCATCCGTGCAATCGGTTGACGAATCGTCGTTAAGGATGGACTGAGCACTTCTGCAATCGGTTGATCATCAAAACCAATGATGGCCAGATCATTCGGAATGTGTAATCCTGCCTTACGTGCTGCCATCATAAGCCCGCTGGCAATTTCATCACTGCCTGTGAATACAGCTGTTGGGCGATCACTCATGTCCAGAATAAGCTCCGTCACCTTTTTGCCATCCTCAATCGTATGACGGTCAACCAGAATCCAGTTCGGGTTGATCGCGATTCCTGCTTCTTCCAATGCACGCTGGTATGCCTGGTTACGATCTTTGTCTTTACCAAAGTCGGTAAATAATCCACCTGTGCAATACATGATTTTACGATGGCCCCGCTCAATCAGATGACGAATGGCCGTATACGTACCTTCATGCTGATCTACACGAATGGTAGGCACATCATTTTGATTCACATATTCATTGCATAACACAATCGGACCAAACGCAGTATACGGCTCAATATCCGCCCAATCATTTTCAATCGCTGCCATAATGATACCGTCTGCCTGCTTGTTTTTTAGTAAATCCAAATAGGCGATTTCTTTAGACTTATGCTCATTCGTCTGACAAATCAATGTTTGATAACCTTGACGATACCCTTCTTGCTCAATCGCATCCACGAGATAAGCAAAAAAGGGATTGACAATTTTCGGCACAATAACCGCAATCGTCGTCGTGACTTGCCCACGCAGCTTGCGTGCCGAAGGATTGGGAACGAATCCAAGCTGCTCCATCGCCTCCATCACCTGACGCCGTTTATCCGGTGAAATATGGGGATAATTATTAATGACACGTGATACGGTCGTTTTGGACACCCCTGCTTGACGGGCTACATCAATAATATTAACCATACGTCACACTCCAATGTTGTTAGTAAACGCTGTTGTGATTGAAACCAGTTTCAATCATTTTAGCGCATAATTTAAAAATGGGAAAGCGCGATCAGACATGTGAAGTTTATTCCGTCTAATCTAGCTTCCGTTATAACATACGACTACAATTCAGATCATATCGTAAAATGGTGGCTTTACATCGATAGATGATACGCTGATGCTATACTTGATTTCACCTATATAAAAATAACGAACTATTCCAGATCAACTAATGTGTATACAAACTTTTTTGTTAGAGCAGATACCATCGCAGGAAGGAAGATGAAGACGGACTCTAATCTGTGTTCCTTGCACGTTCCTTGCACGTTCCTTGCACGTATATGAGCTTGCACGTGTATAAGTTTGTATCCCCATTCGAGCAATATGCACATAAATCTAATCTATTTTACTACCCTCGATTGTATTCATAACGTTTATATCGCTCCCTCCTATAACATACACGATCTAATACAGGATAATTATGTAAAAATTAGGTTGTAAATCCTATTCTCTCCTGATAACATGGTCGATGTTCGGTGAAACGCTTACAACTGTAAACCGAGGTGTATGTGATGTCGATATTCAAAAAGAGTCTTCATGTTGTTTTGTTAAGTAGTCTGGTGATCACACCGCTGATCTCTGTCGCACCCTCATCTGCGTATGCTGCCAATGAAAAAGCACAGGTGTGGCTGACAACCGCTGATCCGAATACCGAGCCGAAAGTAGGACTTCGCACGGATCGACGTTTAACCCGGCAAAACGATCTGACCTTTAGCAGCACGACCGGTAATGCGGATTATACTGTTAACGTTAATGAAGGCGCGACATACCAGCAAATGGACGGATTCGGTGTCTCACTCACCGATGCTTCCGCCTGGCTGCTCCAGTACAAGCTCAGCAGTACGAAGCGTAACGAAGTGATGAGCAATCTGTTTAGTGGCTCCGGCATCTCAATGAGTATGCTGCGCCAGCCGATGGGCGCGAGCGATTTTGCCTGGAGTACGTATACTTATGATGATGTGAATGGAGATACCGCGCTGAATCAGTTTAGCGTCTCCCGTGACCAACCGTACATCATCCCGATCGTCAAAGCTGCACTGGCGAAAAATGCTGCTATCAAAATTATCGCTTCCCCGTGGAGCGCGCCAGCATGGATGAAATACACAACGAACGACAAAAATGGAACCGGCAAACTCAAGGCGGAGAACTATCCGGTATATGCTAATTACTTTGTTAAATTTATTCAAGCATATCAGGCGCAGGGCATTCCAATCTATGCCGTAACTCCGCAAAATGAACCGCTGTTCGAGCCAGGTCGTTATCCGGGTATGCTGATGAATGAGCAGGATCAAATCGGTATGATCGGCGATTATCTTGGGCCTGCACTCCGCGCCGCAGGCTTGAATACGAAAGTGATTGCGTATGATCATAACTATGACAATTGGACGTTCCCACGCACCGTTGTGCAAGGGTTAAAAGACAACGGCAAATCTCAGTACATCGCTGGCAGTGCCTTCCATCATTATGGTGGTGATTTTACAGCGATGACAACTATGCATAATGCACATCCAGATAAAGATATCTGGTTTACTGAAGGTGGCTTTGGCGATTGGAACGATCCGGTGAACGGGACGACACAGGGCTTTGACAATATGATCAATGAATTTATCGGTATGACGCGTAACTGGTCCAAATCGATTATTTTGTGGAACGCTGCATTGGATCAAAAGGATGGTCCAAGTGTGATCGGTGATAATAATACAAATAAAGGCATGGTCACCATCCAAAATTCAGATAACAGCTCCAGCAATCCAGAGGACAATGTCACCTATACAAAGCAATATTATCTGCTTGGTCATTTTAGCAAATTTGTTAGTCCGGGCGCTTACCGCATCGACTCTACTACATTTGGCGATCTGCAAAGTGTAGCGTTCAAAAACACGGATGGTTCCAAAGCGGTTGTGCTGTATAACTCACAAAACAATGCGCGTACTGTTAAAGTGAATTGGAATAATCAGTCGGTGAATTACACTGTTCCTGCTAAATCGGTTGTGACATTGAAATGGTGATCGAGTGTCTACGCAAACTGTTTGTGCTGGAGCAGACACTACTGCGGCAAGACATAATGGATATAAATGGCTTCTTTTAAACAAGTGATGCAGCAATCTCGCCAGCGATTGAATTTTACAGAATCATGGTAGCCGGAGCGTTGCACCGAACAGGCAAGCTATGGACGTTCTATCATGTATTCGTATTGTGCATTCGTATGTAATCGTAAACGATGTAAAAACTATTTTCTTATAAAAGTTAAAGCGTTTTAACTTAGTTGCTCTATTGCTCGTATATAGCTGGAGTGTGGTTTTGGTTTGATTTTAAATTTTCTGCTTAGTTTTTGGTTTTCTGCTTCATTTCTGTTTAGTTTGTTATTCATTTACCGCCAATTGTTATGACTATGACTATGACTATGACTATGACTACGACTACGACTTTGCTATCGCTTTACAGCTTATTTTAAGGCTTACTTTGACGATTATTTTAAAATTCATAATAACAGAAAGGGTTGCATCACCTGTCATATTGGAGTATGTAACGTCGATCCATTCAAAGATCATGATCTTTCTTGAACAAAAGGACTTTTTATGGCAAGATCAGCTTATAGAGGCACATGCGTAAAAGCAAAAAGATGTCATGATGTATAGCTGTGTGCATAGATGTCATGGATGTATAGAAAGTAATCTAATTCTATAAGAGCGTCTTCGATCTACTTAAAGAGCATCTGCGATCCAATTAAACCGGTGTAATTTCTTTTCCATTTACTTTTCAGACCGATTTTTGCTGAAAGTTGAACCGCATTAGATGAATCCGAGTTGATATGCTATTTGGAATCGAAATGTTTACTGGCTCTTCGTTAATTTACTTTCACATTGCTTTATCCGCACGCCTGATCTGCTGATCGATTGTCAAAGGAGTCCAATTCATGAACAATATTCCCGCCTATCGCAAAGTATACCGTTTACTTAAACAGGACGTTAAGGAAGGTGTCTATCCTGCCGGCACCTTGTTGCCCACCGAATCCGAGCTGGAGCAACGCTTCCATGTTAGCCGTACCACGATTCGTAAAGCGATTGAACAATTGCACAGCGAAGGCGTTGTCCGCAAAACGCAAGGAAAAGGCACGGAAGTGCTGGATACTTCCACCACGCAGCGCCTTAACCATCTCAGCTCCATTACCGAAACACTCATCGCCAAAGGTTACGATGTACAAACTCGCGGCATGTCGATTCAATTAATTACACCACCAGAACCGATTGCGCTTGAACTGCAATTGCCTGCCGGGCAACAGGTGTATCTTGTGCAACGGGTACAATATGCAGATGGACAGCCGATTGCGCTCATGAACAATTATTTGCGCGCTAGTAAAGTGCCGGGACTGGAGCAGTATAGTAATACATTTACTAGCCTATACTCGTTTTTAGAGCAAACGTATCATCTGATTCTACTCCATGCATGGGAACGACTATCGGCAGTTGCCGCTGATTTTACCGAATCGCAAATTTTACAGGTCCCACTTGGCGCTCCGCTGTTATGTAGCAAACGACTCACTTCTACTGAACAAGGACCGTTCGAATACAGTGTTACGAAGCTGGTTGCAGATAAATATGAATACAGCGTCTACCTTGAAGGCAGACGCTGATGTTTGTATTTTATTGTTTATCTTCTGTTAGGACATAGACGTAAACTATTGTTGCTAGTGCAGATACTACCCAGGCAAGAAATGAAGGAACCCGCTCTGGTCTGGAAAAGGCATCTATGAAGTAAGAATACATTGTAGATTCCTGTGCTCAACGGTTGGAAGGTATTGGGCTTTGTGAAAATCCCTTTTCGTTGTACCTCGTGTTAGAAGAGCACTAACACTAGAAGCAGTAACCTATTTTGCCTTCGCAAAAATCCCTTTTCATTGTACCTCGTGTTAGAAGAGCGCTAACACTAGAAGCAGTAACCTATTTTGCCTTCGCAAAAATCCCTTTTCGTTGTACCTCGTGTTAGAAGAGCGCTAACACTAGAGATCGTTCTTTTCCCTTATTTCTTTGTCGTAGTGAAGTGCTACTTACACGTATAACATGAACTTATGATTTGGCCTTTTAATACTCAAACGATTTAATCCACTCCTGAGCTGATACGCTAGTAATCTAGTAATGGAGAATAGAATCAACTCACATCCCAATAAACTGTACACTATAAACTTCATACACTCAATGAATCGTATAACCACCATCAACGACCAGATTCGCGCCTGTGACCATATTCGACGCCTGGCTTGCTAAAAATAATGCTGCTGCTGCAATTTCACCTGGCTCGGCAAAGCGTCCGGCAGGCGTATTGCGGATCGCTTCCTCCTTAATATCCCCTTCCCAGTAGCCTTCGATCAATGGCGTATACGTCGCTGTCGGAGAAATTGCATTGACTTGAATCCCGTATTTGCCCCATTCATAGGCGAGTGATTTGGTAATGGAAATAACGGCTGCTTTACTGGCACTATACGCAACATGACGATCAATCGCGACTATACCTGCTTGTGAAGCCAGACTAATGATTTTCCCACCACGTTCAGCCGCAATGAACTCACGTCCAACCTGTTGTGACATGAAAAAAGTACCGTTTAGATTAACACGCATCGTCCGATGCCAGTCTTCCTCTGGATAATGCTCCGCCCACTCCACTGGCCCGATTCCCGCGCTATTCACAAGAATATCCAGTCCTCCAAAATGTGTTTTGGCCGCAGTCACCGCTTGTTCCACCGAAGCCCGATCGCCTACATCTACTGCAAATGCCGCTACACGTTCCAGACCGCTCGCGACCTGCTGTGCCTGTTCTAAATTCAGATCAAGTAGCGCAACAGATGCTCCTTTTTCCACAAATAAATGGGCGACGGCTCGTCCGATACCGGATGCAGCACCGGTAATGATCGCTGTTTTGCCTTCTAGCGAGAAGCTTGTATCGAATTGATTCGGTTTCATCGTTATTCCTCCATTTGGCTATAGGTAGATGAATATTCCTTCTGTTCCAATGTGTGACGATGCATATATTCACCAAGCGCTGCTGTCTGTTCATGTACATGCTGGAATACAGGCAGCAAGCGCTGATACAGATCACGGCTAATGGGTTCAGGATGGCTAATATGTTCTACTTGATGTACATCCGCAATCCCACGATAATCCTGCCACCAGCCTACTGCACGAGCTGCAATCGCTGCCGCTCCAAGTGAAGCCGCATCCTGATCTATATTCGTTTTCACGATATCCATATCGAATATATCTGCAAATATCTGTCGCCATAATGCGCTGCGACTGCCTCCCCCACAAAATAGCAATTGGCTGTGAATCGGTGTGTGCTCATTTAACAAATCTAGCGCAAGCTTCAAATTTAGCGCAATCCCTTCCATTGCCGCACGAATGAGATCATTACGAGTCGTTGCCAGCTGTAAGCCAATATAACTGCCCTGAATATAGATACTGTTATCCTGCGAAGTACCGCCAGCCAGACTGGGATCAAACAGTACACCGTTAGACCCTGGCGGCGCGGAAGCTGCCATTTCGTTCATACGGTCATAAGCATCCTCGCGTCCAGCCAGCTCTGCACACAATTGATCTCGAACCCAGCGCAATGAACTTCCGCCCGCAAAAATGGAATAGGCACTCGTATACATCCCTTCCGCAATATGTGCAAATACATACGGTCTTGTATCCACATCCAGTACCGGCTCTGCTGAATTTACTGGAATCCAGCTCGATGAGCCAAGCGATACATAGCTGCGTCCTTGTTCACTGCCCACCGCTCCCAGTGCCATACATGCATTGTCCACACCACCACATGCCACCGGTGTACCTTCCGCTAATCCAGTGTAGGCTGCTGCCTCTGCCGTCACCTGTCCAATCTGTTCATGTGACGGTACAATGGCAGGAAACAGATGCGCTGGAATACCTGCTGCTTCAAGCAGTTCATCTGCTACGCCCCCCTGTTTAAGATCATAGGCACCTAACCCGGATGCGTATGACGGATCGGTATAAATCGCCCCGGTTAACCGGTAGTTAATATAATCTTTGGAACCGAGCATAACATCTGCACGGGCAAAAATGTCCGGTTGGTGCTTTTGCATCCACATTAGCTTGAACAATGGATAACAGGCAGCCGGAAATCCATTGCCTGTGCGTAAGTACCATTGCTGCTCATTTACCTCGTTAAAAAATGTCGCCGCTTCCGCCTCTGCACGTTTATCCGACCAGATCGGCACCTGCTCCAGCAATGCCCCTTCTGTACGATGAATCGGCACACTAACCAGACTGTGTCCAGACAGACTAACACAGGTGATATCGGTAGCATCAATACCTGAGATCGATAACAATTGATGTGTCGATTGCGCCACACCCTGCCACCAATCTTCGGGTCGCTGTTCATGATAATGAGGTTGCGGATAATACGTTGCATATTCGGTAAACGAACGTGCGATCGTCTGTAAATGACGATCATACAACGAAGCTTTTACTCCACCCGTGCCCAGATCGTAAGAAATGAGATACGATATCGCGTTCCCCTTCTTTCTGTAATTGGCGTTTAAGATTGCTTTGAATATATTAAAGATAACTATCTTTTGTCAAGCGCTTTCATTTTAAATATGCCTGGAATTATATTTATAGATCGGAGTTAGAGTATGTATACAAATGTATGCACGATTACAAATGTATACACGATCCAATTCAAGAGGTGTAAGCAAACTATTTTGTCTGGGATAGAAACCACTGCTGCAAGGAACAAAAGGACAGACTCCGTTATCGCATAGAAATCTATGGAGTAGCATTGCAGTACAGTTTAAATTTCTGTACTCAAAGGTCATCTTCATCCTTTATTGCTTCCTCGCAGCGAAACCCTGCTTACATCGATATGAAATTGCGTCAACGCCTTAATACAAACTACAATCTTTTTATGTTGTATACCTTGTATTCTTTCATTCGATCCGCTATATTGATCACATAAAAGATAATTATCTTTATAAAAAGGAGATACAATATGAAACATATCGAACATAGCGATTTGAATATAGCCGAAATTGGACGCTGGGTAGATGTGAGTGCGGTACGGACGGATGTGACGCATGATGAAGTGGATCTGCTGCTTGCGATTGTGAAAGCGTATCATTGTATTTGCGCCAGTCCGATGCCTTATATGACGGAGTATGTTATTCGTCAATTGGAGCATACCCCGGATACCGTTGTGACTGGTGTAGTTGGGTTTCCTTCTGGTGCAGATACGGTATCGATGAAAGTACACACGGCACGCGAAATGCTACAGCTTGGTTGCCGGGAGCTAGATATGGTAATCAATGTTGGGGCACTTAAATCGGGTGACACCCAGCGTGTATTACATGATATACAGTCGGTCGTTGCTGCTGCTGAGGATATTCCGGTTAAAGCGATTTTGGAAATTGCCTATTTGACAGATGATGAGATTCGTCAGGGCAGTGAGCTGGTCGTCACCGCAGGTGCTGCATTTGTCAAAACCGGAACCGGCTGGGGACCCCGACCGACAACGGTCGAGACGATCCAGTTGATCCGCTCCACGATTGGCAATGCTGCCCAGATCAAAGCGGCAGGCGGTATTCGTGATTTGCAGACATTACTGGATATGCGGGCAGCAGGTTGTGATCGTTTTGGGATTGGTGTGCGTTCGGCATTAACGATTCTGGAAGATGCGTATCTACGTGCAGGGTTGACAGTTCCAGAGGTGAATACCGTATCCGCACAGGATTCGGTACATGATCGTTATTAAGATCGTTGTTTGTGTTATGAGGGATTAATGATGATAGATACTGTTTTTCTTTTTTCATACCTGTGCAAATTTCACACCTATACAAATATGGATAAAAACACGCCATTTATATAAGTATAAACAGCGTTCATCTGGATGATGATTCAGTCGATATCGTTATGGTTTATTCGATAGCATAGGTGCTATGAGTCTATGGCATATCGATAACACCGTATCAACTACAATACATCGCATTCGGAAAGGATGAATACAGATGAGCACACCTCATAATGACCCTACTCACGATAACAAACATAAAGGTGATGACGAAGCTTTTGAACAAGGTACTGGCGCTGGTGTAGATCCGATTCCAGATCCTGATCCTAATGCCAAGCATCGCGCTGCCGATCTGCTGGAAGAAGCTGTAGATGAGTCTGTGGAAAAGATTGAAGATGATTTTACGAATGATAAGGATAAAGGTACGAAATAATAAACTAATAAATAAATTAATAAACGAATGATAGACTAGCTTGCTGCTACCCTATCATTTTCAAACACAAAAAAAGACGATTCATCCGCACCTTTCGCGAATGAATCGTCTTTTACGTATGGGCCCAGAGGGACTCGAACCCCCGACCAACCGGTGTACTGATAGGTAACTTCCGACTCTTACTGTTTACACAGCAGGCAGTCTTCGCGTTTTCCCCCAGTTATCACTGTACGTGCGACTTTCACCGCATACAGCGACCCATCGACTAACAAATCAGTGTTTTGATCGTTCAGAGTATAATTGGGTCATATCTTTTCATCTTACCGGGCTTTCTTCTTAATTTTGTAGAGTCTAAGATCGTGCAGGTCGTATGAGATTGCCCATTTCTTTACTGCGTTTCCACTCACTCCATATTTCAAGCCGATCTGTACATATGACATCGTTGTAATGTCCCTGTACAGTTCTTCTCTCGGTGGTTTGCTGCTGGCTCTAGGTTTGGGCTGTGCGTTGGTTGTCCTTTTGTTACTTGTCGCTGTTTTGGACTTCCTTGCTTTCGCTTTTTCCTTTTCTTGCTGCTTTGCTCGCCACCGCTCTCTATGTTCTT
Organism: Paenibacillus wenxiniae; assembly: GCF_039822605.1. Lineage (NCBI taxonomy): Bacteria > Bacillati > Bacillota > Bacilli > Caryophanales > Paenibacillaceae > Paenibacillus > Paenibacillus wenxiniae. Next base: position 23,096 of record NZ_JBCGUH010000007.1, read on the forward strand.
CAACATGACACGATTTACATAGCGTTACGAGATTCGTTAGCTTGTTGATTGTTGTGAGATCAAGCGATGTATCGATATGGTGTATTTCTGTATCTCCATACCCTGTGAGTTTAATTTCGCAGGTTCTGCATTTTCCTTTGTCTCTGTTAAAAGCCATCGGTCGATTAATCTGATATTCGAGGTTGTATATGCCTCCAACGTCCGCATTCCTAGCTATCAAATGCGATATGTTGCCCAACGATATGAAAGGGTTTCTGTTTACTGTAGTCCACGGTTTCCCTGTAACTTCTTCATATTTGGCTCTACCTTTTGCGCTATAAGGGTTAATCCATTGAGCTTTGATTTTTGGTTTCACGTATTTTCCGTGTCCAGGTCTTGTCAGCCCTATGTTCTGTCCTTCAATTTTAAAGGCAAGTACCCTTAAATTGAGTTCAGATTCCTTATATTCTGGTGCGATGTTGGGACAATTCGCTGCTTTGGTAAAGAAACCATTGCGTTTTCGCTTTGTCCTGTTCAACGCTGCGCGCATTTTCCATTCTAAATGACTTAGAACGGGATTGTAGAGTGTTGTTATTCTGTAGAAGTTATTTATTCCTCTTACGATACTATTGTATTCGTAGATCGCTTTAAAGAGTTCAACATCATTTGAAGTTCTCCTGATTTTCCTCAGAGCTTCATAGATTACTTTTTCTTTTTCTCGAAGTCTGTCCCGGTTCGCTTCACTCCTTAGAGTGTAGTTTCCGTTCTTTCCTTTCCGTTTGAAAAAGGTTATGCCCAGAAAATTCATTTTGTCTTTTCTAAGATCAGTAATCAATGTCTTTTCTTCGCTTAACTCGATCTTCAATTTTTCTCGTAAGAATTTGGTACAGGCGTGTTTCCATTTGACCGCTGCTTCCTCTGAGTCTGTCATAACAATCCAGTCATCTGCGTATCTGATCAGATATCCCATTTTCATGCGGGTACTTTTCTGCGCTCTGACTTTATGTTGTTGACGTTGGTACTTGTTCTTGGTTTCAAACTCAAGCCATTGTTTGCTTACCCAATGGTCGAAGTCTGTCAGGTATACGTTGGAAAGTAATGTACTTATTGTTCCACCTTGTGGTGTTCCAATATCATTTACTTCTTTTTCGCCTTCTATACCGCTTTTGAGCATTAGTTTGATAACTTCCAATACTCTTTTGTCCCTGATTCCATACTTATACAACTTGTTAATCAGTATGTTGTGGTTGATATGATCAAAGTATCCTTTGATGTCTCCCTCAAGGACAAAATGCCTGTTGTTGTTAATGGTCAGTGTAGATAGATAAGCAACGGCTTCACTGATCCCTCGCATCGGTCTGAACCCGTAGGAGTGTTTATACATAATACCCTCTACAATCGGCTCGATGATGTTTGCAACGGCAGTTTGAATTATTCTGTCGGTAATCGTCGGTATTCCTAGTGGGCGTAATTTTCCATTGCTTTTCGGAATATATACCCTTTTAACCTTCTCAGGGGAGTAGTCTTGTATGGCTTCTCTTAATCGGTCGAAAGTGATTTCTGCTTCCAATTGAAGAAATTCTTGTCCTTTCATGTTGTCCACGCCAGCGGATTTGAATCCACTGTTGCTTTTCACTTTGCGGATGGCGTGAATTAGATTCTCGCGCATTAGAATTAGTTCCATTAGATTGTGAAAATTTCTTTCTCCGTTTACAGATCGTTCATACAGTTGGTCTTTAACCTCTTTCAATTCTGCCTCGCTAAGTTCCTTTTCATATAGCATGGAGATCGTCACCCCCATTTTATATGATTAGGTTTGGATATTTGTGGCTTACATGCCGTTATCTTAGCGTTTTGAACTTCAAATCGGTGTTGCACACTGTTTGTTAGCTCGACTTACCCCCTTCGCTCCACAGGCATTACCCTGCTTCTGCACTACTACGGGGTATCCGCCATCCTTCTTCATACGCCATTATCCTGCGCATTCGTATCCCCACGTACGGGTTGAATGATACGGAAGGACTTCTCACGTTCCCTTGTCTCTAGCTGTACATATCTGCACTTAGGTGCCATCTATGCGAAAGTGGATTTAAGGGTATCAATAATGTGTTCCCCTGTGATAACGTCTATTCGTTATCCGCAGTTCGCCTACTCCCATAATGTAGTGACCGCAATCCATCATTCCTTGATGTTGCCGTCAAGTCATCCGTTCGCTTTCAATCGATGGTTCGTCTGGTTAATACCTTCTCACCTTATGCAGTTTATAGCCCCCAGCCTACTCGTACTTCTTCCCTATTAGGAGTTTTCCTTTCGACAAATCTTTACCGAGCTTCTTACGCTTGGCGGTACATCGCTTCTACGCAAGTCGGAGTCTCAGGGTATTTGCACCTTGTTATTGAGTAAGGTGGGATATATTCATATCCTTTAGAGTTCATCCTCTATAAGAGGACACAAGAGTTAGCTGTCAAGGTTTGTTATCCTTGCAGCCCTACGCTTTTATTCCGTGTTTCCACAGGAGATTGGGCGTAGAACGTGACGCACTATGAGCCGGTAGCTCTAACCAACTGAGCTATAGGCCCGCATGACTAAAAGAACGTTTTCTTTTAGTGTATCAAGTAAACAGCGACTCAATTAATATACCGCAATTTCCTGGTATTTGTCAATCATTTTTACAGTGGATTGCTTGTATATGGGGGTTATCGTATATGGCAATGGCAAATGCTCTATATTACGCTATATCAGTCGTCGATGTAGATTTTTTTGCTTTAATAACCTTCGGTGATTTATATAAAGGACATATAGATATAGTATAAAATAATAAATAACATATGCTACCTAACACCTAACACCTAACACCTAACACCTAACACCTAACACCTAACACCTAACACCTAACACCTAACACCTAACACCTAACACCTAACACCTAACACCTAACAAATGTTATCCACCATAGTTATAAATTAAAAGCTGTATGCCGCAATTAGGCAACATACAGCTTTGATTATTTTACCTTTTGTCCATCCGGTCTCGCTTACTGACTGAATATCGATCCGCCTGTGTAAGCAACTAACTTACCATGTCATTTACACATGACGGTATCGACATCGTTGATACTGTTCACAGCGAGAAACTACTTTCCGTGCTCCAACCACTTATTTGCCAAATGCCTCTGGGTTTTCGCGCCAGGAATGCAGCAACTCCAGATCTTCTTCTTTTACTGTACCTAGTTCAACCGCCTTTTCGATCAGTGCAGTATAGTTGGATAGGGTTTGCAGCGGTAGGTTGGCATCTTCAAATGCTTGTACCGCTTTATCGAGCTGGTAACTAAAAATCGCCAGCACAACGAGTGGCTCAGCGCCCACTTCGCGAATCGCTTCTGCGGCTTTGATCGAGCTTCCGCCTGTAGAAATCAGATCTTCGATCACAACGACACGTTGACCGGGCTTGATCAGTCCTTCGATCTGATTTTGCTTGCCATGTCCTTTCGCTTTGTCGCGTACGTAAGCCATCGGCAGATCGAGCTTCTCCGCTACCCATGCCGCATGTGGAATACCTGCGGTTGCTGTACCTGCAATCACATCAGCGTCTGGATATTGATTGCGAATAATCGTGGCGAATCCGTCAGCGATCTGGTCGCGGATAAATGGATACGACATGGTGAGACGGTTATCGCAATAAATCGGTGATTTAATACCGGACGTCCATGTGAATGGCTCCTGTGGACGAAGTGCAACGGCTTCAATTTTTAACAGGGCTGCTGCGATATGTGCTGGAATCTCTTCAATCGTTAACATATTGGTTCATCTCCTCTATAATCTGCTCGGCTGCTTTTCTTGGATCGATAGCGGCTGTAATTGGCCGTCCGACAACGAGATAATCGTTTCCGGCTGCAATCGCACGCCCCGGTGTCATAATGCGTGTCTGGTCGGCTACCTCTGCACCCGCCGGACGGACGCCTGGCGTTACGGTCACAAAGGAACTTCCACATGCAGCCTTAATCGCTGGCCCTTCCAGTGGCGATGATACGACGCCATCCAATCCGCATTCATACGCCAGACGGGCATAACGTACAACCGTATCTTCCACACTACCTGGAATGCCGATATCTTCATTCATCGTCTGCTGGGATGTGCTTGTCAGTTGCGTAACCGCGATTAGCAATGGGCGTGTGAGCGCCTTATCTTCACTTAACGCTTGCTCCATACCGGCTACCGCTGCTTTCATCATCTCACGACCGCCTGCGGCATGGACATTAAACATATCCACCCCCAAACGTGTAATGCTATGGGCGCCACCTTTGACGGTATTCGGAATATCGTGCATTTTAAGATCAAGAAAGACGGAGTAGCCTTTTTCCTTCAGTTCCCGTACAAATTCCGGTCCAGCCGCATAAAACAGCTGCATACCGACTTTGATATAACAAGGAATCCCCTGTAGCGTATCGATCAAATGACGTGCCTGCTCTACATTCGGATAATCCAGTGCTACGATCAGTCGCTGTGCAGCCGCAGTATGTACATATTCGGTCATCGTCTGCCATCTCCTTGTCTCTTTCTAAATTTTGGTCACCTCAGACTACTATGCACCGTGTTCATTATACATAGATACAGTACAGCATAATGCCACATCTCCACATAATGCATCTCTAGCGATAAGAACTGTTACAGTTATCAACGATCTCTATTTGTCCTAAAGCATACGTTAGAATCACGGCGGGAATAAGATGATCGGTATACCGTTATCGTTCGTCTTGTTTGCATAGCTTCGGAACCCAATCGTAAATGCGCACACAAATGACGGCGGACACGTCAATGGTCCGCCGCATATGTGATTGGTATCGAATTTAGCTGAGGATCGTTTCTTGATCTTGCAGTTGACCTACAGCTGCTTGAATGACGTTGCTCTCTTGCTCTGCTTGCTTTTCTTTGCTCAGCGCAGGCATCGCATAGGAAGAGAAGTTGATCGTATCCAGCATAGTCAGCAGTGCTTCCACCGTATCGAGCGATGTCATACATACGACACCGTTCTCTACCGCTTCACGACGGATACGGAAACCGTCACGCTCTGGTGTTTTGCCCTTTGTCAGTGTGTTGACGACGAAGTTTGCCTGTCCGCTACGGATCAGATCAAGGATATTCGGTGTGCCTTCAGACAGCTTGTTCACAACCGTTACCGGAATGTTTGCTGCTTTCAGCGCTTCAGCCGTACCGCCGGTTGCGATAATTTTGTAACCGAGACGGTAGAAGCCTTTGAGCAGACGTACTGCTTCTTCTTTGTCTTTATCCGCTACGGTTGCAATCAGTGCACCGGTGGATGGAATTTTCATACCTGCACCGATCAGACCTTTGAACAGTGCCTTTGCATACAGTAGGTCGCGACCCATCACTTCACCGGTCGATTTCATTTCTGGGCCGAGTGTCGGTTCAACGCGGCGCAACTTGGCAAAGGAGAACACTGGAACTTTAACCGATACATAATCGCTTTCCGGCCACAGACCTTCGGTGTAGCCGAGATCAGCCAGCTTGCGTCCGAGAATTGCCTGTGTCGCGATGTTCGCCATCGGGATATTCGTGACTTTGCTTAGGAACGGTACGGTACGGGACGAACGCGGGTTCACTTCGATCACGTACACTTCGTTTTGGAAAATAACGAACTGGATGTTGACCAGACCGATCGTTTTCAGTTCCTTCGCAATTTTGATCGTGATGTTCACGATCTTTTCTTTCAGCTCTGGCGACAGATGTTGTGGCGGATAGACCGCGATCGAGTCACCGGAGTGAACGCCTGCACGCTCGATATGCTCCATAATGCCCGGTACGACAACGGTGTCGCCGTCACAGATCGCATCGACTTCCACTTCTTTACCAAGCATGTAACGGTCGATCAGAACCGGATGCTCTGGATTGATTTTTACCGCTTCAGCCATATAGCGCAGCAGTTCCTCGTCCGAGTATACGATCTCCATTGCACGTCCGCCGAGTACGTAGGATGGACGTACAAGCACCGGATAACCGAGCTTTTGTGCCGTTTCTACCGCTTCGTCTACCGATTGAACCGTGCTGCCCTGTGGCTGAGCAATGTTCAGACGGGACAGCAGCGCTTCGAATTTCTTACGGTTTTCCGCTTCGTCAATGCTTTCGAGGCTTGTACCGATAATGTTCACGCCTGCTTTTTCCAGTGGAGCCGCGAGGTTGATCGCTGTTTGTCCGCCGAACTGTACGATAACACCGATCGGTTGCTCCTGCTCGATCACGTTCATCACATCTTCGAAGAACAGTGGCTCAAAGTACAGTCGATCTGATGTGTTAAAGTCAGTCGATACCGTCTCCGGGTTGTTATTAATAATGACCGCTTCGTAGCCTGCTTCTTGAATCGCCCATACCGCGTGTACGGTGGAGTAGTCAAACTCGATCCCCTGACCGATACGGATTGGACCGGAGCCAAGCACGACGATTTTTTGTTTGTCTGCTTTCGTTACTTCGTTTTCGGTTTCATAGGTGGAGTAGTAGTAAGGCGTTGTCGCCTCAAACTCTGCTGCACATGTATCTACCATTTTATATACCGGTACGAGTCCAAGTTCTTTACGGTACGTGCGGATGGAATGCTCATTGCTGAATGTGCCGTCTGGATCGTTTGGCTGACGCAGTTCGGCGATAGCACGATCCGTGAAGCCAAGACGCTTCGCTGTGTATAGCGTTTCGTCGGACAATTTCTCTTCAAACGCGATCACCGATTCGTATGCGACGATACGCTCGATTTTATCCAGGAACCACCAGTCGATATTACTCAACTCATGGATATGCTCCAGCGTATAACCGCGGCGGAAAGCTTCAGCGACGAGGAACAGACGCTCATCATCTGCCTTGATCAGACGCTCGGTCAGCTTCTCATCGGTCAGTTCGACCGCTTCTTTCAAGTACAGACGGTGTACACCGATTTCCAGCGAGCGAACCGCTTTGTGAATCGCTTCTTCAAATGTACGTCCGATGGCCATAACCTCGCCGGTTGCTTTCATCTGCGTACCGAGCTTACGGTTAGCGCTTGTGAATTTATCAAACGGCCAGCGTGGAATTTTCGCTACGATATAGTCCAGTGTTGGCTCAAAGCAAGCATACGTCTGTCCAGTAACCGGATTGACGATCTCGTCCAGCGTATAGCCCAGTGCGATCTTCGCTGCCATTTTGGCAATCGGATAACCGGTTGCTTTGGAAGCGAGTGCCGAGGAGCGGCTTACCCGCGGATTCACTTCGATTACATAGTATTGATAGCTCTGTGGATCAAGGGCGAACTGTACGTTACAGCCCCCTTCGATGTTCAGGGCACGAATGATTTTCAAAGATGCTGAGCGCAGCATCTGATACTCACGGTCAGACAGCGTCTGGCTCGGAGCGACAACGATACTGTCGCCTGTGTGTACGCCAACCGGATCGAAGTTTTCCATATTACATACAACGATACAGTTGTCGTTCGCATCACGCATAACTTCATACTCGACTTCTTTCATACCTGCGATACTTTTCTCAACTAGACATTGTCCGATCGGGCTGTAACGCAAACCGGCTGCTACTGTCTCGCGCAGTTCTTCTTCGTTGGCGCAAATACCGCCGCCTGTACCGCCGAGTGTGTAAGCCGGACGGACGATGATCGGATATCCGATTTCGTTTGCAAATTCCAGCGATTCTTCCAGTGTCGTTACGATAACGCTATCCGGTACCGGTTGCTCCAGTTCTCTCATCAGGTCACGGAACAGGTCACGATCTTCCGCTTTTTCGATCGAATGCAGCTGTGTACCGAGCAGCTTTACATTTTCGGCTTCCAGTACGCCAGCACGCGCCAGCTCAACCGCCATATTCAAACCTGTTTGTCCGCCGAGTGTTGGCAACAGTCCATCCGGACGTTCCTGACGGATAATTTGAGTGACGAATTCCAGTGTGATTGGCTCGATGTATACTTTATCTGCCATGTTCGTATCCGTCATAATCGTTGCCGGGTTGCTGTTGATCAGCACGACCTCAACGCCTTCTTCTTTCAGCGCCTGACACGCCTGGGTGCCAGCGTAGTCAAACTCAGCCGCTTGACCGATAACGATCGGGCCTGAGCCGATAACGAGGATTTTTTTGAGATCTTTATTGATAGGCATAATTAACGTGCTCCTTTCAAAGCGGCGAACATTTCGGCCTGACGTGTTGTTTGAGGCTGATTTTGCTTGTGCTCACGAATCATCGCGAGGAATTGATCGAACAGATAGCTGTTGTCAAATGGTCCTGGTGCTGCTTCCGGGTGATACTGTACCGAAAACGCCGGATATTTGCTGTGCTTCAAGCCTTCGATCGTTTTATCGTTGTTATTAATATGCGTAACTTCCAGTTCTGTGCCCTGGATGGATTGTTCTTTTACTGTGTAGCCGTGGTTCTGGGAAGTGATATAGCAGCGGCCTGTGCTCAGGTCTTTAACCGGATGGTTACCACCGCGATGACCGAACTTCAGCTTCTCGGTGTCTGCTCCACATGCCAGTGCGAACAGCTGGTGTCCGAGACAAATGCCGAAGATTGGATATTCGCCGAGCAGCTCCTCAATAACTTTTGTTGCGGCTGGTACATCTTTCGGGTCCCCAGGGCCGTTGGACAGCTGAATGCCATCTGGATGCAGACGGCGAATCTCATCAGCCGTTGTATCCTGTGGTACGACGACCACATCACAGCCACGCTGTGTCAGTTCGCGCACAATACCACTCTTTGCACCGTAATCGATCAGCACGATACGTTCTTTCTCACCCGGGCTGCTGTACATATGCTGTGTCGATGTACGGCTCACTTGATCGACCGTAGGTGTTGTTGCTTGCAGACGCTCCATCAATTCCTCCGGCGCCAGTGCTGCTGTTGTCAAAATACCGCGCATTGTACCCTGGTGGCGGATGCGGCGTGTCAGCATCCGAGTATCGATATCGCTAATGCCGATGATGCCATGTTCGCGCAGCAGTTCATCGATGGAATATTGTGCGCGCCAGTTACTTGGAGCTGGCTCATGTCGTCGAACGACGAATCCATTGATATACGGACGAACCGATTCAAAGTCATCACGGTTGATACCGTAGTTGCCGATCAGCGGATAGGTCATCGTTACGATCTGTCCGCAATACGATGGATCAGACAGTACCTCCTGGTAACCGGTAATTCCCGTGTTGAATACAACCTCTCCCGTAGTTTCACCTTCCGCGCCGAAGCTGCGACCTGTGAATAATGTTCCGTCTTCCAATAACAATTTTGCCTGCATTCCGTTTCACTCCTCTGTCTTTCCTGAAAGTTATAATTATGGACGAAGGTACTCCTGCGTCCTTCGTAATTAAGGTCTGAATAATTATAGCACAAGTTGGTATATTTATGCACTAGTAGTTATAGATTTTTCCGACCACACGATTTGACCGTCGACAATTGTCAGTACAGGCCACCCTTGTAGCTTCCATCCTGTAAATGGTGTATTTTTACCTTTGGATAAAAATGTATCCGGATCTACTATACGTTCTTCATTCAGATCGATCAGTGTGAGATCAGCAACAGCACCCTGTTCCAATTTGCCTGTATTCAGACGAAATACTCTTGCCGGATCAGCGGTCATACGCTGTACGAGCAGTTCGAGCGACCAGCGTCCGGTCTTAACGAACTTCGTATATAGTAGTGGGAATGCTGTTTCAAAGCCTGTAATACCAAATGGTGCCAGCTCCATACCCTTTGCTTTCTCTTCAGCGCTATGCGGTGCATGGTCCGTTACGATCATATCCAATGTGCCGTCTTCCAGTGCAGCGATACATGCTTCTACATCGCGCGGCGAGCGCAGTGGCGGGTTCATTTTCCAGTTCGCATCCATGCCCGGGATATCTTCATCCGACAGGATCAGATGATGCGGACATACCTCAGCGGTCACGTTAATACCGATCGATTTAGCCATCCGAATCAGGCGAATCGACTGTTCTGTGCTCACATGGCATACATGATAATGCACACCTGTCGCTTCGGCGAGTAAAATATCACGTCCGACATGGATCGCTTCCGACTCGTTCGGAATGCCTTTTAAACCGTGCTTGCGAGCGAACTCGCCATCGGTTACCGCAGCGCCTACAACGAGTGAATCGTCTTCACAGTGGGCGATCACCGGCATATCCAGCGAAGCGGCAAGCTTCATCGCGTCCTTCATCATCTGTGCGTTCTGCACACCTACGCCATCGTCGGTAAACCCGATTGCACCTGCTTCTTTTAATGCTGCAAAGTCCGTCAGTTCGCGGCCTAGCTCATTGTAAGTAATTGCTGCATAAGGCAGTACTTTAACACCATTAGCCTCTGCTGCTTTGTCCAGAATGAGCTTCACGACGTCTGCTTTATCCGTCACAGGCTTCGTGTTCGGCATGCAGGCGATCGTTGTGTAACCGCCCTTTGCTGCTGCTGCGGTGCCTGTTACGATCGTTTCTTTATGTTCAAAGCCCGGCTCGCGCAAATGCACATGCATATCGATCAAGCCTGGCGCCAGCAATTTACCTTCGCCGTCAATCTCGGTCACATCCTGACCCTTTCCATGTTGACGCATCATTTCATCTGTTGTTGTGTCTACTGCATAGATTCCTGTGATGATGCCATTCTCAACCCATACATGGCTCTTTTGCAGCTCGCCTTGTCCGTTCAGTACGTTCGCGTTCTTTATGAAAAGTGTCATCATTAACCTCCGAAAGTGTTAACTGCTCTGTTCGCAGTTATGAATTTTCGGTATCCGCTACCTGCATATTGCTGCATATGGACACGGATACCTGAATGGTTATTCATCATTTCGTATCGATATGCTTAATTACGCAGTGCGCGTTCGATGACCGACATGCGGATCGGTACGCCATTTTGCATTTGTGTAAAAATTTTTGATTTTGAACTTTCGACCAGTGCATCGTCAATTTCGACGTTACGATTTACCGGTGCTGGATGCATAATGATTGCATGTTCTTTCATCCGAGCAGCACGTTCTTCAGTCAATCCGTAGTGCAATCGATAGTCCTCTGCGGATTGGATCATGCCGCTGGCATGACGCTCAAGCTGCACACGTAGCATCATCACTACATCCGCTTGTAGCGCTTCTTCCATCGAGACATAACGCATTTCCGGAATGTCGCTTGCTCGCATATTTTCCGGTGCGCAGAAGCTTACATTTGCACCCATCGCTTGCAGCGCCCAGAAGTTCGAACGTGCCACACGGCTATGCATAATGTCGCCAACAATCGTTACATGTAATCCACGTACATCGCCAAAGTGGCGGCGCATCGTGTACAGATCAAGCAGCGCCTGTGTCGGATGCTCGTTGTTACCGTCTCCGGCGTTGATGAGCGGTACATTTACTTTCTGTGCCAGCTCTTGTAGTATACCCGCAGGTTTGAGGCGAATAATTCCCGCATCAATCCCCATGCTTTCCAGTGTACGTACCGTATCATAGATCGACTCGCCCTTCTCTACGCTCGATGCAGCTGCGGTAAAGTTCAGTACCTCTGCACCGAGGCGCTTTTCAGCCATTTCGAATGAGAAACGAGTGCGCGTGCTATTTTCGAAAAACATATTTGCTACAAATTTACCTTGCAGTACGGAAACTTGCTTCTCCGTATGTGCATCCCAGTAAGCGGCGCGATCCAGAATCGAAGTCAATTCTGTCGCGGCCATGCCCTTCAGTCCAAGTAAGCTGCGTTGTTTCAAATTAGTTGTTGTCATGATCATACTGTGACCTCCCGACGTTGCAGGATATTAACCTGATCATTGCCATCTACTTCGCTCAACCGAACTTCGATTTCTTCCAGCTTGGAGGTGGGGACATTTTTACCGATATAATCCGGTCGGATAGGCAGCTCACGATGTCCACGATCTGCCAGCACCGCCAGTTGAATCTGATTCGGGCGTCCGCAGTCCATTAGGGCATCCATCGCAGCACGGATTGTGCGGCCTGTGTAGAGTACATCATCGCACAGAATAATCTTCTTATCGCGGATGCTCAGATTAGCCGGTGTGAGTCGAACCTGTTCGCCCAGTGCTGCTTTCGGCTCGTCACTGCGATCATCACGATAGCCGGTAATGTCCAGCTCGCCATAAGGAACGGTAGTGCCTTCAATTTCCTGAATTCGTGCGGCGATGCGTCGTGCCAAATATACACCGCGTGTACGAATGCCAACGATAATGCAATCTTCGATCCCTTTATTCTTTTCCAAAATCTCATGTGCAATACGGGTCAGTGCCCGGCGAATTGCCGTCTCATCCATGATAATGTTCACATGCATATCCATCGTCATGATTTATAGCCTCCTCAGGTTTATGTTGCTTACACCTAAGGTCCCATGGTTAACAGGCATACCATCGTATATGATGCTGCATGCTCCTGTACTATACGGTGCCATTCGAAAACAGGGCATAAAAAAACTCCCTGCCCCGAACGGCAAGGAGTGTGCAGTCATCTATCAGCGGTTATGACTGTCATACTTCGACGCACTGCAACATCACCACTCCAGCGGAGGGCGTACTTGCAGTGAACATCATTCACGTTACCTTGCCAGTCTCACGGGACTGAATTAAAGGTGCTTATTCATCTGAACTGAATTATGACAGAAGCGAGTGGGGTTGTCAACCTTATAAATAAAGAGAATCTGAGATTGCCTGTATATGAGGACGAGTACGCCAGCTTCGATTTTCAAGCATACCTCACTTTTAAAACATCCATCACTCCAGAAAAATATAAGGACGGATTCCCATCTCACCCAGGGATCTACGAATAAGGGAATGTAGATTCCTATGTTCAAAAGTCGTTCTTCCCTTATTTCTTCCCTTTATTACGCGTATCTTACATGTATACGGGTTTGCTTATACGCTCTAGTTGCTCACACATGTATACTATATAAACAAAAAAAAGACCGCTTTCTCTAAGTTGAGATAGTCGGTCTTTCCATTATTGCTGGTCATATTAAATTGATGCAATAGTAGCGATAAGCTATAACAAGCTATGCGCTATACCCTAATCATATCCACAATAACAACGAAGCGCATGCGCCGATATTGACGTTCTAGCCTTTAGCTTTGCTACCATTCAAGCAACTGTCATAACCAATCAACGATTACGCAGTGCAAACAGTTCCTGCTCCATATCTTCCGGAAGCGGAGCATGGAATTCCAAATACTCACCTGTCGTCGGATGGACGAATCCAAGCACTGCCGCATGTAACGCCTGTCCTTTGACAAATGAAGCTTTCGCCCGTACACGTCCATACATCGGATCGCCTACAAGCGGATGATCGATAAACTTCATATGCACGCGAATCTGGTGAGTACGTCCTGTTTCCAGTCTCAATTCGACTACTGTAAAATCACCAAAGCGTTCGTTTACAGCAAAATGCGTCACCGCGTGCTTGCCGTTTTTCTCCGTTACGGTAAACATTTTACGGTTTTGCGATGCCCGTCCGATCGGCGCATCAATCGTACCATGATCATGCTCAACATTACCGTGCACGAGCGCGATATATTTACGTGTGACCGAGTGATCCTTAAGCTGAGCAGATAACGACGCATGCGCTTTATCGTTTTTGGCTGCCATCAGCAGACCGCTCGTATCTTTATCAATACGATGCACGATACCTGGGCGCAGTTCGCCGTTAATGCCTGACAGATCGGTACAATGATACATCAATGCATTGACCATCGTACCGGAATAATGACCGGCAGCTGGATGTACCACCATACCGCTCGGCTTGTTGATTACGATCAGATCGGCATCCTCGTAGACGATATCGAGTGGGATGTTTTCCGGTTGCAGCTCTGTTGCGGAAGGACCAGGCACATTGACGCTTACTGTCTCACCTTCAGCTAGCTTACGATTCGCCTTCACCGGCTGTCCATTCACAGTGACATGCTGATCGACGATCCAGCCTTGAATCTGTGAACGGGAAATGCCTTCAGGCATGCGATCCGTAATATATTTATCGATACGTGCCTTTGCATCCGCTGCATCAACCGTCCAATCGAGCGTCGCTAGCTCTGTTTCTTCCTCATCCGACAGTTCATCTACCAACGCGGAATCCAGCAACTGGCTTTCCTGCTCTTCTACATGTGATGCGTGTTGTTCTTTTTCATGATTACTCACTTCTTCTTCTCCTCTTTCCTGCGGGCACACTACTTCTTCTCGCGGCGCATATCGATAATTGCGTCCAAAATGATTAACGCCACCCCGACCACGATACATGAATCCGCAACGTTGAAAATCGGGAACGTGTAGCTGCCAAAATTAAACTGGAAGAAATCGACGACCTCTCCCATGCGTAGACGATCTATAAAGTTGCCGATCGCTCCGCCGAGCACAAGCGATAATGCAACAGGCAGCAGCTTATCCGGCCGAGATTTGACCTTTTGAATGTACCATACAAGTGCAATAACGACTGCGATAGTAATAACAATGAAAAACCAGCGCTGATTTTGCAAAATCCCAAAGGCTGCTCCCTGATTCCGGTGCGATGTAATCAGAAAAAAGTCGCCAATCACCGGAATTTGCTCTCTCAGCTCCATTCGTGTTGCCACGAAATATTTACTGATCTGGTCGATAATAATAGCCACGAGCGCAATTACATAATAGATCACGTTCATCCTCCACCCTGTTTGTTCAATCCCTGTGCCGGCGGCAGCGGAGCACCCTACATTTTGTCCGATTGCATCGTAAACACAGCTTTTCTTATTGTAGCATAGGGGGCAGAGTGCGTCTATTGAACGAACCGTGTTAAAAGCCAACTTATCCTGTACATACATTTGCAAATTAACAACATTTCTAGCGCATAAAATAAAAACCTGCCACCATCCGCCATTCATCAACTTCGATGGATGGCGGATAACGACAGGCTATGCATCAAACAGTGGGCTATTACAATACGATCGATTCAAACAGAATATGATCAATTCAAACAGATGACCTAGGATGATCGTTTATTTCACTGGATCATTTGAAATAAATGATTACTTCTTTCACTTCATCACTTACATCCTTTTTTATTGCCGTCATTTCATCAAGAAACGTGAATCGCTGCTTTTTGTCCGACCAGCTCTACCTGCTCCATACCTTCCACTTCACCGAAGGTCACATCGGTCACCAGTACATTTTCACGCAGTACGCTATCAAATGCTTCGATCGCTGCGCGCAGCTCGTCGCTTACATTCAGCGTCAGATGCACGTATTTCTCGATTGGCAGATCCAGCTTTTTACGGTAATCCTGTACCGTACGTACCACCTCACGTACCCAGCCTTCTTGCTCCAGCTCTGGTGTGATATCGGTATTGAGTGCAACCGTCAGACCGTAACCGGATGCGGATGCAAAGCCAGACTTCGCTTTTTTCTCTACTAGCAGTTCTTCACTCGTGATGTGCAGTTCTTCACCTTCTGGCGACGTAATATTCAGCACGCCTGCTTGTACAACATGGCGTGTTTCTTCCGCCGTCATCTCTTTGAAAAAGTTTTGCAGGAAGCCGACATTTTTACCATATTTCTTACCCGCTACTTTCAAATTCAACTTGAAGCTAAAATCAACAAAACCAGCGTCATCATGCTCAGTACGGATGCCTTTCACGTTGATCTCGTCTTTGATAATCTCTTCATAGCTTGCCAGATCGAAGTCTTTGTCGAGCGATACGATCAGCTCAGACAGCGGCTGGCGGTTTTTGATGCCTGTTTCGTTACGCACATTACGTGCCAGTTCAACGATGCGGCGAGCGGTTTCCATATCGCGCTCCAGTTCAGCATCGATTAACGCTTCGTTGGCTACCGGATATTCATCCATATGCACGCTCTCGCCATTGCTCAGATTCAGATAGATTTCTTCCGCCAGCATCGGTGTGAACGGTGCCAGCAGCTTCGCTGTCGTCAACAACACTTCAGTCAGTGTGCGATACGCATCCAGCTTGTCTTCCGTCAGTCCAGCGCCCCAGAAGCGGTCACGGGAACGACGGATGTACCAGTTACTCAACTCATCGACAAAAGCTTCAATCGCTTTGGACGAGTTCAGATAATCATTTACAGCGAGCGCTTTGTCCACTACGATGATCAAGCTGTTCAAACGGGATACGATCCAGCGATCCAGCTTGTGTGCAGACGGCTGGAATGGATGCTCCGCCGGATCAAACCCATCGATCGTTGCATACAGCGTCAGGAACGCATGGGTGTTCACTAGTGTATCGACGAGCTTGGACTTCGCTTCACCGACGATGCCTTTGGAGAAACGTTTGCTGTTCCACGGTGCACTATCCGACAGCAGCGCCCAGCGGAATGCATCGGTGCCATATTCTTCGATCACTTCCCACGGATCGATAACATTACCTTTCGATTTGGACATTTTCTGTCCGCTCTCATCCAGCACGTGCCCAGTCGCCATAACGGCTTTGTATGGGGCTTGACCTGTCAGCAGTGTCGATACAGCCAGCAAACTGTAGAACCAGCCACGCGTCTGGTCAATCCCTTCACAGATCATGTCGGCAGGGTATTGTTGCTCGAACACATCCTGGTTTTCAAATGGATAATGTTGCTGAGCGAACGGCATCGAGCCACTATCGAACCAGACATCGATCACTTCCGGTGTACGCTTCATTTCATATTGTCCGCAAGAACTGCGTACTTTCACTTCATCTACATAAGGCTTGTGCAGCTCCAGATCTTCCGGCACGTCACCGATAGCACGTTCACGCAGTTCAGCGATGCTATGCGGTGCGAATTGCTCGCCTGTCTCTTCGCATACCCACACGTTCAGCGGTGTACCCCAGTAACGATCACGGCTGATATTCCAGTCCACCAGATCCTCAAGGAACTTACCAAAACGCCCTTCACGCACATGTCCTGGATACCAGGTTACATCATTGTTGTTGGCGATCAGTTGTTCTTTGATTGCTGTTGTCTGGATAAACCAGCTGTCCATTGCATAATAGAGCAGTGGTGTATCACAACGCCAGCAAAACGGATAACTGTGCTCATAACGCTCTTTGCTGAACAGTGTGCCATGCTCAGACAAATATTTGATGATGTCGACATCGCAATCTTTTACAAAACGTCCGGCAAAGTCAGTTACCTGTGGTACGAATTTACCTTCCAGATCGACTAAATTAACGAAGCTGATCCCATTTTCACGGCATACACGATAGTCATCTTCACCATGTGCAGGTGCCATATGCACGATACCTGTACCACTTGCATCGGTAACAAAGCTTGCGCCCAGCACGATATTCGTTTTTTCCGCCTGAATATAGTTAAATGGTGCATCATAGGTTTGACCGACCAGTTCAGAACCTGGCAATGTGCTCAATACTTCGTATTCGGCTTTGATTGGCTCCATTACTTTTTCGACGAGATTTTTGGCAACGATGTACACTTCGTCATTTTGACGAACACGTGCATATTCCATGTCTGGATTCACTGCCAGTGCAACGTGGGATGGTAATGTCCACGGTGTGGTCGTCCATGCCAGTACAAATTCACCGCTGCTGTGCAGCTTGAACTTTGCTGTCGCACTCAGGTCTTTTACATCTTTGTAGCCCTGTGCGACTTCATGCGAGCTGAGTGTCGTCTGACAGGAAGGACAGTATGGACTTACACGGTGTCCACGATACATCAGTCCTTTATCATGGATTGTGGCGAGGATATTCCATACACTTTCGATATACCCGTTATTCAGCGTGATATACGGATGATCCATATCGGTCCAGTAGCCGATGGCTTCCGTCAGATCGCGCCATTGTTGCTCATATTCAAACACGCTCGCTTTACATTCGTTGATGAATTTCTCAACGCCGTAATCTTCGATCTCCCATTTGTGTGAGATACCGAGCTTTTTCTGTACGCCCAGTTCGACCGGCAGACCGTGTGTATCCCAGCCTGCTTTACGCACGACACGATAGCCCTTCATCGTGTTATAACGACCGATAAAGTCTTTGATTACGCGACCGAGTACATGACCGATATGCGGCTTACCGTTCGCCGTTGGCGGCCCTTCATAAAAAACGAAGTTCGGCTTCCCTTCGCGGTTCTCGATCGAGCGCTGAAATGTACGCTCCTCTTTCCATTTGTTCAGCATGCGCAAATCGCGTGCACGTGCTTTCTCTTTGACATCTACTCTTTGCATGTTTCCCATCCTTTCTTGATTTCGGATCTTTATTTTGGACCATGATGAATCTGTCCGTGCAGCATGATGACTGTTCGCCATCCGATTACCCCAATGTGTCAAACGCCGTATTACTCGCCAAAACATCAAAAAAACCCCGTCCCTGGAAAGGGACGAGGTTGCTCGCGTTACCACCCTTGTTTCATCTTGATCCGTAAGGAATGAAGCTCTGTTACATCAAACAGACGCATCCTGATATCAAAATGACACTTATGCCCGCACAATGTATGCGGCGCCCTGATAACGGCAGGCAATCCGGCTTGGCTTACTAAAGGGGTTCAGCCGCGCTTCTCCGGGGAGATCTTCCATAGCTCATCGTTTATTGGCTTGCACCAGCCGCCAACTCTCTAAAAACGATCATAGCCTGTACTGGCCCCATCATAGAATGTATGCAACTATACTTCGGGACAAAAGCATGCTCCTGTCACCGAGTCGTTCATAAGTGACGCCTTCTAAGAAAACGTCATAGTCATAAAATATTTATATCGCTTTGACCGCAAAATGTCAACCATTTGCAAGCGACCTGTATCCATCGGTCCACTGTCATTCACTGCTGATCTTAACGATAACCAAACTGTGTATGGAACCTTTGCACAAGGCTGCTCACGAAAAACCGTTCAGCTTAGTACAGGTCGCCACTTGCCGAACGATTATCTTCTGGTTCGCGTTCATCCTGCCGCTCGCGGTTCCACTGCTCACGGTCGCGCTCATTGCGCTCCTGCCGCTCACTGCTTGTACGCTCCAGCTCACGTGTTTGATTTTCCAAGGCATCCCATCCATCCTGACCAAGCAGCTCAAGCTGTGCTTCAACCAGTGTACGGAAACGAGTACGGTAGATGGAAGCCTGTTTCTTAAGTTCCTCCACTTCCATCGACACTTTGCGCGCCTTCGACAGCGACTCATTAATAATACGATCCGCATTTTTCTCGGATTCTTTAATAATAAGTTGAGCTTCTTTCTTGGCGTTGTTTTTCACCTCATCTGCTGCTTCCTGGGCAACGATGATCGTTTTGCTCAGCGTCTCCTCCAGATTAGCAAAATGATCCAGACGCTCCTGCACAGCAAGCAACTGGTTTTGCAAATCTTTGTTTTCGCGGATGAGTCCTTCATAATCCTTAATAACTTGATCCAGAAACTCATTCACTTCATCTTCGTCATAACCACGCAGTCGACGCGAAAATTCTTTATTATGTATATCCAGCGGGGTTAATGGCATGGATAGACACCTCCTATAATATTAGGCCGTTGAATTGCCTTTTGTATTGTTATCATACTGTATTTCAGTATCGTTGAACACCATCTTACTACCGAAACGAACAACATGATAAGATATCGGCAACACGTCGTTCATTGTTGAGTTCGCACGATTGTAGAGGCTCTCTAACGTATCTGAAAGACACGATAACGATGATCCGAAATCAACCGAACGCATGCCGTGATCCTTTTGTATATACACCGAGAAGTCGTTCCATTGAAACAACATAGGCTCTTAAATATATATTCAGCACAGCACAGTTAAATTCCTGCTGACACTTTATACGAATTTACCGATTTTCACACGGTAACGGCCTTTTTTTGTTATACCTTCCAGCTCCAGCACTTTGAAGCGTCCCATTCCTTGCACCGATACGACATCCCCTTCTTTGAGCATATGAGAAGGGTCTTCCTCTGGCTTCCAGTTTACCTTACAACGGCCAGCTTTGATCGGAACAAGTATTTTGCTGCGACTCAGTCGGTACACATCGCTGGCGATTCCGTCGAGTCGCATCGATGCTACGGATAATTCCATCGTTTGCAGCTCCTGCTTGGCAGCACGCAATTGTTCAATCGGTAAAAGGCTAGTCATCACATGCAACCGATGCACTTGATTCATATTTAGATTAAGATACGAGGCAATCTCGGTTGCAACAACGGTATGGCAGCCATCGTCCAGTACATGAATATCACCGATCTTATCTCGCTTCATGCCAAGTCCGAGCAATGAACCCATATAATCGCCATGTTCCAGCTCGGTAAATCGCTGTCCTTCCGGTGTAATTTCCAGCACGTTCAGCTGCATATCCGCCTGCGACAAATCTGCATAATCCGGCGCAATGAGCGCGCGTTTACGCTCTGCATGCTCTGAACCCCCATCCAGCCGAATATGCACATCCGGTTCGCGAGCGGCGAGTGTAGATAAAATATACGCCTGACGCGGATCAAGAAAATCGGTCAATTTGTGTTCATGGTAACGCGCTGCATTTTCAATCCATTCGGTTGCCCGTTCTACAAACTCGCGTTCATCTGGATGAAAATGACTAACAATATTTTTGTTCATGCTCCCGTACTACCTTTCTCCACACTTATTTTCAAAAATGTACTCTTTATTTAAAATCATATTTTTTGTTCAAAACAAAAAGCCAAAACATGGAGCAGATCAACAGTGCTGCTATTGTCTGCTCCATGTTTTAGCTTCCATTACTCACGTGATGTTCAAACGATGTGTACTAGATCAGTACAAAATCGTTTGCAACAGATAGATCAGTCCGCTAAACGCCAGCTGCAATACAAACAGAGCTACGATCGGCGAAATATCCAGCACGCCACCGATTGGCGGAATAAAGCGGCGGAACGGCGCAAGATAAGGTTCAACCAGACGTCCAAGCAATTGACCAAAAGAACTCTCACGAGCACTAGGCAACCAGGACAGCAGGATATAAATAATAATCATGTACATATAAATTCGGTATGCGATACCAAGCACTTCAAAAAGTACGCTCAACTTCCGATCACCTCATCTTATTATAATCAAAATCGTCGCCCATAATTTCAGCGATTGTGCCTTCGATTTCGACTGTATCCGGTGTACACAGGAAAATGTTACCGCCGATTTTGGAAATACTGCCACCCAGTGCATAGACTGTACCGCTCATAAAATCGATAATACGCAGCGCCTGATCGGTACGCACACGCTGCAAATTAACAATAACGGAGCGGTGCGAACGCAAATGATCTGCAATATCCTGAGCTTCATCATAACTGCGTGGCTCGTTCAAAATGACTTTGACATTTTTTTGTGAATGAATACTGACGACATTATTGGCTCTACTGTTTCTACGTGCATCCGCAGGAGAAGTTTCACGAGAATCGACTTCTTCTTCGATAATCTGCTCACGTTCCACAACTTCCTGTTCCTCCTGAAGCCCGAGAAAATTCATAAACCGATTCATTACACTCATCGTTAATCCTCCTCTTTGCCAACCAGGATCGAGCCGAGACGTACAAATGTCGCCCCTTCTTCAACAGCAATCTCAAAATCGCCCGACATGCCCATCGACAGATGTTCGATTGGCTCTGCCGTTAATCCAAGTGTATTCAACCGATCTCTTAGTTCGCGTAATCCTCGAAATACCGGGCGCGTCTGCTCTGGCTCATCGACTTCTGGAGCCATCGTCATCAGACCGACCACTTTCAGATGAGGCATCTGCTGTATCGCTTTAAAAAAGTCCTCTGCCGCTTCCGGCGCAAGGCCATACTTTGATTGTTCACCAGATACATTAAACTGGACAAACACCTTTACCATCAGCTCTAGCTCGGCTGCCTTTTTTTCCAGCTCTGTAGCTAGCGATAGTCGATCAAGCGAATGAATATATTCAAACTTGCCCATAACATCTTTGACCTTATTACTTTGCAAATGACCGATAAAATGCCATATCCCACGTTCATGCAACGTTTCCCATTTATCTTTCGCATTTTGCCAGCGATTTTCGCCCAGATGAAGGAGTCCTGCATCCAGCACCTGACCGGTTTTTTCAGTCGATACATATTTGGTTACAGCTACCATCTGTACGTCACTAGCCTGGCGTCCACTGCGCTCACAAGCGGCTTGAATGCGCTGCTCGACCTGAGCGATTCGTTCTTGCAATCCCAATCTGTAGTCACTCCGTTTCTATACCAGCCCAGCTTGCCATACGACCTGTACGGCCGCCATCTGCACGATAGGAAAAAAATAAATCATGGCGTTCGTGCGTACACCACCCACTAACTTCGATATACTGAGGCTGTATTCCTGCAAAAATCATCAATTCACGGTTTAGTTGTTTTAAATCAAGCCAAGTTTTGCCCGGAGCGCCCGATTTGGCGTATATAGGCACTTGTCCATTACCCTCAAGCTTGCCTGTCCAAACATCCACATGCTCCATTACCCGTTGATCCACTTCATACTGCCCCATTCCGATCGATGGTCCAATCGCCGCACGCAGATCAGCAGCCTGACTTCCATACTGACGCTCCATCGCGCGAACCATCTCCCCCGCAATGTTGGCAACAGTGCCTTTCCAGCCTGCATGAGCAAGACCGACTACACGTTTGACAGGGTCTATAAAGTATAATGGCACACAATCTGCGTAAAAGGAAGTCAATAGGATACCGGGTACATCGGTAATTAATCCATCCGTATCCTGAAAAGCACTCTCCCGATCAGCCCATCCTTTGCCCGCATCAGCTGCTGTTACACAGGCGATACGGTTGCTATGTACCTGTTCACCGCATACCCAGCCGCTAGGGTCAAAGCGAAGCTGCTGACAGAGCAAACGACGATTCGCCAGCACATCTTCCGGTTGATCGTCCACATGATAAGCAAGATTAAATGAATCGTATGGCGCCTGACTCAGCCCTCCGCGCCTTCCGGTAAAGCCTGCACGTATTCCATCGCCCCAGCCTTCACCACTTAGCAAAAACAACTCTGGATGCTGCTCCGTTGTCCCAGCTTTCCAATTACTTTGAAACGGTTCCATCATACACCTCGCGATCCTGACGATCTATTGTTATTGTACTTAACATAAATGTTCACGCTTTGTTCCTCAGAGTGTGCAAGCAAACTCATATACGTATGAAGTAGCCAGCAGCGAACGAAGGAAATAAGGGGAAAGACGACCTTTGAGCACAGGAATTTACACTATACTCTTACTGCATAGATTGCTGCGCGATATTAGAGTCCATCCCTTATTCCATACCAAAGTCGTTTCTGCTCCAGTAAAAACAGTTTGCGTACATGCCTCAGTAATCATTCGACTGCGGAGTAACACCATGTTTATGACACTGTCTCTATCATTCGGTATCGGTATCTGTATCTATTAATGTAGCACATTCCGCCACTGTGCAGATATATTGAAAAACAAAAAGGACTTGTTTTCCGCAGAAAACAAGTCCTTTTATCGTAACCTGTAATGCCTGCGCAGGCAAGGTTCTAGTCGTTTTTATGACGGGAACGATTACGCAGGAAGGTCGGAATGTCCAATTGGTCGCCACTTGGCTGTTGCTGCTGGTTGTTGAATTGGCGCGGGTTCGGCGCTTTTTCTTCAACAGGCTCGCTAGAGCTTTGTGGTTGCTGAGTTGCTGCTGGACGGCGTACAGGCTGCAACGGTTGTGCGGGCTTATGCTCGAATCCAGTTGCGATGACGGTTACCTTGATCTCTTCCTTCAAATTCTCGTCAATAATCGCACCGAAGATCATATTCACTTCCGGATCGGAAGCGCTTGTTACGATCTCAGCCGCTTCGTTCACTTCATACAGGGACAGATTAGCGCCACCTGTGATGTTCATAATTACACCGCGTGCACCTTCGATTGAAGTTTCCAGCAGTGGACTCATGATCGCTTTGCGTGCTGCTTCCGCTGCACGGTTCTCCCCTGTTGCTTCACCGATACCCATCAATGCCGAACCACGCTCGGTCATGATTGTTTTTACATCGGCAAAGTCAAGGTTGATCAATCCCGGTACAGCGATCAGATCGGAAATACCTTGCACCGCTTGACGCAGTACATTATCCGCTTCGCGGAATGCTTCCAGCATTGGCGTCTTTTTGTCGACGATTTCGAGCAAACGATCGTTTGGAATAACGATCAGTGTGTCTACTTTTTCCTTCAATGCTTCGATCCCTTGTTCAGCATGAGAGAAGCGTTTACGTCCTTCAAAAGTGAATGGACGTGTGACTACGCCTACTGTCAGTGCGCCGCATTCTCTAGCAATCTCAGCAATCACCGGAGCAGCACCAGTACCTGTACCGCCGCCCATACCAGCAGTAACAAATACCATATCTGCACCTTTTAATGTATTGCTGATCAGATCGCGAGATTCTTCAGCTGCTTTTTTACCTACTTCTGGATTAGCACCAGCGCCAAGTCCGCGAGTCAGTTTATCACCAATTTGCAGCTTATGTTCGGATTTGGCCAGATGCAGTGCCTGTGCATCTGTATTTACCGTTATAAATTCTACGCCTTGCACACCATTTTCGATCATTCGGTTTACGGCATTGCTTCCGCCGCCACCTACACCAATGACCTTAATTTGGGCCAGGCTTTCCATTTCAAAATCGAATTCCAACATCTATCCCATCTCCCCCTCAATGTCCATGAATGGCTCTTTTCCCGCTAGAATGAACTTCATTAGATAAATTCACTGAACATGTTTTTGAGCCGTTCAATCAAGCCCGGTTTTGCGCTGCTCTCCGGGGTCGATGCGGCTTTGTTGCGTACAGGTGCTTTTTTGCCTGCACCTGACGTACTGCCGCCACCGCGAATATTACGGATTACATTATACAAAATGCCTACTCCGCTTGTATAGGCAGGATCGCGTACACCGATATAATCAGGAACCGCCACCCGTACAGAAGCTGCCAGCTCCTCGCGAGCGATCTCAAGCACGCCCGGCATAGAAACTGTCCCTCCTGTGAGTATATAACCACCAGGAAGCTCATGGTAACCGAGCCGTACAACTTCCTGACGAATCAGTTCAAAAATTTCTTGTATACGTGGTTCAATAATCGCAGCCAGATCCTGCTGTGTGAACTCCTTATCAACATTGCTACCGATACGCTGAACTTTGAACACGACATCTGCTGCCGCTTCTTCCACAAGGGCGCAGCCGTATTTCAGCTTTACCTTTTCGGCATTTTCAGTCAAAGTACGCAGACCATAGGCAATATCATTCGTAACGAACTCACCGCCAATCGGCAATGTAGAAGTTGCTTTGAGTGCTCCTTCCTCAAAGATAGCGATGGTGGATGAGCCAGCGCCGATATCTACCAGCACAGCACCCATTGTTTTTTCGTCTTTGGACAAAGCCAGCTGGCCTGCACCAAGCGAGATTAACACCAGATCCTTAATATGCAGATCCGCTTTTTCCACACAGCGAAGTAAATTATGAATAGAGGTTTTAGCCCCGGTAATAATGGTAGCTTCTACTTCCAGTCGTACGCCGATCATACCGCGTGGGTCCTGAATACCTTCCAGTCCATCCACGACGTATTGCTTGGCGACCACATCGATAATTTCACGTTCAGGAGGAAGGGCAATGACTTCCGCCGCCTTCAGCACCCGCTCGATATCCTCTTCGCCAATTTCGCGATCTTCGTTGGATACGGCTACAACTCCATGGCTCGTTTGAAGTCCAATATGATTTCCAGAAATACCTACGATTACTTCAGATATTTGAATGCCGACCATACGCTCAGCATGATCAACTGCATTTCGGATGGATTGCACAGTCTGGTCAATATCAACGATTGCGCCTTTGCGAATCCCTTCCGAGTCGGCAGATCCAACTCCAATAATATTAAAGGTTCCATTGTTAATTTCCCCGATAATAGCACGAACTTTGGATGTACCGATGTCCAAACTAACAATGATGTCATTGTTGCTCAAGCCCCTGGCACCTCCTGCAAATTCCATAAAATAGCGAATCCCCTAATTTTCGATAGATTTAATCGAAATGGAAATTCAATTTCCGAAAAACATTTTTTACAATTGCTCTCTACAGTAGTATTCCACATGACCTATACTTTCCCTCTTTTTTCTGCAAACTTTTTAATATCTGTTATGATCTTTAAATTCCTTATGAAGCTATAAAAGTTTAAAGAAAAAAGAACGATTGTACCGATCTACGTTCACGGCTGAACGCTATGGAATTCAAAGTTTACAAAATTTTAATATCTTCCAAACTTATTCTAGCATTTTTCCGGCTACACAGAAAGTACTGAGATCATATCTGGCACTATTTCGGACAAAATGATGCGTACAACGATCAATTGAGCGAAATTGCAGCGTGCTTTTACTGTGTTCCGGTACCATCTTGCTCGCCTTCTTCCTCCTGCGGTACAAACGGTGTATAGGAATCCGCCTCCAGCATCGTAATGATTCCTGGTGGCTGTGTCTCGATCACTTGATTCAAATACTCCACTTTATCTGCCAACAGCGAAATGCTTGTGATCACTTCAAATTGAGAACGAGTATAGATCATGATGCGATCAGGAAACGATGGAGTGGGCGATGGTATAATTTCTGAAATATCCGAAGTCAGCTCATTCGGGATCGTCCCCAGCACCTTGCATAACGCAACCTTCTCCTGCTGGTAATCCGCCCACTGGGTGAGCACAGGCTTCTCTACAGCTACGCCGCGATCATCCGCACGTACAGATGTGCCATTTTGTAAAATAGCCGTCAGCTCGCCTGAAGTAGCCAGTTCATACGCAACTACCGGATATTCGGTAATATGAATATCGATTTTGCCTGGAAATTGCTTTGTGATCGTCGCATCCTCAACAGCCGGAATCGTCTTCAATCTGGATTTGATCGTTCCCACAGAAGTACCGTAAAAGGCGTCTCCTTTGGCCAGTCGTGTCGCTGATAATAAATCTTCCTTGGAGGTAAACGCATTGCCGGTAAACGTAATCTGCGATATTTTGCCGATTGGCGAAAACCAGAATACGATACCCAGCACAGCAACAAACAAAATGCTCAGGATGACAATCCACCTGGTGCGTGGGCTAAAGCCTCGTCTGCGCTTGGAGGACGATCCGCTCTGGGCAGAAGGTTCATTTTTCGGTAATACAATCAATTTTTGCTTAGGCATGGCAGTTCTCCAGTAATTCGTATTTCGGTTCAATCGACAGATGTGCAGCCCCTTGCTGCCGTTCATCAGCAAGCACACTCATACTCCGTAGAAGCTTTGCTTAGTGCCTGTCTGCTTTTTGCTCAGCGATCAGACGCTGCATTTCCTCTAGCAGCAGGAATGCGGCTTGCGGCGTTCCGAGCATCGAAGATGCTTCCGACATTCGCTTTCGCTCCTGCTCATCATTCATAATGCGATCCACAATCGCAACGAGCGATGCTCCGCTCAGGTCACGCTCCAACAGCATTTCGGCTGCACCGGCTTTTTTCAACGCTAATGCATTCGCTTCTTGATGGTTGTTCGTCACATTGGGCGATGGAATCAAAACCGATGGTGTGCCGAGCGATGTGATCTCCGCCAGCGAAGACGCACCTGCACGACCGATCAACAACGATGTTGCTGCCAGCACTTCAGGCATATTCGGAATATACGGTAGTATATGCAGATTCGTTGGAATCGTATCGACCGCTTCTCCAATACGTTCATAGATCTCATCATAATAAATTTCACCGGTGACAAACACATAGTGCACATCTGGCTTTTGTTGCAGCAGCGGTGCAGCCTGTACCATCGCCTCTACGAGTGCTCTGGCGCCACGGCTTCCGCCGACCATCAGTACGATCTGTGAATCAGCAGGTAGTCCCAGCGAGGCAAGCCCGCGTTCACGGTCTGCATGCTGAACCATCGTTGCACGCGGATTACCGGTAAACAACACACGCTTGGCACGCTTGAAGCGAGATAATGCATCTTCAAAGCTGACCGCTACCGTGCTCGCATATCCGCTTAAAAATAAATTCGTTAAGCCAGGGATCGCATTTTGCTCATGGACAAGCGTTGGAATGCCTAGCTTAGCTGCCGCATAAACGACAGGGCCGCATACATAACCGCCGGTGCCAATAACAATATCGGGACGAAATTCACGGATGAGCTTTTTCGAAATTTTCACACCCTGAATGAAGCGATTAATCGTCCGAATATTTTCTAGCGAAAACAGGCTCCTTCGGAATCCGGTAATATCAATCGATTCAAACCGTATTTTGGCTTCGGGTACAATTTTCGTTTCCAGGCCTCGTTTACCGCCAATATACAAAAATTCAGCCTTGATTCCCTGTTCTCTACATTGCTCAGCGATGGCCAGTGCAGGATAAATATGTCCGCCTGTACCGCCTCCGGTCAAAATAATTCGCATAATCGAACCCCCTTTCTACATGGAATCTAACCATTTCAATGATACGTGTAAAGCTATTGTATATAAGAGTAAGCTGGCACAAGCAGATCGCCTTTGATGCTGTCCTGTACTGGTATAACACAAAGCGAACTGCTTGATCCATCCGTGTCTGCAAAAACGATTACAGCTTGTGTACAGCTGCTTTAAACTGGTCGCCGCGTACTTCATACGACGTAAACATATCCCAGCTTGCACATGCTGGAGATAATAACACAATCTCACCCTTACTTGCCATCTTGCTTGCCGCCACGACTGCTGCTTCGATGGCAGCTATTGTATTTTCAGCTTCGTCGATCACTGCAATATGCGTAATGCCTGCAAGCTCGGCAACCTGTGCCAGCTTGTGACGTGTTTGTCCAAGCAGTACGACCGCTTTGACACTGCTCTGTAAAGCAGGCATTAACTCCATATAGTCAGAACCGCGATCCAATCCACCGGCAATAAGTACGATATCTTGATCCTGAAATGCCGACAGCGCCATAATCGTCGCTCTCGCATTGGTCGCTTTGGAATTGTTGTAATAATCGACTCCATCATGCTGACGCACATACTCCAGTCGATGCTCCACACCGCGGAATGTACGCAGTGGCTCAGCTAGCTGTTCCGGCTTACAGCCTGCGGCGATCGCCATCGCACAGGCTGCCAGCGCGTTCGCTACATTGTAGCGTCCGGGAATACCTAGCTCATGTACGGGAATGATAGCAATTTCTGTCCCACCATTTGTATACATAATCATGCGTTCCAGCTCGTCCTCGCTACCTTCAATAAAGGAAGGGGACACATATAACGCAGCCGCAGGAGCTTTTCCGTGCTGTGCTGCTGCTGTCAACGTTGCGCCTAGCTCTTCATAAATGGAGAACAGTATCGTATGTTCCGCCTCCATATACGGAATAATACTGCGGCAATAGCTGTCGTCCCAGTTCAATACCGCTGTATCGCCTGCCCCTTGATTTGCAAAAATTTGGCGTTTGGAGCTAACATAATCATCCATCGAACCATGATAATCCAGATGGGTTTCTGCGATATTGAGCAGACAGGCAATGCGCGGTCTGAAGTCTTTCGTGCCTTTAAGTTGAAAGCTGCTCAGTTCGGCAACAATCGTTGGCTTTACTGCCGGATCCGCTTCAGCAACAGCCTGGCAGAGTGGAATACCGATATTACCGCCTACAATCGGATGCAACTGACAGGCTTCCAGCATGTTGCCCACCCATGTCGTCGTTGTTGTTTTACCATTGGAACCGGTAATTCCGATCATCGGTATATCGGTCAATTGATACGCAAGCTCGACCTCGGTAATGATTTCAAGCCCAAGTTCCAATGCCTGCTTGATCGGAGGCGCTGTATACGGAATACCTGGATTTTTCACAACTAATGCCACATCAGGATGAATTAACCCTTCTGGATGCTCACCGCAAATGACTTCAATGTCCAGCTCTTCCAGCTCAGCCGCTTCTGGCGACTGTTCTCTTGGCTTGAGATCATTGACCGTTACGATAGCGCCAAGACGATGCAGCGCTTTGGCAGCTTCCACCCCACTACGTGCCAGACCAATCACAACGACCGGAAGGCCTTGATATGATTCAGGAGCATTCATTACGACAACCCCTTGCTAATATAAATTCCGATCACAGCCAAAATTAAGCTTACTGCCCAGAATGTCGTGACAACACGCCATTCCGACCAGCCGGACAGTTCAAAGTGATGATGAATCGGTGCCATTTTGAATACCCGTTTCCCATTGCGTGTTTTGTACGATACGACCTGAATGACAACGGACAGTAATTCGATCACAAATACCAAACCGATGATCAAAAATAACAGCTCATTTTTCGTTACGATCGCAATCCCGCCAATCGCACCGCCAATACCGAGTGATCCCATATCGCCCATAAATACTTTAGCCGGATGCGCATTAAAGACCAGGAAGCCCAGTACAGCACCGATCATAGCAGCCGCACATACCGCAGCTGCTGGTGAAGACATCTGAATCGCGATCACGGCATACGCTGCAAATGCAATGGCACTCACACCGGATAGCAGACCATCCACACCATCGGTAAAGTTCACCGCATTACTGATCGCCAGCAACATCACAACGATGAATGGATAGTAAAACCACGGACCCCAGTCAAACGAAGCATCCATGCCTGGAATGCTGAGCGCCGTGCTATGTCCTTTGTGAATAAGCAAAAAGCAGATAATCGCCGAGAAGAGCAGTTGCCCGACTAGCTTTTGTCTTGCGGTCAGACCGAGCGAGCGCTTAAGTCCAATTTTGATATAATCATCCAAAAATCCAATCAATCCGAACCCGACCGTTGCGGTGAGCAACACCCAGAAATTCGTATCAATAACTGAAAATTTAATAAATACGACCGTTGCCGCCAAAATAATAACGATTCCGCCCATCGTTGGCGTACCTGCTTTTTTTAAATGGCTTTGCGGCCCGTCATTACGAACCTGCTGTCCGAATTTGATGCGGCGTAGCACCGGAATCAGAATCGGCATCGCAATGATCGATAAAATAAATGAGGCGGCTGCCGCTAATAGTAATAATTGAAAATCCATCTTGTTATTCCTCCAGCGCTTCTGCGTTGCTTATTGAATCAGGCATCAGCGCCTGTAAAACTTCTTCCAGTCTCATTCCTCTGGATGCTTTGAATAAAATCACGTCTCCACTTGTTGCTAACTCCAGCAGATCATGGATAAGTTCCTGTTTGGACTGGTAAGAACGAATTTGTTCCTGTGGCATGTTCATTCGTGCCCCTCTAGCAATCGCTAGACTACGCTGTCCATAAGTGAATAACCAGTCTACTTTACCAGCGACATCTTCACCGATTTGCTGATGATAACGATCTTCATCCTGTCCAAGCTCCAGCATATCGCCCAATACGGCCAGCTTACGTGAATAACCTTTTAGCTGATGCAGCACATCGATGGCTGCTTTCATGGAAGATGGACTGGCATTATAGGCATCGTTCAGTAGCATAATTCCATCGCGTCCGGTCGTCATCTCAATCCGCATACCTGTGAGACGAAGCGTTGAAAATCCATTTTGAATCTGGGCTGGTGTGACGTTATAATGTTCTGCTACTAGCATTGCTGCCATCGCATTACTAACATTATGAAGTCCGAGTAATGGCAGTGTCCATACGATGTCAGGATAACGTGGCGTAGTAAATACCATATGTTGTCCTTGATTCATAATGCCGATTGGATGCAAATCATTGCTTTGCTCCAGACCAAATGTACAGAAACGCACATCCGACAGATTCAAAAATTCAGGTTCTACTAGTATGTGCTTCAGTAAAGGCTCATCTCCCGGATAAATGAACAATCCATTTCGTTTCAGACCCGTTACGATTTCCAACTTGGCTCTCGCAATTTCCTCACGGCTGCCCAGCTGTTCCAGATGAGATTCACCGATATTCGTAATTACGACCGTATCCGGCTCGGCAAGTTGAGACAGAAATTCGATTTCACCTCTGGCTCTCATTCCCATTTCCAAAATTAACATTTCCGTATCAGCAGGCATAGATAATATCGTTAAGGGCAAACCGATATGGCTGTTGTAATTACCAGCCGTTCGGTGTACCCGGTAGGCTTGCCCCAGTAATGCTGCTACCATGTCTTTGGTCGTTGTTTTACCATTGGAACCTGTAATACCGACGACCTGTGGATGACATTGCTGCAAATAGGCGCTCGCTAACTGCTGTAACGCAACTAACGTATCGTCTACGATAATGATATTACCTGCTGGTGCGTCACCGCGATCACGCTGCCACAGCGCAGCTGCGGCGCCTTTAGACAGCACATCAGCTACAAAATCATGACCATCCACGCGTTCGCCAATGATTGGTATAAATAAACAGTTCTCGTACACCTGGCGCGAATCAATCACTACGCCGTGGCAAACCGCTTCAGCTGCTCCGCTGAGCTGTCCGCCACACATCTCTGCAATGCGCCCAATCGTCATTTTTATCACTTGGAAAGACCCCTTATCGCTTCTTTGGCTACCAGCCTGTCATCAAAATCAATCGTTTCTTTACCGATGACCTGATACGTTTCATGGCCTTTGCCCGCAATCAATAGTACATCGCCTGGCTGCGCCATTTCAACCGCTTTTTGAATTGCGGTCCGGCGATCTACAATCAGCTCATAGCGGTCTGCACTAATATGATCTTCCTGGAGGCCTGCTTCAATTTCAGTGAGGATAAAATCAGGATCTTCCGTGCGTGGATTATCCGACGTGACAAATGTATAATCGCTGTACTTCGCTGCCACTTTACCCATCAATGGACGCTTTCTACGATCCCGATCGCCACCACAACCAAATACGGTAATAATGCGTTGCTCTGCAAATTCTTTAATCGTTGATAACACATTGTCCAGACCGTCCGGTGTGTGCGCATAGTCTACAATGACGGCAAAAGGCTGGCCGGCATCGACCAATTCTACCCGCCCGTCCACACCTGGAAGCTGTTCCAAACTGTGACGAATACGCTCCAGCGGTACTTTTTCAATCAATGCTGCTGTGATCGCTGCCAGTGCATTGTATACATTAAATGTGCCTACCATTTTTAGCGTCACATCCGTTTCACCACGGAAAGTCGTTAAATGAAAACTGGTTCCGGTCGACGTAATGCGAATATTCGTTGCACGTACGTCAGCAGGCTGTTCGACTCCATATGTAATCACATCAGCAGCTGTAATGCGGCGATAATAATCAGAAGCAGGATCATCTATGTTGAGAACAGCATATTTGCGCTGCTCTGGTTCTGCATAGTTGTTGCCCAGTCGGCTAAAAAACAACCCTTTGGCGGCAATGTAATCAGCCATCGTATGGTGATAATCCAGATGGTCCTGACTAATATTTGTAAAGATAGCGGTACGATAATCCGTCCCTTTTACACGGCCTTGCTCCAGCGCATGTGACGATACTTCCATCACACAGGCTTCTACACCTGAATCAGCCATCTGTCCTAGCATACGCTGTAACAGCAGTGCTTCTGGCGTTGTACGTGGCATCGGTACAGCTTCACCGTTATAACGCATTTCAATCGTACCGATCAGTCCGGTATTGACGCCACTATCATTCATAATACGCTCAATCAGATAAGAAGTTGTGGTTTTGCCGTTGGTTCCCGTAATTCCAATCATTCGTAGTCGACGACTAGGGTGATTATAAAACGCATCGCCCAGCACCGCCATCGCATGACGACAACTGGACACAATCAATTGCGGCACCTCTACAGGCAACTCTCGTTCGACAACGAGTGCACAAGCCCCTTTACTGATCGCTTGCTCTGCAAAATCATGTCCATCCACCGTCAACCCTGGCAAACAAATAAACAAATCGCCCTGCTGAACCTCTCGCGAATCCACCTCCATGCCGGAAATTGGTGTTGCCGGGTCCCCTTGCACCCGCGACGTTATCAATAGCTTGGACGCCTCCGATAACAACATATTCATTCCTCTTTTCCAAAATTAATAACGATACCCGGCAAAACTCAAGCCATGCAGGAGATATTCTCCTTATGACTGATTCTGCCGGGTTATCATCCATCAAATGTACATATCGTCTGACTCTGTCTGACTATCCATTAATTCGTTGGTGCGCCTTCTGGCTCTGGAATATTCAAGCTGGAATTAGAGCCAGCGTCTGTACCGGATGAACGATCTGATGTGGATTCCGCATCCCCTTCAGATTGCTTCTCACCGGTGCTTGATGAATCTCCATCGGTTTTCGGATCGGTTGATTTGGAATCAGAAGGGTTCTTTTCTGCATCCTTAGTGTCCGCATCCTTCGTTGTATCTGTCTTTTTGTCGTCTGCCGCCTGGCTTTCATCCGTATCGTCTACACCTGTAATCGTAGCTTTTGCAGACTTCAACGTCAATGTGACAGAACGGCGTCCTCCTGATTCGGATTCCACCTGAGCAGATACATACCCTTCACCTGTAGTCGTCACTTCGACTTTCATCAGGTTTAAGATTTCCAGCGCATCGCGTAGCGATTCACCTTTAAGATCTGGAATTGCCATTTTTGTCGGCTCTTCCGTCATCAGATAAATGCTCTGTCCACTACCCATCGTTGATCCGGCTGCCGGATATTGCTTCACGACCTTGTTGCCAGAACCAACGACTTTGTACGCAATTCCACTTGCCAGCAATTTTTTCTTCGCTTGATCGAGCGGCTTGCCTGTCAGCACAGGTGCTGTGTACGTCGTAGGCGTTTGCTGTACCGCCGTCTTGGCTTTACTGCTGTCATCGCCTTCACTCGTTTTCGGAATCCCCATATAAGGCAATGCCTGACTAACGATCTGTTTGAAAATTGGCGCTGCTGCCGTACCACCACCGAGCTTGGAGTTAGACGGTTGGTCAACGACAACGATCATTGCAATTTTCGGATCATTAGCTGGCGCAAAACCGATAAAGGACACGACCTGCTTCGTATAGTCGTATTGTCCGGAACCATCCGTTTTAACTTTAACAGCTGTACCGGTTTTACCTGCTACACGGTAGCCTTCGATATAAGCATGACGACCGGTACCAATCTGTTGATCCGAGACGACCTGTTCCAGATAACCGCGTACTTTCGCAGATACTTCCGGCGTGATCGCCTGACGAACCTCATGAACGGGTGTATCCGTTGTGACGCCTGTATTCGGATCGGTTATCGATTGTACGACATGTGGTGTCAATACTTTGCCACCGTTTGCTACAGCCGCTACAGCTACAAGTTGCTGCAATGGGGTTACCTGTACCCGACCGTGACCGTAAGCAGCCGTTGCGACCTCCGTTTTGATATTCGGACGGAATGTAATCGCACCGGGTACTTCACCCGGCAGATCAATACCGGTCTTCACACCAAAGCCAAACGCATCAATATACTTGCGTAGACGTTCAGCTCCCAGCATCTCATAACCTAACTTAACAAAAGCAACGTTACTAGAACGCTTTAAGCCTTCCAAATACGTAATCGGTCCCCAACCGACACGGTTAATATCATGCAGTGTTGTACTGCCGACACGAATCGTACCGGATTGGTATGTGGCTTCAGGATTAAACAGATTTTCTTGCACAGCGCCGGATAACGTCACAATTTTGAATGTCGAACCCGGCTCATAGATCGCTTTAATGCCCAGATTCGTAAAATCATTATATTGATCAACAGATACTTCATTATACTTGTTCGGATTGAAGTTCGGCATATTGGCCATCGCCAAAATATTCATCGTCTTCGGATCAGCCGCAATAATCGTAATACTTTTCGGTTGCAGCTGTTGATAGGCTTCTTTCATCGCCTGCTCTGTATAATACTGAATCGTCTCATCAATCGTAAGCTTTAAATTATCACCGTTTTTGACAGGGGTGTACACATCCTGCGAATTTGGCAACTTGTCGCCCTGACGATCCTTTTCATACGTAATTTTACCATCAGTCCCTTTAAGTTGCTGATCGTAGTAAGCTTCGATACCTGCAACCGCTTTGCCTTCTTTGTCGGTATAACCGAGCACATGAGCAGCAAGTTCGTTTTTCGGATAATATCGCTTCGAATCTTCCGCTAACGATACTCCTACTTCATAACGTTTCCCTGTTTTCTCCTTCAACTTGGCAATCAAAGCATTCACTTCGTCCGCTTGATTTTGCGGAATTTGACGTCCACCCTGATTGAGTTCACGCCAGATACGAAGCTGGCCTTTATCATCTTTGGAGGTGGCCTGCTTGTCAAGCTCGCTCTCGTCGGTGCCAAGTATCGTATGAAGACCGCTGACGATATCATCTTTCACATTCAATTCAGCGATAACTTTCGGATTAAGCACGACATTATAAGCTGGCGCATCAATCGCCAGCTCATTGCCGTTACGGTCTGTGATCGTACCCCGTTTGGCTTTGATCACATTGTCAGTTGTCCAATTGTCCACTGCACGCTCATGCCACTCCGAGCCTTGAACGACTTGAAGCCAGAAAACACGCATTACAAGGACAACAAAAAAGAAGGCGATGCACCCTCCTACGAATAAAGTGCGAAGTTTTATTCTTTTAGTCACTGCTATGATCCCTCGCTTTACTTGCTATCCTGAGTGCCGGTTGACGAGGTTGATGTTCCCTTTTCACGGGATACCTGAATCGGATCCGTATCCACAGGCTGTATGTACCCTAGCGCGGTTGCGCGCTCCACCACTTCATTTTCAAGCAAATGCTTGCGCAGATCGTTTTGCGTAATCTGCTTTTGTAGTGAGGCAGTAGTACTTGCCATGTTTTGGATATTTTTATTCACTTCGTAGATGTAAGCATAGCGCCACAACACGATACCAGCGATCACGATGCAAAGCAGCACCGTTCCCAAATACAACATTTTTTCTTGCACAGGAAGCTGTGCACGACGTACAACAACTTTTGTCGTTTGCCGATACTTTCGGACAACCTTATCAGCCGGTTGTTCCTGAACGGCCAGATTCCCTCTCGTATAAGCCATAATCCCGTCTCCTTATTGATTAATTTTGTTGGTTTTTGTCCACCTTTTCCGCGACTCGCAATTTGGCTGATCTTGCGCGCTTGTTTGTTGTAACCTCTTCATCAGACGGAAGTAAAGGCTTGCGATTGACAAGCTTCAACACGCCACCATTACTCACATAAACGGGAAATCCGGGTGGTGCTACGTTCTTTTCAAGATATTCAGCTAAAATTTGTTTACATAAACGGTCTTCTAAGGAGTGAAACGTAATGACCGATACGCGTCCGCCTGGTGCAAGACAACGTACAGATTGATGCAGCGCCTCTTCAAATGCTCCCAGTTCATCATTTACGGCAATACGCAACCCTTGAAAGCTACGTTTGGCTGGATGTCCTCCGGTTCGACGAGCGGCTGCCGGAATCCCTTCCTTCACCAGCTCTGCCAGTTCTCCAGTCGTTTCGATCGGTGCAATGGCGCGTTGTTTGACAATGACAGAAGCGATACGCCTTGAAAATTTTTCTTCCCCATATCGATATAAGATGCGGGCGATTTCCTCTTCGGGCCAGGTGTTCACAATCGTGCGTGCTGTCAATTCAATGGATTGATCCATCCGCATATCCAGTTTGGCATCGTGATTGTAACTGAATCCCCTCTCGGCATCGTCAAATTGAGGTGAAGAAACGCCAAGATCAAACAGGATGCCGTCGACTTGCGGAACTCCGTCTTCCGTTGGAACTCCCGCTTCCAAAAGCTTCTCCTCTAAATGACGAAAATTGCTTTTAATCAAGGTGACACGGTCTTTATAAGGCGCAAGCACAGTTTCGGCATTACGCAGAGCCGTATCATCCTGATCAAAGGCAATGAGTCTGCCACCTGCCCCTAGGGCAGCCGCAATAACTGAGCTGTGCCCCGCTCCCCCGAGCGTGCAGTCGACATAAATGCCATCCGATTTGATTTCCAGTGCATTTGTCGCTTCTTCTTTTAATACAGTGATGTGATGAAACAAGTTGTTAAACCTCCTAGACGATTACAGATCAAGATCAAAATCAACCAGCTTCTCAGCAATTTCGTTAAATGATTGCTCTGATTCGTTATAATATTGCTCCCACACGGAGCGGCTCCAAATTTCTACCCTGTTGGACACACCGATCACTGTACATTCTTTTTCCAGATTGGCGTATTGGCGCAAATGGAGCGGGATATTCACCCTCCCCTGTTTGTCCCATTCGCCTTCAGTTGCACCTGAAAAGAAAAACCGCGTAAATGCACGGGCATCCGCTTTCATCAGTGGTAGCGATTTGAGTTTTTGTTCCAATAGAGACCACTCCTCCATTGGATAGACGAAAAGACAGTGGTCCAGTCCTCGTGTAATAACGAACAATTGACCGAGTGAATCGCGAAATTTGGCTGGAATAATAAGCCGTCCTTTGTCGTCAATGTTATGCTGAAATTCACCCATGAACATTGGCGACTCACTCCCTTAACTATCGTTACCCACTTTACACCACTTTTCACCACTCATCTAGCATAATAGATTCTTCATACAAAATCAAAATCCTTCTCATTCTGTTATTTTTTTTGAAAAAAAACACTCTTTTTTAACTTTTGCGCTCTTCAGCATCTTGTTTTATAACATTTTCGCGTAAAAAGCCTGACTTTATCCTATTGACAAAGCCAGACTTTTTACTTACGGCTCTAAACTTAACATATGTAAAGAGACTCGCGACAATAGTCACAGAATATTAATGATATAGGTATTAAGACCAGTGAGCAAGAAACTTTTATACACGTTAGTGAATAAATGGATAATAACAGTATGTTTTTCAAAAAAATCTTTGCTGTAATCGATCCATTGCTATTTCGATTACAACGTTTGTAGATTCTAAAACAGGAACTTTTTTCATTTTAAAATATAAAGCGCTTAACAGAAGTTTAGTATTATGCAAAATCACATAGTCTCTGGCAGGGTCATCGGTAGACTCGAAATGAGATAACGTTTGAATCCATTGCTCCAATCTACTTGGATGGATTAACTTATGTACAATCATTGGCAGTATAGCGATGACTATTCTTTCTTCTTCTTGATTGGTTAATACGTGATCAGCAGACTGTATAATATCTTTTAATAAATCCAATAGAGTGGATGCTTCTTCTACTGTCCATCTCGTCTCTGAAATAGACTGGATCGCGTCGGAAATATGTGCTACAGCATGTGCCCAGCCTTTGTCAGGAACATACCCTCTACAATCTTTCTCTTCACTTAAATATCGTAAAATAGCCTTTTTCATTGCTTGAATTTGCTTTTCTGTTAAAAAATTGGCTTTGTCATGACGATCCAGCAATAAAGGTAAAAGTAAAATCGAAAATGAGCGTGTAAATACAGAATCGGTATGAACTTCACCTATTTTGTAAAACATACCTTCATGACTTAACGCTGTCTGCCTAACAAAATGTAATTGTTCGATCGTTAATGGCTGATACAATACTAGTTCTACAAATAAGCTATATATAATATGATCACGAAGCTCTGCATCCGTTGCACCTATTTCAGCAAACATTAATTTTAACATATCATCAATATTCGTATGCGGAATCGCAGTAGGATCTTGCTTGAATTTGTTAAGAATTTCTTTTGTGTTCATCGTATGCTCCATTTTCTAATTTAATTTACTCATTGAACAACAAGTGGGAATGATTTTAAGCCTAAAGCTGCATCATACTTATGAATATAAACGATGCACTTTAAGATTCCTTATTTTAGTCAACAAACGAAGTGCCCATACAATAAATGTCTGGTAACGCATAGCTTTCACTGCGTCACCAGACATTTTTGATTTAAACTTAATTTCAGTTATAAGCTATTGTGCATTGCCTGGAACTTGCCAAGCTAAAAATAACTTTCACCTGGTATATAACTTATATAAAGCTTAAGACCAGCTATCCAGATACTTCTTCTGTGCATCACTCAGCGAATCGATGCCGATACCGAGACTTTCTAGACGATAACGCGCGACTTGCTCGTCCAGTTCGTAAGGTACATTGATCACACCAGCACCTAGCTGCTCGTAATTTTCATTCACATAGCGTAGACCTACCGCTTGCAGCGCAAAGGTCATATCCATAATTTCAGCTGGATGACCGTCAGCTGCGCCCAGATTCACCAGGCGTCCTTCTGCCAGCAAATAAATGCGGCGTCCGTCTTGCAATTTGTATTCTTCGATATTTTTGCGTGCCGTACGGATCGATACTGCACGAGCAGCCAGATCTGGTTTGTTCGCTTCCACATCAAAGTGGCCGGCATTACATACGATGGCGCCATCTTGCATCACATCATAATGTTCGCCTGTGATCACATCTTTATTACCTGTAACGGTAATGAAGAAGTTTCCTTTTTTGGCAGCTTCAATCATCGGCATCACGTGGAAGCCGTCCATATGAGCTTCTACCGCTTTGATGGCATCCACTTCCGTGACGATGACATTTGCGCCCAGACCTTTCGCACGCATCGCTACCCCTTTACCACACCAGCCGTAGCCAACAACAACAACGGTCGCGCCGGCAATCATCAGGTTAGTCGTACGGATAATACCATCAAATACAGACTGACCTGTACCGTAACGGTTATCAAACAAATGCTTGCAATACGCATCGTTGACCGCTACCATCGGCAATGTCAGTGTACCTTCCTTCTGTAGCGCCTTCAAACGGATAATGCCGGTTGTCGTCTCTTCCGCTCCACCGCGAATCGTTTCCAGCAAATCTGGACGTTCGCCATGCATCAGTGTGATCAGATCCCCACCATCGTCGATAATTAGATCTGGCTTCGTTTCTAGCGCATGCAAGACGAGCGATTTGTACTCGGCAGGCTCTGGATTGTATTTCGCAAATACGGTAATTCCATCTTCAACGAGTGCAGCACATACATCATCCTGTGTGGACAGCGGATTACTACCGGTAATCGTCACTTCCGCACCACCCGCCTGTACCACTTTGGCCAGGTACGCCGTTTTCGCTTCCAGATGCAAACAGATCGTAACTTTCAGCCCTTTAAATGGCAAATCACGCTCAAATTCCGCACGAATACGGTTCAGTACAGGCATATGGGCAGATACCCACTCAATTTTACGGTGTCCTTCCGGAGCCAACGCCATGTCGGCTACGATACTTTTTTCAATGGACGGCAATGTCATCTTTTCGTTCCTCCACTATTCAGATGATCCAGTCATCTTTTATTTAATCAATACTTCCATTTAATCGTTTAATGCATAGAAAAGCAACCGATAATTCATATCGGTTGCTCGATTGGTCTATCATACCTGACTTTCTAATGAATATCCAAATATCACATGTACAGAAGTCGATGTCCGCCATTCAGGTCTGGTTCCAGCGATAACAACTGATCCAGCCAGCGTTCACCATAACGACCAATATAATAGTAGCTATTAATCGTCCGCTCCTGTGGCTTGCCAAATGGATAGAGCGAATAGGCGATGCGATCCAGTCGACGTAAGCCCACTTCATGCTGCTTTTCTACAGCATGGAGACTTTTGCGATGTAAGTAATCAATCTGTGCTTCAATTTTATGCTGATTTGTATCGGCAATATGCGGCAATGAAGAATCTACCTCAGCCAGTCCCTCTACAAATGGAGCATAAAGCGCAGCGAATTGACGTTTCAGCTCAGCAAAGCGCTGGTCCAGATTATAATCTTCCTGCGCTTCCAGCCACTCCTGACGAATATGGGCAAAGCGTTCACGTATATCATCAAAAGATAACTCAAACCGAATTAACAGCTGCTGAATTTTATCCTCCACGACGGTAAAGGACATGCGCGGTACAATTGGTGGCATTTGCAGGCCAAGCGTTTGGAATGCCTGACGGGTCAACGCCCAGTAAGCAATCTCACCAGTACCTAAAATCGTACCGAGTACCGGGAATAGCGATTCCTGCATCAGTGGACGAGTCAGTACATTATTACTAAAGCGCTCTGGATGCTGCTCTACAAGCTCCAGTAACTCTTCTTTCGTAAACGTAACCAGACCTTTACGATCGGTAAAATGCCCATCTCGTTTAAACAATAACAATCGTTCTGCCGTATACACTTCATCGGTATGAATATAAAACAGATTAGCGCCATCTTCTGCTACAGTCGCCTGCTCATCATAACCAGCATCACGTACTTCGCGAGAAGCGGCAAGATAAGCTTCTGTCAAACGATCATTTTGCTCAATAATTTGGCGAAACACAGGCTTTTCCAGTTCACGCAGCTGAGGCGCATCCGAATCGAGAAGAACGAGTCCGAAGCGTCCAAATAGACGACCTAGCTGACGTGCGAATGCACTGCTCAGATTGTCGGACTGCCGCATACATCGATCCAGTTCAGCGATCCATTCGCTTTTGTGCTCGGTATCCGGCAATAAGCCTTCAAACTGACGTAACACCTGAGCGATATGCTGCTCTGTTATGACTGTACGGCTAACCGGTGAATGTCCTCCACGCTCATGCTCCATCCGAATTCGCACAGCCTGACCATCTTCATCCGGCAAATACGTATGGTTTACTTCATCCCAGTCATGATCTTCGCCAGCAATCCAGAACACCGGTACGACCGGACGTCCAAGCTGCTCTGAAGCGTGACGCGCAGACAAAATCAGCGTCACTACCTTGTAAATCACTAGTAGGGGTCCGGTAAACAAACCACTTTGCTGACCACCTACCATCGTCAGTGTATCTGGCTGGCGCAACAGCTTCAGCGATTGCTGCACAGCTTCGTGCTCATTATGTGTAAGGTTGTACTGCGTCAGGCAGTCAACCAACGCTCCACGCTCAATCCGGGAGTGCTCTTGCTGATCCAGCCAGGCAGCACGCTGAATCCAGGTCTGCGGATCAGTTACATTCATATTGTACAAGCTGCTTACCGATGCAAAATCATTCATATACCGCTCTGCTAGCGGTTGATTCGCAGGTAGCCTCTCCGGAACTACATTCATGGGGTAAGGGCCTCCTCATCGTTGTTACTTATTGTAACTTTCTAAACCTTATTTGATTGTACGAAAGTATATCCGTTTAGTCAAAGCCTAACATCCACTTTTTTGCAATTTGGAAGAAACAAAAAAACCGCCATATCGTATGACGGTTTTTGCATATTAAGCTTCTGTACCTCTCCACTGCGGCTCCTTCTGAACTAACGCGATCAGAAAGAAGCCAGAGTAACGGGTTGTAGCTCATTATTCATATTAAGAAACAGGCTGAGATACCCAGTGTCCTGGCGATACTTCGATCAGCTCAGAATTTTCGAGGTTGAACGGATCTTTAGGAATGCCTGGATTCGCCGATTCTACCGGTGCTTGTTGCTCATCCGGCAGCAAAATACGGCGTTTGTTCACTTCTACATCCGGATCAGGGATCGGGATCGCAGACAGCAATGTTTTGGTATATGGATGCAGTGGGTTCGCGTACAGCTCTTCACTTTCCGCCAGCTCCACAATTTTACCCATGTACATGACGGCTACACGGTCACTAATATGCTTCACCATCGACAGATCATGCGCAATAAATAGATACGTGAGACCCAAACGCTGTTGCAACTCTTCCAACAATTTAACAACCTGTGCCTGAATCGATACGTCAAGTGCCGACAATGGCTCATCACAGATGATGAATTTTGGATTAACTGCAAGTGCACGAGCAATACCGATACGTTGTCTTTGACCACCGGAGAATTCATGCGGATAACGCAGTGCATGGCTCGGGTTCAAACCAACCATATCCAGCAGCTCTTCTACACGCTTTTTACGCTCAGCACGGCTACCAGCCAGACCGTGGATATCCAGCGACTCGCCGATAATATCCATAACGTTAAAGCGCGGGTTAAGCGATGCATACGGATCCTGGAAAATCATCTGCATATCTTTACGCATCGCTTTCATTTTGCGTGGAGACAGGCTGAAAATATCCGTTCCGTTAAATTTCACACTACCACCTGTTGGCTCATACAGACGCAGCATCGTACGACCCGTTGTCGACTTACCGCAACCCGACTCACCAACTACGCCCAGCGTTTCGCCTTCGTAAATTTTGAAGCTGATATCATTAACAGCTTTCAAAATATTGCCTTTGCCCAGATTGAAA
This sequence comes from Paenibacillus wenxiniae, assembly GCF_039822605.1. Classification (NCBI taxonomy): domain Bacteria; kingdom Bacillati; phylum Bacillota; class Bacilli; order Caryophanales; family Paenibacillaceae; genus Paenibacillus; species Paenibacillus wenxiniae. The sequence goes on from NZ_JBCGUH010000007.1 coordinate 67,010, forward strand.
TGCTGGCGCAGGTTGGTTACTTCGACGAGTGGACGCGTTGGGTCCAAACCAGCCATGCCGGAAGCCAGTTTTGGCTTTTTCGGCTCATCCAGACGAGGCAATGCATTCAGCAGGCGCTTCGTGTACGAATGCTGAGGGTTTTTGAAAATTTCGGAAGTTGTGCCTGTTTCCACAACATCCCCTTCTTTCATAACAACGACACGGTCACACATACCAGCAACAACGCCGAGGTCATGCGTAATCAGAATGATCGATGTGCCCAGCTTTTGCTGCATATCTTTCATCAGATCGAGGATCTGTGCCTGAATCGTTACATCAAGCGCTGTAGTCGGCTCATCCGCAATTAGCAGCGATGGACGGCAAGCGAGTGCAATTGCGATCATCGCACGCTGACGCATACCACCGGAAAATTGGTGCGGATAATGATTGAAACGAATTTCAGGATTTTTGATTCCTACGAGCTTCAGCATTTCGAGCGCTGATGCTTTCGCATCATTCGCATTCATTTTTTGGTGCTTACGCAATACTTCCGTAATTTGCTTACCCACTTTAATCGTTGGGTTAAGCGATGTCATCGGATCCTGGAAGATCATACCGATATCTTTACCACGGATCGATTCCATTTGCTTATCGGATTTGCTCAGCAGGCTTTCGCCCAAAAATGTAATTTCTCCACTTTTAATAATAGAAGGCGGAGAAGGAATCAACCGCATAATCGTTTGAGCCGTTACACTCTTACCACTACCGGACTCCCCTACAATACCGACCGTTTCCCCTTTTCCAATCTCGAAATTCACATCTTTAACGGCTTTAAATTCACCAGCACGAGTATTGAAGGATACGCTCAAGTTTTTTACTGTTAAGATTTTCTCCACTAAGCCCACCTCCTATGGATATTATTTTTTCAGTTTAGGGTCAAGCGCGTCACGCAAGCCATCACCAAGCAGGTTAAATGCCAGCATAGTCAAGCAGATCAGACCAGCAGGGTACCACATACGCCACGGATACAGATTCCAACCTTGCAGTGCATCATTAATCATCGAACCGAGCGATGCGATTGGTGCTTGTACACCGAGACCGAGGAAGCTCAAGAAAGCTTCGGCAAAAATTGCATTCGGAACGGACAGTGTTACCGTAACGATAATCGGACCGAGTGCATTTGGCAGTAAGTGTTTGAACAATTGACGTGTACCACTTGCGCCCATTGAACGTGCTGCCAAGATGAAATCACGGTTTTTAAGCTGAATAATCTCACCACGCACAATCCATGACATCGTAATCCAACCTGTCACAGCCAGTGCAAAAATAATCGTTCCAAGCCCTTTAGGCATAACGACCAGCAGCAAAATAACAACGAGCAGATAAGGAATCGAGTACAAAATTTCGGAAATTTTGTTCATGATCTCATCTGTTTTACCGCCTTTATAACCCATAATCGCACCATAAATGACACCAACAAACAGGTCAATCAAAGCGGCAGAAAGACCGACAATAAGGGAAATACGAGCACCCATCCATGTACGAACCCACATGTCGCGGCCGAGATTATCTGTACCGAACCAGTGTTCACCCGATGGAGCTTTATTCGTATTCATCAGATCATTACTATAATAGTTGTACGGAACCATGTGAGGTCCGATAATTGCCATAATAATAATAACGAGCAGTATACCGAGACTAGTCATCGCTACGGGATTTCTTACGAGACGATACATTGCGTCTTGAAAGAGTGATACACTCTTTTGCTGCGCAGTTGGATCTATCGTCACATCAGCAGTCGTAGGATTTGGATTTTTGTTTTCGTTCGCTGCCAATGTTTAAGCCCCCTTTTTACCTGTGAGTTTGATACGTGGATCAACGAGAACATATAGAATATCGGTTACAAAACGAGCCAGCATCAAAATGACGCCATAAAAAATCGTTACGCCCATGATCATCGTGTAATCGCGGTTCGTAATACTTTCGACGAACACTTTACCGATACCACCAATACCAAAAATTTGCTCAATAACGACGGAACCTGTAATAACGTTTGCGGTCATTGGACCTACATACGTAACGACAGGTAATACGCCATTACGTAGTACGTGGCGAGTCATGATCGTAAAGCCATTCAGACCTTTTGCTTTGGCTGTTTTGATATATTCGGAATTAAGCACTTCCAGCATGCTGGAGCGAGTTAAACGCGCAATAAATGCAATCGGTTGAACAGCAAGTGCAGCGACAGGCAATACAAAGTCACTTGGCTTGCTAAAGCCCATAACGTCAAACCAACCGAGCTTGAGTGCAAATACATATTGGATGAGCGTTGCCAGCACAAAGCTTGGTACCGCTATCCCTATAATAGCAAGTACCATCGCAATATGGTCAATCAATTTACGATGATACAATGCCGCAATCATACCAAGTATAATCCCGACAACGATCGAAATAACGATTGCAAAAATACCAATTTGCAATGAAGGCTTGAATGTTTGCGCAATACGACCGCTTACATCCTGATTTTGATATTTCATCGAGATACCCAGATCACCTTGAACAATATTGCCCAGATAACGAACATATTGTACAGGAATAGGCTGATCCAATCCATACTGTGCCATCAGGCGAGCTTTAATTTGCGGCTGTACAGCTTTCTCGGACATAAACGGATCGCCCGGAATAATTTTCATCAGAAAAAATGTCAGTGATATCAGTACGAATAAAGATACCAACATAAAGAAAAATTTGCCGGCAATATATCTAACCATTTTTCTGGAGCCCTCCTTTGTTTCATCGTTAAATTTTACGTCAAATCTACTAGTTCTTTTGTAGATATAGTTACTTGTATACTACGCGAGCAAGAAGAACGCTTGCTCTAAGAAAGGTAAACCAGATTAATTCGCTCTGGTTTACGCGAGCAAGAAGAACGCTTGCTCTTTATACCTAGTAAACCAGATTAATTCGCTCTGGTTTACGCGAGCAAGAAGAACGCTTGCTCTTTATACTTAGTAAACCAGATTGGTTCGCTCTGGTTTACGCGAGCAAGAAGAGCGCTTGCTCTTTATACCTAGTAAACCAGATTGGTTCGTTCTGGTTTACGCGAGCAAGAAGAACGCTTGCTCTTTATACTTAGTAAACCAGATTGGTTCGCTCTGGTTTACGCGAGCAAGAAGAGCGCTTGCTCTTTATACCTAGTAAACCAGATTGGTTCGTTCTGGTTTACGCGAGCAAGAAGAACGCTTGCTCTTTATACTTAGTAAACCAGATTGGTTCGCTCTGGTTTACGCGAGCAAGAAAAGCGCTTGCTCTTTATATCAATAAAAAGCAACAAGTGCGACACTTGCAATATTCAACGTTAGAAAAAGCAATATATGGAAAACCGCAAAACACACATAAAAGCGGGATATATATGGCTCTGAATCTCCACATATATCCCGCAGCAATCATCTAACTGCCAATTTGTATTGAATTATTGGAAATACGCTCTGGAGAAGTCAACGGATCCACTAAAGTCAACAACAATTCCTTTAAGGTTAGGTTTAACCAGGGAGATGCTAGTGTAGTAGTAGATCGGCATGATCGCCATATCGTCTTGAATCAGCATTTTCTCTGCTTGAGACATGTCAGTCATACGTTTTGCATTATCTTGTGTCGATTTTGCATCAGTAATTAATTTGTCATAAGCTGGATTGCTGTATTTCGCATCGTTGTTGCCACCATTAGTTACCCACATATCCATAAACGTCATCGGATCGTTATAGTCGGCTGTCCAACCAGCACGAGCGATCTGATAGTTACCGCTTTGACGGTTGTTCAAGAATACACTCCACTCTTGGTTTTCTGTTTGCACATCAACACCAAGGTTTTTCTTCCACATATCAGCAATCGCAAGGGCGATTTTTTGATGTGCTTCACTGGAGTTGTAGATCAGTGTGATTGCAGGCAAAGCTGTCAGGCCTTCTTCTTTCAGACCTTCTGCCAGCAATTGTTTGGCCTGTGTAACATCTTCTTTGAAGAAGTCATCTTTAAACTCGGTACGGAATTCTTCGTTTTGGCCTTTGATACCTGGAGGTACGAAGCCATATGCAGGCAATTGACCACCCAGTGTTACACTGTCAACGATCGCTTTACGGTCGATCGACATTGCGAATGCCTTACGAATTTTTGCGTTATCAAAAGGTTTTTCTTTGTTGTTGAATTCATAGTAATACGTACTTGCAATACCTTTAGCATTGAATTGATCCGGGAATTGCTGTTTTGCCGCAGCGATTTGGTCGGTAGGGATTTCACCAGTTGGTGAGCCTGCATAATCCAACTGTCCACTTTGGTAACTCGCATACTCAGTTGCGCCGGAGTTAACTAGGGAAGATGTGATTGTGTTCAGCTTGATGTTATCTTTATCCCAATACTTATCGTTTTTCGTCCAAACGAGTTGTTGACCTGTTGTCCATGTAGTCAAAGTGAACGGTCCGTTAGTTACCATTGTGTCTGCTTTTGCAGCCCACTGTGGGTTAGCTTCAACGTTCTTTTTGTTTACAGGATAGTACGTGTAGAAGGATGTCAGACCGAGCCAGTAAGGAGTCGGAGCTGTCAGTGTTACTTCCAACGTTTTGTCGTCAACAGCTTTTACGCCAACCTGGGAGAAATCTTTGATTTTGCCCGTATTGAACGCTTCGCCATTTTTCAGGTAGTAAAGCTGGTAAGCATATTCAGATGCTGGAGTTGTTTCAGGGCTCAGTACACGTTCCCAAGCATAGACAAAGTCTTCTGCTGTTACAGGATCGCCATTGCTCCAAGTTGCATTGCTACGAAGATGGAACGTATATTTCAGTCCGTCTTCGGAAACATCCCATTTCTCGGCTGCGCCAGGACTTGGGTTGCCATCGGCACCCATACGTGTCAGACCATCGTACATCAGCTTCAGAGCAGTATTTGTCTGGCTATCTTTTGCCTGAGCTGGATCAAAAGTAGGTGGTTCAGCACTCATGTTAATGCGCAGATCCTGCGATGCTGTCGTTCCTTCTCCTGATTCTCCACTTGTACCTGTACTGCTGTTTTCGGAGCTGCCGCAAGCTGCGAGCAAAGATCCGAAAGCCAGTACGAGTACCATAAGTACTAACCAACTTTTCTTTTTCATCTAGCAGTTTCCCCCTAAAAAATGTGGTATATGCTTTTAGATTATACAACCAGTGGTCAAAAAAATCTATATCTTAAACTTAAAAAAAACGTTTTTTTTCGTTTTTTTCAACATTTTTGTCACATTATACAGTAAATTATGCTCCATGCCGCGGTCGAATACCTGACATGTAGCAAAATTATTCCAATTTTCGACACGATTACCGTGTTATGTATTGCAATATTGCGATAATTAGCAGCACGATGTAACCTAAGCTCAAAAAGAAAAAGGATAATCGCCAAACAGCTCGAAATAATCGCTGAAAATCAACTTTTCCTTTGAGTCGGTTTTGTGCACTGCCCATAAGACCTAAAGCAAGCAGTAAAATAAGCAAAAAGATGTAAAATCCGAGCTTGCTATCAAATATCGTATTAAATAACGCAGCTACCGAAATGTACAAAAATGGCGTGGTCACATCCATCGCAATAGCAACAGCCTGCTTTTTTGTTTTGTTACGCAGTATGGAGATCAGGTATGCGGCTAAAAACGGGATGATTGGCACCAGACTCAAAAATATAGCCCCATTCAGTAACCATCCAAAAAGTCCCCCCATTCAGTCGGCCTCCTCTGTTGTCAGTGATTCAATTAGCCTGCACATCCATTCATGCGCATCGGCTTTCATATTCGCACGCCGTGCTAATCCAATAATAGCCCCATTAATCCAGCTGATCTCGGTTGGACGTCCATTCAATACGTCTGCCAGCATAGAAGATGTGTTCGCGGATGTGGCACAGCATACTTGTAAGATATCATTCCACCATGATTCTGACCATCCTATATCGTTTTTGCCATACACTGCTGCCGCCTCGTCAAACAATTGACGCATAATCATTATACGTGATTTGCTTGCCAGCAGTTCTCCATTAGCAATGCGCCATAGCGCAGTTAACGGGTTAATGACCGCATTGATCATCAGTTTCCGATATACTTCTAACTTTATATCTTTCGACAATGAAGCATTAAATCCTGCTTTGGTTAATGATTTTAATAAAAAAGCAATAGTTCCTTCATCATAGTGCTGGATCGATTTAGCCATGTCGCGTGCTGCCGAAGTACCATATAATGCTGCCGCATCACCTATGGAAGTCGCTCCGTGCCCGGAATGTACCACCCAGACAGGTGAGAGTTTCTTCGCCCCCTCTGTCGTAACAGCAACATAAACCTGCCATGCATCGGGCCAAATACGATCGGTTCGCAGTCCATTTTGCATCGTGACAATAATAGTATGTTTATGCACTCGCTCGGATAACCATTGGATGAATTCCCGATTGACATGTTGCTGCTTTACGGTCAGTAAAATCAGATCGGCTTTTTCAGTTATCGTTTCTGTTGCATGTTCATAAGGCGTTGTGTGCTCATAAGGAGCTGCCTGTTCTAGCTTAAAACTTCCCTCTACGCCTGCGACTGAACAACCTGAAATCGAAGTCGGTAGCAACTTCTGTACCGGCTGATCCTGACCGGTTTGAAATAAAATACCTTCCTGGCAAATATGCTGAGCTTGCGCTTTCGTTCTCGTCCATAAATGTAGACGATCTGGCTGGTGGTCATTCCCCTGATGCTCCATATCATCCGTATGCCAGGACAGTGCCAGCTTACTAAAAAAAAGAAGACCAAGTGAGCCTCCACCTACAATATCTATTCGCATGTTGTTTCCTCCCTGCTGTTCTTACGCTACAATAAGAATGCTGGATATGTTGATTCACGTTTTCATTTAATAAGCTGTTGCATGAAGCTGTCAGTCAAAAAAGTGCAGTTAATCATCTATTATACAGGGAGGCGGCGATTCATGAAACTATTTAAACGACAACTACACATCGGCTGCCTTCTGCTGACCGCGATTGTGCTACTTGCTGAAACGATGCAACCGCTCCATGTGAGTGCAACAAACCGTACTGCAACATCTTCACAACAGGCACCTTCCATTGAAAATTTGAATGAGCAGACACGTCAGTTGCTTGAAAATAGTTTGTCTGCTCAAGAGCTGGATCACGAAATTGCACGTGTCGGAGCCAAACAACAAGCCGCACGCCAGCAATATAATGGTCTGCAACAGGAACTGATCATCCAGCAAAAACAATTGGACGCTGCGCGTACACAATCCGATCGGGTACTGGTTGCTTATTACACGGGTGAACGGGATCAACTGTGGTTAGCTTTATTAAACACCGGCAGTCTATCCGGTATGATTACTTTTTATGAATATTACCAGATGATTATCGATCACGATCATGATATTATGACCAGCTATCAGAAACAATATAATGAAATGCTGAACAAACAGCAACAATTAGACAGAACATCGAACGAGCTTCAGCAGATCGGTGCCAATCTCAAACAACAAAAGCAACGGGTCGCACAGCTGCATCAACAGATTGATTCCGGTGTAGCCTCATCCTCTAATCCGGCGATTGTACGTCAGCTTATGCAAGAGATGAATACGTACTGGGAAAATATTGGGCTGTACGAAGTGCGCGGTTATTTTAACAGTCTGGCGCAATCGATGAACCAGTTTCCAAGCTTTCTAAAATCTGAGCCTGATGCGATCCAGATTCGAGGGCGCCGTTATACGATCACGATTGCCGAGCAGCAACTCAATCAATTTCTGCATCAACAAGGTGGATTACCGGAGAGCTTCCAGTTTCATTTTACCGAGCAAGGAATTGTTGTGAATGGACAGGAAGGTAACCTGAATCTAGTTATCGACGGAAGCTATATTGTAGAAGATCAACCGCAAAATGCAATTCGCTTTCAAGTGGATAAGCTTATTTTTAACGGTCTTCAATTGCCTGATACGACTGCAAAACAACTCGAAAATCAGTTTGATCTTGGCTTTTATCCGGGACAGATCATTTCGTATCTAAAAGCAAAAAGTGTACACATGTCGAATGGACAAATGCAAATTGAATTGGAGTTATCGTTATAACTCGTTTTATCGTTATTGTTTCCGAGCTAGGCAAATCTGTTGTGCTGGGAGTAGGAGTAAAAGATTGCGGAATGCTCACATCCATATCCATTGTGTTTATATCCCTAAACATGTTGAACTCTAACGTTGCCATATACGCAACATACTAACTTCATATTCATAATGAATACTGGCACTGTTGTACATGTCTCACATACTAGCTCTAACATGAAAAAGCCCGCTGTTTCGTATAAAGCGAAACAGCGGGCTTTTAGGTAGAGTCTTTTAGATTGGCAAGCCGTGTTTGACTATTTTTGCTACAATTTGTAGTCTACAGCAAATCAGCAGCCAGTTGAGCCAGTTTGGAACGCTCGCCTTTTTCGAGTGTGATGTGACCGCTAATGCCCTCTTGTTTAAAATGCTCGACCACATGGGTTAAGCCGTTACTCATTGAATCCAGATAAGGATGATCAATTTGATCCGGGTCACCGACAAGTACGATTTTACTGCCTTCGCCAACACGAGAGACGATCGTTTTCACCTCATGACGGGACAGATTTTGTGCTTCATCAATAATGATAAATTGTCCTGGAATCGAGCGGCCACGAATGTAGGTCAACGCTTCAACCTGAATGCTGCCCATACCCATCAAAATTTTATCAATATCGCCTGCTTTTTTCGTATCAAACAAATACTCCAGATTATCGTAAATAGGCTGCATCCACGGACGAAGTTTCTCATCCTTTTCACCCGGTAAATAACCGATATCTTTGCCCATCGGTACGACAGGGCGCGCGATCAACAACTTTTTATATTTTTGTTCGTCCTCTACTTTAGACAGCGAAGCTGCCAGTGCAAGCAATGTTTTACCTGTACCGGCTTTACCCGTAATCGTTACTAGCGGGATATCATCATTGAGCAGTAACTCCAGCGCCATACGCTGCTGTGCATTACGGGCAGCGATGCCCCAGACCGGTTCATTGCTCAGGAACAGAGGCTCCAGCCGATTCGCATCTGCATTCACTTTGAGCAGAGCAGATTTGGCACTCCCCATCTCATCTTTGAGAATAACAAACTCATTCGGATAAAAGGAAAAGCCCTGTTGAAGCTGCAACGACTGTACAGATAAATAGCGATGATTATAAAAATCATCAATGATGGACGGGTGCACCTTCAGTGTCGTATACCCGCTATACATATCGTTTGGTTCAGCCGCACGATCGGATAAATAATCCTCGGTTTGTACACCGAGCACATCCGCTTTGACCCGAACGAGTACGTCCTTACTGACGAGAATGACGTTTCGTTCGCTATGCTTTTCTTCCTCTTCTAACTTATAATTCAATGCAACCGCCAGAATACGGTTATCATTCGTAATCTCACCAAACATTTCTTGAACACGGGCAAAGCTACGATGATTCAGCTCCACACGGAGTGTACCACCGTTTTCCAGTTGTACCCCATCATGCAGATGGCCAATTGTCCGCAGCGCATCGAGTGAACGAGATACGCCACGAGCATTGCGCCCGATTTCATCAGCGTTTCGTTTTTTGGAGTCAATCTCTTCCAATACCACAGCGGGAATAATCACATCATTTTCCTCAAAAGCGAAAATGGCATTCGGATCGTGAAGAAGCACATTGGTATCCAATACAAAAATCTTTTTCATGGAGAGTCCCCCCTGGGTACGAATTGTTTGTGATCTCTGATGCCTCCAGCTTATGCTTCCCGCTTCCTGAATCGCCAAGCCTCACCCTCCTCTTGATGAAAGCCAAAAAGCCTGACCTATGAACAGGTCAGACTTTTCCTATCGAAAGAAATGATTGCACATAACCACCGCGAAAACACACTGCTTTTACACAGATCAAGGGTATTATCATATGCTAATTTACACAGCATGACCCGTACACACATCGTACAACTATCGCTTCGATTCGGCATGGTCAGGCCCCCAATCACTGCTTTACTGTCATTAAAAGGTAGGTGCACAGATAGTATAGCATAAATGCTACACATGTAAAATGAAACCATTGCACTCGGAATGCAGAGCAAAATGGAGGAGTCTAAACGACCGCCAGGCATGCAGAATCATATCTGCAACGCGGCTCGTTTATACTCCTCCATCAGGATTAACCGTACTGATTATTTCTATTTATTGTGCGGATGTCTGGCCACTACTCGTCTCACCTGTTGATGAACCATCAAACTGATCCGTGTGTGTAGCTGTGCCATTTAGCTCATCTTGTAGCGCTTGCTTCGCATTGGCCAGTTCCGTTTCGTTAATGTACACGTACGGACTGCGCCAATCACCGGTAACCGGCATGTACTTAATATTCGCTTTTGGAATATTCCAGTACGTAGTGAGCAAGTTCGTAAACTGGCTACCTTCGATATCGGTTTCCATATTATCGTCTACCGATTTGATGATCGAGCTAAGCTTGGTAATTCCGTCGAAAGATTGGATTTTGTCCACAATTGAATTCAGCACTTCATTTTGACGTTTGTTACGATCAAAGTCACTGGATTCTTTTGTACGTGGGCTACATCCACTGCCAGAGTGACGATAACGAACATAACCAAGTGCTTCTTCCCCATTCAAATGCTGAGGGCCTGCCTTAATATTAATGTTCGTCCCATCGGCATTATCGATATAACACATATTCATCGCTGCATCCACATCAACGCCGCCTACGGAATCGACGACATCACTAAAGCCTTTGAAGTTAATGACGGTCGTATAATCGACATCGACGCCGAGATACTTGCCGAGCATCGTCTGCATTTTCTGCATCGCCTCATTCGTACCATCCTTTTTATCCTGTGCATAAAACTTCGGATAATAAGAGTTCAGCTTGTTCGGAATGTAGCCGTCAAGCTGGAAGTACGTGTCCCGTGGTAAAGATACGATCGTTGCTGACTTCGTATCCGGATTAAGCGTAGCTACCATCACGACGTCTGTTAGACGCGTACCGGTCTGTTTGCGATAATCGGTACCGAGCAGCATCATCGTAATCGGCTTTTCTTTGGCAGACTTTGGCGGTACTCGTGTATCGACGATACCGGAATTTGGCGTTGTGCCGCCTCCCTTGCCATCGAACATATTTTCCACCTGATAGTACAAGTATCCAGCATACGCCATCACCCCAACCACGCTTAGCAACAGTACTACCAGTACAATTTGCATAAAGCGTTTGAGGGGACTGGCTTTTTTCTTTTGTTTCTTTTTGGACTTTGGATCTGTGACTTTTTGAGCCTTATTGCCCGCGCGTGGCGGAAGTCCACCTGTTGTCGTACTCATTGCTCTCAACACCTGTTCCATCGTATTTAGCGTTTGGCTCTTACTACGCGGTTCACATTGTTGCCTGAGCTTGCTATGTATATCAGCTCTGACGATGACACCAACCACGAAGCAAACGTCTTATCCTTCCAGATAAGGGAAGGTGACTGAATCGCCAGCGCTTTTATGAAAGCGTTACGATGCAGCCACCTAATATAATGAACAATTCAGGTTACAATTGCAACTTATTGACCAGCTTGTGCTGTTTTGCGGTGTTTCTCAGCACGTTCGCGCTCACTCTTATTCAAAATCTTTTTACGCAGACGAATCGCTTTTGGTGTAATTTCACAAAATTCGTCGTCGTTCAGATATTCCAGAGCTTGCTCCAGCGAGAACAGACGTGGCGTTTTCATTTTAACCGTATCGTCTTTTGTCGCAGAACGAACGTTAGTGAGTTGTTTTTCTTTACAGATGTTAACAACGATATCGTTGTCACGTGTGTGCTCGCCTACGATCATACCTTCGTAAATTTCAGCGCCTGGCTCAACGAACAGTGTACCGCGATCCTCAACAGACAGGATACCATACAATGTGGAAGAACCATTTTCGCTGGAAACGAGTACACCCTGGTGACGTCCGCCAACTTGACCTGCTACGAGTGGACCATAGCTATCAAATGCGTGGTTCATAATACCGTAACCACGAGTCAATGTCAGGAAGTAGGTACGGTAACCGATCAGACCACGAGCTGGAATCAGGAACTCCAGACGCACTTGACCTGAACCGTTGTTTACCATGTTCACCATCTCAGCTTTACGTGTTCCGAGACTTTCCATAACGGAACCCATGCTCTCCTCAGGAACGTCGATCATCAGACGCTCGATTGGCTCCATGCGTACACCGTCGATTTCGCGAACGATAACTTCAGGCTTGGAAACTTGCAGCTCATAGCCTTCACGACGCATGTTCTCGATCAGGATACCCAGGTGAAGCTCACCACGACCGGATACGATATAAGCATCTGGGCTTTCTGTTTCGTCTACACGCAAGCTCACGTCTGTTTCCAGCTCTTTGAACAGGCGATCACGCAGACGACGCGATGTTACCCATTTACCCTCACGTCCAGCAAATGGACTGTTGTTAACGAGGAATGTCATTTGCAGTGTCGGCTCATCAATTTTCAGAACCGGCAAAGCTTCTGGGTTTTGTGGATCAGCAATCGTTTCACCGATGTTGATGTCTTTAATACCAGCAAGTGCGATGATATCACCAGCGCCTGCTTGTTCAACCTCAACGCGTTTCAGACCCTGGAAGCCGAACAGCTTCTCGATACGAGCTGTCTTCTTCTGTCCTTCGCGTGTAATAACCGTAACGGATTGTCCTTGACGGATAATACCACGGTTCACACGACCTACTGCGATACGTCCAAGATACTCGTTGTAATCCATCAATGTAACGAGGAATTGCAACGGTTGCTCTGTATCTTCAGTTGGTGCTGGGATTTTGCTTACGACTGTATCGTAAATCGCCTGCATGTTATCATCTTGTTTCGCAGGATCATCTTCCATGCTGGATGTACCGTTCAGTGCGGAAGCATAAACAACTGGGAAGTCCAGTTGATCATCATTCGCGCCCAGTTCGATGAACAGTTCCAGTACTTCGTCGATAACTTCAGCTGGACGTGCAGCCGGACGGTCGATTTTGTTCACGACAACGATCGGAGTCAGATTGTGCTCCAGTGCTTTACGCAGAACGAATTTCGTTTGCGGCATGCAACCTTCGTATGCATCAACAACGAGCAATACGCCGTCAACCATTTTCATAATACGTTCTACTTCGCCACCAAAGTCGGCGTGTCCCGGAGTATCCACGATGTTGATCAGATATTCTTTATAAGTAATTGCTGTATTTTTAGCCAGAATCGTAATACCGCGTTCGCGCTCCAAATCATTGGAATCCATCGCACGCTCCTGCAGGGTTTCGTGGTCACGGAAAATGCCGGACTGCTGAAGAAGCTTGTCAACCAGTGTTGTTTTACCGTGGTCAACGTGGGCAATAATGGCGATATTGCGGATATTTTCTCTCAAATGCATAAAATTCTCCAAATCCTCTCCATAAAAGGAGCGTCGGTAACGATGCCGACGCTCTACATTTTGTTATGAAACTTAATGAAACTGCTGAAAACCGTCATTCGCAAATTGATTCATTATTCATTATACGTTATAAATCCCATAAATCAAGCAAAATTACTGTTATTTACGCATTCTACCGGACTTATTTTGTCCCAAAAATAACCAGATTGCAGTGGCGATTAGCGCAATCGCAATCACGTAAAGCAGTGCAGCACCTAACAAATTCACCAGTAACAGTACGATTGTCAGCGCTCCAAGCAATATTGAAGCCCATCCAATCCGTCGATCCATCCGAATCGGCGACATTGTGTAATATTCGTACAACCCCAGCGCTACTCCACCGATAAAGAGCGGCCATAACACATCGATCAAGCCCCAACCCCACGTATTGCATAGGAAAAATAAAACGCCGTATACGGTTAGCATGCCTGCGGGTATGAGCCAGTACGACGAAATACTGCGACTAAAATAAGCAAGCTGTAATAGAATACCAGGCAGCAAAATAAATAGTGGCCAAAAAGCCCGTCCCAAAAATGCGAACACGCCCAGCTTACCTAGCAAAATAATAATACCTGCGGCGATAAGCAGTACGATCAAAAGGCCTTGATTACGGTTGTTCACAGGATGTCGCCTCCCTCGGTCATTCGTTGTTTCTACGTTTAGCTTTATAAAAGAGCGGGTTATTATTACATCATATAAGCGCAAGCGCCTTCCTTGCTCGTCATGTACAGAGCAAGCGCCTTTCGATCATCTACGATGTAAAGGACAAATGATTCCCTTGCTCACAATATATGTGCAACCTGACTGCTTGTCCATACGTATGCTTTAACATACACTATGTCGGTTAAGTAGCATACTTTATATGCACCATTTCTAGTAGTTGCTTGCCTTTCTATTATCGGTATATAACTAGCATTCTATTATGCCTGTTTGTCTCGATACTTTTCAGAATTGCATTCACTACCTCTGTAAACGACAATCTTGCACGATTCATTATTGGATGAAGGAGTGAATGTAATGGATGTTACACAGCCTGCATTCTGGCTATCGCTAGTAAATATTATTTTTATCGATCTGATTCTCGCCGGGGACAATGCGATCGTCATCGGTCTTGCGGCACGTAAATTGCCTCAGCAAATGCAGAAAAAGGCGATTTTATACGGGATGCTCGGTGCGGTAATTATTCGTATTGCCGCTACTGTAGCCGTGATCTGGCTGCTGCAAATTCCGTGGTTGCTCGCTGTTGGTGGTCTGCTATTGATCGCGATTGCGTATAAGCTGCTGACGGACAATGATGAACATAAAGAAGTGAAAGCAGGCACGTCGCTCTGGAGTGCAGTATGGACGATCATTATTGCCGACGCTGCGATGGGACTTGATAATGTGATCGCTGTTGCCGGTGCAGCGAATCAGCATGTCGTGCTCGTCATTATCGGCTTATGTATTAGTGTACCGATTGTTGTATGGGGAAGTACCATTTTTATTAAATTAACGAATCGCTTTCCGTGGATCATTTATGTAGGTAGCGCGGTACTAGCTTATACGGCTTCACATATGATCACCCAGGAAAGTCGCTTGCAATCGGTATTTGGCGCTCATCCATTATGGACGTGGATCTTTATTGTGTTTATTATCATTGGCGTGTTGCTGGCAGGATATTTAAAAAATCGGCAGACTGTTAGTGAAGCGAGTAAATAATGGACATGGAATGGTAGGCTGGCGTAATTCCTGATTGTAGCTTCTGCCCGGTCAAATGCTTATTTAGCAAACGCTTATCTGGCAAAATGAACAAACGATTTTCTGCAAAGTGTAGGAGTTAACGAAGTTGTACATCACTCTGATTGCTTTGCCTTCGTTCTGCACATACTGTAAGTGAAGTCGATCCAGCTTCATATTGTTAAGATTTAAACCATTTATCCTTATTCGATAATGAACTAAAATGCCCCGATCCATCATAAATGACGGATCGGGGCATTTTATCGTATTAAAACCAGTCAGCATCTGTAGCTTCGGTTGTTGTCGTAGACAGCGCTGAAGGCATGCTTGGTACGATTTCCAGCAATTCGGTTTGCTGGACCGCTCGTTCGATCATTTCTTCCAGTGGCAGATTTTGTTCGACCTTCTCCACGACACGGCGATTCGGATTCGTTGCAGGGGAACGGGGAACGAACAAGGTACAGCAGTCTTCATATGGCAAAATGGATAGATCGTACGTTCCAATCTGCTGTGCAGTTTCGATAATCTGATCTTTATCCTGCATGACCAGTGGTCGCAGGACAGGCAAATCGGTGGCACGTTCGATCACATTCATACTATTCAGCGTCTGACTGGCAACCTGACCGAGGCTTTCGCCAGTGACGATCGCAAGCGCTTTTTGCTGTTCGGCTAGACGGGTTGTAATCCGTAGCATCGCACGGCGCATTAATGTGATCATTAGATTATCCTGACGTGCCGTCGTAAGGGCAGTTTGAATTTCGGTAAAAGGTACGACATGCAAACGAACTTTGCCACCATAGCCTGATAGCACTCTCGCCAGATCGATGACCTTTTCCCGTGCACGCTCGCTCGTGAACGGATAGCTGTGAAAATGTACACATTCAATTTCCAGCCCACGTTTCATCGCATACCAGCCAGCTACCGGGCTATCGATCCCCCCGGACAGCATCAGCATCGCACGACCGTTACTACCACGTGGGAAGCCACCGGCAGCAGGAATGATGCCACTGTAAATATAAGCGATTCCTTCACGCACTTCGATACGCAGCTCGATATCCGGCTTACGCACATCCACTTTGAGTAGCGGGTAAGCACGTAGCACAGGTGAACTGATCAGATGATTCATCTCCTGTGAGGAATGCGGAAAGTCTTTCCATACGCGACGTGCATTCACTTTAAACGATGTCGCCTGCTGTAGCTCATGCTCACCAATGAGTTCGATCGCTGCTGCAATGATCGCTTCCAGCTCTGGCTCGGTATGCTTGATAGGGATAATATCCACAATCCCAAAAATATTTTTCAAACGTTCGATCAATTGCTCGGCTGGAACGCCACCCGTATCTACGTACATTCTGCCATACTCACGCTGCACTTTTGCTTGTGGATATGGACGAAGCACTTCACGCACATGCTCAGCGATCGTTTTCTCAAATCGTCCTCTATTTTTACCTTTCAGTGTAATCTCGCCCAGACGAAGCATTAAGCGATCGATATTTCCGTTCATCGATTATGATCTCCTCTCTAACGGTCGCAATGCCTGCACCGTCTGTCGCAAAGCAGCGACCAGTTGTATAATATCGTCAGCTGTATGCTCATCGCCTAAACTGATCCGAATACCGCTCATTGCCGCTTCTGCCTCCATGCCCATTGAACGTAACACACGGCTTGGTTTGGCACGTCTCGATGCACATGCCGATTGGGTCGATACGAGCATGCCCTGTTGCTCCAAACTATGCAATACCACTTCTGCCTTCATCCCTGGATACGTAAAATGCACGATATGTGGTGCTGCTTCTCCTACTTCCGTCAGTTTCAGACCGGAAATTGTGCGAATCTGCTCACGAAGCTGGTTGGAGAGTAGTCGCAGCTGCTGTTCCTGCGCCACTTGCTTTTCGGCTGACATTCGCAGCGCTTTGGTCATGCCTGCAATACCAGCTACATGTTCCGTACCTGATCGGTAGCCACTCTCCTGTCCACCACCAGCCAGCAATGGTAGAAGTTCGGTCCCTTGCTTTACATATAACAAACCAACACCACGCGGTCCGCGCAGCTTATGTGCAGACAAACTGTACAGATCGATGCTGCCTTCCGCCAGTGGCAAAGGGGCAAGACGTCCAAACCCTTGCACGCCATCTACATGCACAAGCGTACGTGGATGATGACGCTTGATCCAGCGTGCTACTTCCAGTACCGGCTGTACAGCACCTGTTTCATTATTAACATGCATCATGCTGAATAAAATGGTATCTTCGCGCACGGCTGCCTGAATTTGTTCTAGTGGTACGATCCCGTTCGGCTCTGCATCCATATAACTCACTTCAAAACCAAGCTGCTCCAGCTGACGGCATGCTTCATATACAGAAGCATGCTCAATCGCAGTCGTTACAATATGTCCTTTCAGACGTCCACGGCGCATCGCAGCACCTTTAAGTGCAAGATTATTGCTCTCTGTCGCGCCTGATGTCCAGATCAGTTCATCGGAATGCACACCGAGCACAGCAGCACTAACTTCACGTGCACGGCGGAGCAAGCGATCCGCTTCTTCACCGTAGCGATGCAGAGACGATGGATTTCCATAATGCTGCTGCATCATTTCGCCCATCGCACGCACAACCTCAGGATACGGAGGTGTCGTGGCGGCATAATCAAAATATTTCATCAGACATTCCTCCCAATGTATTGATTCACGTATACATACAAAAAGACCAAAAAGGGATGAGCCTGCGCTTCACCTTTTGATCTCTGTTGTGGTTTCATTCGTATCTAACAGATAGCTGGCGCTACAACGAGCAAACCAGCCGAATGTCGATCAGGATCAAACATGCTGCTCACCATTATAACATAGATTTAGAGCAGCGGCGTCCATGCCTGACGTTGTTGATGGAAAGCTTTATTTGTCAAAAATAGAGGTTAGATCACGATTAGATGACGAATATACGCATAGATAAGATGGGTGGGTACGATTGGTATGGGTAGGATGAAAAACTCTCTCATCCGATTTATTTAAAAAACCGGATTACACAATGCTGTGCATCCGGCTGTATTGCGATCGATAGAGTGCTAAAGGTTATTCATACATGAAAACTCATTACAGCGCGTACTTCTGCTGAGCAGCTTCAATTTTGCCGATATAGCGCTGTGTTTCTTTTGGCAATTGATTGAACTTCTCCATCAGTTCCTGGTCGTTCGAGATACCTAGACGTTGCAAGCGTCCTGGACCTGCGTTATAGGCAGCAAGTGCCGTTTTGATATTATTGTCGTAACGTTTGAGCTGGTATGACAAATATTTCGTTCCACCATCGATATTTTGCGCAGGATCAAACGAATTGCTCACACCAAGACCCGCGGCTGTTCCATCCATCAGCTGCATTAGACCTTTAGCGCCAGCACCTGAACCTGCATTCGGATTAAAGGAAGATTCCACATCAATCACCGCCTTGATCAATGATTGTGGAATTCCGTATTTACTACTAGCTGTGCTAATAAACTCGTTATATGCCGTCGCTTTACTGCCATGATCGTCAGCGCCTGGCAGACCGCTCGTACTGTCTGCGCCACCGATGCCACCACCTGCATTAACCGGCATACTGCTACCGTTTATCATCAGACGAGCCGTTGTCGTCGAAGTGGATGGGTCCACGGCTGGCAATTGATCAAAATTGCTCCACGGATCGCCGACAGACGTACTCTGCGTGCCTGCATCCAATGTGCTTGTACCGCCATACGTATTGCCGGTTACCGATGTGGCAGTACCATCCGCCAGCAAGCGCGCCATTTTCGTAATACTCGAACCGGAGCCACTTGTATCATTCGTTGTGCCCATATTTTGATCGAGCATCATCTGGAACAGCTCATCTGTATCGTTCGTATTGACGTCCATCCCACCGGTACTGCCTCCACCGGAGGCATTCAAATAACGAAGCTCAAGCAATTGCTTAGCTGTATTGGCATCAATTTGCATACAGTGTGTATCCCCTGTCTTTAATTAATAAATGTATATCAACCCGTCAAGTCCACAGACTATCTATAGTATAGCGATGACTCCAGTGTACTATGTTGTGACCATTGCGACTATGGGAAGTTTCGGTGATTGTTGCGATATCCCGATCAAGCAACCTATTCCCTACTATATTCCTAGTATCCAGACCAAGTGAAATATGAACGTTGATTGTGTACGAGCACGTCTATCATTCCATATTTGAAGCAGATTAACGTTCAAAGTAATCTAGGTCAACGTGCTGATGTGTTAACCTCGTTATATATTCATTTTATAATGTGATGGTATTTCATGTAATCATGCAGAACTATAATCCGCATCAACATTAGAATGGATGATAGTTAATTTATCGGTATATTAAGCGAAAGTTATGATGACTACACCTTTATTTTGACTTTGGTTGTACATAATATGCGTATACGATCTGATCTCGATTATCATTTCATCCAGATTATGATTTCATTCCGATCACGATTTAATCCACATGCGATAGGTCGAAGTCGGCCTAAACCCTAGTTTATGCGCCAAACCTGCGGATGCTTCGTTAGCAGCATTACAATCCCATCTGGGCCTGATCCCTCTACGTACACTCTCGGCTATAAAAGCTTGCGCAACGACAAATGCTAACCCTTTTCGTTGATGTGTAGCAGCCGTATGAATATCTACTTCTGCACAGTCTGGATTGGCAGCGATGGTGATGCACTCACATACCGACTGTCCCTCATATAAAATGCAAAAGCCGAAGCCGTGCTGTACATAGTTATCCATCGTCTGCCAGAACCTCTTAATATACTTTTCGTCAAATCCACGGCTTTTTTGAATAACAGATGGTGTAATTGTTGCAAGTTTATATCCATCAGGCAATCGTTGTTCGGCCTGGCGTGCCATTTCAGCGGCTTGTCCTGCATCAGATTGTTCATATACAAACGCATATCGTTTCATCGGCTGGAACATGCCTTTCATCTCTGCTTCGATCATAGCGTCCCATTGCTCATTTTGTGAAAAGATCACAGCCGTTGGTTGGTCATTCATTTGCTTAAGCCAGCCTGTGTCCAGCTTCTGTTTAAAAAAAGCACGATCTGCCGGATTCCCTCCAACGTAAAACCAGTTATATTCACAATTAGCAGCTATTGCGGAGTCTGTGATATGTATATTGTCATCATTACGATTTGTATAGTTTGGATTCACACAATCAATCGTACCGCGTATAATGCCATGCCTAACAGAATACAAAAAGGATGGATATAACATAAGCAGTTTCCCCCTTATTTTATTAGATACATATGCCTATTCGAATACACATCCATGTACAGTAACCACCTATTCCAATGTTACTCATATGATAATTTTTATACCTACTATATGTAATATCAATGAATGTAAGTCATACATCAAGCTATACATACTTGGTTAGAATTGAGCAAATATATAGGATAATAATCCGCTTCCAATGCTGGTCATTCTCTAGCTTCCTTCGTGCTCGCTATAACCTCCCTTTCACTTATCCTATGCTATAACTATACATGCTCCATAAAAGATGTTCCTAGATGTTCTGCAAAAAAAGGATGCCTGTACTATACAGGCATCCTTTATCATCATCAATTACCAGGTTGGCTTACTCATAGCATCCATCGCCAGATGAGTTGTTCGCTTTAGGCGTGGCGCTGGTTCATGCGGCGCTGTGTCAGGTAATCACTTTCGTAATAAGCCAGATCATCGCGCAGCTCTTCAAACGTTCTGGTCACTTCAAGAATAATGTCTCGTACCGGCTTTACTGGTGTTTGACGGAAACGAATCGCTTCCTGGCCGGTATAAGCATAACGTCCATCTTCAGAATAGCACTCATTTTTGGGATAAAAAAAGCTGTTCACGCATTGATGATACGTACTGTATAGCGCTTTTTCCGCAGAATCGACGTCAAAGTTTGCACGACGCAATACGACTCCAAGCTTCTCATAAGATACTTCGGAAAATACGAGCAAATGGCGAAGGTCCGCCAAAAAGCCTTTGTAAAAAGGCAATGTGTCCTGTCCTTGTTCAGATGCCAGAGCGCTTAAGGAGTATTCGTTCAAAAACTCCTCCAGTTTCTCAATGGCTGGTTTCAACTTTTCCCGTGTGCTTTCACTCAATTTGTGGACATTTGCAGCTGACATATCTGTAGCTCCCCCTTAATTGGTTCCTTAAAAACCGGGTCATGTTGTCATACGTGTAACCCTGATTTACATTTCATCCTACCATAAATGCAGCCAAAGTGGTAACTTTGCTTGAGCAAGCAGCCCTATCCTAGCAACAACTCCACCACATCTTTACCATTTCACGTAATGGCTGTTCCACTTATTCATTTTTAACCAGCGTTTACAATGATGAAAACCTGTTGCATCAATATATCAGCTAATGAATGGTTTGATATCATATAGATTACTTTGAATTCTCTTAACAATCAAGGTGTATGGAAGGTCTGATTAAAAAGATTAATCAGTCCGATTGCTTATGCTAACAAATCGATATCACCAATCACCTAGTTAATTTACTGTATTCGTTTTGTCAAATACGAACCCTCAAAGAAATGCACTCAGCAAAAAGACGGTGCGCTCTTCAATTAGGAAGGACGCACCGCCCTTAATTCAGCGGATATTGGACTTATTCGTTGTAGGCATGCCGATCTACAGCTTAGATCTAACAGCCAAACCTAACCGTCTGCCAGGCGAACGATGTCGCTAACAAGATGGCTTCCATATGCTCTCTACTTACGTGGCGTCAGTTGGGAAAGTTTCTCATAAGCCGGGTTCTGTGCCAGTTGTGGTTCAGACGGGAACTACCCTCCCACTTTTGGCGACAATCATCTATCTAGGCCAGGCATTACTGACTGGCTCCAGCGACCAACCTCGATACACCTCGGGCAAAGGCTGCTTTTCCGTGAAGAAAAGCTGTATCTCTTTAGGTCTTGCTCCAGATGGGGTTTACCAGGAACGAAGTCACCAGCGTTCCTCGGGGTCTCTTACACCTCGGTTCCATCCTTGCCTGTGACGGATTGCTCCGTCCATCGGCGGTCCATTTCTGTGGCACTATCCTTCAGTTCGCACTGACTGGATGTTATCCAGCACCCTGCCCTACGGAGCCCGGACTTTCCTCCCGTAGCCTCTCAGCTACCGGCGATTGTCTGTTAAACTTTCCACAAACGCAACACTCTATATTATATAATCGTTCTGATTGCGTGGCAAGTATTTTTTATAATTCGCCTATCCGTATGATCAAATGCTCCCCTGCATCGTGATCACGCCTCTTATACGAAACGAAACACTTCTGTATCAATCGTTGATGCATAGACCGGTGTATCATACTTGTCCGCTTCCAGGCGAGCACGCAACACACCAGCGACACCAGGCTTCATGATTTTCTCCGTATTGTGACCCGGATCGATAATGGCGATGCCGGCCATAAGCGCATCGTGAGCAGTATGATAGTCAATATCGCCGGTCACGATCACATCTGCACCTTTAAACAGAGCGCCATTCACGTATCGACTACCTGAGCCGCCTAGTACAGCTGCTTTTTTTACGGTACGTTTCAGGTCGCCGACTACACGTACCGTCTCCACATCGAGTCCCTGCTTTACCGTATTCACAAATGCAGCCAGTGTTACCGGTTCATCCAGCTTGCCTACACGCCCCAGTCCATAAGCTTTGCCAGGCAACGCGAGCGGATACAGATCATATGCTACCTCTTCATATGGATGAGATTTGATCAGCGCTTGCACCGCTTTATTTTTCAAACTGGATGGAATAATGGTCTCAAAGCGCACCTCGGAAGCATGCTCCAGACGTCCCTGTTCACCGCTATACGGCTGTGTACCCTCTTCCGGCAAAAAAGTACCTGTACCTTCTGTCGTAAAGCTACAATGGCTGTACGCACCAATATGTCCGGCACCTGTTGCCCATACCGCCGAACGAACCGCATCCAGATGGGATGCTGGTACAAAAGCGACCAACTTCACATAATCATCCGCAGACGTTTGCTCAATCGGCACCGTGTTACGCAAGCCGAGTGCTTCTGCCATCCAATCATTCACACCGCCTTCAGCGATATCCAGATTAGTATGGCTAATATAGACCGCAATATCATGCTTGATCAGCTTTTCATACAGTCGGCCCATCGGCGTGCTCGTTTGCAAACTTTTAAGTGGACGGAAAATGATCGCATGATGGGCAATGATCAAATTCGCTCCATGCGCGATCGCTTCATCTACCACCGTATCCGTCACATCGAGAGCTACGAGTACACCGGTAATTTCCTTTTGCAATGATCCTAGCTGTAAGCCGATTCGGTCATCTGGCACCGCAATCGACTTGGGTGCAAACTGCTCCATGTATTGAATTACGGTTTGTCCTTTGGCAAGCATGCCAGTACCTCCTTCACAAGCTTAATCTGTTGCTGTAAAGCCGCTGCTTTAAGTCTGGATTCGTCGTTATCCGAGCGTTCTACCGAAGCTTTCACCTTTTCCAGCTTGGCGATTTCCTGCTGCCATTTGTCGCAAAATATCGGATTGGCTTCCTCTAGCAAATACGGTCCAAATTGAACCAGCTCGGTCTCAGACAAGCTCACGCTTAATTCATCTGCGCCTTCCAGCACACGAGTACGATACAATTGCTGGTTTTGCTGCTTGGCATCTTCCCGTCGATCGGCCGTCAAAATCTCATATGTACGACCATCCTCCTCCAAAATCTGCTCGGAGGATAAATACCAGCCTTGCTCTAGCAACCAGCGGCGCACAAATTCCTCACCCACATTCGGCTGCAAAATCAAACGTGATACACCTGCAAGCTTGGCGATGCCCTCGGACAAAATCGTCACGATCAG
This sequence comes from Paenibacillus wenxiniae, assembly GCF_039822605.1. NCBI lineage: Bacteria > Bacillati > Bacillota > Bacilli > Caryophanales > Paenibacillaceae > Paenibacillus > Paenibacillus wenxiniae. The sequence continues at coordinate 91,049 of NZ_JBCGUH010000007.1, forward strand.
CGCGCCGCCCATACCGGCAATCGTTACCACATCCACTTCACCCGGCTGTAATACAGCCAGTCCGTTGCCCAGTCGCGGCTCGATTACATGACCCAGACCAGCTTCATCCACCTGACGCTGAGCCGCGTCAAGTGGGCCTTTATTCACTTCTCCGGCAATCGCCTGTGTTACTAAACCTTGCCGTACCGCATAGACCGGCAGTAATCCGTGGTCGGAACCGATGTCCGCCAACCGACTCCCTGCCGGAATTTGCTTCGCAATTTGCGTTAATCTTGTTGATAATTTCATGCAGTCACCCACACTATCCATTTTTTTCGTAATACAAATAGCAATATACACGCCAGTGCAATTTTCACAATACATAGTATTGCAAAAATGTCCGGCATATGTCCGCGTAGCAGCGTCTCATCCACTTCTGGCATAAACCAGATCGCGACGCCGCTCGTAAAATATACAGCTGCCAGCTTGCGTCCCCGATGATGCACAAGCCAGCTAAACCATACAAACAGCATGCTCAGCGGTAACCACAATGCCTGTAGCATGATCCATGACGCATCCGGCTTCACCTGTGCAAAGAAACCACCATACAGTAGCACAAGCGCGCCAAAGCCAATATACAGCAAAATCGGACTCGATATCACATATCCCATTATACACCAGATGATCGCACAGCCAATAACGAGTACAGGTATCCAAAATGTCGGCTGTAGTCCATGCTCATGGATGATCATAATGCCCAACCCAAGCAACAATAAGCTACCGATGGCTAACAGGACGGATGAAGCGACCGGATTGCGCTTTTGCTGGCGTATGCCACTAATGTAACAAATAGCTGCAAAAACCGGTACAGAGATAAGCTGCATTAAAAACGGGAATGTTGAAAAATACAGCACCACCATACAAATAAAACAAAGCATCAGAAAAATAAACAACCATGTGCGAAGATTACCCTGTTTCAGCGAATTCATCGATAATAGTTTTTTATCCCCACGATCATGCTCATGATCTACATCGTATAGATTAGATAAAAAATCACAGTAATGCTCCGGTAACAACCGATTTTCACGCCAATATTCAATCTCATCTAAAATTACAGTGCGTCGATCCTGATTCACACCTGTCCCCCACTTCCGCGTCGCGTTAGTATGGCGCGTTTCCCCCTGCTTGCGCCGAACAACCTCTCTCTTTATATATCGCTGAAATGATGTGAAAAGTAAAGGTTTTCGCGGTGGAAAGCTGGCTACTCTTGATTCACTTTCATTCGTACAGAGTAAAATGTAGAGGGTAAAGCGTCTTGCATCCTATTAAATCACCTGTACAATAGCAGCTATAGTAGAGAAACAAGTAATGAATTACACATTCAAACACATGCTGCTTAGCAGTATGAAGTAATAAAGAGCAGCTAAGCACTCGTATAAATTGATGGCGTGCCTGACCATACACAGCTTCTAATCTTTTAGCTTTTATACATAATAAAATGCCCCCTGCCATGTAGACAGGGGGCATTTGGTATACGATCCAGCTCCTATGAACGAGCTGGCAGCAATCCAATCCTATTCGAGGAAATCTTTCAGACGTTTGCTACGGCTTGGGTGGCGCAGTTTACGCAGAGCTTTCGCTTCGATCTGACGAATACGCTCACGAGTAACGCCGAATACTTTGCCCACTTCTTCGAGTGTGCGTGTACGACCATCGTCCAGGCCAAAGCGCAGACGCAGTACGTTTTCTTCACGCTCAGTCAGTGTATCCAGTACGTCTTCCAACTGCTCTTTGAGCAGCTCGTAGGCTGCTGCATCAGCAGGTGCCAGTGCGTCCTGATCTTCAATGAAGTCGCCCAGGTGGGAATCGTCCTCTTCACCGATTGGTGTTTCCAGCGATACCGGTTCCTGTGCAATTTTCATAATTTCGCGTACTTTTTCGACGCTCAATTCCATTTCTGCGGCAATTTCTTCCGGTGTCGGTTCGCGCCCCAGCTCTTGCAGGAGCTGACGGGATACGCGGATCAGCTTGTTAATCGTTTCGACCATGTGCACCGGAATACGAATCGTTCTTGCCTGGTCGGCAATCGCACGGGTGATCGCCTGGCGAATCCACCATGTTGCATACGTACTGAACTTGTATCCTTTTGTATGGTCAAACTTCTCAACCGCTTTGATCAGACCCATATTCCCTTCCTGAATCAGATCCAGGAACAGCATACCACGACCTACATAACGCTTCGCGATACTGACAACGAGACGCAAGTTCGCTTCTGCCAGACGGCGTTTTGCTTCCTCGTCGCCTTGCTCGATCCGTTTCGCCAGCTCAACTTCGCTGTCAGCAGATAGCAGCGGAACACGACCAATTTCTTTCAGGTACATACGTACCGGATCATTAATTTTGATGCCTGGCGGCAGTGCCAGATCATCGTCAAAACTGAACTCATTATCGCCGTTTTCGTTCTCGCTGTCGGAATCTCGACGAACCTCTTCGTCCCCTTCATTGATGACTTCAACGCCGTTATCACCCAGTTGCTCATAAAACTCATCGATTTGCTCGGCATCCTGGTCAAATGCAGCCAGTCTCTCCGTAATATCTTTGTAGTTCAAGGAGCCTCTTTTCTTGCCCACTTCCATGAGCTGCTCCTTAACCTGTTCCAATGTTAATTCAGTTTCCAATTCAGTATGCTGATCGTTCGCCATCTTTCGACTCCCTCCTCCCTGCAACTAGCCGTACCGAACGGCTATTCACGTTCCAGGGCGATAATCTCACTTGCAATTTGAGCAGCTTGCAGAAAATCTCCCGATTTCTCTGCGCGCAGCATTTCTTCTCTTTTTTGCTCGATCTGCTTTTGCTTGGGGAATTTCTTAATTTCACGAATGTAGTCATCCATTCCCCGAAGACTTGTATCGAGCGGCTCATCCATCATCGAGATGGACGTTGCCGTCTTTTCCAACCGATCGTCTTGAAGCGAGGCGATAAGCCGACTAATATCCGGCGGCTTGCCCTGTGCATAATAGGAATAAATATACGCTGCCAGCGCCGCATGCTCCGGAATATTGAATCTGTCGCCCAGCTGATCGCTCACATAGGTTGCCGCCTCTCCATCTTGAAGCATGATGGAAAGCAAACGCCGCTCTGCTACATGATAAGCGGGTAACAACGCTGGCGCGCCAGCCTGTTTGCGCGAGCCGCCTCGGAAAGACTTGCCTGACGCATCTGCCCCATTACTGCGGTTACTGTTCGAATTCTGACTCTGTGCTTGCTTACGACTATACGTTTGCCGAGCCAGATTACAGTCCTGCTTCAGGCTTTCCAGAGATACACCCACCTCGGTGGATAACTCCTTGAGGTAAACTTCTCTTTCGGTCGGTGAACCAAGTTGAGCGATAATACCGATTGCTTCCTGGGCGTAGGCAGCCTTCCCATCTTCTTCAAGCAGATTATGGTGTTTCTTCACATGGATCAGTCTGAACTTAGTAGTGGATACAGCTCCATGAATGATCTGGTCTACAAAACGTTCTTTGCTGTAGGTTTTGATGTACTCATCCGGATCAAGTCCGTTTTGAAGCACCGACACCTTCACATGTAGACCTGCGCCCTCGAGAATTGGGATACTTTTCAGTGCAGCTGCCTGACCCGCATTATCGCCGTCATAACAAACGACCACTTCATCCGTCAGTGTACGAATGAGTGCAGCATGATTTTCAGTTAATGCTGTCCCCATCGTGGCTACAGTATGTTGTACCCCTGCATCCCATGCGGCAATCACATCACCAAAGCCTTCCATCAATACAACCTGTCCTTGCTTACGGATCGCTCCTTTGGCAAGATTCAAATTGTACAATGTACGGCTTTTGTTGAACAGACGACTTTCAGGTGAATTCAAATATTTGGGCTGACCGTCTCCAAGTATTCTTCCTGCAAAGGCAATCACTCTGCCACTGCGATTCATAATCGGAAACATGACACGCCCGCGAAAACGATCCACATAACCTGAGCCATTTTGACGCGATGAAAGCAAACCGCCTTTTTCCATTTCCTTCAGATCAAATGAACGCTTTTCAAAAAACTGCACTAACGTATCCCAGCGATCCGGTGCATAGCCAATTTGAAACTGATCAATCAGCTTGTCGCCAAAACCGCGGTTGCGTAAATAGTCCATCGCAGCTTTGCCGTGCTCCGTATTTTTCAACAGATAATGGAATAGCTTGGCAGCCCATTCATGCGCCTGGAGCAAACGCTCCAGCTCCTTATTTTGCGGCGAGACTGCGGTTCCTTTATGATCGTGAAAAGGAACATGCGATTCTTCCGCCATCAATCTGACCGCTTCTGGAAAGGACAGACCTTCAATTTCCATGCGGAATTTGATTGCATTGCCTCCAGCACCACATCCGTAACAGTAAAAAATCTGGCGTTCTGGTGTTACTGTAAACGAAGGAGTCTTTTCAGAGTGAAACGGACAGAGGCCCTTCATATACTTTCCTTGTTTGGTCAGATGAACATACTTGCTTACCGTATCGACAATGTCATTATGCTGTAATACAGCTTCAATGACTTCCTCAGGAATACCACCGCTATGTCCGGTGTTCATCGTTACCACCTTCATCTCTTTTCGCACGATACATAATATTCGCTAGTCAGAACGAAATTCCTGCCACTTTGTCAAAAGTTTTGCCAGCTCTGTCTGGAAATTTTTTCGATCCTCATAGGTGAGCGGGCGTGGACCTTTGCCATATTTCCCCTGACGACGTGCCTTCGCCTGCGCATGACGCCGGGCGAGCAAAAATTCGATATTGTCCGCATGGAACTCCATGCCGCGAAAGGACAGCACAAAACATCGTCTTGCTAATGCGATCGTAGCCAGTCCGTAATCTTGCGTAATCACAATATCGCCGGGCTGGATATGATTCACAATATATAAATCAGCGCTCTGGTCGCCGCGATCGACCTGTACGACACGCACACCTTCTTCCGCCTGAATGCGGTGGTCAAACGAAGATACGATCAGTACAGGCACCTCGAATGAACGCGCCGTTGCAGCGATTTCCGCTTTGACGGGACAGGCATCGCCGTCAACAACGATCGTTGGACGACCCTCTATTTCTGATGGCAAATGACCTCTCCTTTCTATGCTACATAACGAATCTATGCAGTTCTTAACAACGAGCCAACACCATCCATGACGGAGCATACGTTCGTTCAAAAAGCGGAAAATACGGAACGACTCTATGAAGCAGTCATTCCGTATCCAAGTATGAGTGAGTATGAAATGCATGCTGCTAGAAGCAAGCTCACCGTCAAGCTCGCCAATTAGCAAGCATTACAGCTTGTCTTATTCAGCTATGCACTTCTAATTCAATTGGTGCAACAGGTGCTTAGGCTCCTGTATTGTTTATTTAACCAGCTTTGAAAAATCTGCAAACCGCTTCACATCGCGGTCGATAGCCGCGAGCAAAGCAAGACGGTTCTCACGCACAGCTTCATCGTCGACCATCACCATAATATGATCGAAAAATGCTGTAATCGCAGGACGCAGTGTCGCCAGTAATGTCAGTGCTTCACCTGTCTTATTGTGATTCATTAAGCTGTTGTAATTACCCGTTACAGACTCCCAAACGGCATACAGATCACGTTCGCCCGCTTCACTGAAGAGCGCAGCGTTTACGGTATGTCCTGCGGACTTCGCCGCTAGATTGGATACACGCTCAAATGACTCAATAGTCAGCTTGAAGTCAGGAACTTCTTGGACAGCTTTCATCAGGTCATTACCGCGCGCTACGACAGAACCGATATGGCTAAAGCCAGCTGAAAGAACAGCATCGACAACGTCGTAACGGAGTGTCTCGGACAGCAGTTTTTTTACACGCAGACCGAAGAACTCATTTAAATCTATACGTATTATATCGGAAGAACGTTTCATATTCCTTAAATTTTGATGAATATTCAAGGTAATGTCAAAGATTTGTTCCAATGTCAGCGGAAGCTCACGCTCCAGCAAAATTTGTACAATCCCTGCTGCCTGACGGCGCAATGCATACGGGTCCTGCGAACCGGTCGGAATAATACCGATGGAGAAACACGCCACAATCGTATCGATCTTCTCAGCGATACTGATGATCGAACCTGTCAGCGATGCAGGCGCACTGTCACCGGAGAAACGAGGCTGATAATGTTCAAAAATAGCACGGGCCACTTCTTCGCTCTCGCCAGCTTTACGTGCATAATCTTCACCCATAACGCCTTGCAGCTCAGGGAATTCATATACCATTTGCGTAACCAGATCAAACTTAGCAATTTCAGCGGTACGGCTAATCGTTGTAGCCTGCGCTGGCGACACGTTCAGTGCAGCACCGAGCTGATCAGCAATTTGACGCACACGGCGAACTTTTTCGCCCAGCGTGCCAATTTCTTCATGGAATACGATATTGTCGAGCTTCGCTACCGCGTCGGCGATTTTCAGCTTCTGATCTTCTTCATAGAAGAACTTCGCATCCGATAGACGTGCGCGTAACACTTTTTCATTACCTTTAGCAATCACATCCAGGGCGCGATCATTACCGTTACGTACCGTTACGAAAAATGGCAGCAATTGTCCTTCGCTGTCCAGTACCGGGAAATAGCGTTGATGCTCACGCATCGATGTGATCAATACTTCCTGTGGAATGTTCAGGAAGGCTGGATCGAATGTACCATACAGTACCGTCGGTGTTTCAACGAGGAACAATACTTCTTCCAGCAGATCTTCCTTCACATCGATATGCCAGTTTTTGTCGGCTGCCAGATGTGCGATTTGCGCGCTGATCATCGCCTGACGTTCTTCCACATCTGCGATCACATGCTGCTCACGCAATGCTTCCATATAAAGCGTTGGCTCAGCAATCTCCGTTTCCGTACCGAGGAAGCGATGTCCGCGCGTTGTACGTCCTGTTTTCACGCCGGTAATTTCGAAGTCGATCACATCGTGTCCCCATAACGCGACCATCCAGCGGATTGGACGCACAAAGCGGAAGTCATGATCGCCCCAGCGCATATTTTTCGGAAAGGACATGGACGTAATGATCTGATGCAGCGCATCTGCAACAATGCTTTCGGTACTTGTGCCGATGCTGCTCTTCTGTGCATAAATATATTCTACGCCGCCTACTTCGCGGAACGTAAAGTTAGCCGGATCTACACCCTGACTGCGAGCAAAACCAAGTGCAGCCTTGCTCCAGTTGCCGCTTTCGTCCTGCGCAATTTTGCGAGAAGGGCCTTTAACATCTTCGGTAATGTCCTCTTGCTTCTCTGCTACATCTTTTACCCATACTGCCAGACGACGTGGGGTGGCGAATACTTTAGCATCACCATGTGCCAGACGAGAGTCATCCAGCCATTTTACCGTTTTATCGAGCAGCTGGTTCATCGCCGCGCGTAAAAAGCGAGCAGGTACTTCTTCCAGACCAATTTCAAGCAACAGATCCTTTGCCATGATTACACCTCTCCCTTCTTGAGCATCGGGAAGCCCAGCTTCTCGCGGCTTTCCAGATATGTCGTGGCAATCTGACGTGCCAGATTACGAACGCGCGTAATATAGCCAGTACGCTCGGTGACACTGATCGCGCCGCGTGCATCGAGCAGGTTGAATGTATGCGAGCATTTCAGTACATAGTCATATGCTGGGAATACGAGATTTAATTCCATCGCACGCTTTGCTTCCTGCTCATAGGTGCCGAACAGACCTAGCAGCATGGACACATCGGATACTTCAAACGTATATGTGGAATGTTCAAATTCCGGCTGGTGGAATACATCCCCATAGGCGATGCCCTCTACCCATTCCAGATCGAATACATTTTCCTTTTCTTGAATGTAAGAAGCTAAACGTTCCATACCATAGGTAATCTCAACGGATACCGGACTTGTTTCGATTCCGCCGACTTGTTGGAAATACGTAAACTGAGTAATTTCCATACCGTCCAGCCATACTTCCCAGCCCAGACCGGCACAGCCCAGTGTCGGGTTTTCCCAGTTATCTTCAACAAAACGAATATCATGATCAAGCGGCTCAATACCGAGCGCACGTAGACTTTCCAGATACACTTCCTGAATATTGTCTGGAGATGGCTTAATAATGACCTGGAACTGATGATGCTGGTACAGACGGTTCGGATTCTCGCCATAACGACCATCGGATGGACGGCGGGAAGGCTCCACATAAGCTACGCGCCAAGGCTCAGGGCCAATCGAACGCAGGAACGTCATCGGGTTCATCGTACCTGCACCTTTTTCGGTGTCATACGGCTGCACAATAATACAGTTGTGCGCAGCCCAGAAGTTTTGCAGCGTCAAAATCATTTGCTGGAAATTCATCGACATTACTCCTTTTCCATTATCTTCGTTATAGGTGCCAGATTGACAAATGCGACGCTGAAACGGCATCTTTATCTGCAACGCACGCAAAAAACTCCCGTTCCTACGCCTGGTCACAGACATAGGGACGAGAGGTTCATTTCCCGCGGTTCCACCCTACTTGAAGACATGCTGGGCATGTCATCCACTTTTCCGTATTCAGCTCATATGCTCGCGGATGCCATTCGGCTATCGGTCGTCATCAGGCTCCCACGATCCCTGATTCGCTTGGGACGATCAACGTTAGCTTACTTTTCCGGTCAATGCATCATGTGTGGCACGATTAGCGCCACAATATAGATTTGATCATACCGGAATTGACATCGTTCGTCAATATGGTAGTTGGATGATGAAGCTTAAGTTGTCTATGGTGCAAACTTGTGTTATACCGCATACTCCACTCCGGCAAGGAATAAGGGGACGGACTCCGGTCTCGCACAGGAATCTACGGAGTAGGAGTGGGCTGTAGATTCCCGTGCTCAAAAGTCGCCCTTTCCCCTTATTTCCTTCCCTTCGTTCCTTGCTTCTCGCAACATATAAGTTGTGCATAGACCTTCCGACCTTCCGACCTTCCGACCTTCCGACCTTCCGACCTTCCGACCTTCCGACCTTCCGACCTTCCGACCTTCCGACCTTCCGACCTTCCGACCTTCCGACCTTCCGATCAAATTATGAGTTGATATTAAAAAGCTTCAAGTTTTTTTATCGCATTATACACCAGTGTAAAGACATACACGAATACGCATGTGTCTTATCTATTTGCAACATAATCTGTAACCATGCTAGTAGCTCGATCGAAACTACGTTCAACTTTAAATTCGCTTTAACTACTGAATAATAGACACACTAGCATATGACCAAAATTAATAGTTAACCTGGTCTCGATACTTGTCTCATTACTGCCAGTATGAGTCATATGACTACGATCAACTACTTTCAACCTTTACATCTCAAACTTCTCCAATTGCTCCAAAAAGCGCCGTGACTTCAGCTTCAAGCCAAGCTGCACTTCCATAAATGCACTCATAATCTGCTTGATCTCGGCTCTTGTTTCTTCACGCACGTCGATATTGCCTAAGCGGCGGATGTCCAATCTGGCGAATAAGCGTAATAATCGCAGCACGCCTGGTGAAAGCGCAATCGCTGCGGGGTCCTGCCGGCGTTCGCGTTTGGATAGGATGCCGCCCAGACGGACACTGAGCCAGAATTCGCCTTCGGTTTCATCGGAAAACATACATGTATCGACCTGGGGACCGTAGCCTGCGGCTTGTAGCACTTTCATTTCAAATAGGGCAGTAAGGATGACAGGATCGCGTCCTTCGCTTAGAAAAGATAAATATGCTTTGAGCTGGTCAAACCAGAAATGTCCGGTTTCGTTATCAAGCAGTGCCTTATCGACCAGTTCGCAGCCATAGGCTCCGTAAGCAGCCAGTGTAATATCTTCGCGCAGCTTGTGGTTCGATTCGATCACTTCGCCCTGATTGAGTGTACCCATGCCTGTTCCACTGCGTATAAAATTAAACTCACCATACGTAAAAGGTTGTACCAGCGCAGCATGCCGGCTTTTGGCCTTTCGTGCTCCACGAACAAACACGGCGATCTTACCGTGCGATTCTGTGCATAGCGTAATAATTTTGTTGCCTTCGCCGTAATCCATGCTGCGGATGACGATTCCTTGCACCCGGTATAACACACGCCAGCCTCCGATCTCGTTGATCGCGATAATGCCCTCGTTCGTCTCATCTTTTGGTACATAGTTAATATTATAATGTGTAAAGATAAGCGACTTGCAGTATACATACGCGATTCTGTTGCTGTTGAAACTTCGTTGATGGGGGAAATATGATCTGCGCTTCGATGTCTATCGTCTAAAACTTGAAAGTGACTTCATATTTGTTTTTATATAAATCCATAAAAATTCTCATTACATACTGGGGAGTGTACGCAAACTCGTATACGTGTAAGTAGCACTTCACTGCGGGAAGGAACTAAGGGGAACGGACAACCTCCAATGTTAGCAATCTCCTAACACGAAGTTCAATGAGAAAAGGATTTTGGCATATCAAAATATCTTACAGCCTTTGAGCAAGACAATCTACATTTCACTCCTAATTCGTAGATTCTTGTGCGAGACCAGAATCCGTCCCCTGATTACTTCCTGGAGTGGTTGATACCCCAGGTTTGCGTACATGCCCTGGATAAACGCCCTAACCAAAACACAGTTTCATACGCTCCATATCGTTTTTCCCATCCCACTCGCCTTTAAGCCAAAGAAACAGGGCATTTGCTCGAAATGCCCTGTTCCCATCACACCGCATCACTTTAGCAGCGTAATCTTTTTATCTTCATTCATTGGTATGCTTATGCATCCTTATGGAAACCCAGGTCTTTCAAGACGCGATCCTGGTTGCGCCAGTCTTTTTTCACTTTCACCCATAGCTCCAAAAATGTTTTGGAACCGAGCAGATTTTGGATATCCATCCGTGCGCGCTTGCCGACTTCTTTCAGCAGGGCACCTTGTTTACTGATAATGATCCCCTTCTGGGAATCACGCTCGACGAAAATAACAGCCGAGATGTTTACGACACCATTTTCCTGCGTATACATATCTTCAATCGTAACGGCGATCGAATGCGGAATTTCTTCGCGTGTCATTTGCAAAATTTTCTCACGAATCAGCTCGGCACAAACAAATTGCTCCGGATGGTCAGTCACCTGATCGTCTGGATAGTATTGCGGGCCTGCTGGCAAATATTTGCCCAGTTGCTCCAGCAATGTGTTCACGTTACTGCCCAGCTTCGCCGAGATCGGTACGATTTCCGCAAATTCGTGCAATGAACGGTATTTATCGATCAGCGGTAGCAGTTCTTCCGGCTTCACCTGATCGATTTTGTTCAGCACGAGAAATACCGGCGTTTTGACCTTTTTCAAATGTTCAATAATAAAACGGTCACCACCGCCCAGACCTTCGGCTGCATCAACGAGAAACAATGCAGCTTCTACCTCGTTCAACGTATTGAGTGCCGTCTGGTTCATGTAATCGCCCAGCTTGGATTGACGCTTGTGCACGCCCGGTGTATCGAGAAATACGATTTGCATATCGTCTGTTGTGTAGACACCATGGATTTTGTTGCGTGTCGTTTGCGGTTTATCGGACATGATCGCGATCTTTTGTCCGATTACCTGGTTCATTAGCGTTGACTTGCCTACATTCGGACGGCCGACAATCGCGACAAAACCGGATTTAAAAGATTTTTTTGACATAGTACACTCCGTTCATCGGTATCTGCTGTTTCTCCAGCGATACCTGTATTAGTATATCGTTCAACGAAAACGATCAAGAAGGCTCGTTCAGATTCCACGGTCCAAACGCATGGGGCAACAGTTCTGCAATCGTCGTCATGCGTGTATCGCCCTTCATATTGGCGAGCAGCACCGGCATATCCGGCTTGCACAGTTCGACCATGACCTGACGGCATACGCCACATGGCGCAATCGGTTCATCGGTATCGCCAACAACTGCCAGCATGCGGAACGAACCAGGGCGATGTCCTTGTGCGATCGCACTGAATAATGCTGTACGCTCGGCACAGTTACTTGGAGAATAGCCTGCATTTTCAATATTACATCCGTGATGTACATTGCCATCCACATCCAGCAACGCAGCTCCAACGGAAAAATGGGAATAAGGTACATAAGCTTTTGCACGAGCGATAATCGCCTCTTGTAGCAATTGCGATGCTTCCATGTTGTTCCTCCAGTACACAATCGGATAGATGCATAAAGGCGTTCGCTTGATCAATCGGACGCCAAAAGGGTTTACTTCTATTTTACATCATTTAACGAGATTCGGACAGGGTGTGATATTTGAATCCGATAGGGAGATGCTTGCTGTAAGTGACAACCACTCCAGCAAGGAATAAGAGACCAGGCTCAAGTATCGCCCAGCAATCTACGGAGTAGGATTAAGTTATAGATTCTCGTGCTCGGAAGACATAAGATATTTTGCTTGGCATAAATCACATTTTCATTGAACCTCGTATTAGGAATGCGCGAACACTGAAGCTGTAACATATTTTACTCTGCAAAAATCGCTTTTCATTGCACTCTGTGTTAGAAAAGCGCGAACACTGAAACTGTAACATATTTTGCTCCGCAAAAATCACTTTCCATTGCACTCCGTGTTAGAAAGCCGCTAACACGGAAGCTTAAGATATTTCGCTTGGCAAAAATTACTCTTCGTTAAATCTCGTGTCAGGAAGTCACTACCATTATAAGTCGCCTTTATCCCGTATTTCCTTCCCGCAGTGAAGTGCTTCTTGCATCATCCAGCAACGCTTGGGAGTAGGGCAGGTATAGTGCCGTTTTACTTCTGTTCTAGCGTAAGCACATCATTATATTAGCTTATAAAAGCCCCTTACCTGAATTTAAAGTACATTCCCAAATGCCCATTCGTTTAACCGAAAAGGGTTCTAATGTCCATTGTAGGAATGCCTTCTATCACAGGGCAAGGGGCTTTATCTATGCACGCTTTGATGTCGTATTTCATGTATTCACAGACTGTGTATCGTAGAATCGCTCGCTTATCGATCCGAATTGTACCGATGAATTGCAAACGGCATGGTAGGTATAATCTGGTATTACTAACCGAACAGTGTGGTTAGCCAGTGTAAAACAGGGTGCCAGAATACGATCAGTCCGATAGCTGCTGCTGTGATGGAGGCGATCAGTACCGCTCCAGCAGCGGCGTCTTTTGCTTTTTTGGCAAATGGATGCCAGTCGGGAGAAACCAGATCTACGGCAGCTTCTACGGCGGTGTTCATCAGTTCCGCACCAAGTACCATGCCAATCGCTAACGTCAGCATCATCCAATCCAGCACGCTCACACGGAAAAACCATGCTGCTGCTACAATAAAAAATGTGGCTAGCACATGAACGCGAAAGTTGCGCTCGGTACGGAAGGTTGCAATTACACCTTCAGTTGCGGAATAAAATACGTCTCTCCACGTTCTTTTCTTCATTAGCGAGTCAATCCGATCTGTTGCAATACTTGCTCCTGCTTGCCCATCATTTCTGCTTCGCTCTCCTCATCCTGATGGTCATAGCCGAGCAAATGCAAGAAACCATGCACAAATAGGAATCCAAGCTCACGTTCAACCGAATGTCCGTAATCTTCACTCTGAACGATGGCGCGCGGAATCGAAATGATAATATCACCTAGCATCGGATCAGGTTCACCTTCTGCCTCCGGCCCGCCTTCGCCATAATGAATCAGCGGCTCATCATCAAGCGATTCATTCATCGCAAACGACAGTACATCGGTTGGACGATCGATATTGCGATATTCCAGATTAAGCTCATGGATGGCCTCGTCATCTACAAACGTCAGCGCAACTTCGCCTTCGGTCACGCCTTCCTGTTTGCCGGCTTCCTGCAAAATTTGCTCCAGCAATCCGATCAGCTCATCTGTAATTGTATATTCAGTTTGCTCATTTTCCCATGCGAGCTGTAAACTCATGCCTTGTTCTCCTTTACATCCGGTTTTTTCACATCTTCCGGATACTCGATACGTGAATGGAAAATCCCCATAACTGCTTCTTTGAGCGTTTGAGCGATCACATCCAGCTCTTTCATCGTCAGATCACAATCATTGAACTGATGATCATCCAGACGACCTTTAATAATCTTCTCGATCATGGTCTCCACCTGCTCGACCGTCGGTTGCTTCAGCGAGCGCACAGCAGCTTCCACGCTATCGGCGATACCGACAACCGCAGCTTCCTTCGTCTGCGCCTTCGGTCCAGCATAACGGAAATCTTCCTCGGTAAAGTCCGGCTCGATGCCTTGCTCTTCTGCCTGCTTGAGCGCCTTCTGATAAAAGAAGTACAGGAATGTCGTGCCATGATGCTGTTCCGCAATATCGCGAATTGGCTTCGGCAGTTTATATTCCTTTTGCATCTCTACACCATCACGCGCATGCGCAATAATGATCGATTTGCTCAGCTTCGGATCGATGCTGTCATGTGGATTTTCCATATGGTTTTGATTTTCAATAAAATAGCCTGGTCGCTTCGTCTTCCCGATATCATGATAATAGGAACCGACCCGGCACAGCAATCCATTGGCACCAATCGCTTCGGCAGCCGCTTCGGACAAATTACCAACCATTACGCTATGATGATACGTACCCGGCGTTTCGATCAGCAGCTTGCGCAGCAACGGATGATTCGGATTGGACAGCTCGATTAGCTTAAGCGCCGACAAAATGCCAAACGTCGTCTCGAAAAATGGCATCAGACCGAGCACAAGCACCGTCGTTAGCAAGCCACCGACAAACGTAAAGCCCAACGTATACAGCACAGTCATACGCGTCCATTCATTATCATGTAACAACACAAGCGTCAGCACACAGAGTGCGCCAAATAGACAGGTCATAATGCCCGCCTTCAAAATGGTCGAACGCTGACTCGCACGATGAATCGAATGAATCGCAGCAAACGATACGACAAGCGTAAACAGTCCAAACTGGTAGTCAAACATCTCGCCCTGACGCATATTCAAAATAACACTCGCCAGCACGCTTAAAATGATCGAGCACACATATGCCAGATGAATATCCAGCAGCAATGTAATCAGCATTGCACCAAGCGCTGCTGGTGCGAGATAGCCAAAATAGGGCGCATTGCCAATTTGTAAAATACGCACAAGATGAAAGGCCAGCACCGTAATGACAAAAATCAAAATAAGCATGAACAGCTGCGCATTGTTATACTGCATGCCGCGCTGAGCCGATTGACGCACAAACAAATACACGCCCAGTGTAAGCAGAAGCGATAACAGAAGCAAGCCAAGCTGTGGCCAGTAATTCACTTCATTTTTGAGCAGGTTATTCTCATCCAGCAATGTATACATATCCTGCGTGATAACCTGACCTGCTGGCACGATCACTTCACCTTGCTGTACGTACACAACAGGCGTATTTTCACGTGCTTCGACTTTAGCCGCCTTTGTTGCATCTTCATCGTAAAACTTATTGGCCGTCAATACACCGCGAATGAGTTCCTGCGCCACTTCACGTGCGGTACGGCTCTCCAGTGAGCTTGTGTTCACCATTTCGGCTACACGCGCCCGTGCGGATTGCGCATCGGTAATTTGATCGCTCATCAGACGTGATACAATCGATGTCGCCACCTGACTAATTTGTTGCACCTCTGCATTGGATAGGCGCGGAATTTTTAAAAATGTCTCTTCCGGTATGCTATACGTCTGATTGGAAATCGTCCGCTGCATTTCATCCAGCAGCTGAGCGGAATAATTGTCACTCTCACGCTGATTACGAATAAAGTTAGCGACCGAATTGCGAATACGGTCAGGAATCTCCTGACTGTAAATTTGCGCTTTATCCGCGCTCGATATTTGGTCATCCTGATTCAGCGACTCGATCCGCTCCAGCATCTGGGCGATGACGGTATCTCGATGCATGGAGACGATCTTGTATACCGCTTCCACACGCTCTGCTGCGGTTTCCTGCGCTTGCAATGTCGCTTTGTTGTTTGGAAGCTGCATCGGCGCAATAATATCTTTGTCCGTTGCAGCTCCCACATGAATATCAAAACGTTGCGGCAGCAAATTAGGCGCTAAGCTGGCATAAAAAATGACCAGCAATAGCGCAAACAGCATATATTTGGTTCCGCGGCCAGTTTTCCATCCTGCCAGCCTGGAATAGAATGAATTGCTCTTGGACGGTTCCTTGGATGTCATACTTACAGTCCTCTCACTTCTGAATATTCAAAATGTGCGGTTGCTGCCTTTCCACTGACCATCTGCTATTCCAGATTCTCCGATGCTTTATCATAAGCAACGATAATTTTTTGTACCAGTGAATGCCGCACAACGTCCTGCTCGGCAAAAGTAACAAAACCGATTTCTGCGATACCATCCAGCACCAGTCTAGCTTCGACCAATCCGGACTTTTTGCCGCGTGGCAGGTCAATCTGGGTCACGTCACCCGTGATTACCATTTTGGAACCGAAGCCAAGACGGGTCAGAAACATTTTCATTTGCTCAGGCGTTGTATTTTGCGCCTCATCCAAAATAATAAACGAATCATCCAGTGTACGTCCACGCATATACGCCAGCGGCGCAATTTCGATCAAGCCACGCTCCAACGCTTTTACGGTCTGCTCCTGCCCCATCACGTCGTACAGTGCATCATAAAGTGGACGCAAATAAGGATCTACTTTTTCCTGCAAGTCACCCGGCAGGAAGCCCAGACTTTCGCCTGCTTCAACAGCAGGACGCGTTAAAATAATACGTTTCACTTTGCCTTCCTTCAGTGCTGCTACAGCGAGCACAACGGCCAGATACGTTTTACCCGTACCCGCAGGGCCAATACCGAAGACGATATCGCGCTTCTGAATCGTGGACACATAATACTTCTGTCCAATCGTCTTAACGCGAATCGGCTTACCGCGAAACGTCTGGGTAATCTCTCCTTTATATAAGTCGAGCAGCTGATCGGCTCTCATATCTTTCGCAAGCTCAATCGCATATAAAATATCCCGTTCGGTCAGGACATAGCCTTTGCGAACCAGCTCAAGCAGCACTTCGAATAACTGCTGCATCTGGTCTACGACCGGAGCGGGACCCTGAATGACAATTTCGGCTTCACGACTACCGATCTTTGCCTCGGTCTCACGTTCAATTATTTTGAGAAACTGATCCTGAGGACCGAACAGGGCCAGTCCTTCTTCCACGTTTTGCAAGGGAATTCTGATGCTTTGCGTTTGCTCTGACAAATAGCCTCAATCTCCTCAGTTGTAGAATAATAGTCGTCATACCTTCTCATAAACTTTACCATTGTATCGAAGCGCATGCAAAATTTTTTGACAAATAGATAAACAAACCGGTCCTTTGCAAGACCGGCTTGAAATCCACTCTATAGTTATACCCATCTCAAGGTACATTGCTTAACAATTTTTACGCTTCGTTCGAATGCTGCTCACGGCTCGCTTTACGCCCAAAACTTCCTACATGCCTAGAGCGTGGCGGGCTTAAAATCTCTGCCCATAATACGCCCTGTGCTGCCTGTGAAGCATCCAGCCGAAGTTCTCCAGATGCAGTCGACGTTGAAGACGCTCGGGATGAATCGGATAATACCGTTTCTTGTGAAGCCAGATTCATACGATCCAAACGCTCGTTCACACCGTTTCCCAATTGATTAAGACGTTGCTGAAGCTCGTTGCGATATTGATCGGCTGTTCTTCCAATATCCATCGTTCCCTCAGCTCGTGATCCTTCTGAGCTAGACGAAGAGGTAGACGCACCTTCGCTGCCATACGTGCCTTCTTGAGAATCGATACGACGTGACTCTCCTTCTCCTAAACCTCGATTCATCTGCTCCTGATCAAACTGGCGCTGCGCTTCATGATAACGGCGCTGTGCGTCCTCTTCACGTTCCTGTGTCGTTGGTGCAGATCCTGGCAAACGTCTGCCTGGCGTATCTGGACCGCCGCCAAATGTCGGCATCCCCGGACGGGTATTACGCGATTTGTTTTTACCGGAACGGCTGCTGATCGCTGTGAAAATAGCAAAGGCGATAATGACGATAATGTACAGATTGCTTAATAGCAAGTCAACCATATGAACACATCCTTACTTCAGCGGCTGCTGGTCATTACCACCCTGATTCGGATCGTTAGCTTTGCCAAGCGAGCCTCTCATTTGCGTATCGGCTTCAATATTTTTCAAGTTCATATAATCCATTACGCCCATCTGTCCATTACGCAGTGCTTCTGCCATCGCCAGCGGCACATCGGATTCAGACTCGACCACACGCGCTCTCATTTCAACGACTTTCGCTTTCATCTCTTGTTCCTGCGCTACTGCCATCGCACGACGTTCTTCGGCTTTAGCTTGAGCAATCCGTTTGTCGGCTTCTGCCTGTTCGGTTTGCAGCATCGCACCGATGTTTTTACCTACATCGACGTCCGCGATATCGATCGACAGAATTTCAAATGCTGTACCGGAATCGAGACCTTTTTGCAGGACCGTGCGGGAAATCAGATCTGGATTTTCCAGTACCTGTTTGTGGGAATCGCTGGAACCTACCGTTGTAACAATACCTTCACCAACACGGGCGATAATCGTTTCTTCACCTGCACCACCGACGAGTCGGTCGATGTTAGCACGCACGGTGACACGCGCCTTAACACGAACTTCGATACCATCTTTCGCTACCGCAGCAACGACAGGCGTTTCGATCACTTTCGGGTTAACGCTCATCTGTACCGCTTGCAATACGTCACGACCAGCAAGATCGATTGCAGCTGCACGTTCAAATTCGAGCGGGATATTCGCACGCTGTGCAGCGATCAATGCATTAACGACACGGTCTACATTACCGCCAGCCAGATAGTGACTTTCCAGCTGATTCAAGTTTAAACCAAGACCGGCTTTGTGCGCCTTGATCTGCGGATTCACGATCCGGGACGGTGTAACACGACGCAGACGCATCGCAACCAGCGTAATAATACCGACTCGGACACCGGAAGCGACTGCTGAAATCCACAGTGCTAACGGGAAGAAGCTGAAAAATACACTTAAAACGATAATTGCAACGACAACGATAAAGATAACACTTACGATAGGTGATACCATTATAGAAATCACACTCCTATTGGGTAGAATGGGTCAAACGGCCGGCTTCAGGGCTGTCATTGACCGTAGTAGTTATGTAAGAGCAGCAGATGAATGACGATAGATAGCAAAAGTTAGTATGCTTTGCTCCATCTGCTTCTCTCCGGTACGTAGCAGCTAGCTGAAAAGAATGCGCCGGATCATACGACGGGATAATTCAGCCTGTTATGTTGCCCGACAAGGCAAGTTTATAAACTGCTTAACTAACAGGCTTCGTTGTACGGGTGTGTACAGTTTCCAATGGTTGGGGCATTTCATCCACAATAATACGGCTACCATCAATACGGATGATGCGAATCGGACGATCACGATCAATGTAGCCTCCCTGTGTGACCACATCAATATGCCGACCTTCTACAATAACCGTACCGGATGGACGAAGTGGAGTTAAACTTTTGCCTTCCAGACCGAGCAGCTGCTCACGCTGTAAATTTTCCATGTAGCTTTCGTCAGAAGTAAGCTGATCGTTCAAAATAAAGCGATTCCATACACCCCGTTTACGCAGCGCATAGACGACAAAGCCAACAAATACTACTGCGGAAACTAAGGCGATACCGAGTGATAAAATAGCATCGGACGTATCGTATGCTGCTCGGATGACAGCGGCAATCAAACTTGCGGCACCGAGTACGCCGAGTATGCCAAAGCTCGGTATAAACACTTCCAATACAAGCAGCAACAAACCAATCGCGAAAAAAACCCATGTCTCTGAACCGGAATAACCCGCAATGTAGCTACCAAAGAAAAACAGTCCAAATGCAACAATACCAATCGCACCTGGAGCGATAACGCCTGGGATGAGAATTTCAATTGCGATCCCAGCTATACCGATAAACAGTAACACGGTAGATACAATCGGATGTGTCAGAAAAGCAGCGACTTGTGAAGCCAGTCCCGGCTGTGCCGCTGCAACCTGAGCTGCCGCATGTACCGGAGCTGCTGAAAGTACAAACGAAACAACGACGAGTAGCATAGACCGTATCGATGCGCCAAACGACTGACGTCTTAAGCCGTCGATGATTCTATTCATTCGTTCTTGCCCCCTTCTTTTCAGCTATAATGATGCACCCTATGAACCAGTTATCTACGCAAAAAATGACCGTCCCGTCGAAACGGCATTGCACAGACAGGGATTGCTTATACTTATTATACGTGCTGACTACCATTTACGTTTCACAAAAATGTAATCATTTGCATATTTGTTTGTGCTAGCCTGCTTATGTTCGCGCTGACCGATCCACCGTATACAAATGAAAGTGACACATACGATTAGTTAAGAATATTACAGTAGAAAGAAAAAAGCTCCTTCTTTACAAAGTAAAGAAGGAGCTTTTGAATTTGTTTATTGCAGAAGTTGTTGAACCGCTTGGTTCACAACTTTTCCGTCTGCGCGACCTTTGACCTTAGGCATCAAGGCGCTCATTACTTTTCCCATATCGGCTTTTGAAGAAGCACCGGTCTCCAGGATGGTCTGCTGTACAATGACTTTAATTTCTTCTTCAGAAAGCTGGGCAGGAAGATACTGTGAAATGATCTCAATCTCCGCACTAAGGTTGGTTGTCAGGTCGTCACGACCTGCTTTTTCAAATTCTTGGAGGGCATCTTTGCGCTGTTTGATCTCACGGCTAAGAATATCAAGCACTTCTTCATCGTTCAGGTCACGCTTCAAATCAATCACTTGATTTTGAATGGTGGAACGTACCATGCGGATCGTAGACAATTTGAACTTGTCCTTGTCCCTCATAGCTTGCTTCATATCCTCGTTCAATCGTTCGCTAAGACTCATAACGGATAAATCCTCCTAAAACTTTCTCTTGCGCGCAGCCTCGGATTTTTTCTTACGCTTTACGCTCGGCTTTTCATAATGTTTGCGTTTTTTCACCTCAGCCAGAACGCCATCTTTAGCGATGGAGCGTTTGAAGCGACGAAGTGCTGCATCAATTGTTTCGTTTTTGCGAACTTTCGTTTCAGACACCAGTTTTCCCTCCCTCCGACCAGACCGTCCGGAAAAATAACACGGCTTATCAACTTTCATTATAGGTGAAAACCGGAGCCAGTGTCAACTAAATCACGGTTTTTTCACTCATTTTTTTCTGGAGGTCTTCATAAATGTAGCTTTAATGCTATGCTGCGGTATCTTTTTGACCGATTAGCGTCTGTTTGAACAGGAGGCATTTCCTGTTTATCCAACTGTAAAGTGCCCTCTTTCACTCATTTTCAACCTATCTCATACATTCGTGATCTATTCCTGCCTCAGCGCTTTCCGTAATTATAGTATACCCAGTATATACCCAATTGACGGTAGCGAAATGAATCGTCTACACTAGGCTGGATAAATTCAGTCATTACGTCATATTTGATTAAACATTTTCAGGCATATGTTCATACAACACGACATGACAATCGGCAACCTATACGGAGGTGTGTACAACCGTGTCAACCGTTTCAACCGAGCGCAAACAAGCCATCCTAACGTTGCTCAAACAAAAAGGTCAGGTGAAAGTGATCGCGCTTGCCGAGCAATTTAAAGTCGCACCAGAGACGATACGCCGGGATTTGCAGGAGCTGGAAAGCAACGGCATGCTGCGCCGCGTATATGGCGGTGCAACAGCCGTATTATTTCAAAATCATGAAGCTCCTTTCGTGCAAAGACAATCGCATCATCAACGTGAAAAGTCTGCCATTGGTCGCTGTGCCGCCGATCTGATTCAAGATGGGGATACGATTGTGATCGACGTGGGCACTACACCGATCGAGCTGGTCAAAGCGATTCATGGACGCAAGCGGCTGACCATTTTAACGAATGGCCTTTCGGTAGCGTTTGCGCTTATGGAGAAAATTAATTATGGGCATTTTAGCGGTAAGGTGATTGTGTTAGGTGGCGAGCTGAATTCGGAACAGCAGTCTATCAGCGGTATTTTGTGTGAGAGGATGATGCGCAACTTTCGGGTGAATAAAGCATTCATCTCGGTAGGTGGCATCTCATTAACGGACGGTATTAGTGAATACGATCCCGATGAAGCTTCCATGTCACAAACATTTGCCAAGTCTGCCGAACAGGTCATTGTGATCGCTGACCATTCCAAGCTCGGCGTTCGTGCATTTTCGCATATGCTTGATTTTCATGAAGTCGATACGATTGTCTGCGATACGGACGCACCGGAGGGCTGGATTGAGCATTTGAAGGAAACCGATGTACAGTGGTTGAAAGCAACTATAGATTGAGCACCAGACAGACATAAATAGCTGTCTGTAGGACGTGTAGGCAAGCTGTTGTTGTCGCATATACCACTTCGCGAAGACGCGAAGAAAGAAGAAATACGGGGATGAACTCCATTTCATGCTGCTTACCCATACAGAAGTTTTTGTGCAAGCTTTAGTTCAGAACAGTTTGTGTGCATGCTTCAGTTCAGAGCCTATGTAGCATTGAATATAGACATAACTACCAATCTGCTGACTGTAGAATAAATGATTACTTAGAATAGATCACTACCCCGAAACGATACATGATTGTTATCTGTATCGTTTCTTGTTGTTTTATTGACCGATCAAACATTTATTCAAACATAAAATATATAATCAACATCGCAAACAGTATAGGAACGTCTTCCTTTATTTTACCGTTTGTTTGAGTTTTGTTAACTAAATCAGCTTATTGAAAGCGTTATTGATTAGCAGAGTATTTAATTTGTAATTTTTCAGTTAATGTTTGATCGGTCATATTGTCAAACACGAATTCACTATTTATACTGAACGAGATTTAACAGTATTCCAATGACAAAGGGGGTTAGAACCACATGCTAAAGTGGGATGGGCATACACATACATCGTTTTGCAAACACGGCAGTTCGGCTTCGATGATGGATTATGTACAACGAGCCATTCAGCACCAGTTCCAGCGCTATACATTGACGGAGCATCCTCCACTGCCTCAGCATTATATCGCCGATCAGGCTTTACAACGGACATTGGCGATGCCAGAGCAGGAGCTTGGCACTTATTTTGCACAAGCCCAGAGCCTTAAACAGCATGTTGAGGAACAGATTGAAATTACGGTTGGATTGGAACTTGACTATTTGCCAGATCGCCCGGAGCATGCCAATCGATTGCTAGAACAATGGGCTGGACAAATGGAAGATGCGGTCGTGTCGGTGCACTTTTTACCCGGTCCGGATGGCAATGAGTGTGTGGATTATACAGCGGATGTGCTGTTAGATCGGCTCGTTCCTTATTATGGCTCGCTCGATCAATTGCTGCATGCGTATTACGATCAGGTGGAGCAGGCGATCCTATGGGCTGGAACGCTTCCACTGCGCACTAGAATCGGGCATATCAACCTGATTGAAAAGTTTCGGCTGCGCATGCCACAACTCAATCCGCTCCTTATGCAAAAGCGGTTGGAACAACTACTACCCTTACTGCAACGATCCGGCGTTGGAGTCGATGTGAATACCGCAGGTTTGCGTAAACCGCTGTGCCAGCAAGCTTATGTACCACCGTGGTTTATCGCTGCATGTGTTCAGCGCCATATTCCGCTTGTGTATGGCTCAGATGCGCATCATCCTGATGAAGTTGGCGCGGGTTGGGATTGGTTTGCTCATCACATAACGAAAGCAGGTGAACAAGGCGCATGAGCATATGGCTAAAAAGAATATGGCTGCATCGTGCGATGTATTTGTTTCTGTTGCCAGCGATCGTCTTTTTTATCCTATTCTCTTATATTCCGATGACCGGACTCATTCTGGCGTTCAAAGAATATCGTTTTAATGGCGGTTTGTACGGTGGCCCGTGGGTAGGCTGGAAATACTTTGAGCGCTTTTTCCACGATTCATATAGCATGAATTATATTCGCAATACGCTTAGCATTAGCTTTTTCAAACTATTTCTGGCTCTCCCCTTTCCGATTTTGTTCGCTTTGCAAATCAATGAAATTCGCAGTTCACGCATGCGCTCCCTGTTTCAGGGAGTCATGTATCTGCCTCATTTTCTTTCATGGGCTGTTGTGATCGGCATATTACAACGTATTATCGCGCCTGAAACTGGTTTACTCAATGAATGGATTCATGCGTTGGGTGGTCATGGCAGTACATTTTTTATGATGGACAAGCATTATTTTTATCCGATTATGTTCTGGAGTTATATCTGGAAAGAGATTGGCTGGAACTCGATCATTTATTTTGCCGCGATTGCAGGCATTAATCCAGCGCTATATGAAGCGGCGCGGATGGATGGCGCTGGACGGTTTCGCCAGATCTGGCATATTACCTTACCCGGCATCCGGCCGACGATTCTTATTCTGTTCATTATGTCGCTTAGCAGCATTTTGTCCGCTGGCTTTGATCAAATCTATTTGCTACAAAATCCTGCTAATGCTGAAGTGGCGCAAATTTTGGACACGTACATTATTCATGTCGGGATTCAGGATGCACAGTTCGGCTATGCGACCGCTGTTGGTTTGATGCAAGGTGTGATCGGTTTGCTTCTCGTCGTGACCGTCAATCAATTATGTAAAAAATGGTTTGAGGTATCACTCTGGTAAAAATTGAAATTGAGGAGATTGACTTATGAAAAAGTGGACTGCGGTACTGGCTATTCCTCTGCTCGTTACGATGCTGGCAACGGGCTGTTCTTCAACTCAATCGGCTACAGCAAAGGATAGCCAGAGCAGCGACAATGCGAATAAGCCGTCAACGTGGATTGCCGATCGTGTCATTACAGGTTTGATTTTCGAAGATGCAGGCGATGTATCAACCGAGATGAATCCAGATATTGCTCGTGTACTGAAAGAAAAAACAGGCATTACGCTGAAAATTCAAGGGGTGAGCGGTAATGATTCCACGCAGGCGCTTGCAGCAGGCTTAGCGGCAGGCGATCTGCCTGACTTTGTCGGTTTTTATCTGGACAATAGCGGTCGACCGGAGATGCCGATTTTGCTCAAAGCGGCGCGCGAAGGCATGTTTACCGATGTCGCTCCTTATTTGAAGCAGACGAACATTTATAGCAAATATTTTCAGCCTGGCTATCTGCCGATGGATTCGCAGAAAAATATCGTGTTCCGCCCGGAATTTAACGGTGCGGCCTACCTTGTTAATATGGACATTTCACGCAATCCAGGCTATGTCGGCAAGAAGTACGTTGGTGGTCCCTATGTACGCAAAGATATTATGGACAAACTTGGCATTGATCCAGCTTCCATCCAAACTTCACAGCAGCTGTATGAACTGGCACAAAAAATGCAAGCCGGTCATTTTACAGATGCCAATGGCAAACCGATCACACCGATTGGCCCGACCGTTTGGGGTGGTAAAGATGTCGATACGCTGTTCAACGATCTGGTCTGGACAGGACCAAGTGACGAGAAATTTCTGCGCGATGCCAGCGGTACGATTAAGTTTGAAAGCCAGACCGATTATCCGCTCAAACGCATTCAATTGATCCAAAACTTGCGTCATGAACAGTTAATTAGCCCGGAATTTTTCACCATGTCGGAAAATGAAGCGCGGGAAGGCGTGCTCAACCACTCCTTTGGTATCGTCGCTGATATGCACAACTACATTCCGCAAAACAATGATATGACCTACGTACCGCTTGGACCGATCAATTTTGTGAATGGTCCTTATTATAAGCAGCTTGATTACAAATCGTACTCCGCAGGCTGGGCGATCCCAACAACGACCGAGCATCCAGAAGATATCGTAAAGCTGGCTGATTTCCTCGCCAGTCGTGAAGGAAAGCTCCTGTTCAAATATGGCATTGAAGGCCGCGATTACACACTGGATAGCAAAGGCAATCCAATCGTCAAAAAGTCAGTCGTTGATCTGATGAAAAGCAATCCAGCCGAGGCGGAAAAACTTGGTTTTAGCGGTGTGGGCAATTATTGGGGCGAGTATCTCGGCTTAACCGATATCGATGACACCGATGATTTTGGTGAAGCGGTGTATGGCGAGGCGAGCAATTCAAACAGCGATGCAACCGCCAAAAAGATACTGCAACTATGGCATTATGACGAGCGACGCAAGCAAGCAAAAATCGTAGACGGCTTGACTCCACTTTCCTTTTTAAGTGAATTTGATCGTGGCGATGAGTTGAATCAAGCGATTAATAATTACAAGGATAGCCTGATCAAAGCTTATTTTAGCGACAATATGGATCAAGCGCGCGCCATTATGAACGATGCGAATGCACAGCTGAACAATGGGCAATTGCTGGATCGCTTTATCCAGTTTTTGAATCAGAAGGAAAGTCAGGATAAGATTACGATCAAATTTTAATGCGGTGGATGGCGATAGGAAGCTTGTTATGCACGGTGTGAAGCTTGTCATGCGCGGTACGAATCTGTAATACATGGTGTGACTAGTGACGATTCAGTGCCGCGTAAGAGCAGGCATACCAGGCTCTGACTGACCAACTGCCCATCAAATATACAAGGAGTACAGAGATGCCAACACGTAAACGTTCATCGTATGTACCGGAGGAGTTGTTATTTTCAGTCCTCAATTATGTAGTGATTATACTGGCTTGCCTGACGGTGTTATTCCCATTATTAAACATTACAGCACTTGCTTTCAATAGCGGCGCAGATGCACAGCGTGGCGGTATTTATCTATGGCCTCGTGTGTGGTCACTGCAAAATTTCACCGAGGTGTTCACACAATCGCATATGGTGAACGGCTTTCTCGTCTCGCTGTTTCGCACAGTAGTCGGTACAGCTGCCAGTGTGTTCATGACTGCGCTCGCTGCTTATGCACTGACCAGTCGTACATTGCCAGCTCGCGGACCGATTGCGTTTATGATCTTTTTTACGATGTTGTTTAGCGGTGGATTGATTCCGTACTATCTGGTACTCAAAGATCTGCATTTGACGAATACGATCTGGGTATATATCGTGCCCAGTCTGTACAGCGTGTGGAATATGATGGTTATGCGTACCTTTTTCCAGCAGGTGCCTGTGGAATTACAGGAAGCCGCTCGAATGGATGGGCTAAATGAAACGGGTATTTTTTTAAAAATCGTCTTGCCGCTCAGCAAGCCTGTACTTGCCAGTATGGCTTTGTTTAATGGCGTGTCGCACTGGAATGACTGGTTTACCGGGGCATTTTTCGTTCGTGAGCAGCAATTGAAGCCGGCTGCCACATTATTGCAGGAAATGCTCGTCAGTCAGGAAGCGCTAAGTCAATCGCTACTGCGTCCAGGTCATGCGTATGAAATGCTGGATCGAATGCAAGTGACCGGTGAATCGTTGAAAATGGCGATGATCCTGCTCGTCATTTTGCCTATTTTGTTCATCTTTCCATTTGTGCAAAAGCATTTTACCAAAGGGGTATCGGCAGGCGCGTTGAAGGAATAAGG
Source organism: Paenibacillus wenxiniae (assembly GCF_039822605.1). Taxonomy (NCBI): domain Bacteria; kingdom Bacillati; phylum Bacillota; class Bacilli; order Caryophanales; family Paenibacillaceae; genus Paenibacillus; species Paenibacillus wenxiniae. The sequence goes on from NZ_JBCGUH010000007.1 coordinate 118,466, forward strand.
CGTAAGGTGCTCCCTACCCTAAACTATCCCTACCTGTACGGATGGACACATGTACAGGTAGGACGACAGATGGACATCTATATAGGTACGATGAGTCATCATAGATACAATGAGTCATCATAGGTACAATGAGTTATCGAATAAGATGAGAGTTATTTCCATAGCGGTTTATGTTGTAGGCATAGGATCGTCATTAGAGTATAAAGGAAAGGCGGCTGAATCATGGGGCAACATAGACTGGCATTCAACGAGCAAGGTACTTTTAAAATTGTCCAGCTGACCGATCTGCATTTGCAGGATGTGCAGCATAATGCGCTTGATCAGCGCACGCTTGAGCTGGTTGAACGCATCATCGCGATCGAGCAACCGGATCTAATCGTGTACACAGGCGATATCGTGTCCAGCCATGATGCTGTGGATGCCGCCGCAACCGAATATGCCTTTCGCCGGGCGCTTCAATGTGCGCAGCATGCAGGCATTCCCTTTGCCGTCATTTATGGTAATCATGATTCCGAAAAGCATGTTACACGGGAGCAGCTACAGCAAATCGCTGACCAGTATACACTGTATCAGGGCGAATCCGGCCCAGCGCATATTCATGGCACCGGCAATTATGTGTTACCGATTCAACAAGCAGATGGGATGGAAGCTGCCGCCCTGCTCTATTTCTGGGATTCAGGTGCGGATGCGCCAGAGCAGATCGGTGGCTATGCATGGATTCATAGCGATCAGATTCACTGGTATCGAGAGCAGTCGAAGCAGTATCGCGAGCAATATGGCACGGTTTTGCCTGCACTGGGCTTTATGCATATTCCTTTGCCAGAATATCGGGAAGCATGGCATAGCGACACTACCGTTGGTGGCAAAGGTGAGGATGTGTGCTGTCCGGATATTAACAGCGGTTTATTTGCGGCGCTGCTGGATGGTCAAGATGTATTCGCCATTTTCGCCGGACATGATCATGATAATGATTATTGCGGGCAGTGGCATGGAATCAAGCTTGCCTTCGGTCGGGTCGCTGGCTATAACACGTATGGCAATTTACCACGTGGAGCACGGGTGATTGTACTGCATGAAGGTGAACGTCGGCTGGATAGCTGGCTACGGTTGGAGGACGATACGATGATGCAGCAGACGTCTCGTTTGGATTATGCAGTATTGGATGATGGGTTGGATTGATATCGGAGGTTTTAGGTTTTAGGTTTTAGGTTTTAGGCTTTAGGCTTTAGGCTTTAGGCTTATGGTTTATGATTGAGACTCGAGATTGATGTTCGAGGTTCGAGGCGAGGTTCGAGGTTTGTAGCTTGTCAGTTGCTAGTTTGTATGTAGTGAAGCATGTAGTGATGTAGTCGGTGAAATATTCCGATGCTGATTATAAATCTATTGCACTATACTATTAAACGTCCAAACCGTATGCCTATTCAACATAATGCCCACTTCAAAAAAACAGCAAATTCAAAACAGTATGAAGCTCAAAACAATGTGTAGCTCAAAACAGTATGAAGTTCAAAACAATGTGTAGCTCAAAACAATGTGTAGCTCAAAACAATGTGTAGCTCAAAAAGGCTCGCCAAACGGCGAGCCTTTCATATTGATGATCAATGGTGTCCATAAAGCGAGCTTCACAGCTATTCATCGTTGTTCAGAGCTAGCTTAGGTGAACAGCAATCCATGACAAAATGACAAACCTTCGCAATCATAGGACTGACTATTGCAAACCCATTCACATCATCACTACCCTTTTCAAACCACTACAACGCTGTATTCACTCAAGCATGCGAATCAGATATCCCTGTCAATGCACCAAGCTTGCCACCACCGAGCAGATGATAGTGCAAATGCTGTACTGCCTGTCCGCTATCCGGGCCACAGTTGTTAATCAGACGATAACCGGATTCGGCAATGCCTAGCTGCTTGGCCAATTCAATCGCAACCCGATGAATTTCGCTAATCAGCGGCAAATCTTCTGCTGTTACTTCATTCATCGAATCGATGTGCTTTTTCGGAATGATCAATACGTGTACAGGTGCAGCCGGCGCGATATCGTGAAAGGCCAAAATCTGCTCATCCTCATACACTTTATTGCATGGGATCGTACCCGCGACAATTTTACAAAACAGACAATCTTCTTTAAACATACAAATTCCCCTTTCATATAACGGCTGTGGTGTAAAGGAACCGATCATAATCATTGTAACATGATGAAAGTGAATCGATTATACAGTGCTTATCATTTACATTTTTTCCAGTACGACTCTGGAGCCTTTGCCTGCTTGCTCTGCTGGTACAATCACAAGCTTACGTGGCAAGCGCATCCGTAGCTCCGGTACGTGGCTAATAATGCCGACGGCAAGGCGATCAGTATGCAGTTTCTCCAGCGAAGTGACCACTGTATCCAGAAGTTCGGGGTCCAGTGTACCAAATCCTTCATCCAGGAAAAAGAATTGGAGTGGATATTTACCGCGTAGCTGAATTTGCGCGGACAATGCAAGTGCCAGCGATAACGAGGTCAGAAATGTTTCGCCACCGGATAGCGTCGATACCGGACGACGAATACCGCCATTACCATTATCACAAATAACAAAGCCACCGCCGGAATCGACTTCCAGCGAATAACGCTGACGGGTTAGAAAGCGAAGTCGTTCCGAAGCCGCTAAACTTACCTGCATCAGCTGTTCTTCAGCAATATATTCGACAAACGCATTACCCCGCATACTCGCTTGCAGCTTGGATAAATATCCGGCTTCAATGGCCAGTTGCTCTCGTTGTTGCTCTAGCTCCAGCCAGCGAATATGACGTTGTTCCAAATCTTCCACATCGCGTGTAGCACGGGCGCGTAGTTCCAGTGCGGCTTCATCTGCCTGTCTTGCTTCCTGCCAGCTCTGTTGCAACTGTTGCCAGTCTTCTTCTGACACCTGCTGTCCATTCAGCTTTGATTCCAGCTCACGCAAGTGAACGGTTAGCTCCCTCTGCTGCTCCCGATGCTGCTCCATTCGCTGGCGACCTTCGGCTTGCTGCTGTTCGTCCATACGTGCAGCCGTAACTTGCTGTTCATCGTCAAAACGCGATGCTGACAGTGCCTGTTGCCAGCGCGACTGTGCCTGCTCTGACTGCGCTGCTAGTGATTGCGCAGTTTGCGTCGCCAGTGCATATGCCTGAGATGCTTGCTGCTGTTGCTCCTGTGCTTCACGCAGCTTACGTGTCCATTGTACAGACTGCTCCCGATAGCGATCCAGCTCAGCCTGCGACTGACGCAGCAATTGCTCAGCAGACTGTTCACCGATCCACTGCTCCAAACGGCTGCGTTTCTCTTGCAGTACACGCTCTTCGCCTTCAAAGCGAGTACGCTCCTGAATATGCTGACGCTCCAGCGCATTCAGCTGCTGTTCACATTCCTGTAGCTTACGTTTACGCTCCTCAATATACGGCACGCTCTTCTCCAAACCCGTGCGAATCCCATCTGCCTGCTCATCTCGCTTCGCCAGATCAGCAAACTGTTCACGTGCTTCCTGTTCGGACAGCCCTTTAAAAGTATGCTGCCATTCATCCAGTGCCGTTTGTACAGCCTGTTGTGCTGCTTGCAGGCGTGCGGTCGCTTGCTCAAACAGACGCAATGCACTTTGACGTTCCGCCTGGACAGCGGTATATCGCTGCGTCCAGTCACGTTGCTCCTGTCGCCATGCGCGTAGTTGCTGACGTACATCATCCAGTTGCTGTTCGACTTGCTGAACCGCTATGCCATATTGTGATAGCCATGTCGCTGCCAGTTGCAAACTTGCATCAGGGTCAGACGGTTCAGCCTCGTTTAGGAGGAGCACAGATACGTTCACTAATGGATTGCTAAGCTGGTTCTCAGGCAGGAGCTGGGACGTGTTCGTTGCAGATCCCCCTTCCGCTTGTGTATGCTGCCATTCCCAATCGGCCAAAAGACGCTCCAGCTCATAGCCATGATTGCGAACACGTTCACTATATTGCATCGCCTGCTGACGCAGAGGTTGGAGCTTTTGCAGATATTTATTGGAATCTGTAGTTTCCGAATCGTCTCCGTCTGTAGCTATAGCTGGCTGTGGATGATGAATCGATCCACATACCGAACAAGGCTGCCCATCCTGCAAGTCGGCTGCCAGTATCGCAGCGAGACGATGAGATTCCGCTGCGCGAGACGCCTGCTGACACTGCTGCTCGAATTGCTCCAGCTGTTCGCGTGCTTCGAGCAGCAGATGATCTTGCTGTTGGTGGATATGCTGTACCGCTACAGCCATGCTGTACAGCTGTTGCTCTTTGAAGGCAAATTGCACAGACTGCTGCTGCAATGCGCTCCATTGTTCATGATGGCGCTCATGGGCGGCGGCATAATCGCGGTGTTCCTGCTCCAGTTCAGCCTGACGGCTACGCAAGCCGTCCAATGTGTTAAGCCGCTGCTGGGCCTGTTGTAGCTGTTGCCGATCACTGCTGCGCACCTCACATTCTTTGAGCTGTTGCTCCAGCTCGGCTCGCCGCTGCTCCGCCTTCCCGAGCATACGCTGCTCGGTTTCTGCCTGCTGCTGTACCTGTACAAGCTCTGCGGCAATGTGCTCCAAACGCTCATGCAAGTGACGCTGGGACTGTTCCAGCTCGGCACATTGCTGCTGCAATTCCAGCGCCTGCTGTAGCTGTTCCAGACGTAAGACGAGACGCGGTTCATGCGTCGCCAGCTCCAGCCGTGCTTTCTCCTCGCTAGCAGCAGCGTCTGTGTAGGTTTGTTCCGTTTGGGCTAGCTGTAATTGTAACTGTTTCATACGTTGCTCGGCTTCTGCCGCTTGCGCCTGTACGTCTTTCCACGCATCCAGCAGTGGTAATAATGTACGCGCCGATTCCGCATCTGTTAGCTCTTGCTCCAGTTGAACCATTGCCGGTTCATGCTTTCGCAGCTCCTCCTGACGGATATGCAGTAGCTCACGATCACGCAGCAGATCGCGCACCTTACCTAGCTGCTCCACCTGGGCATTCATATCAAGCAGATGCGTCCGCACACGCTCGGCTTCCCGTGTTGCCTCTGCTAGATGCGCTTTCGCTTGCTTGACTGCATCAGCTGATGCAGCACCAAGTCCAGTCTGTTCTGAGGCGAATCGCTCCAGCTGATGATCCGTTTCTTTTACACGCTGACTAAGCTTCTGCATAAGCCGATCACCATAGCGCTCCAGATGGAATAACCGCTGTAGCATCTGTCTGCGATCACTGCCTTTAAGCGATAGAAATTCAGCGAATTTCCCCTGTGGCAGTACAACCGCACGGGTAAAATCGTCCATTTTCAGACCGATATATTCCTCCACACAGCGAGTCACATCGCCAAGTTTATCGGCGACAACTTTATCGCCATCCGGCTCACAGACTATAAAACGGCTCATGCTATTACTCACCGTATGATCGCCGGTACGTTTAAATCTGCGCTCAACCCGATACTGCTGAGGTCCGGCGTCAGACAGTAACTCAAACGAAAAGGATACAAATACCGCATCCTCTGAATGATTCAATATCCCCTGTGTTCCGTTTTGCGCACGCTCCACCTTGCCATACAGCGCCAGTGTGATCGCGTCCAGAACCGTAGATTTGCCGCTGCCTGTCGGTCCGAAAATGCCAAACAGACCGGTTTCGCACAGCTCGGTAAAATCAATCTCCTGCTGCTCACGATAACTTTGCAGACCGGATAGCTTTAACGTTATAGGCCTCATGGCTGCACTTCCTTATCCTTCAAAATCATGAATGGTATTATCATCCGACACGCCGATCGTATCCTCACCATCGATCAGCTCCAGAAAAAGCTCAATCAAGCGATCCTCTGGCACCGCCCCACCGGTTTGACGTTCGTAAAATTTACGGAATAGCTCATGTACCGGCAATTGCGCACGTTCGCTAAGCAGCTCCTGTGTTTCCATTTGCGCATAGACCGGACGAATATTGACGATACCGCCGCACGCTTTGCGTAGCGTCTGAATATCGCTCATCGATAACGCTTCAACGAGCGAAATTTCCAGATCGATAAACGCATTTGGATCACGTCCTTCTTCCAGCCATTGATACACCTCGGTTAGACCATTTTTCGCCTTCCATCGTACAAGTGGTCGCCCGCTGGTCAGGAATACCTCTTCCATTTGCGGCGTTTGTCCAGGTGCAATATCTAACACCGTGACAGATTTAGCCTGGCCTGATTCGGAAAAACTATAAGCAAGCGGCGAACCGCTGTAACGAATCATGCCTGTTCCTTTCACCGCCTGTGCACGATGCAAATGTCCAAGCGCCGTATATTGTGCGCCTGTATCCAGTGCGGATGGATCAACCGTATACGCTCCACCGACCTGAATCGGTCGTTCGGAGTCTGTTTCTACGCCGCCAAGCACATAAATATGACTCATCGCCAGATTAACCGTATCGCTGCGAAATCCAGAACCGAGTTGACGCATCAAACGCCCAACACGTTCGCTGTATGCGCGACGAACGGTATTTTCTTCATTTTCCTCTGTTAGCAATTCATTTAACCGTGCCTCGGACGGATACGAAAGTGGCGCAATGATCGCCGTTTCCTCGGTACGTGGAATATAAATGTCCAGACCTGCCGCTTCGGGTACACCGAGCAAATGAATTCCGCGTCCGCGTACAAGTGGAGAGGCGGACGAGATGCGTTCCGGCTGATCATGGTTGCCAGCAATGACGACGAATGGTCTGCCTTTTTCCGTCAAACGTGCGGTAGCCTCATAAAAAAGCTGCTCTGCTAGTGCCGGAGGATTGACTGAATCATACACATCGCCAGCCATCAAAATAAGATCAGCCTGCTGATCGTCTGCGAGCCGTACCAATTCATCCACAAACGCAGCCTGTTCTTCCATTCGGCTACGCCCTTCCAGCGTTTTACCAAAATGCCAGTCTGCGGTATGTAAAATACGCACAAAACTCCCCCTTTATATTTCAGTTTGCGATGGAGCATCTGTCTATTGTATCGCTTATCAATTGACCATGCTCATAACATCTGGAATGACGACAAGTCGAATCGTACTCCCCTCCCTTATAAGCAACAACATAGGGTTGGAGTCATACGGTTCGACTGTCGGTTCAATTCCAGCCTATTTATCCATCTAAGCTTTACTCATCTAAGCGAATCTCATGCTTACCATCGAAAAAGTATAGCCATAACTCATCCACATGCCAGCCAAATGATTGCTGTACAGCCTGCGCATAAAGCTCTAGCTGTATGCGATAACGTTCCTTTAACGTTTCTATTCCACCTTCATGAGCAAAGACGCGGTCTGTTTTGTAATCAACCAGAATCGTGCGTTCGCCTTCACGGAATAGGCAGTCAATAATGCCCTGTGTGAGCATCAGATCACCATGCTCATTTACAGGCAAAGCATGACTGAATGCCAGCTCACGCCGCAACCAGGAAGCATTCATCATACGCTCACCAAGTGCTGTACGGAAAAATCCAGCCACTTCATCCGGCTGTACACTGTCTGCCTCCGGTTGTCGCAAAATCTGCTGATCCACTAGACGCTGCTTCGTCTCCTCAACCAGCGCTATCGTCACTTCGCCGGCTTGCAATGGCACACGCTGCATAACGGTATGGTACGCTGTCCCACGCTCCGCACCGGTCAGTCCTTTTTTCTCCATAAAAGAGGGTCGCTCCAGCTTAAGACTGTGTCGATGACGATCAGCAGTTTCAGGAGAGGCATCTTGGGATGTTCCTCGCATTGATTTGGACAGAGCAGCATCTGTTATAAAGGCTGTGTCTGTCGTCGCGGGTAGTTGTTCAAGCCGCGTGTTCTGCTGTTTATCGTTCTGGGTTTGACCGTTAACTTGCTGCTCATCTTTCTGCTTTTGAGCGTCGATATAAGCTTGAAGCTGAGGATTCAAATCCCAGATGCCTTCCCATAGATCGGCATCTGGAACTTCGTCGGATACGAGTTGCTGCTTTAATTCACTCACCGTTGTTTTGGCAGCGATATGGGCGGCCTGCTCATACGGATACGTCCAATTCAGACGTGCCTCCATCGCCCCTGCTGCTTGCCGTTCCTGCTCGTCCAGACGAATCCAATCGGCTTCGCTTATATGTGGCTGATTTATAGGCGTAGTCGCATCGGTAACTGCTCCATCATTGTTCGTATTTGTAACATCGTTAGCAATGCTTAATGGATCAGTATGATTCGCTACATAGGTCTCAGTCGAAAATAGCTTCTGTTCCGTTTCAGCGCCTGCTCCATCCCTTTTAGCGACTCCATCGGTTTCAGCCGTTACGTTTACATGTTCATTCCTTTGCTCCTGTTCCAGCGCAGCTGCAATGATATCTTGCCATTGTAAAGGTTGACCTGCCTCCATCGCCTGCCATTTCGGATCATGTTGGCGTGGCGCAACTGTCGTCGGTTCGTCCGCTTCATTAGTCTGGAGCAACTGTCGTGTATCCAGCACATGTACTTGCCAGGTTGCCGGATCATCAGCCAGTACAGCTGCATAAGGCGCAGTCGCTGCTTCATTACGCTCACGGAATACACGTGCCGCACGATGGCGCATAAAGGCTGGACCGAGCCAGTCGATATAACTACGTGCGCGTGATAGTACATAATCAGGCAACTCTAATGCCGGGTGCGACTGCACCTGACTCCAGGACGCAATTCGCTTATCCAGATCTTTGACCGTTGCCAGCATGATCAGCTTATCCCGTGGACGGGTTAAGGCGACGTATAATACACGCAGTTCTTCCGCCAGCAGCTCTTTCATCGCACGGCGACGAATTGCCAGATTCGGCAATGTTGGATAGCTAACCCGTGTATCTTCATCCACAAATTTTGGACCAAAGCCAAGCTCTTTATGCATGAGGAATGGTGCATTCAGATCCTGCATATTGAACATTTTGGCCATCCCTGCCAGAAAGACAACCGGAAACTCCAACCCTTTACTTTTATGGATCGTCATCATCCGAATTGCATTTTCCTCGGCTCCGCCGGATACCGAACCCAGATCACCACCTGTGTCCTTAAGGCGGCGAATAAAACGCAGGAAGCGGAATAGTCCCTGTGATGAACCTGAACGTTCGAACTGCAATGCTCGCTCATACAATATGCGCAAGTTATGCTGTCGCTGTACACCGCCCGGCAAACCGCCAAGCCAGTCCATATAACCGGTCTCCCGATAAATACGCCAGATCAGACTGCCCAGCTCACCCTCACGCGCTTCCGCACGCCAGCTTAATAACTGCGCATGGAAACGGCGTAGCTTGTCCGTTAAGCCAGTCGCATCGTGCCATTCATCCGCTGGTTGTGCACGCTCTGGCGCTGTTGCGGCAATGTCCGCAGAAGGTCGAATAATAGAGTCGGTTGTCTCTGCTTTCGGTTCTGCTCTTGTTTCCATTCCTGCTTCTTTTCCAGTTTCTTTGTGCGCTTCCGCTGCTTCAGTTGCCGTAGCTTCCAGCAGCGTTTTCATCGCCTCGTAAAAGGGTACCTGCTTCTGCGCCAGCCTGACTTGAGCAAGCTCGTCTTCGTTCAAGCCGACAATAGGCGACCGCAATACAGCGGCAAATGGAATATCCTGCTGCGGATTATCGATAATGTCGAGCAGCGACAGCATCACATCCACTTCGACCGCTTCAAAATAGCCCTGCTCCACATCGCTATACGCTGGCACGCCAGCCAGCTTCAACTCATCCAGCATCAATGGTGCCCAGATCGCCGTCGAACGCAGCAAAATCACCATATCGCGATATTGTGCCGGACGCAGTCCATCGATCCCTTTATCATAAATCATGAGCGGTTTACCATTCGGTGAAGTCATCTCTCGCACACGCGCAATGATCGCCTGTGCTTCAAGACGTGCCGATTCCAGCTCGGCATCATCCGCTCCAGTAAAGGCATCGCCACTATCATTAGATTCATCATCGGTACGATCGGATGTCCCACTTCCACCGCGCTCAAGCAGCCAAAATTCCGGCTCATAATCCGCCTCATGTCCGTCCGGATATTTCGCTCCGGCAACTAGCTCTGCCCGTTCGTCATACACGATCTCAGCAACCTTTTCATTCATGAGCTGGCGAAATAGCATATTGACCGCATCGACGACCTGCACCCGACTACGGAAGTTACGGGACAGGTCAATACGACGACCTTCGCCGCTCCAATCATCACGATACTGATGATACTTTTGCAAAAATAGTCCCGGTTCAGCAAGACGGAAGCGATAAATACTCTGCTTCACATCACCAACCATAAAGCGATTGCCAGGCAGTTCACGCGAAATGAGCTGTACCAGCTGCTCCTGTACAGAGTTTGTATCCTGATACTCATCCAGCATCACTTCATCAAAGCGCGCCCGATACTCCTGCGCCGCTGCCGAAGGCAGAACTTGCTCCGGTGTGGACGATGGATCACGCAGCACTTGCAGCGCATAATGCTCCAGATCGGAAAAGTCTACCCAGCCGCGTCGCTGCTTCTCCTGCCCATACCGCTCGCTAAAGCGAATGACCAGCTCAGCCAGCTCTTCCATCAATGGAGCCGATTCACGCAGCTCCTGCGCAAATTCAGCAGCGGTACGACCGAAAAAGAGATTGCCTAGCTCGGTAAGCGACTTTTTAACCGTTTCACGAAGTTGCTTGACGGCGTCCTGAAGCTGCACATCCAGTGCATCATCTTTGCGCACCGACTTAAGCTTACCAAAGGCGATCTGTTGAAAGACCGGATACAGCTCACTCCACGGCTTCAATGCGACTGCATCCTGTAGACTATGAATCAATTCCAGATCGCCACGTAGCGTGTCCACATAAGCGGCAGGACCACCCGGCTGTAGTGCAGTCTCGATCGCCTGCTGGACAAGCGCCTCCAGCCCTTGAAGTGCCATATGCAAATCGTTCACGATCTGCTCCACCCAGACCGATTGTTCTAGCTGCCTTGCATCTTGTACGTTAAAAGACTTCGCCGTTTCTCGTAGCCAATGCTCTGGCCACGGATGACTACGTGCAAAATGATATAACCGTTCTACCAGCTGCATCGCTGCTTCATCGCTACGTTCACCGCCAAACCAGTTGATTAAACGATGAAATTGCTTATTATCCCGCTCTTCTTCCTCTGTATATTTATCCTCGAATAGCTCTTCCAGCAATTCCTCTCGCATCATCGCGCATTCATTTTCACTTGCAATCCGAAAGCCCGGATCAAGCGGAATCATCGCATAATAACGCTGAATGACCTCCATGCAAAAGGAATGCAGCGTCGTGATCGACGCCTGACCCAACAGGGCAAGCTGTCTGCGCAGTCGCTCATCGGTCGGCCGATTCAGCACTTCGCGATCAAGCGCTGCCCGTATTCGCTGCCGCATTTCGGTCGCTGCGGCTTTCGTAAATGTCGCCACCAGCATGCGATCCACATCAAGCGGATGCTCTGGATCGGTCACCTGACGAATAATGCGTTCAACGAGCACCGCTGTTTTCCCGGAACCGGCAGCGGCAGCAACGAGTATATTGTCACCGCGCAGCGAAACAGCCTTCCACTGATCCTCGGTCCATGTGCTGTCCTCCGGTCGTGGCATCGTCAGTTGCTGTAGTGCCCGGGCACGTTCCCGATGCGAAGAAGGGGAGCCAGCATGACCGGAACCCGCAGACTCGGCATGATCGCTCAGCCCGTTATGCCATTGCTCTTGTTCACGCTCATGATCGTTCATGTCCGTTTTCTCCTTCCTGCGGGTTTTGCTGGCTTTGCAGCAGTTCCCAGGTTTCGTTTTTGTTCGGTTTTTTCAGCACATTATAGGCATTCCCTTTAATACTTTCATCAAATTGACAGACCGACTTGTACGCGCAAAATGTACACGCTTTTTCCTGATCGATCCGGTAAGGCTCGATCTGTGTCACACCGCCTGTAATACCTTCACCGATCTGACGCGCGGTCTGCCGTACATTGGTCAGCAGCTCCTGCCATTGCTGAGGTGAAGCGACGGCGGAACTGCTATAAAAGCCGCCATCTGCCTTCACCGCTACCGGCAAGATCGCTGAATGCCCTTTTTCGAGCGTATTGTCCATTTTGCCGATCACATCGCGATCGGCAACGAGTAAACCTTTCATTTTAAAACGCTTGAGCAGCTCCTGACGTGACTGCTCCATGCTCAGACGATTGCCGGCTTGCAGCAGCGGATTGTGCACATGGAAATATAGAGCACCTGCTGGATCTGCTTTTTGTCCCAGTCTATCTTCCGCATGCGTGAGCAACACATCGAGATAAGTTAGCATTTGCAGCGCCAGACCGTAATACACTTCATGTAGCTTCAAGTCAGTCGAGCTGGACTTATAGTCAATAATACGAATCAGCAGATTGCCTTCACCTTCTGCCACATCAACCCGGTCAATTCGTCCGACAATCTCCATCGTATATCCATTATCCAATGTAAAACGCAGCGCAGGCCAATTGCCGTCCGGTCCAAACGCCAGCTCCAAATACAGTGGCTCAAACTGCCCACGGCGCGACTGCTCACCAATAATGACCGAAGCGCGACTGACGATATCACGCAGCTTGCGCGTAATATACCCGTATCGTCTGGAACTAAGCAAAATCTCGCCCTGCAAACGCGGCGTATGCTTGTCTACCGCCGCCTCTGCCACCTGTACACATTCCTCCGGTGTCAGATCGCCCCAGTTGCGTCCCTGCGCCTTCAAATCTTGCGCCAGCGTCGTTAATGAAGCATGGAATAACTGTCCGATATCCGGCGCTTTCAGGCGATATTCCTGTCGCTCTCGCAGCTTCAAGCCACGCGCCGCAAAATGGGCAAACGGACACGATACAAATTGCTCCATCCCCGACACACTGGTGCGCAATACACGTCCATACAGACGCTGACTCGTATCTGGGTTCAGTCGATGACCGATATTTTTATAAAATAGCGAACCGAGCAGTCGCTGAAGCTGCGGCTTCCATACTTCATTCGCATCGTACCAGCGCAACACATGCCACCATAACACTGGTATATTCGTGCCCCGACTCCATTCACGCAGCTGACCGATCAAATGTGGAAGTGTCACGCCCGGGCGACCAATGAGCTGAAGCTGCTGCTCCGGTGTGTGCCGGAAATCCGCAGTCCTACTAATCGATTGCTCTCGCAAACCAGGGAAGAGCGCCTTAACGGTAGTGATCACTTCCGAAGCGATCAAACCGCGTCCCTCTTCATCGCTCATCGCATAGCTCATCCACAGTCGATCACTCGCAACCGTCAGCGCATGATAAATAATAAACTGTTCGTCTAATTGACGACGTGTAATGCCTGGAGCCAGCTCCAGACCGCTATCGGTCAAATTCAACCGCTCCGCTTCATTCAAAATGCCCTGATCTGGAAATACAGACGGCACAATCCCATCGTTCACACCGATTACAAAGGCATATTTAATATCGAGCGGGCGTGTACGATCCAGTGAACCGATCAATACCTGATCGATCGCTGGCGGTACGACACCAAGCCGTAAACCTGCCAAACCGGTTTCCAATAAGCCAGCAAAGGTTTCCAGTTGCAGCTCATCCTCTGCCATAATATCGACCATTTGCTCCATTAGCTCAATGATGCCGCCATGAATTTGAATATGTTCGCGCGCGCGCAGTGGTTGCCCACTAGCAGCAGCTTCGCTGCTCCATTGTTCCAGTTTGTCCGCTACATGCAGCTCTTCCAGCAGTTCATACAGAGCGATACACATCTCGGTGGCGTGTTTCGCCTTGTTGAGCTTTTTTTCCAGACGTTGCAGTGGCGCAGCCACTCTGCGGCGTACCCGTTCGATCTGTTGTGCTTGCATCGCCTCACGCTCGCTCGGTTGTCCATTTTCCGTATCTTCCGCTTCCAGCGATAGACTTGGAATCCCACGCCATTCTCGTCCGTCTGTCCAGCGGTATCCATGAATACCACATGCCAACACTACATTTTCAAGGCGATCCAGATCATCTGCTGTCACTTCCTCATCCAGCGTGACGAGCAATCCGGTTTTGATACAGCGAAACACATCCTCATATCGCCAGTTATATTGCACCACATCCAGTGCAGCGCGCATTAGCTCTGCCAGCGGATGATGCAGTATCCCGCGTCGTTTATCGAGAAAATAAGGAATAGCATAGTCTTCCATCAGCGGTGCAATCAGATGTTCATAATCTTCCAGATTACGCACAAAAATCGCCATTTCACGCCAGCGTGCTCCCTGCTGACGTGCCAGCTTCACCAGCTCACGCAGCGCCCCTTCGATCTCGGTTCTGCGATCCGGCGCACAGTGTACGGACAATTCGTCGGATGAGCCATGTTGCACACCGCCGCCCTTCCATATACTGCGTGTACGATACCCCTTTTCCAGATGTCCAAGCAGCGGACTATGCTGGAAACGTACAGGTACATCCTCATGAGCAGGTGATAAATTTTCGACCGCTTCCGGGTCAGCGTGACCTAGCGCTTCGGCGAATTGATACAAGCGCCGACATGCCAGTGCCTGCTGGTAAAATAGCTCCATCTCCGGTGGCTGCTCATGCCAGTAAGGACGATCAAGCGTCAGCGAAACCGTCACACAATCTACCTTTTCCAACAGTGCCATAATGACTCTGTATTCCTGCGGTGTAAAGCTATGAAACCCGTCAATCCACACTTCGGCGCCATTCAGCATCTCTGATTGTGGAATCGCTTCTGCCAGATCATCGAGCGTATCATCGCGATCGATATACAACTGAGACAAGCCATACTCGTACTGACGATAAATATGCTGCAAATCATGCAATTTGTCCGTCAGCAGTGGCGAGACACCCGTTACCGTTTGCTTGACATAGCCTTCCAGCTGTTCGGCCGACAACGCATAATGCTTAAATTCACTGTATAGCTCGCTGAGCTGACTAATAAAGCCAAACTGCTCACCCGAGCGTCCAAATAATTTGAGCTGTGCTTGCTGCTGTTGAAGCAGCTTATACAGCAGCATCTTTTTGCCTTCATCTGCAATGACGATTCGTGCCGAACCACCTACTTCACGCAGTACAAGCTGAGCCAAACGCCGAAAACCGTGCGCACTCGCACGCATATTGCCGCGCACACGTTCCGTCCGAATGAACGCATGCTCGGTTTGAAACGATGCCTGTTCTGGCACAAGGATAAACAGCGGTGCACCCGTAGGGTCCGCTGCAATTTTATCAATCACTCGATTAATGATCGTTGTCGTCTTACCGCTGCCCGAGCGGCCTATCATAAACTTGAGAGGCATGTGCACATCCCCTTTTGTCTGTAAAATCGCTTTGTATATCGCCACAAAATGTTCTCATACATCATTCTTTTAATCAGAACAAATGTTCCCATACATCCATTTTATCGTAACCTATGTGTTATTTCAATACCGCTGCTATGTCGCTATGATGAACCTATCGATTCGTTGCTGTACATTATACCCGTAAACGAGCAAATCCCCACCGTCCCAGGCGTACAATACGGTACGACAGGCGGAGGGGATTCCTCACCATAACTATAATTATACTATAAGGCGTGCTGGATGATAATGGCATGTACTGGAGATCGTTATTTTGTATTCCATTCTTATTCAATTTGCACTCATCGTGCGTTCGTTTCACAGTGGTGAAGTAAGTACCCGTTGTTAGTTTATAATCAAAATAACGCTGGATCGAGCTTCATCAATAATCGATCCGCAAAGCGAAAATTCCAACCTCTATACAACCTCACAACCTTACAACCTTACAACCTTACAACCTTACAACCTTACAACCTTACAACCTTACAACCTTACAACCTTACAACAATATTTTAAAACGAAGCGCTACGCACTTCAAAGATCGCAAATTTCAAATAATGCCCTTCGGTGACACCGAGGATTTGCGGATGATCTTTACCCGCTGCTCTCCACTCCACCAGACGTAGCACTTTCCCTGCATCCTGAGCCGCTTCTTGAATCGTTTCCAGAAATAGCTCTGGCTTCATATGATACGAGCAACTTGCGGTCACCAGATAGCCGCCTTCATTGACCAGCTTCATCCCATGCAAGTTAATGTCCTTGTAGCCGCGTACTGCGCCAGCCACCGCACTTTTTGTTTTAGCAAAAGCAGGTGGATCGAGAATAACAACATCCCAGCTACGTCCACCGCCTGCGGTCATCGGTACGGAGGTGTCATGCTTGCTGCCTGCTGCACGATCGCGACGTTCCTCCAACCCTTTAGCATTGCTGCGTAAATAATCAAACGCATCCGCTACGACAAACTCAACCCGATCCTCGAACCCGTTTAAACGTACATTTTCCTCTGCACTTTCAATCGCATGCGCCGAAATATCGAGACAGGTCACTTTTTTCGCACCGTATTTACAAGCATTGAGCGTAAAACTACCTGTATGTGAGAAACATTCCAACACAGTCGCACCATCCCAGTAAGGGAATTCAACGACATTGCCTTTGCGGTTAACCGGAGCTTGCACGGTCTCGCCATTATCTGTGACTGATTGCAGCGTAATCCCACTGCGTTCCCCCCAGCCGAGCATAAGCGGAGCGATGGATGCACGATTTTCGCGTTGATCGAAGAAATAACCTGTTTTCTGACCCTGTTCGATATCGACTTTAATCCACAGTCCATTTTCCTGCACGGTCACATGACGTGGGCATTCGCCATACAGTATGCCTGTTGTTTCTTCCAAACCTTCCAGCTTGCGCACCGATACATCACTGCGCTCATAAATGCCTTTTGGCTGAACCACTTCTACCAGTGCAGCGATAATCTGCTGACGGCGCTGATCCATACCGAGTGTGAGCAATTGTACAACCAGTACATCGTCAAAACGATCTACGATCAAGCCCGGCAAAAAGTCCGCTTCACCATACACAAGGCGATACGCACGCTCTGTAGGTAAAAAACGCTCCCGATGCTGCACACACCAGCGGAACCGCTCTGCAAAAAACGCCTGATCCATCTCGATTACTGGCTGTCTGGAAATGAGGCGAACGGTAATTTTCGAAGCGGGATTGTAATACCCCGTAGCGAGGAACTTGCGCTGATGATTCATCACCTGCACCACTTCGCCTGCTTGCGGCTCGCCTTCTACGGTAGCGATTTCTCCTTCAAACACCCACGGATGTCCCTGCTCTACTCTTTTCTTACGTTTTTGCTGTAAAATAATTGCTGCCACACTGGCTCACTCCTTTTATACGTACATCCTAATACGGTCAAATACCGATCGATTTACGATCAATCACTCACATCTATCGATCCATCGCATATTTATCACGATCCAATACCGTTCATGGCACAACAAAGGATTTCACCTTGCGGCTCCGGCATCTCGCCAGTTACGCAAAATGAAATCCTGCTAAATATTGTTATGAAGCTTAGTGTATAACTGGTGCATGTAGCATCAAACACTCCGTCAAGCAATAAGAGAACGCACTCAGGTGGTGTGAGATGTGAGACAATCTATCGATTAGGTGATCATGTAGATTCTCCTACTCCAAAGTCGTCCTTTTCTCGAATTCACTTTCCTTCGTTCAGCGGATGTTACTACATACTTATTTTTACATACCGTATCAAAATCTTTTTCATTCTAAAAGAAGTTTGAATAAGCTAATACGTCAAATACATCTGAATCCATATATCTATATTTCTTACCAAAATGCTTAATTTACAAATACCAAAAGCTATTTTAAGCACATCAAATTGGTTTTAAGCGAGTTGACTTGGCTCCTGCTCCAGCACGCGTACAAGTTGACCTTTCGACGTGTTCGCACCTGGCTCAACAAGCTTCACGCGACATAGTTTACCAACGAGTTCTTCTGAACCTTCAAAGGCGATTTGCAAATAGTTATCGCTATAACCGCCGATCATACCTTCGCCGAATACGCCTTTGTCGTTGTTTTCTGGGATAATATCCAGCACATGACCGACAAACTTCTCCGCGTAGGACAATTGCATTTGCTCGGACAGGTCGATGAGTTGATGCACACGTGCATGCTTCACTTCGTCGTCTACCTGATCTTCCATACGTGCTGCCGGTGTACCGGTACGTTTGGAGTAAGGGAATACGTGCATTTCCGAGAAGCCGATCGACTTCATCATATTGTAGCCGTTTTGGAACATTTCGTCCGTTTCGCCGGGGAAGCCTACGATCACGTCAGTCGTGATCGCCACGTCTGGCATCGATTGACGGATACGGCGAATTTTCTCGGCGTATTCAGCTACAGTATATTTACGGCGCATACGTTTCAGCACCGTATCATCTCCAGCTTGCAGCGGAATGTGGAAGTGACGGCACATTTTGGACGAACGATTCAGCACGTCCAGCACTTTGTCTGTAATCTGACTCGCTTCGATAGAGCTAATCCGAATGCGCTCCAAACCTTCCACTTTGTCCAGA
Organism: Paenibacillus wenxiniae; assembly: GCF_039822605.1. NCBI lineage: Bacteria > Bacillati > Bacillota > Bacilli > Caryophanales > Paenibacillaceae > Paenibacillus > Paenibacillus wenxiniae. The sequence continues at coordinate 136,820 of NZ_JBCGUH010000007.1, forward strand.
TCCCACAGCAGATCAGCCAGATCATAATCTTCCAGATCGTCGCCATAACCGCCTGTATGAATACCTGTCAGCACGATTTCCTTGTAGCCTGCGGCTACGAGCTGATGCGCCTGAGCAATGACGCTGCTTGCTGCACGACTACGAGACAGACCGCGTGACCAGGGAATAATACAGAACGTACAGAAGTTGTTGCAGCCCTCCTGAATTTTCAAAAAGGCACGTGTATGATTGGCAAAGTCCGGCACATCCAGTTCCTCGAACTCGCGTGTTTTCATAATGTTACGCACGGCGTTGATCGGCTGACGCTCGGATTGCAGCGTATGGATATGATCCATCAGCTTCTCACGATCCTGTGTACCAACGACCAGATCGACCCCTTCGATATCGAGAATCTCAGCAGGCGAAGTTTGGGCATAGCAGCCCGTTACAGCAATAATCGCATCCGGGTTGCGGCGTACCGCACGGCGAATAATTTGGCGGCTTTTTTTGTCGCCTGTATTTGTTACCGTACATGTGTTAATCACGTACACGTCAGCTGTTTTTTCTTCAAAATCAACCTGCTCATAACCTTCATTTTTAAACAGTTGCCACATCGCTTCGGTATCGTAAAAGTTTACTTTGCAGCCCAGAGTATAAAATGCTACAGATGGCATAATTTAAATTCCTCCCATTTCTCCGGTTTCATACATAATACAAGCCAGCGCGGTCATCGCTGCCGTTTCGGTGCGTAAAATACGCCGTCCGAGTCCGGTCGATACCGCTCCATGTTGCTCTGCCGTCTCCACTTCCTGCTCGGTAAAGCCACCTTCTGGCCCTACGACAACCAGTACACGCACAGGCTGTTCACCATGCTGACGCTGCTTCAGACTGGCTGCAAAAGGTTGAACAACATCGCGAAGCTGACTTCCACTTTCCTTTTCATAACAAAAACAGATCAGATCATACTGTGCCAGCGAAGCGAGTAATTGTTTCCAGCTCAGAGGATGCCCAATCACCGGAATACGGCTACGATGACTTTGCTCTGCCGCTTCTTTGGCAATTTTACTCCAGCGTTGCAGACGCTTCTCTTCCTTACGCGAATCGTATTGCACCACAGTACGCGCGGATAGAAAAGGAACAAATGCAGCTGCACCTAGCTCTGTACACTTCTGGATCACCGTTTCCATCTTATCGCCCTTTGGCAAACTTTGTGCGATCGTGACGTGCACTCTAGCTTCGGAAAGCTGTTCCAGTCGCTCGACAATGCGCGCGGTGACGATACCATCTTCCATACTTTCAATTGCAGCGAGTACATCTAACTGCGCTCCATCACAGGCGATAAATTCGTCGCCCTCCTCGGAACGCATTACTTTTATAATATGCCGGGCATCTTCACCGGTAATTGTTACGCTGTGTTCACTAAACTGCGCTACGGGTACAAAATATCGCTGCATCACTCATCCACTTTCTATGCATAGGATCAACATATGATTCCTGAACTTGTTCATCTTCCAAGGCTACCAGACCTGCGCCTCGCATTCAAATAGCCCGACCGTGTGAACCAGCCGGACTTCTCGACAATCCTACCGCACATTCTCGGTTGGAACATGAACCCTGAAACCTTATGATACAACTTTTAGACAGCGAGGGCTAGAGTTTTGGCGCAATTTGTACAGAGATCAGCCCATGATATGGACACAATACATGATCGTTTAGCTATGTATAAAACTGGCACGCCAAACTCTAGTTACTGATGAAATAAATAAAGCACTGTCGCCATCGGGACAATGCTTTTCATGTAGACATGCTTAATGATCAATTTGTGGTTCAACCATTGATTGTTTTGTTTTCGTAGCTCTTGAATATAGGCGCGGACTTCTTTAGCACTCGTCTTGGACAAAGGCGCATGAATGCTTAGAAAATCTCGATCCAATAGAGAAGATCGCATAGAAATATATCGATGATGTCGCAATGGAGTGCTCCGTTTAGATTTTGCCAGACCTACTGCACGTTTAACTTTAGATTGGTAAGGCATAGGCATCACATCCTTCCTCTCAAGCTAAACTTTTTAACATTATATCATGATATCAGGGTCAACATCCGCCTACAAAACAAAGAACCCTTCTCCACCCAGCTAAATGCCAGATCGAAAAGGGCTTTATTCATCCCCGGCTAAGCGCCAGAGATTCAATTGTTCAATTAGTTACGGATCATGTAATCAAATGCGCCCAGCGCTGCGGTTGCGCCCGAACCCATCGAGATAATGATCTGCTTATACGCACTATCGGTGCAATCGCCAGCAGCGAACACGCCTGGCAGGCTTGTTGCGCCATGCTTGTCTGTCACGATTTCACCCATGCGAGTCAGTTCGAGCGAATCTTTCAGCCAGTCGGTGTTAGGCACCAGACCGATCTGAACGAATACACCTTCCAGCTCTACATGATGCACTTCGAGTGAATCACGATCAACATACGTAATACCGTTAACGGTATCTGTACCTGTGATTTCTTTCGTTTGTGCATTTTTGACAACTGTTACGTTAGGCAGGCTGTACAGACGCTCCTGCAATACGGAGTCCGCTTTCAGCTCAGCACCAAATTCAATCACCGTGACATGCTTTACGATACCAGCCAGGTCAATCGCAGCTTCAACGCCGGAGTTGCCGCCACCAATGACCGCTACACGCTTGCCTTCAAATAGAGGGCCATCACAGTGCGGACAGTAGGCAACACCTTTGTTTTTAAACTCTTCTTCACCCGGTACGCCGATATTACGCCAGCGTGCACCTGTCGACAGGATGACGGTTTTACTTTTAAGTATAGCCCCGTTCTCCAGTTCGACTTCAACGAGATCTTTTTTAGCCAGATGCTTTGCACGTTGGGATGGCATAATGTCTACGCCGTATTCCTTTACATGCTCTTCCAGACTGGCTGCAAGCTTAGGACCTTCGGTATATTTCACACTGACAAAGTTTTCGATACCGACCGTATCCATAATCTGTCCGCCAAAGCGTTCAGCTACAAGACCGGTACGAATACCTTTACGAGCTGCATAGATCGCTGCACTGGCACCGGACGGACCGCCGCCAACAACAAGCACATCATATGCTTCTTTGTTCGCTAGTTCATCTGCATTCGGACCTGCACCCAGCTTGCTCAAAATATCTTGCAGCGACATACGACCGTTGCCAAATGGCTCACCATTCAGGAACACCGTAGGTACAGCCATAATATTTTTGCTATCGATCTCGTGCTTGAATGCGCCGCCTTCGACCATCGTATGACGGATGTTCGGATTCAGTACACTCAAAATATTTAGCGCCTGCACAACGTCAGGACAGTTATGACACGTCAGACTTACATACGATTCAAAATTGTACTGGCCTTGAATCGCTTTAGCTTGAGCGATCAGGCTGTCATCTACCTTAGGCGCACGGCCGCTTACTTGAAGCAGCGCCATAATCAGCGAAGTGAACTCGTGTCCAAGCGGAACACCGGCAAATACAACACCGGTGTCCTCCTGTCCACGATTTACGCTAAAGCTTGGTGTGCGTTCAAGGGTTGCTTTTTCGACCGTGATGCGCGAGGAAATGGCAGCCAGCTCATCCAGCAGTTCCAGCGTTTCTTGAGATGCTTTGTCATCGCCAGCGCTAACTTTCAGAACGATGTCGCTTTCCAGCAATTGCAAGTATTGCGACAATTGGACTTTCATTTCTGCATCTAATGCCATTTGCTTTATGCTCCTTACACGTAAACGTGAATGACGTTTAGCTTCAATTTATCGAATCGTTCAAAAAGAATCGCTTAGATTTTACCAACCAGATCCAGGCTTGGTTTCAATGTTTCAGCGCCTTCTTTCCATTTTGCAGGGCAAACTTCACCCGGATTGTTGCGAACGTATTGAGCGGCTTTAATTTTGTCCACCAGTGTACTTGCATCGCGACCGATACCGTCAGCGTTAATTTCTACCGTTTGTACGATACCATCTGGATCGATGATAAATGTACCGCGTTGTGCCAGACCTTCTTCTTCGTCCAGAACTTCAAACAGACGGGAAATGCGTTGGGATGGATCACCGATCATCGTGTACTCGATTTTACCGATCACATCGGAATGATCATGCCATGCTTTATGCGTGAAATGAGTGTCTGTCGATACGGAATATACTTCAGCACCCAGGCTTTTCAGTGTAGCGTATTGATCTTGCAGGTCACCCAGTTCGGTTGGGCATACAAATGTGAAATCCGCAGGATAGAAGCATACTACGCTCCATTTACCCTGGAAGTTTTGTTCGGACACGTCGATGAATTCACCGTTGTGAAATGCTTTTGCGTTAAACGCTTCTACTTTTTTACCGATCAGAGACATAATAAAATTCCTCCCATTATCCAATGATTTTTTAATTACTCCAATGTGTAATTAGAATAATTATAATCTGAGAACCATTATCATACTAGACGATAGTTGCTGTCAAGCGATGCAGCCGACTTCACTTAATCTTCATACAACGGCCGTCATCCTCTTTCTTCATTACCCTGATAGACGACGCGTTTATCCATTTTAATAAAATCAAACTGGCGCAAAAAGTTCAACAATTGTTCATATTTGCCCTTTTTAGTTTTTAAGCGCTTACATGAATGGAAGAATGGCTTAACCACAAGGATAGCGACGATCTTCATGAAGTTCATGAACATACAATAAAGCCGATATTCGGATCTATTCCGAATATCGGCCTGAAGTCAACAATCAAGATTGTTTGGTATTTTTTAGGAAAAGCTAATGCAAATCATTTCATTTTAATACGTTTTAAGCTTGGGTTACATCTCGGATATAGATCTTTGATCCCTTGAATGAATAGAAACATTTATCGTCCAAATAGTAAATTGCCGAGACTATAGAAACTGCCGGATAAGGCGCCTGCCAGCTCATACAACGGCTGAATGGTGTACATTTTCAGCGGCGGTAAAAATACGACCAGCAGGAACAACAGAAATGCCCATTGCTCCAACCCTTGCAGCTTCGCACTAATACGCGGTGGCAGCAGCTCGCTCAAAACCCGATACCCATCCAGTGGCGGCAGCGGAATCAAATTGAAAATGAACAGGAAGCAGTTCATCAGAATCATATACTGCACAAATGTATAAATAGCGATATCGATCCGATTGTTTGCAAATGAGCCGATCACCCCAAAGTAATTCAGCGCATAATAGATAATCGCCGTTAAGAGCGCGACGATCAAGTTACTGACCGGACCAGCCGCTGAAACGACAATGCTCATCAGACGCGGACGATCAAAGTTCGCGCGATTCACCGGCACTGGACGTGCCCAGCCAAAACCAGCAATGAGTAGCAGGATCATACCGAAAAGATCGATATGTGCTGCTGGATTTAATGTGACCCGACCGAGCATTTTCGCCGTTGGATCACCGAATTTATTAGCAAAATAGGCGTGAGAAAACTCATGCACTGTAAACCCAATCACCAGTGCCATCACATAAAATGGCAATACATCCAGGTTAACAAATAAAATTCGATTCAAAAAATCCATACTTACCTCTTTCTCGCGACAAAGGCGATCCAGTCTTCATCCCGATGCGCACCCTCGATTTCGAAGCCAGCAGCCTCCAGCGCTTCGCGTACCGAATCTTCTTTATTTTTATAAATACCGGAAGCGATATACACGCCGTCCGGACGCAATGCATTGTACACGTCATCGATAAACAGCAAAATAATCTCTGCCAAAATATTCGCGACGACGACCTGCACCGGTAATGTAACATTCAATGCATTCGCAGCTTCCTGCCCCTCCGCCTTTAATACAGACAGCAGATCGCTTTCATATACATGGATATGGTCACTTAATCCGTTAAGCTTCGTATTCTCACGTGCGCTGGATACCGCCACCGGATCGAGATCAAGTGCCAGCACACTTTTCGCACCGAGCTTGATTGCACCGATCGCTAGAATCCCAGAGCCAGTACCGACATCGATCACTTCTTCACCGCCGTGAATGACCGTTTCCAGTGTACGCAGGCAAAGCGATGTCGTCGGGTGAGTCCCTGTACCAAATGCCATTCCCGGATCAAGCTCGATAATCTGTTCCTGTTCGTTCTCCGGTGTGTAGTCTTCCCATGTTGGCTTGATCGTCAGACGTTTCGACACACGCAGTGGTTTAAAATACTTTTTCCACGCATCTGCCCAATCTTCTTCATCCACTGTACGTACAGACATCGTAGCCGCACCGGCATCAATGCCAAATTCCTTCAACTGGGCGATACGGCCTGCGACTTCATCAGATAGCGTCGTCATATCCGTTTCTTCGGCAAAATAGCCCTGAACGACTGCTTCTCCCTCTGGAATATCGTTCAGCGGCAGCTCGTACCACTGTCCATAGGACGTGTCACGCTCCTTATTCAGCGTACCCGATTCCTCAATCGTCACCCCACCTGCGCCTGCTTCGTGCAGGAAGTTAGAGATCATTTCGATCGCCTGCTCGGTTGTATGTATCGTTAATTCATGCCATAACATGATTACATTCCTCCTGATCATTGTTGGGCTTTCATCCAGCCGCCCAGTTTGCATTTCGCTTCATTGTACTACAGATAAGCCATGCAGTTCAAAAACTTCTGCTGCTCACGCTCTCATTCATCAATAACACCTTCGTTCACACATCGGGATGCCCGTATATCTACCTATCCATATGTACGGACGACCGGTCTTGCTCTACTCAGCACCTCTTGACATCATGATCGGCAAGCTAGCGAGCACGATAACGTTTCAGAAAATATTCCTGCTTATCATGTCTTGTCACAGAGCAAAGCCCGGCTCTATGCCAGAACCGGGCTGCTCCAGTGTTTATGTTAAATGAACGAGCTGTACATTCGCGAGCTGTTGCCGCAATTCACTCAATCTCCGCGAAAAGCACGTTTTACACGATCAAAAAACGATTGTTCATTTTCATGCGTGTTCTCGCCGCTTAATGAACCGAACTGACGAAGCAAATCCTTCTGGTCGTCCGTCAGATTGCTTGGTGTTACCACAACGACTTTAATATGCTGATCGCCCTGTCCGGTACCACGCAGACGCGGAACGCCTTTACCTTTCAAACGGAAATACGTACCCGTCTGTGTACCTGCCGGAACTTTGATTTTCACTTTTTCCGTCATTGTCGGCACTTCGATCTCATCACCAAGCGCTGCCTGGGTAAACGTAAGCGGAATCTCACAGTAGATATCATCGTCTTCACGCTGGAAGAAATCATGCTCTTTCACACGGAATACGATATACAGATCACCTGGAGGGCCTCCACGCATACCGCCTTCCCCTTCACCGTTTACGCGCATTTGTGAACCATCGTCCACACCTGCCGGGATGTTAATGCGAATTTTGCGCTGCTTTTTCACGCGGCCCGCACCGTTACAATTGCCGCATTTCTCTTCGATGATCGTACCTGTACCGCCACAGTTCGAACAGCTACGACGATTGACCATACGGCCAAATGGTGTGTTTTGCACCACTTCTTCCTGTCCAGAGCCATGACAGACCGAACACGTCTTCGGCTGTGTACCCGGTTTGGCACCACTACCATTACACACATCACAATTTTCGGTACGATTAATCGTAATTTCTGTATCCTTACCGAATACAGCTTCCTTGAACTCCAGTGTCATCGTGTACTGTAGATCGTTCCCGCGCTGCGGCGCGTTCGGGTTACGCTGTCTGCCGCCACCTCCAAAGAACATATCGAAAATATCGCCAAAACCGCCACCAGAGAAGCCACCGCCGCCAAAGCCGCCTTGATTCGGATCCATATGTCCATATTGATCGTACTGTGCCCGTTTGGACGAATCGCTGAGTACATCATACGCTTCTTTTACTTCTTTAAACTTCGCTTCCGCATCGTCCGCTTTATTCACGTCCGGGTGATACTGGCGTGCCAGCTTGCGGTATGCCTTTTTAATCTCATCTTCAGAAGCGTCTTTGCCTAAGCCAAGCACCTCATAATAATCGCGTTTATCCGCCATTGGTCCACCTCCACTCGCTCATTCGGATTAGCTTTGTCCTGTTCATATCGCTAATCTACGTATTTGTCTGATCCAGTGCTTCAACGATTCATGTATGTTTTGCCTGATTATCAGGTATGAACATATAGAGTTCCGATCGTATGACTCACTATGCCGTTATACCATGCAGACATAAAAAATGAAAGTCAAAGCACGGGATGCCCCGGCTTTGACCTTCCCAGTTCCAAAAGTTCAGATAATGATATATAAATTAATCTTTTTTGTCTTCGTCGACCACTTCGTATTCAGCGTCCACGACATTGTCGTTTTTCGGAGCGGATTGGTCGGCTCCACCTGCTGCTTGTTCTTCCGCTGCTGCTTGCTCATACAGCTTCACAGCCAGTGCCTGTGCTACCGTGTTCAGTTCTTCTGTAGCGGCTTTGATCGCTTCTACATCTTCGCCTTCCAGTGTAGATTTCAGCTTGTCTTTCGCAGCATTCGCTTTTTCGACTTCGCCTGCATCCGCTTTTTCGCCCAGATCTTTAATCGTTTTTTCCACTTGATAGATCAGTTGATCGGCGCTGTTTTTCACTTCAACCGTTTCTTTACGTTTACGGTCTTCCTCTGCGTGCAGCTCAGCGTCCTTCATCATGCGTTCTACTTCGTCATCGCTCAGACCGCTGGAAGAAGTGATCGTGATTTTCTGGCTCTTACCTGTACCTTTGTCTGTTGCGGATACGTTAACGATACCGTTCGCATCGATGTCAAAAGTAACTTCGATTTGTGGTACGCCACGTGGTGCAGCAGGGATATCGCCCAGCATGAAGCGACCGAGTGTTTTGTTACCAGCAGCCATCTCACGCTCACCTTGCAGGACGTGAATTTCTACGCTAGGCTGGTTATCCGCGTAGGTGGAGAACACCTGGGATTTGCTTGTTGGGATCGTTGTGTTGCGCTCGATCATTTTAGTGAATACGCCACCCGCTGTCTCGATACCGAGGGACAGTGGAGTTACGTCGAGCAGAACGACGTCTTTAACATCACCAGTCAGTACGCCCGCTTGAACCGCAGCACCAAGCGCTACCACTTCATCCGGGTTCACGCCTTTGTGAGGCTCTTTACCCGTCAGTTTTTTGATCGCTTCCTGCACGGCTGGAATACGTGTGGAACCACCAACAAGAACGATTTTGTCAATCTCGCTTGCACTCAGACCGGAGTCTTGAATAGCACGGCGAGTTGGAGCCAGTGTACGCTCTACCAGCTCAGCAGACAGTTCTTCGAATTTCGCACGAGTCAGGTTCACCTCAAGATGCTGAGGTACGCCGTCAACAACAGTAATAAATGGCAGCGAAATCGTTGTTGTCATTACGCCGGACAGTTCTTTTTTCGCTTTTTCAGCAGCGTCTTTCAGACGTTGTACGGCTGCTTTATCTTTGCTCAGGTCTACGCCCTGATCTTTTTTGAATTCACTTACGAGGTAATCGATGATGACCTGGTCAAAGTCGTCACCACCAAGATGGTTGTCACCACTAGTTGCTTTAACTTCGAAGAAGCCATCGCCCAGTTCAAGAATCGATACGTCAAATGTACCGCCACCGAGGTCATAAACGAGAATCGTTTGATCTTCGGATTTTTCCAGACCGTATGCCAGTGCTGCTGCTGTTGGCTCGTTGACGATACGCAGTACTTCCAGACCTGCGATTTTACCCGCATCTTTTGTTGCTTGACGCTGACTGTCATTGAAGTAAGCAGGTACAGTAATAACCGCTTGTGTTACCGTTTGACCGAGATAAGCTTCTGCATCGGATTTCAGCTTTTGCAGGATCATCGCGGAGATTTCCTGTGGGCTGTAATTTTTGTCGTCGATTTGTACTTTGTAGTCTGTACCAATATGACGTTTGATCGAACTGATGGTACGATCCGGGTTCGTGATCGATTGACGTTTCGCTGTTTCACCAACGATACGCTCGCCGTCTTTTTTGAAACCAACTACAGAAGGGGTTGTACGTGCGCCTTCCGGGTTAGGAATAACGACAGCCTCGCCGCCCTCCATTACTGCTACACATGAATTCGTTGTACCTAAGTCGATACCAATTACTCTGCTCATCCTTAAATATCCTCCTCATAATGTAAAGTTATTGATCATTTATAGTCGTAATTCACATGCTACAAGCTTTCTATTGTGGATCATGTCACGCTAACTAGCCGCTAACTTTAACCATAGCCGGGCGCAGCACTTTATCTTTCAGCGCATAGCCTTTTTGCAGTTCTTCCACAATGATTCCTTCTTCATATTCATCCGACTCCACCTGCATAACCGCTTGATGGAATTCAGGATTGAACGGTTGACCTACCGTTTCCATCGTAGTCAGACCTGCATTTTTCAGCACATCCGACAGCTGACGGAAAATCATATCGACGCCTTTGGAAAAAGACTCAAGCTCTGGATGATCAGGCTTGGTCATCATCGCGCGTTCAAAATTATCGATAACCGGAATCAGCTCGGTGATGAGCTGTGCGGATGCATATTTCGCCAGATCTTCTTTTTCCTTTTGTGTACGGCGACGGAAGTTATCAAAGTCTGCCTGTGCACGCAAAAGGCGCTGGGTTTGCTCTTCGGCATGTGCCTGAGCGCGATCCAACTCGTCTTTGCTTACGACTTGTTCGGTCGTCGGCTCAGCCGTATCGCTCCCTGCTTCGGTTGGTTCGTTATTGTTTACCGCTTCAGCAGCTTCGGTTTCTTGCACCGGAATCTGCTCCTCAGCGTTATTGTTTTCTTGAAAGGATTGCTCTTTATTCAAGATTGTTCACCTCCTTAAAATAGATGCATCGTCGCGTCCGCCACTGTGCCCGTGTCATCCAGCAACTGGAGTGCAATCAAGACACAGTCGGACGCAGTCAAAGTAATCATTACCGCAAGTACGGGTCGATCCAATCAGCGAATCATATTACATGTTAGAGAGAACAATGAATTAACGATACCATTGCTTCAGAATACGCGTCATATCGTGTGAGAGCATATTGAGAATGCCGATCACCCGTCCGTACTCCATTCGCGTCGGTCCTAGTATACCAATAGTACCTAGTGATTCGCCATCCAGCTCATAGGTAGCAGTGATCAAGCTGCAATTTTCAAATGCTTCATGCGCATTCTCTGCGCCGATCCGCACCTGAATGCCCTGTGGCGCTGCTGCCTCGGTCATTAACCGGGTCAACGTTGGCGTCTCTTCCAGCAGGTCAAGAATGCTCTTCACCTTATCCATATCGCGGAATTCTGGTTGAATCAGCATATTGGTCGCACCACTCAGGAAAATTTTCTGTTCTTGCTCCTGACCGAATGCACCATCCAGCGCAGTCATCATCTCTTCATAATGCTCAAGATGACGCTGCATTTCTTCGCTAATTTCAGAAAAAATACGTGTTTTGAGTTTATATAAAGGTACGCCAATCAATCGACTGTTCAGCAGATTGACCGTCTGCTCCAATTCGGAGGCAGACACATGATCCGGAATACGGATTTTGCGGTTTTCCACCTGTCCTGTGCTTGTGACCATAATGGCAATTGCACTCTGATCTTCCAGCGGTAACAGTTGGAAATGACGTAATGAGGTATGGAATACCTCCGGTCCTAGCAAAATGGACGTATAATTGGTAACATGCGACAATACCATAGCTGCATGCTGCATCATCTGCTCAGCAGCGCTAAGCTGCTCGGTGAAAAAGCGTTTCAGCTCTTTGACCTCGGCGGGCTTCACCGAATGCACCGGCGTAAGATGATCGACATAATAACGATATCCTTTGTTAGAAGGAATACGTCCAGCCGACGTGTGCGGTTGCTCAAGAAAGCCTAGCTCCTCCAGATCCGCCATTTCATTACGAATCGTCGCCGGGCTATAGTTCACATCGCCACGCTTGGAGATGCTACGGGACCCGACAGGCTCTGCCGAACGAATATAATCATCTACGATTGCATTCAGAATCATTTGTTGACGCTCGGTTAACATGAGGCTCCCTCCCTTTGAGTGCCTTGCAAAGAGCGATGCTACAACGTCCTGTTATAGATCGCCTGTACACTACCTATGCCATCCCTACATATCAGTGGCATCTAAAATTACACCTGTGTATCGCTTTCGTTAGCACTCGTTCGAGTTGAGTGCTAACGGTTAATACAAAAATACCAAATCGACGACTTTATTGTCAAGTCAGTTTGGTATTTTTCCAGTGCTCAATTTGAAATTCATCTATGTGCTTACATGCTTGCCATAGACTACACTCCCTCTTACTTCGGCAGACGAATAACAAGTGTCGCTAGTATCGCAGGCAGCAGTAGCAATGCATTGCTACCAAAAGCTAGCATACCGCTCTGTAGCGAGATGAAGTGCATCGATAAAAATGGGGCAAATGCCGTTCCGACAAACAGTACAAATGTATACAACGAAACAGCAATACCTCGCTGCTGCAACCCCAGCTGTCCTACAATTGATACGAGTGCGGGTACACTAATCGCGATGCCAGCTACAGCGCATACACTGAACAATACTAGCAGTGGCAGAGCTACAGAGACCGCCATCATGATAAGACTGAGCATACTCGTCGTCAATCCGAGTAGCAATGTAAAGCATGAGCTTCTTTTTTGCGAAATGATCCCAGCCAGCGGTGCACAGATCATGCCCGCGATACCTGCAATTCGAATCCACAAGATCGACTGCTCATTCAGTCCATAAGTAACACTTTGCAACTGATGATTCAATATCGCATACATCACGATAAAAGAAGTCAGTAGCACCAATGCGACCACATAACTTAGCAATAAACCCTTTTGTAAAATAACATGCTTGATTTGCTTCATATACACATACACATTCAGCTCTGGCTGCCCAGCCGCATCACCCGGCAAAAATCTCCAGAGCAATAAGGCGGTTATACTATACAGACAGCCAAACATTAAAAATAAATCATGCCAATCATCATGTGTGCCAATATATCCAGCAACGACCTGACCTACAATGCCTGCCAGCAAAAATCCGGTGCTAACAAAGCCAATCGCTGTCACGCGATGCTGGGCAGGGAACACCGATACAATATAAGCAAGAATAACTGGAGAAAAGGTAGCAGCGGTTAATCCCTGTAAGGCACGTAATACAATAAACATTGGAAATGGATGCACTAAGCTTGCGGCAAGTGTAAATAAAGCCAGACCGAGCATACCGAGCAAAATAACGCGTTTGCGACCGTATTTATCAGCAATTGCGCCATATAGGAGACAACCACAGGCAAAACAGATTGAAAATATACTGCTACTTAGAGCAGCGATAGAAGCAGACACGTTAAACTGCGATGCAAATAAAGTGTTTAGTGGAATCGTCACATATAAGCTGCACATGACAATCAAACCGCTCCAGGCGAGTAGCCAAGTTCTCCATCTGTATTGCGTTTCATTCAATATAATCTGATCACGAACTATCGACATATCGATTCTCCTCTTTATTATAGTTAGATAATCTAATCATTTATACAAAAAAATAACTGTATCGCAGAAAACCGATTCGAAAATCGGCTACTTATCTACCTGAGCCTAACCGATTCTCGATATGTGTATTAAATTTAAGCATCAGCTTATGCAGCACCTGACGTTCCTGTTCATCCAATCCGTCGACTAAGGAAGCACATGCTTGCCAGAATTCAGGCAATACATGATCCAGCAGTTGCTTGCCCGCTGTAGTTAAATGAATAAAGCTTTTCCGTCCATCCTGCTGACTTTGCTGACGATGGATCCAGCCTTTCTTTTCCAGTCCATTTAACAAAATGGTCGCCGATGCTTTACGTATTCCCAATCGCTGGGCAAGCTCGGATGCCGTCACATCATGCTGACCTGCATGCAATCGAATGAGCATCAACACATCCAGCTTGCTCTCGCTAATATCATACGGTGCGAGCGCATCATCCATGACGTCAAGCACATGATCGCTGTTCCATAACATCAACAGACCGAGCTGCGCAGCTGAAACGGACGTGTGCGTTGCGGCAGTTTGCTGACATAGCTCGTTATACGCTTCACTCCCAAGTCGCGGTAGCGATGGATCAGGTGTCTTGCCATAGTTAATATGCTTGCGAACCATCGAAATCCATCCTTTGTCTATATGATTAGATTATCTAACTATATTATAGAGTTTAGATTTTATTTTGCAAGCTTTTATTGGGATACGGCTTCTTACATGGTTATGCTATTAATACACTTATTTGATATCCTTTTTACTCTCTGCTCATACAAAAAGTCGATTGCCCCTCTACTAGCGAGCAATCGACTTTATTCTCAAGTGATAGATGATATAGAAAAGAATATAGACGATATAGAAAAGAAGGCTTCGTTTCGGATTAAATATCCAGCACCTTCAATACCGCAATTTCATCGCAGCGATCTTGCTTCGGACAATGACGGCAATCTGCCCATACCTTCTCAGGAAAAATGCTCGTCTCAACCACTTCAAAACCGTTCTTTTTGAAAAAGGACACTTCATACGTCAACGCCATCACTTTACGCAATTTGCGCTGTGCCGCATGCTCGATCAATGTATCGACGAGCTTGGAACCAATGCCCTGTCCTTTATGTCCTTCCGAAATACCCAGCGAGCGAATCTCGACCAGTTCTTCTCCAAGCTTGCACAGTGAGCCACAACCTACCAGCTCACCGTCAATTTCAGCTACGACAAAATGTTGCAGTTGCCGATGCAGCGCCTCACGGGAACGCGGCAACATGATACCTCGCTCAGCATAACCTGCGATTAATTGATACAATGGTTCTACATCTTCGGGTACGGCTGCTCTGCAAGTTACTACAGCATACATGAATACGTTCCTCCTCGTTGCGGCGTTGCGGATCAGTCCTTGGGTATGTTCAGGGCTCCGTCTACCTCTTCGTTTATTTGCGCAATGTTAATTTTGTAAACTATGGATGAATTGAATAACCGACAATGTCACATCATTGTTAAATGAATACGTATAAATATACAACACAGCAAATGAAAATTCAATAGAATTTATAGAAAAAAATATGTTAAATTTTCGTTTGAATTTTTTGTAGCTGAAGCCGCGCGGTATATAGGGAAAATGTAGGTTTGTAATGTTTATTTTAACGCTCATTTTTCGAATGATTCGTAAGTGGATCGTGTTGGTTTCATACGGATTAGAGTGTATTTTATACAGCTAGCGATTTGTTAACGGGATCAGTTGAAATGTAATGTGGTTGGTGGAGTGAGTTTGTTTTATCGTATGTATGAGGGTAGATGTATGATGTGATTTGCTGTATTGCTCGTTAATTTAAAAATCTAACTCATAGTTGAAGTAGAATACTTGATTAGCTTTAACATTCTAATTTATCGGCAGATGAAAAGAATTATTTAGTTTCGACTCACTTTCGAGTTTAGATGTATAGATTAGTAGTTCGAAATGAAGACTATGTACTATATATGATGTGAACCTTTAATTCCGTTTTAATTCATTGATTCGTACACTCTTTGTAGAGCCATCCCAAATATCTTATTCGATAGGTATCGTAGCCAGAATTCATTTATAAAGACTCGTTAGTTGCCAGAGTTCATTTATAAAGAATGATTAAATGTACTACTTTTAGCAGAGTGGAATTTCTATTTCCATCTGATATGTAAATTCTCATGATTCGATTTCATGCTGTTAGGTGATGTCTTACTGAAATAAATGAGAATATACGTATACCACTCTTACCAAACCGAACAGTCTACGTACGTTCTTTGATATCATCTTCTCTTATATTATCGTCTTCATATTCGAAATCCATTTAAGCGAAAAAAGCGCTGCTCCTATATAAGGAACAACGCTTTTATATCGTTGCCTGTATATCATTACTTCTATATCATGGCTTATGCATCATGGATTGCTTATATAATTTTGATAATTTTTCGTAAAATTAGCTCCACTTAAGCAATAGCCCATCTCATTGTATAAAATAGTACCTATTCGCTAATATCTAGCTATACGTATACGCTCAGCTATGTTGCGCTGGTACGATCATCCATGCACTACCGCTCAAGCATGCTCCTGCACCAAACTACCTACAAACTCGCCGAATACATCATTACCGAACAAAAGTCCTTTTTCGCTCAGACGGTAGCCTGCTTCGGTTGGTTCCAGCAGATCGTCACGAAGCAAACGGGCGATTTGTTTGTGGAATACGTCATCCAGCTGTTGTCCGCCAAATTGTTGAGCAAATCGTGCTTTGGATACCCCCTCTAGCATACGTAAGCCGACCATCATAAAGTCTTCCATTGCTTCATCGCGGTCGATCTCGGATGCGTCCAATCTGGGCAAGCCGTTTGCTGCGGCTTCGTTGTATGGGTTTACGCCTTTGATGTTAATATGACGTTTGCCGTCCACATAGCCGTGTGCTCCAGCGCCCAGACCGTAATAATCCTCATTGCGCCAGTACGTCATATTATGGCGACTGCCGAAGCCGGGTTTAGCAAAATTACTGATCTCATATTGCTCATATCCGGCTGCTTTCATTTTGTCCATGAGCAGCAAGTACATGCCTAGTTCTACTTCTTCATCAGGCAAAGGTAGCTGATTTTTTTGGAACATCGTATGGAACAATGTGTTTTCTTCTACCTTTAAGCTGTAGATCGAATAATGCGGCAGATCCAGCTCCAGTGCACGGTCTACACTATAGGACAGCATATCCAGCGTCTGATTCGGCAGTCCAAACATCAGGTCGATCGATAGATTCGTCAAACCGACGTTGCGTGCATTTTCAAGGCTGCGGTACACATCGTCTGTATTGTGAATACGTCCGATGCCCGTTAACAGCTCATTTTGAAAAGCCTGTACGCCGAAGCTCACACGGTTCACACCGCCTGCCTTCATAATCGCCAGTTTGTCTGCATCTGTTGTACCTGGATTTGCCTCCATTGTAAACTCGATATCACCCGCCCAGTTTGGGAAATGGCGACGCAAGCTTTGCAGGAAATATTCCATCTCGTCATGTTTTAATACCGTAGGCGTGCCTCCACCTACAAAGATCGTATCAATCACACCTGGTGGCGTCTGAGCCACCGTATATTCCATCTCACGATCCAGCGCCCGCAAATAGTCCATAACCGGCTGATCCTTTAGAACGTAAGAATTAAAGTCACAGTAAAAGCACTTATTCGTGCAAAACGGAATGTGTACATATATTGCACGGGGCGCGTCTGTAGTTATCAGTTGATTCATGACCGGTATCCTCCCCGTCAGTCTATTGTAAACCCGGCTCTTACCGGGGACTGTTCATCTTTATGATTACGATTTATTGCTTTCGTATACTTATGCCAGCGAATCGATCTCATCGGCAAACGATAACTTTATATACCTGTAGTTCACATTCACACCATATCATTTTAGCTTGTAAAATAGTGCAAACTATACGTTCATGTATAGGCATGTTGTAGTGCATGAGCATACTTTAGTGTATGAGAACACGTTAGCGCATAAGCCTACTTTAATGTATGCGCGCACTTTAGCACATAAGCCTACTTTTAATGTATGCGCGCATTTTAGCACATAAGCCTACTTTAGTATATGAGCACAATTTAGCGCATAAGCATACACTGGCTTATAAGTGTCCAGCACAGCAGGTTCACCCGACTCATCCACTATTCCTATATACGACGACAAATGGACAAAAGGGAAAGCTCATAGCTGAGCCTTCCCTGCATCATCCATCATCCTGTCTGCTTCTACGCAACTGAGCCTACATCATCGTAACGTTCAAGTTAGACATCTTCCCTATGCAAAACGATAGTAGCCGTCATGTCGCTTCATATCAAAGTGAAGCTCAGCATCATGATCGTAGATAAAGCTATGCCGCTCCGTCTACCGATAGAAATGCCAGTTAGCACATGATACATGAAGTAATTTGACGCTAATCGTCGATCCGTAGTACCGCCATAAATGCTTCCTGCGGAACTTCCACGTTACCGACTTGCTTCATCCGCTTTTTACCTTCTTTTTGTTTCTCCAGCAGCTTACGCTTACGGGAGATGTCACCGCCGTAACATTTGGCAAGGACGTTCTTACGCATCGCTTTAACTGTTTCACGAGCAACGACTTTCGTCCCTACTGATGCCTGGATCGGAATTTCGAACATTTGACGTGGAATCAGCTCGCGCAGTTTCTCACAAATAATGCGTCCGCGTTGATACGCACGATCACGGTGAACGATAAAGGACAGTGCATCAACCTGTTCGCCGTTAAGCAAAATGTCCATTTTCGCCAGATTTGAACGACGATAGCCGGACAGCTCATAGTCAAACGAAGCATACCCTTTCGTGCTTGATTTGAGCTGATCGAAGAAGTCATATACGATCTCGGACAATGGAACCTGATACGTAATCGTTACGCGCGTCGTATCCAGATATTCCATATTGATGAACTCACCACGTTTGTTCTGACACAGCTCCATTACGGTTCCAACGTAGTCGTTTGGCACGATGATCGAAGCTTTTACATAAGGCTCTTCTACATACTCAATGCGACCGACTTCTGGATAGTTCGACGGGTTGTCGATCGTGACAACTTCGCCGTTCGTCAGTGTAACGTGATAAATAACGCTTGGTGCTGTCGTAATCAGCGGAATGTTGAACTCACGCTCGATCCGCTCCTGAATAACGTCCATATGCAGCAGACCGAGGAAACCGCAACGGAAACCAAAGCCCAGTGCGCTGGAAGATTCCGGCTCGAAGCTAAGCGATGCATCGTTCAATTGCAGTTTTTCGAGCGCTTCACGCAGATCGATATAATCGGACGATTCGATCGGATACAGACCGCAATACACCATCGGGTTAATTTTACGATAACCCGGCAATGGCTCGGTCGTCGGATTTTTCGCGTCAGTAATCGTATCACCGACACGCGTATCGCCCACTGTTTTGATACCGGCAACGATAAAGCCAACATCGCCGACATTCAGCTCATCGACAATCGTCATACGTGGCATAAATGCGCCGACTTCGATAACTTCGAATTCTTTGCCTGTTGCCATCATTTTGATTTTGGAACCCGCTTTGATCTTGCCGTCTACGATACGTGAATAGATGATAACACCTTTGTACGGATCATAGTGCGAGTCAAAGATGAGCGCTTTAAGCGGATTGGAAGGAGAGCCTGTTGGCGCAGGAACTTTCTGTACAACCTGCTCCAAAATCTCTTTAATCCCGATTCCTGCTTTTGCAGATGCCAGTACCGCTTCACTTGCATCCAAGCCGATCACATCTTCAACCTCTTGCTTAACCCGTTCAGGATCAGCGCTTGGCAGGTCAATTTTGTTGATGACTGGCAAAATCTCCAGATTGTTATCCAGTGCCAGATACACGTTAGCGAGTGTCTGTGCCTCGATCCCTTGCGCCGCATCCACAACGAGCAATGCGCCTTCGCAGGCTGCGAGACTTCGAGATACTTCATACGTAAAGTCGACGTGTCCCGGTGTATCGATCAGATTAAGCAGATACTCCTCGCCATCATCGGCTTTGTATGTCAAACGAACCGCCTGAAGTTTAATCGTAATGCCGCGTTCACGTTCGAGTTCCATCTGATCAAGTACCTGTTCTTGCATCTCGCGCGAAGTGAGTGCACCAGTGTACTCCAGAATGCGGTCAGCCAGTGTGGACTTCCCGTGGTCAATATGCGCAATAATCGAGAAATTGCGGATGTTCTTCTGTCTTGCTGAAATATCAGTCATGCCTTACCCCCAACATAAGCCTGAAATATAATGCTGATGGTCCGGTCCTGTGTGAAAGGTTAACCATTCCCATTAATCAATTCATTATAGCAGTTGGTCGTTGACCCAGCAATCCCATTAGAAGAACGAAATAAAGTCCTGCCTAATTGTATATTCAGCGCAAATCCAAATCACACCTCACGAATCATCCATACATGTTCAATTCCATCTTCCATAAAAGGTACGGAAAAGATGCGATATCCTAACTTTTCATAAAATGGCGCCGCCTGACTTTGCCCGTGCAGCTGGAAATGGCGTAGCCCTTGCTTCCGTGCCTGCTGCTCCAGTCCATCAATCAAAAATCTTCCCAGACCGTATTTACGGAACTCCGGCAACAGACAGATTCGTTCCAGCTTGGCTGTACCGTCTACTAGCCGCCACCGTCCTGTACCTGCCAGTTGTTCGTTATAATAAACAAGCAGATGCGTACATGCCGCATCCAGACGATCATAGTCGTCAAACTCATCTTCCAGCGGCACACCCTGTTCTTCTACAAATACATGCTGCCGGATATGTTTTGCCAGTTCGAGCTGTTCTATCGTGGTCACATGCTTTAATTCAGTTGTTGGATTCATCATGTTCTTCCTTTCGTTATGGAAAAGGTTAGTTTAGGACGTGTAAGCAAACTCGTATTTCTGTAAGCAGCACTTCGCTGCGGGAAGGAACTAAGGGGAAGAGACGATTTATAGTGTTAGTGCTTTTCTAACACGAGGTTCAATGAAAAAAGATTTTTGCGAAGCAAAATATGTTACCGCTTCTAGTGTTAGCGCTCTTCTAACACGGGGTTCAATGAAAAAGGATTTTTGCTTAAGCAAAATATCTCACTGCTTCTAGTGTTAGCGCTCTTCTAACACGGGGTTCAATGAAAAAGGATTTTGGCGAAGCAAAATATCTCACTGCTTCTAGTGTTAGTGCTCTTCTAACACGGGGTTCAATGAAAAAGGATTTTTGCAAAGCAAAATATTTTACTGCTTCTAGTGTTAGCGCTCTTCTAACACGAGGTTCAATGAAAAAGGATTTTTGCTTAAGCAAAATATCGCGCTGCCTTTGAGCATGGGAATCTACTATTGTATTCTCACTCTAAAGATTCCTGTACGAGACCGAAGTCGTTCTCCTTATGTCTTCCCACAGTAGTTGATGCCCTCACAAAAACAGTTTGATTACATGCCATAGTATAGAAATGATTTCATCCTACGCTATTTTTGTTGCAAGTACAACATAAATAATAATAAGCTTTGATATTCATTTGCGTAACAGTGAGAAATTAAAGCACCCAAACATTCTGAACAGAAACGAACAGCAATTTATATTGCAAAACTGAATATAACATGATAATATATTTAGAGTTGTGAGTCTTAACGATGATTCGTATATGCTTTACAGGAGGTGAATGTAATGCCTAACATTAAATCCGCGGTAAAACGTGTGAAAACTAGCGAAAAGCGTCGTGCACTGAACGCAGCTCAAAAGTCCGCTCTGCGTACTAGCGTAAAAGCTGCTGATTCTGCACTCGTGAATAACGATGTTGATGCTGCTAAAACAGCAGTTGCTGCTGCTTCCAAAAGCTTGGATAAAGCTGTAACTAAAGGTCACATCCACAAAAACGCAGCATCCCGTAAAAAATCTCGCCTGGCTAAGAAACTGAACGCACTTTCCAGCCAAGCGTAATGCTGCTTTTTCCATAAACCCCTGATCGGCTTTGCCGGTGAGGGGTTTATTTTGTTTATATAAATTTGTTTGTATGAATTTGTTTATAGGGATTTGTTTATTTTGATAGGATATATCGCTTTAGGCGTATCTGTTTAAAATAGATGCTATCGATCATTCATTCTGTCTGGCATCCTGACCGAGATTAATTTCAACTTTAGATCGGATATAAATCTTAAGCTATAGACATGGCGCTATACGATCAAATTTAAGTTTTAAAGCGGATATAAGCTGCGCTTTATCGTTAATTGTTAACAGTGATAAGCCCTGCAAAATAAATAAATAAATAAATAGATAAATAAAAGCCTGCAACGTAGAAAATACCACGATGATCTTACTCGTGCATCCCTCTACTTTACAGGCTTTTTGTATACTTCTCCCATGACAAGACCTACAATACCGTTTACGTATTCAGGTACAGTGCTGCCAGCTTACGTACTTGCATATATTTTTCTGCATTCGCTGTGCTTAATCTGAAAAGAATTACGAAGGTTCACAAGTAAAATCAGCTCGTTAGGGTCTGGATCTGGTGCGAACTATTTGGCTATCTCTCCTAGTTTACTATCTATTTACGCACCTAACCGCAGCAAAAACATCTCCAGCCCTAGCACCTTGTCAATCGCTCCCGTTTTCATCTGGTAATC
Organism: Paenibacillus wenxiniae; assembly: GCF_039822605.1. Classification (NCBI taxonomy): domain Bacteria; kingdom Bacillati; phylum Bacillota; class Bacilli; order Caryophanales; family Paenibacillaceae; genus Paenibacillus; species Paenibacillus wenxiniae. Next base: position 158,937 of record NZ_JBCGUH010000007.1, read on the forward strand.
CAACCGTGCCAGATGAGCCAGAATCGAACGCAGCTTTGCTGACTCAAATCGGCGGGCTTGCTCGCCGGCAATTTTGACGGCATACGGATGCAAGCTCAGTTGAGAAGCGATCTGCTGCTGCGAATAGTTCTGCCCTGCCAGTTCCTTCACCTGTAGCATAATCCGAAATTGGCGAGCAATGAGCGCTGCAATCTTAATCGGTTCCTCGCGCTGCTTGAGTAAATCATAAAAGATCGTCAGTGCTTTTTCCAAATGGACGGCAGCAATCTGCTCAACGAGAATAAACACATTTTGCTCGGTGCTACGTGCAACGAGCTTTTCGACGTCCTGTTCGGTAAGTGTACCGCCGCGTCCAGCATGCAGACAGAGCTTATCCATCTCTGCCGATAAAATGCCAAGCGTTGTGCCTGCGGCCTGTACAAGTGCTTCTGCTACGGATTTAGAGCATTCGCATTCCTGCTTTTTGGCATGACGAATTAACCATGTTAATAGCTCGTCCGCATTCATCGGTTGAAAAGGAAGCAAACAGGCTTTGTTTTTTAGTGCTTTTACAACCTTTTTGCGCTCGTCCAGCTTTTCTGCATTCACCCAGAACAATAGGATCGAATAATCAACTGGCTCCTCCATATAACGAAGCAATGCCTCCGCCCGATGCTCGATTTTACCATTATCCTTGCCAGCCGCCAGCACAGACGAATCACGTATAATGATAAGCTTGCGTGGCACCATAAACGGAATTTCCTCTGCATCTTCCAGCACCGTTTCCAGCGGTGTCTCCGACAAATCATAGCGAGCAAGGGCAAAATCACGATGCTCCGGTTCAATCAGCTTCTGAATCGCAAAATCGACAAATTCATTAATTCTGTATTTTTCGGCGCCATAACATACATAGATCGGCGCAGGATTATTATTTTGAATATCTTTACTTGCTGTCTTCAAATCCATACCGTGTGCCTCCTGACTTCAATATATTCATTGTAACGGAAAATAGAGAAGCCGCAAAGTAGCTCACATCATAACAAAGGACTTCCCAGGTGAATTCACCGAGGAAGTCCTTTGCTTCAGCAAGTTGCTGTATTGTTTGATGAACCGGATGCCAGAAACACATAGTTACTGGTGCTGCTCTGACCTTCATACGTTCATTCGTTTCCATACCGTTACAGGTTCCCTGGAACCGCTAAGCACTGCGAAGCTTAGTTGCCCACTGTAATTTTGTACGTTTTGTTAATACCATTTTCATTCACCTGGTACGTAAATTCTTTGCCATCGTCAGACCATTTGCCAGCGATCCACGTTCCTTTTAAAGGGATCGAAGATACGACACTGCGGCCATTCACGTTATCGGCAGCGATACTATCCAGGCGAAGTGTGTTGTTCGTTGTCAGAACGACCGTGTAATCCTGCGACGGTGATTTCCATTCCTGCTCCGTTTTCAGTGAATTCACACTTGCTGAGCCTGCACCATTATTATTAGTACCGGTCGAGCTAGGAGTGGATGGTGAATCGGTCGATGGCGTACTTGTTCCAGAAGTTGATGGTGTACCTTCTGGCACAATTTGATTCGGTTGGCCATCTGACGGTGTCAGTGTTGAAGAATTCGTAGAGCCAGTCGCCTCGCCCGAATTCGTAGATTCAGGGTTGGTTGTACTTGGGTCCGATGGTGGTGTCGTCAACGAGCGTGCTTTGTCTGAACCATCGTTACCTGAGTTAGCAGCAGAAGATCCTTTATCTGTCTGCTTGTCCGGTGTAGTTCCCGCTGTCCCGCTATTGTCTGTAGAAGGCGAATTGCCTTTATCAGTCGTTGTTGGAACCCCGCCACGGTTGCCCGAAGATGGTGTCTGTTGACCCTTGTCACTGCTGTTCGACTCACTTTGCGGAGGAGTCGTCTTCGTACTGTTCTCCTGTTGTTGTGGCTGATCCGACTTTGTGCTCTCAGGAGTGTCTGTCGATTTCTTTCCGTCAGAAGGCTCATTGGATGAACTTTCTGCGTCCGTTGCATTGGACGGGTCCTTTTTGGTATCCTGCGACTTACCGGTAGAGTCCGAAGCTTTAGGTGAAGAACTTTGTTCAGGATTTGTAGTTGGGCTATCTTTTTGACCGATGCTGCCTGTCTCGTTATAACGATAAGGCGATGCTTCCGGCCCTGCGTCAGTAAGCGTCTTAGGCTCATAGCTGGCGATGGAAATACCGAGCACAACACCTGCTGCGACGATCCCCCCGATCGTGCGCACAGGCAGTCGATCACGCCAGTTGCCACGCTGACGGCGACGTTCAGCCACTTCATCAACCTCTGGCTTCTGCCGTTCCATAATGCCGATCTCGGCTGCGCTATCGGTACGGCGCTGAGCATCAAGCTCATCCAGCTGAGGCAATATCGCGTCCACAAGGCTGTATCTCGGTTTCACATCCGGCAGCTTTTCCAGACGCAGCGATAATGCGGTCATGATGCGAAAAGTTTCGGCTGCATCCGGGTGCTCATCCATATAGCGGAACAACTCCTTGGTATCTTCTCCATTCAAGTCCCCGTCCAAATAGCGGCTCATCCTTTCTTCCGCTACTTCACGTTTCATCCAATCAATCCTCCTTTCTCATAGTCTGCTAGCAGACTTTGTAATTGTTGGCGGGCGCGAAATAAATACGATTTGACTGTGTTCAAAGGTAAATCCAGGCAGTCCGCGATTTCATTGTAAGAAAGATCTTGAATATAGCGTAGTACAATCACAGTGCGGTGGTGCTCCGGTAGCTGGTTAATAGCCTCCCGTACATCATTGGAGGTATACGCCCGCATGACCTCATGCTCCACATCATCATGACCTTCAAACACCATTTCGTGCTCTTCAATCGAAACCGTCGGTTTGTTGCGACGGAATTTATCAATACAGATATTCGTAACGATCCGCTGTACCCATGTCTTAAATTGAGCTTTTTCTTCGTAGGAACCTATTTTGGTATAAATGCGAATTAACGCTTCCTGAGCCGCATCCAGAGCATCTTGTTCATTGTTCAAAATGTAATAAGCTGTTTTGTACACATGATGTTCTATCTCTCTTAATAGGGTGATTAGAGCATCCCGGTCTCCCTCTTGGGCGGCCTTGATGAGTCCCTGCTCCACCACGGAGGATCCCCCTCTCCTTACAACCTCTTAGACGCAAGACGCATCCAGATTGTTGCAGTCTTTGTTAAATTAATTTCATTTTATTGCTTCAACTCGGAAAGTGCAGTAAATCGCTTTACAAACACTTACCCTATGTAGAAATCATACGAATCCGGGATGCATTTGGACTACTATACGGGCGACATCGAGCCGGGTCATATGCGAAAACAAATCATAGCTGTATTTAGGATACCAAAAACCGCTGTATCCGTCATCTTCTGGCTCGCTTGCTTATGTGAGACAATCTGCATTATGCAGGTGGTTTGTACATCATCTTGCCTTTTACCAATGAACAGGATCATGTATATCGCGCTAAAAAGTTTCACAAACAATATATATCTATGGACACATGTGACTCTATACTTTGCTTAAAAACTCCGCTATTTATCACAAGATCGCAATTTGTCACACGATCGCAGTTGAAAAGCTATATGTACAGATGGCATAGCATGAAGGAATTAGCCGTTTCCTCATTCAATATCTGGTTCTTGTATACAAATACAGATATATAAATACAGACGGTTGAACGCGACCAATTTATTAGTTTACAAACTTAGCCTCTTCAAGCATTGATCGCATTTGTATATGACCGGAAGAATCGATACGAATTTGAATCTCGCCCTGCTGATCTGTACGTGCGATAGCGGAATGTACGGCAGCAAGGCGATCCAACACTTCCTGTTTCGGATGACCATAGCGATTATTCACACCTGCTGAGATGACAGACAAACGCGGTTGCCAATAATGGAGCCATGCGGCTGACGTAGACGTTTTGCTGCCGTGATGTCCTACTTTTAACACATCGATAGGTATAGGAAATGGGGCTACATGTAACGTTGCATCCGCAGAAGGCACGAGTGCAGATCTGTTTGTTGTGTATTGATTTACATTATTTTGATCTATCGCAGTGAAGGTACTATTGGCAGCATTATTTTTAATAACACTGCTAATGTTACTGTTAGCAATGTTATTAAAAGTATGAGTAGTGTTATTAGCAGTAATACTTTTAGTGGTGTTAGCAGTATGCTTTGGAACACTTTGTTTAGTATTTGCCAATTTATTCTCATGCTTAACCGGATCGATTGCATTAGCATATCCAACATAGCTGTTTGTTGCTTTTGTATCTGCTTTGGCAGAGGGACGCCACTGCAATTGCTGCGCCTGTAATTCATTTAATATCGATTGTTCTTCGGTTGTATCTGCATCTCCAGTGAACAATATATGCCTTCCGTGCAACGTTAACATGAAGACTAGTGAATACAAATTCTGATTTTCGCGTACCGGTAACGACGTTGGTAGTGTTGATGGCATCGTTTGTTGTTCTGTAGCAGTCCATGCACTCTCTATAAGCGGCGCAGCTGTTACTGCTGCGACCGACGATGAAGACGAAGCCGCAGGTGCCAAAAAATCGAGCCGGGTAGCCTCATCCGGCTGCATCGTCATACCGGCAGTTGGAGCATACATCGGCACCTTTTTATCCAGCAGAAGTTGAATCATCTCAGCACGCTGATGATGGTCTGGCATCGTTCCATTGAATAGAAATTGGCGCACAGGTATCGCTTCGATGACCGCTTGCAGTCCACCTACATGATCCTGATCCCAGTGGGTAGCAATAACAGCATCAAGCTCATGCACGCCGCGTTGTTTTAGCAAAGGTACAAGTAGTTTATTGCCTACTTCATACGGTTGCTTGCGCTGACGCCATTGCTGACCTGATGGCTGAAAATGTACCGTCCCCCCACCATCTACCAAAATATGCTTGCCTGTCGGTGTCGTAATCAAAATGCTATCTCCCTGACCGATATCCAGAAATTGCACGATGCCATCGCTACCATGATGTGGCGAATGGTACCAGTATCCAAGTAATATGATTAAACTTAATAGCAGAGCAGGTATCGACCTCAACCGACGTCGTGTCCAACCGACACGCCAGTGTAAACCGCGCCGAGCATATAATTTCCAAAACGGGATTACATAGAATAAGGAGTCCGCTCTGACAAAAACCGCATCCGCTTCGCATGAATATGCAGTATGGGCATGCGAATGTGTAGTATGTGAATGTGAATATGAATGTGCGGTATACGCATGTGAATGGGCAGAATGTGCATGTGTATTATTTTCATATAAATGAGCAGAATGTGCAGAATGCGAATGTGCGGTATGTGCATGTGGGTGTACAGAATGAATAGGCAGACGCCGATTCCCTGATCTATACAATGGATCATCCCCATGCTGCTCCACCCATTGTTGTATATCGCGCATCCACCGTAAAGCTACATACAATAGTCCATAATAAGCCAAAATAAGCCATAGTTCCGGCGACGCCCAGATCGTTAGCATCCCTGGTATCGCATCCAATACATCGACCAACCAGAAACACCATTGGTTCAACCAGGAGACACAGCTGCCCAGTCCTATACCGACAGGCAGCCATACATAACTAATGGCAAGTGCAAGTGTGCCCAATGGCAATACGAGCAAGCCTGACACGGGAACAAGTAGGAAATTCGCTACAAACGACAGCAAAGAAAACTGGTTAAAATAATAAATCGTCAATGGAAATGAAATCAACTGTGCTACCAGTGTCACCGCTACAGCCGAACGCATACGAACCGGAACTTTCGCAAGCAGTGCATGGACCAGCGGAACGTAAATGATAAGTCCAGCCGTCACAGCAAAAGACAGCTGAAAGCTCACATCCAGCAAATAATAAGGCTCATATAAAAGCATCATCCAACCAACAACACACAAAATATGTAGTCCATCTTTGAGCATACCCCGACTTGCCAGATACAGGCCGATCATGCCCATCAAACCTGCCCGAATTGCAGATGGTGAAGCTCCAGTTAACAGGACATAAAACGGCAATAATATCATCACGATCAGACATGCGCTTTCTTTAGTCAGCCCTATTTTACGTAACAGCCATAATAATAAACCGACATAGATCGCAATATGCAACCCCGAAATCGCCAAAATGTGGGTCAAGCCTAACCGTGAAAAAGCCGCAAATGATGCTGGATCAATATCATCGGCGTCACCAATCAACAATCCTTTCATATATCCTTGATCAGCTGCCCAGAAAATGCGTTCAATTTGCGTGCCCAATTGCTTTCGCACATGATCATTCCAGCGCAGCATCTTTCCCTTGTACTCCGCCCCTATCGATAAAGGTAGCTCTACTGTATGCAGCGAATCAGCTCCATTTGTTTCCATCATCCAGTGAATATGCTGCTTACGCAAATATTGCCGATAATCAAACGCCCCAAAATTACGCGCTACGCCCGGCTCTTTCCAGCTTCCTTTCACAGCTATCTGATCGCCACGCCGCCAGCCTGCGGCAAGCTGGAGTTCTTGTTCATGAGCAAGTTTGAGTTGAACGATAATCATTTCATGTTTTGGTAAATGGATCGCGTGCTCATTATGATCCTGATGCACATTATGATACGGATGATCAGGTGAGTCCTGCGAAACCGATGTTGTTGCTGGCTCAACAGACTGCAATTGATACACTTCCAGCGGAAAACGAACCCAATCTCCATCGATATCCGTATCGCCCGCAATAACACCCGTCACCTTAGCTTGCTGCCCGATTAGATCAGCACGGGATTGACCGAGAATGTCTGGCAGCTGACTTGTATTACACACATCGTTCCAATGCCAGTAAGCTGCCGCTACAATAAATACGATCATCCAGAGTAAGACAGACCGTATGATAACAACCGGCACTTGTAGATGAGATCTAGGCGACGAAGTGCGCGCCAAAAAATGTAAACACATCCCACCTAACAGCATTAAAATAACAACCCCAGACCACGCATACCAGAAAGAGTTACCGGACAATAATGCTGCACATGCATTACCTGCGATCCATGCTACACATAAAACGACCAATGGACGTGTTTGCGTCATCGTTCTGTGCTCGATTTCGTTATCATTTCATTCGCTATGTTATGGTAGATTTGTCTGATGGAGTTATCCTTTTCTATCGTATAACTTATATTCATTAGGTCATAGCCTCCTATACATTACTATTGCATTTGTATTCATCGGTTGGACCATATATATCCGCCTGTACCAGCTTGATTTAGCTATACATGTTTGCTCGTAATCAACGTATTATGCGAAAATAATGACAACACAAAAAACCGCTATTTCTCAGCGATTAGTGCTTCAAAGCACACTAACAGCAGATGAAAATAACGGTTCTTCCATTATTGATCTTCATTGATCTTCATTGATCTTTATTGATCTTTATTGATCTTTATTGATCTTTATTGATCTATCTTTATTATAATGATGATTTAACAGTTTGAGCAGCTTCATGCATCATAGGACAATCACATAGTGCAGCCATGAACTTTTCAAACTTCAAAGTGATCTCGATCGTGTTGAGTCGATCTTGCTAAGATTTCACGAATGTATACTTCCCCGAATCTATAATTCAATGTATCTTTTCAGTACGAACTTCTACCTATCATGCAGCGCAGCCATTTCCCAATGTTTTACTTATAATCAAGCTATGTTCAGCCATAGTCCAGTGTTCTACCTACAATCAAGCTATGTTCAGCCATAGTCCAGCGTTCTACCTACAATCAAGCCATGTTCAGCCATAGTCCAGCGTTCTACCTACAATCAAGCCATGTTCAGCCATAGTCCAGCGTTCTACCTACAATCAAGCCATGTTCAGCCATAGTCCAGCGTTCTACCTACAATCAAGCCATGTTCAGCCATAGTCCAGCGTTCTACCTACAATCAAGCCATGTTCAGCCATAGTCCAGCGTTCTACCTACAATCAAGCCATGTTCAGCCACTGCCCAGCGTTCTACCTATGCCGACTCTATGGAATCTCGTAAGCTACGGTCTCACGTGGTGGTTCATACGCTTGAATTTGGCGGAAAATAATACCTTTTTGTCCCATCATCTCATGCACTTTGTCGCTATCTTTTGGATAGCTGCGGTGGTATACAATCTCAATCACGCCGCTATTTGCCAGCATATTCGCGCATGTCCAGCATGGCTCATCCGTGACATAGACGGTCGAACCTTCACGATCGGCGCGATCGGTGAACAGCAGTAGATTTTGTTCCGCATGAATCGTGCGGATACAGCGCTGTTTTTTGACCATCGTTTCCACGCCATCCACACGTACAATCTCGACTGCTTCGGAAATCATACAGCCTGCTTCCGAGCAGTCCGGCACGCCCATCGGCGCACCATTATAAGCGGTACCGAGCAGCTTTTTCCCCTGTACCAGTACAGCTCCTACATGCCTTCTTGGGCAACGTGAACGAGTAGATACCATATGGGCGATATCCATAAAATAAGTGTCCCAATCTTTGCGCATTTCCACTTCCCCCTCTATCATTACAGCTTTACATACGGCAGCATTTTGGCAAGCATCTTGCTACCAATCCCTTTTACACGATCCAGTTCATTCACATGACGAAAGGGGCCATGTGTACGACGATAATCGATAATCGCCTGTGCTTTTTTCTCTCCAATGCCCGGCAGCTCGGTAAGTTCAGCCAGTCCAGCATCATTGATGCTAATTTTACTAGCTTGCACTGATAAAGCTGGGGAAAGAGTCGATTCGCTGGCGACGATCGTAGTTGTCGCGTTGTCGGTCTGATTCGTGTCTGACTTATGTTTATTATGATCTATCATAGCATCCTTTGTTGCTTTTCCGTTAGCCGGTGCTCCGTCAACTGATGCAGCATCCGTAGCCATGCGTTGGTCAGCCTTTGGTATGACCTCTGTTGTCGATGCTCCAATTGCTGAATCCGCTACTGAGCGATGATCAGCGTGCGTAATTGACTCGCTTTGCGGTACAACGTTTCCCTTGCTGACTGCCCCTGTATAGGCGTCTTGACTTGTTGCTGGTGGATCGGTCACAACGTTAGGCGTACCCTTTTGCTTGCTATATGGATTGTTCTTCGTTGTCGCTTCATTTTCCTGCATAGACACTGCGACACGATCATTCCATGATTGCCATGCTGCCTCCTTGTCCGGTGAATGTATCAGTCCGGCGATCATTAATCCGACTCCTAGCATGCCCAGCACTGCCATCCCTGCTATCATTCCTCGCTTCATCATCTTACCTCCTATGTATTGGAAAAAGCTTACCCTTTCTACGCCAAAATTATTTTCAGACAATACAATAAGCGTAGTGTAATGAACATAATGACTCATTGTCTTGCTACCACTGCATTTACTTGCTATTACTTTATTTAATTGCTACCAATTTATTTAATTTCCATTATTGAATTTGCTTGCGATCACTGAACATGTAGACGCTTCAGTTTCTATAGCAGCAACATATTTTGCCTTCGCAAAAATCCCTTTTCATTGTACCTCGTGTTAGAAGAGCACTAACACGAGCAGATGTGGACAATTTCGTTATCCAACTATTTGACGGTACAGCTTGAGAATGTATAGATGTATTCAACATATGCACCTACATTAACAATATGCAATTAAATAGAGCGCATATATACAAAACAACGCTCCGACCATCATTAGATAGTCGGAGCGTCAAGTGCTGCTTTCACTTTGTCATGCTTTATGAATATACAATTGTAAAATAAAGCGATACATCAAATCGATACTGGTCAGTACATCTTTATAAATGAAAATTTAGTTGAACTATACACAGTAAACTATAGTTCAATTTTTAAACGATAGCTTAACCATTAGTTCGCAACGATGTTTACCAGCTTGCCCGGTACGGCAACGACCTTACGAACGGTTTTGCCTTCGATTGCTTTTTGCACCGTTTCCAGTGACAGTGCGAACTCTTCCAATGCTTTCGCGTCCATATCCTTCGCCACGTTAGCACGCTGTACGATTTTTCCTGTAATCTGAATCACGATTTCCACTTCGGATTCTGTTGTCCATGCTTCGTCATGTGTAGGCCATGCTTGATACGTAATACCGCCTTCATGACCAAGACGTGCCCACAGCTCTTCGGCAATATGCGGAGCCAGCGGGGACAGCAGCTGCACAAAGTTTTCCATCGCTTGACGTGGCAATTCTTCTACTTTGTAAGCTTCATTCGTGAAGATCATCAGCTGACTGATCGCTGTGTTAAAGCGCAGTGCTTCCATATCTTCGCTCACTTTTTTAATCGTTTTGTGCCATGTACGTTTGAACGCATCATCGCCACCGTTAGCAACGATTTTTGGATTCAGGCTACCATCTTCGCTGATGAACAGACGCCATACACGTCCGAGGAAGCGATACATACCTTCCACACCATTTTCGTTCCACGGCTTGGTCGCTTCCAGTGGACCCATAAACATTTCATACAGACGCAATGTATCTGCGCCGTATTCGTTTACGATATCATCTGGATTAATAACGTTACCGCGCGATTTACTCATTTTCTCATTGTTTGTACCGAGGATCATCCCCTGGTTGACCAGCTTGTGGAATGGCTCCTTCGTATGCACAACACCAATATCATATAGCACTTTATGCCAGAAACGAGCATACAGCAAGTGAAGTACAGCGTGCTCTGCACCACCGATATACAGATCGACGGGCAGCCAGTAGTCCAGCTTCTCTTTGGAACACAGCTCCTGATCATTTTTCGGATCGATATAACGCAGGTAATACCAGCAGCTACCTGCCCATTGTGGCATCGTATTCGTCTCGCGGCGTGCTTTCATCCCTGTTTCTGGATCGATCGTGTTCACCCAGTCGGTTGCGTTTGCCAGTGGCGATTCCCCTGTACCGGAAGGCTTGATTTCGTCCAGATCAGGCAATAACAGCGGCAAGCTTTCTTCTGGAACGGGCTTGATCGTACCATCTTCCAGATGCAAGATTGGAATCGGCTCACCCCAGTAACGTTGACGGCTGAACAGCCAGTCACGCAGACGGTACGTCGTTTTGCCTTCACCTTTACCGTGTTGCTCCAGCCATTCGATCATAGCCGGAATCGCTTGCTCGGTCGTCATGCCATCCAGCATACCGGAATTCACATGTGGACCTTCGCCAGTATAAGCTTCCTTCGTCACATCGCCGCCTTCAACGACTTCGATGATCGGCAGCTCGAACTTCTGTGCAAACTCCCAGTCGCGTGTATCATGACCAGGAACCGCCATAATTGCGCCTGTACCATAAGCAGCCAGTACATAGTCAGCGATCCAAATTGGCAGTTTCTCACCGTTCACCGGATTGATCGCATATGCGCCAGTGAATACGCCTGTTTTATCTTTGTTCAGATCGGTACGTTCCAGATCGCTCTTATGCGATGCTTTCTCCTGATACGCTTTGATCGCGTCCTGTTGATCTGCGGTGACGATTTTCTCGACCAGCGCGTGTTCTGGCGCAAGTACACAGTATGTCGCACCAAACAATGTATCGGGGCGAGTCGTGAACACACGAATCTGTTCGTCACTGCCTTCAATATCAAACGTCACTTCCGCACCGGTCGATTTGCCGATCCAGTTGCGCTGCATGTCTTTGATGCTTTCCGCCCAATCCAACTCTTCCAGATCATCCAGCAGGCGATCGGCATACTCGGTAATTTTCAGCATCCATTGACGCATCGGGCGACGAATAACCGGGTGTCCACCACGCTCACTTTTGCCATCGATGACTTCTTCATTTGCCAGTACGGTACCGAGTGCAGGACACCAGTTCACCGGAATTTCAGCGATATAAGCCAAACCTTTTTTGTACAATTGCAGGAAAATCCATTGTGTCCATTTATAATAATCCGGGTCTGTCGTACTAATTTCACGATCCCAATCATAGGAGAAACCGAGTGATTTGATCTGACGGCGGAAGTTGTTGACGTTTTGCTGGGTAAAGTCCCGTGGATGACCACCCTTATCAATCGCATACTGCTCTGCTGGCAAACCGAATGCATCCCAGCCCATCGGATGCAGCACATTAAAGCCTTTCATCCGTTTGTAACGGGAAACGATATCCGTTGCTGTGTATCCTTCAGGGTGACCTACGTGCAGACCGGCCCCTGACGGATAAGGGAACATATCGAGTGCATAAAATTTCGGCTTACTCGTCTCGTCCTCGGTTTTGAATGTTTTGTTCTGATCCCAGTAGCCTTGCCACTTCGGTTCAATCTCCTGCGGGCGGTAACCCTGTGGAGCTGCATGATTATCTGTCGTCATACATGTTCCTCCTTCAAATAATGTAAGTATGGTCGTTGCGGCGACCCTGTATACCGTATGTGCACGGCGCGTAAACCATAAAAAAGCCCCTCATCCCCAGCGTATAAAATCGCTAGGGACGAGAGGCTGTTCTCGCGGTACCACCCTAGTTAGCGAACAGTATGCTTCACTATTCACTCACTTAGTTGCCTGATAACGGCAGGAAGCCGATGCGGTTTGGATTGACTGCACTGTTGTATCAGCATACAGCATGTCTGTAGTCTTTCTTGCCACATATCTCCAAGGCGAGTTCGTACCCGTATCATATCGGCTTGCACCAACCGCCGACTCTCTACCAATGCTTACCGGTACTACTATTCCTTTTCACTGAGTATTACGTATGTCCAGACATGGCTTGCCCGGTTGTAACAATGTTTTTATTGTAAAAAAGTTAACGGGTAAAGTCAACAGCTCAATCAGGCGATTTTGCCACGCAGTCGTCTTTTCGCTTTGACACGTGTTGCCTCTTCTTCCGGTGTCGTAATAAATCGAGTAATAACGGCACTAATAAAATATAGGATCGCAAACACCCAGACGACTCCCTGTGCACCGATTGTACCGATAAAAGCATACGCAATCGCAGGCGCAATAAAAGCGGATAAGCCTGCGCCCAGATTGACAATCGACATGGCAGGACCTTTGTTGCCGCCAGACACGGACGGTGCCAGCGCAGCAATCGGTACATACCCTGCCAGCAAGCCGCCCCAGATAAACCCGACGATCGTCGTTAGCCACAGATTACCATTTGTCCATTCGGGCACATAATATAGCAGTAGGGTGAAAATTCCGCAGCCTACACCGCCAAACCACATGACCGTCTGTCTCCAACCAAATTTATCACCGATTATACCAAACAATAGATTAAATACGATATTTCCGAGGAAAATCGTGCCCCATACATTGAGCCATGTTGTCGTTGTAATCCCGTACTGAGCCATATGTAACGGTAAAAAGACAGGGAATCCATACGAGCCAACACTGTTAATAATACGTACAATACCGCTCAGTCCAACTTTAGGATGAGATTTCACAATCGTTAACCCTTTGCCCAACTCGCGCAGTGTCTCACTCGTATTGCCTGCTTTTTTAGGAAGCTTATCACGGTTTAACAATAAGGCGAACACCGCACCAATCGCTGCCAGTACTACGGCACTCCATAATGTGCGCATATAACCGAGGTGGGTAATCGCATAACTGGAATAATATGCACCCAGTACGAACATCCCCCCGGAATAAGCGACCCAGAACCATCCGATCGCTGTACCGAGACGCTTTTGCGGACTTCGATACGTAATCCACGTCAGAAAAGAATACGCAAACAGTGGATAACCAAACCCTTTGACTGCATACGTGATTAACATGATCGGATAATTAAGATTCGAAATACCAAAAGCGATAAATGCCGAAGTGCCGATCACATAAAATAAAAAGCCAAGTAACATCGATTTCTTCGCGCCAAATGCTTCTAAAAATACACCGGAGAACCAGGAAGCGATAGCTAATGTTACACCATAGATCGTAAATAATAGCCCGGCATCCTGTACGCTCAATCCTTGCTGTACCAAATACGGGCTGAGCCAGCCTGCCTCCAATCCATCACCCATCATGAAAATCAATACACCGAGATAACCCCAAGCCAGTGTTTTAGGAATCCCAACTCGATCCAGTATGTTCATCATGTACACTCCTATGCGATTTATATTTTAATGACGAAGTTCAGAGATGGCGTCTTGTATAGATGCTGTAGCCGTGGCTATTTTCGTATGACTGCCAAACCATAACTGCGTCTGCCGCCACTGTTTATAATCTTGCTCTAAAGCTTCGGATGGTTGAGGGATAAATATATGAACCGGCTGCTCCTGCTCCACACGATCCCTATAACCTAACGCTTGATTGCAAAGCGTTACAGCTCCAGCGACCGATGCCTGTTCATAGCCTTCACGTACCCGTATTTCCTGTCCTAGTAAATTGGCTAACGTCTGCACTAACAACCGACTCTGCAATCCTCCACCGCATGCATAAATGATCGGAGATTGGAGTGGACTTACCTTCATTAACTGTTCAAAATGTACTTTAATTGAAAATGCAATTTCATCCAATGCTGCTTTGACAAAATGCGCCCGACTCAATTGGTCAGAAATCGGTGCATCGAATAGAAAGCCTCCCTGCACGCGTGCATTTTTTTCTGTAGACAGATAGGCGCCCAGCGCTGCTGTACATTCGCTAGTTGCCAGCTCGCTAATCTCCTGTTCCATCACGGCATAGCTCTCATTTGGATAAAAAATACGTTTGAGTCGTTGATAATTAAGTCCTGTAATACCTGGATTGGTCTCCACTAACCATTGCCCCTCCGACGTATGTGCATTGATCCAGGCAATCTGCGCCGGATCGCTAACATAATCGGCAATGATTTTGGCAATAGGTGTCGTCGTACCGGATACGATCACCAGATCGCCTGGCTGTGCCGCTGTACTGGCAATGGCAAGCTGAGTATCTCCCCCTCCGACAATAATCGGAATGGTAGCTTGAAGTCCCCATGCTGAAGCAAGTGCCGTGCTGAGTGTGCCAATTACCGTACCTGATGACACCAGTGGCGGCAATATCGAAGGATCGATGTCAAACTGCTTGCACATCTCCGCTGACCATTCACCTTCTGCTACGTCATATAACAATGTTTCGGAAGCTTGTGAAGGCTCGTAAATCAATTGACCGCTTAGCTGATAGATGACCCATTCACTAATGCTCGTAAACTGATGCAATGCTTCATAAGCGGCTCTATGTCGCTCACGCAGACCAACAAGTTTCATAGCGGAAAATAATGCCGATGGCGTTCGACCTGTCAGCTTATATATTCGCGCTGCATCACCTGCCGACTCTTCCCATTCTCGCCCCCGGTTATCAATATTAGGTAGACCAAGATAAGATGCTCCTTGCTTATCGATCAATACGATGCCTTGCCGCTGACTGGTCGAAGTGATTCCGATAACTTCTGCCTGCGGTACAGTTGCTAACGCCTGCTGAACGAGGTTCACAATCTGCGTCCATAATTGCTCCGGTTCAAAGCTACAGCTATCGGGATACAGCGAATCGCGCTGGTACGCAATATCAGCCCTTGCCAGTGCTAGCACTTTTCCTTCAATCGTTGTGACCGCTACTCTAGCATTGCCTGTACCGATATCAAAGACGAGATATGCCTGTTGTGTCATTGGTCTTCCCCTCCAATATGGCTTTGTTATACAGTGTGGATACCGAATGATCACCTTCAATAAACCACTGCTTTAACGCCCGATTCATAATCTGTACATGATGATCTTCCACTTCGTGACTGGCACCAGCTAGATGAGGAATAGCTAGTACATTGGACAAACGGATCAACTCATAATCCTGTGGTAATGGCGGCTCCTGATCAAATACATCAATAATAGCGCCGCGGATTTTTTTCTGTTCTAATAGCCGTACTAATGCATCATGCTGGACAACGGCTGAACGAGCGGTATTTACAAAAATACTTTCCGGCTTCATACGGGATAGCAATTGCTCATCAATCAGCCCTTTCGTTTCCGCAGTCACGGGCAAATGGATCGATACAATATCACTCTCAGCGAATAGCTGCTCTAATGATAGCTTACGATCACGAGCATCTGGACTGGTCACATAAGGATCATAGTATTGAATATCGCATGGAAAGCTTCGTAAAATGCCAGCCGTTCGCTGCGCTACCGCGCCAAATCCAACCATACCTACCTTCTTGCCAGCTAGCTCATTACCTTTGAATTTGAGATAAGCCGTCAAACTGCCGCTTGTCCACTCTCCAGCTTCGAGCCATTGACTGGAAGGAATTACATTGCGTAATAGCGTGATCAAACTGCCAACGACCATTTCCGCCACAGCCTGAGCATTACGAGCCGGTGTATAAAATACAGGAATACCTCGCTCTGTCGCTAGTTGTACATCCACATTCGAAGGGGTTCCACGACATACGCCGATACATTGTAGAGCAGGCACTTCATTTAGCACACGCGCTGTAACCTGATCTAATTCAACAATTAATCCATCCGCTTCGGTTTCCTGTAACAATTCGATTAATTCCTGTTCGTTATAAGCCTGTCCATGATCTTTCCAGCAGCGGTAAATGACATTCCCAAACTGGGCTTTAAGCTGCTCCCTTCCTTGCTCATTGTACGGTGCAGTAATCAAAATGTTCATCATAGAACTCTCCTTATGTATGTTCATCTGTATGGGTTTGTATATGCTTCGCCTCATCCGACTAATTCTAAACAGCAATACAGGAAAGACGTATTGTAGCTTTAAAGCAGAAAAGCATGATAGTATACGAAACATCAATCGATCAATGCAAAAGGAACACGTAACCGACAATTATTCAAAACGACAATGCTACCATCCATATAAACGTGGAGCAAAATGTGCTCCATCCTACGTGCGCATATTGTACAATAAGAATGAACACGCTATGATATGTAGCAATGAAAAATGGTGCTTCGCGTTTGACTAATTTTGTCGATTCAACGATAATTTTTCTTAATTCTAATTAAACCCAGTGACAAAGTCAACATTAAGCTTATCAAATTTTTGGATAAAATTTAAAAGGATTGGTAATGGAAAGGAGCCGTGTTTATATGTCGACATATACAGATCAACTCAACGGTACATTTAAAACCGTCTGCTCGCTCGATTGCCCGGATCAATGCGGATTACTCGTTCATAAAGAAGACGGTAAAATCGTTAAAATTGCTGGCGATCCCGATCATCCCGTTACACGTGGCAACATATGCAATAAGGTGCGCCACATGGCTGAACGCATTTATGATGAAAAGCGTCTCACCCAGCCACTCCAACGAATCGGTCCTAAAGGTAGTCGTCAATTTGCCCCGATCAGCTGGGATAAAGCGATTGAAATCATTACGAATCGCTGGAAAGCGCTCATTGCCGAACACGGGCCGGAAAGTATACTGCCGTACAGCTTTTATGGCAATATGGGCAATATTAGCGCGGAAGGTATGGATCGCCGCTTTTTCCATCGGATGGGTTCCAGTCAGCTAGAACGTACGATTTGCACAGCAGCAGGGGGTGCTGGCTTTAAGCATACGGTAGGTGGAAGTATTGGCGCTGACCCGGAGGATACCGTACAGACGAAGCTGTTTATTTTCTGGGGCATCAATGCGGTCAGCACTAATATGCACCAGATTACACTGGCTCAGCAAGCGCGCAAACAGGGTGCCAAAATCGTCGTTATCGATGCACACAAAAATCAAACCGGACGGCTTGCAGACTGGTTTATTCCGGTACTACCAGGTACGGATACAGCGCTGGCACTAGGACTGATGCATATTTTGTTCGCTGAACAGCGGGTAGACGAGAATTTTTTACAACAGCATACGGTTGGTCATGAAGAGTTGCGCCAGCATGTGAAGGCATATGATCCGACTACCGTATCCGCGATTACAGGTGTACCAGTTGATGATCTGTACAAGCTGGCTCGGATGTATCATGAAACGACACCTGCATTGATTCGCATCGGCAATGGTTTACAGCATCATGATAACGGTGGGATGAATACGCGTGCGATCACCTGTCTGTCGGTATTAACCGGACAATGGCTCATTGCTGGTGGTGGTGCCATTCGTTCGAATTCTGCTTATCTGTCCTTTAATACTGATGCTTTGCAGCGTCCCGATCTGCTTGCTAAGCGTAACACGCGTTCTTTTAACATGAATCAACTAGGACGTGTGCTGGCAATGAACGAACAGCCTGTTCATTCACTGTATGTGTACGGCAGCAATCCGGCAGTCGTCGCACCAAAAGCAGGTCAAGTACGTGAAGGGCTGGCTCGTGAAGATCTGTTTACTGTCGTTCACGATCTGTTTTTAACAGAAACGGCTGCGTATGCAGACATCGTATTACCAGCTACCTCTGCGTTTGAAAATCACGATTTCTACACTTCTTACTGGCATCTGTATATGCAGATTGCCGAGCCTGTTATTGAGGCTTATGGGGAGAGCAAATCCAATACCGAAGTATTCCGTTTGCTTGCAGCTGCTATGGGCTACGAAGAGCAAGCGTTACAGGATAGCGATGAACAGCTAATTCGACAGGCACTGGATCATCCGGCTAATCCCGGCTTACAAAATATTAGCTATGAAGCGCTGCTAGAACATAAATATATCAAGGCGCATCGCCCATATATTTATCCAGATCGTTTGGACACACCGAGCGGCAAGGTGGAGCTGTATTCTAGCACATTGGAACAGATGGGTTTGCCTCCGCTGCCTACCTACATTCCACTGAAAGAACAGGACGATGAAGGCTATTTGTACATTCCGGGTCCAGCTCATAACTATCTGAATTCTACCTTCTCGAACAACGCCAAACATGCGGGTATGGAAAAAGCCCCCCGTCTGTATATGAACATAACGGATGCCGAGCAGCAAGGAATTGTTGATGGGGACTGGGTGGTCATTTCCAATAGCAATGGCTCCTGTGAATTGTTAGCATCTGTGGGCGAAACCGTATTGCCAGGTGTCGTGGTGAGTCAGGGACTATGGGCAGATACCAATGATAACAAGCCTGCCCATCTCGTCAATGCCCTTACCCCGGATCGTCTGTCCGATATGGGCGGAGGTGCCACATTCTTCTCCAGCCGTGTGCAGGTGCAGAAGCGCAGCGATACAAACATCCCATTTGGAATCGAAGCATCCGCTGCATTGTAAATGTCAACAAGGTGAGTGGCTGCGAACCGGATATTATGTGTAAATGAGCAGCTCTATCGACTGGATATAAGCAGCACTTTTATGTGTAAAATGATTCCATCAGCTAGGGCATGGACGCAAACTGTGATTGTTGGAGCAGACACCATGCCTGCAAGGAATAAGGGAAACGACTCTGTCTCGTGCTGTTTGCACTGATACGAATTTGCGTACACGTTCTAATAAAAAAACAGGCATCTTTCTGTCGTTCTAAGAAAGATGCCTGTTTTTTTGTAGTTCATAGTTATAAACCCTTATACGAAAGCAGCCTTTACACGATAAGAGCTTTTACGTAATAAGAACTTTTACGTAATAAGAGCCTTCAAGCGATAAGAACTTTTATACAATAAGAGCTTTTACATAATAAGAGCTTTTACATAATAAGAACCTTTACGCGCTAAGCACTGCAAACGGGGAAACACATCCCTATATTTTTCGTTTATAGTTACATTTCCCCAGTATAATTCCTGACTATATTTCTTACTACACTTCCTTACTACATTTCCTCACCTTATACCGCCTTCAAATCCATTGACGAACACACTCGATTACGCCCATGTTCCTTCGCATAATAGAGCGCTTTATCAGCCTCCTGAAACATTTGCTGCGGTACATGCTGTGGGTAAAAGCTTACACCGATCGACACCGTCAAATGTAACTGATGTCCACCCTCCAGCTTGAATACGTGTTGCTCAATTCGTTCGCGCACCTGTTCTGCCATCTGGAGCACATCATAGGGTGTATTCAGATTCAAAATAGCCGCAAACTCCTCGCCCCCTTTACGTGCACAATAGCCATGTTGCCGTACCGTATCATTGAGCAATTGCGCCACCTGCACAAGTACAATATCGCCATTCAAATGACCATATTGATCATTAACATACTTAAAATGATCGATATCGACGACAAGCAGTGCAAACGATTCCTGTCGCTCCTCTGCCTGCTCGGTAGTCTTACGAAATAATCGATCAAATGAACGCGGATTGTACAGCTTCGTTAGAAAATCATGATTAGCCGCATCTCGCATCATAATTAGATTGTCATCGGCGCGCCGTAAATACGAAATAATATAATACGCAAACAGTCCCGCAAGCATAAAAAATAAGCCAAATATCGCATGCAGTACATACGCATGTAACAGTGCTCCAACGATCGTCACGGCAATGAGATAGATCAACAAAGATCCAATCAATGCACGTACCCATACCCATAAGGATACGCGTTTAGCATAGTGCATCATCGTAGCAGCAAGTATATACGTAAACATAATATTCGCAAGACCAATCCACGAGCTAAACTGAAATGAACCGATAAACAGCCGATACACGCCCATAATGAGCGCTGCAATCAAGCCTGCCCAGCCTCCGCCATAATAAACCGAGAACAGTATAGCCAGCTGTCTAAAATCGACAATAAGCGAATTGCCTGCACTATGAATATTGATCGAAAAATAAGTCATCATCGCGATCCCGATCAATCCGCTAAATATACCGCCGATCAGAGGGGTGCCCCATTTCGTTTTCCCAAGCTTTCGATCGACTATCTTTAAGATTAAATTACCAAAAAATAATGCGGTCGTTAAAAAAGTTAAATTGTTAAATAACGTTTGGATAATCGTATACATGAATGTCCATCCTATTCGTTATAGTAGAGTATCCTCTCTAAACTATTATTAATTGCAAAACATCCTATAAGTGATCTTGAAATCGATCATAACCATCTGCATGTAAGGTATGTATACTCCAATATATCGGTAAATATGTTTAAAATTAAAGATTGACACATGAAAAAAGCTCCAGTAGGAGCTTAAATTGATCTTTATCGGATAATGGAACAATGAATATAACTAACTCGTAGTTCTATATAGAAGATGGAAGACATACTTTAGCAAACAGTAAGGATGGATAATACCCAAATCCATATATAGTGAGCATGGCAATGCGAAGTCCCCCCACTCCAGTCCGGCAACATGCTAGCGACCTTCGTTTCAGCTGGGAGGGATACTTTAAAGGGAGAGACAGATGGCGTATCCCGGCTGAAAGGTCTGTCTTTTGGCACCATTCCCAGTCTTCCGTTCTTTACTGATTGCGACTTTATGCTTATCCATAATACATGACAACTCCAATCCAAAACCTGATATTGTAGTACCTGCATGATAGATAATAGCTATCCGTGCATCGATATGGAGCAAATCAATCAACAACTAGCTCAAAACTGTACCTATATCATTCACAGGAAGCACACAATAAAACACAACTTATTTCACTGCGACAAAAAACAGTCGTGCCGCTTCTTCCCCCGGTTCATTCCACGTAAAATCAGCATAACACTTCACATCACGGAAGCCCGCTTTGTACAGCTCCGTATTTAGCCAGTCCTGTTCATATGAACGCTGCACATGAACTTCTTCAAACCGCTCGTATAGTGAATGTTGCTCATTCCCAGCACGAGCAAAAATCGTTAGATGATGTTCAATCTCGGTACGAACCGCATCATATTCGCATGTCCACAAATACGATACCGAGCGATCATCCAGCATAAAGGGTTGTTCTTCGTCATACCGGCGCAGCGTGTTCGGGTGATGCACATCGAAAATAAAGGTGCCGCCTGACTTCAATCCGCGATACGTCGCTTGGAATGTACGAATGACATCTTCCGGCTCGGTCAAATAATTTACACAATCGCAAAAAGAAATAACGCTATCGACCTGCTCAGCCAGTTCCCAATCCGTCATATTTTGACAGATCCACTGTACCTGCCCATCCTGAAATAAGCGATGTCCCTGTGGCGTCGATTCCATTTTGTCGCGTGCGATGGATAGCATATCAGACGATAGATCGATTCCAGTCATGCGAAAGCCTGCATTAACAAGTGGAATCGTAATGCTGCCTGTACCGCAGCCAAGCTCAGCCACCTGGCGCGGCATACCGTATTGATCCCACACCTCACGTACAAAACGTAACCAATCTGGATACGGCATATCGTCCATTAATTCATCGTATACATAAGCAAATTTGCGGTATGACACTTTTTTTCAACCGTCCTTCCTTATTGCCGTGATGGGCGCTGTACCTGCATAACAAGCACTGCTATACAAAATCTGCATATAACAACAAAAAGGCAGGAACGCAACCTAAGCCGTTCTTGCCTTTCCGTTTGACTTGAATCTGTTAAATTAGGATGACCTACGATGAATAATCAGGCTTGTTCGTCTGTATTCGTTTCGTCGGTTTGTGGCGTTGTATCGGATGCGGTAGCAGCAGCGTGTGTTGCCAGACGCGTCCAGTTCTGATCCTGTACGACTACGCCTTCTTTCATCAGCTTGCCCAGTGCACGCTTGAATGCTGCTTTACTAATACCAAAGCGCTGCTTGATCACATCCGGTTGTGTACGATCTGAATAAGGCATCGCTTTATCTTCACGTTCATTAATGAACGCAAGCAAACGCTCCGCATCTTGATCACGACCAACCTCTTTCCGTTGCAGCATCGACAGATTAACCCGTCCATCTTCACGCACCTGAGTCACACGCACACTGACCTTTTCACCAAGACGCAGCATACGGCTACGCTCATTCTGGTGAATTAGACCGATCGCACCGAATCCAAGCACGCCACCTTCAATCAGCACAAAGCTCCCCATTTGCAGCGGTTTGTACACAAGCGCATCGACCCACTCGTTCATCCAGCTGGATGGCGCATGAAATACATGTTCTGCCAGCTCTTCTTCGCCTGCCAGCTTCGCCAGTAGACGTCCCTGACGATCATGCTGTAGTACGACATATACATCATCACCGATTTGCGGACGCAGCTCTGGCTTTTCCGGTAGCTCGCTCATCGGCAATAACAGCTGACGACCAAGTCCCATTTCCAGAAAAGCACCAAGTCGTGGATGCAGATCGGCAATTTTCAATTTAGCCAGCTCACCAAGTGTCAGCAAAGGCTTTTTCATCGTTGCCGCAAGGCGGTCTTCGGTATCGTGGAAAATAAACGCTTCCACCGTTTCGCCAACCTTGATCTTGCCAACGATCTCGCTATAGTGCATCAGCACTTCCTCTTCTCCATCTGTCAGGAAGAAGCCATACGGCGATACTTCGCGTCCGATCTTCAGTGAAAGGATCGTACCTGCTTCAAAACTCATACGTTTTCCACCACTTTGGCGTCAGACCACAGACGCTCAATGTTGTAGTATTCGCGCTCATCGCGATGGAAGATGTGTACAACGACATCTCCCAAGTCAATCAGTACCCAGCGTGCCGCGTTTACGCCTTCTATGCCACGGATCGTTACGTTTTCTTCGTGAGCACGCTTGCGCACTTCACTAGCGATCGATTGTACCTGTGTATCGGAATTACCATGACAGATGACAAAATAGTCTGCCACCAGCGAGATTCCTTTCAGATCCAGTACCACCAGATCGTTTGCTTTTATACTTTCAGCTGCATCCACAGCCATATGCATCAGTTGTTCGGGATTTAATGACATTTAAAGTTCACCCTCCAATTCAAGTTGTTTGACCAGATCATTTCTGGATAATACCGTTAACGGATAAATGATCTGACGACGAGCGACAAGCAGATTGATCGTCGAGTCAAAACCCGCCACCAGTGCTGCTTCTACGCTCGTTTCTGCCAGGCGGCGAATATGATCGACACCGGGGAAATCACGTCCCGGTTCAATATAGTCGGCCAGACAAATAATTTTCTCCAGCAAAGTCATACCGACTCTGCCCGATGTATGGTAACGAATCGCATTCAATATTTCTTCATCATCAATGCCATATTCGGCTTCTGCCACATACGCACCGATCTCTGCATGCCAGAGCGGCTTATCATAAAGCAATAGCTCGTCATTGAGTCCTTTGTCACGTAACAGCTGTTCCTGGCGCTCACTTGGCCAGTATTTCGCTACATCGTGCAGGATCGCCGCCAGCTCTGCTTTGACCGGATCAGCTCCATAACGCTTCGCCAGCAGCACTGCCGATTGCATCACACCTTCGGTATGACGCCAGCGCTTTTCCGGCATTTGAGCGGATACCGATTGAATCAGTTCATCGCGTGTCAGCTTCATAGATTCCGCTCCCCTTAATATATTCATACACATGATCGTGAACCATATAACGGATCGTTTGACCGTTTTGTAATCGTTCACGAATATCGGTGGATGAGATATCAACCTGAGGCATATTGACGAGTTGCACGCGCGGCTGCAAATAAGCAGGCATCTTCGTCTTATCAATGACTGACCCTGGACGACCGACACCAACAAAGGTAAGGCGCTGTGCCAGTTCCTCGATACCATGCCATTCCGTCAGCGAGTTCACCATATCGGCTCCGATAATGAAAAAGAATTCATGCTCTCCATAACGCTCCTGTAGTGCACGAATCGTCTCAATCGTGTACGATACGCCGCCGCGTTCGAGTTCGATATCGAGCGTACGAAACGCTGGATTCGTACCGATTGCACGCTCTACCATTTGCAGGCGCTGTTTACCGGAAGCACCGGCAGCATGCTTGTGTGGCGGAATATGCGATGGCATAAACCAGACTTCATCCAGCGCACACCCTTCCAGCGCAGCTTCCGCTGCCAGCATATGCCCGATATGCACCGGATCAAAGGTGCCTCCCATAATACCGACTTTCATGAATCCACCACCGCATCATTTGTCATCATATTGCCGTAGTCTAGCTATGTGTAGCATCGCTTTGAACTACGGCATTGGTTATCGTCGTCTGTTGTCGTAACTGAACGTAAGCTTACGCTCGTGGCAGCACGATTTGCTTGTGATCTTTCGATTCCTTATACAGTACGATTGTACGTCCGATGACTTGCACCAGTTCTGCGCCTGCGCCTTCTGCCAACTCTTGTGCCAGCTCCTTCGGCTCTTCCAGACAATTGTTCAGTACCGATATTTTCATCAGCTCGCGCGTCTCGATCGCATCGACGACATGGCGAACAATGCCTTCGTTCATACCGCCTTTACCGATTTGAAAAATCGGATCCAGATGATGTGCCTGACTACGCAGGTAACGTTTTTGTTTTCCAGTTAACATAGGTATCCCCTTACTATTCTTAATTAATGTTGTTCATGATTGAACGCTTCCAGCACCGCGCTATGCATCAGTGATACCGGAGCATCCACTCCAGTCCAATATTCAAAAGCGTAAGCACCCTGGTAGACAAACATCCCCAGACCGCCTACAACTTTGCAACCGCGTGCTTTCGCTTCGCGGAGCAGCCGCGTCTCCAGCGGATTATAGATCAGATCGCTGACGATGATGCCTTCCGGAATGAGCGCTGCTTCCACAGGCGTAGCATCCACATCCGGGTGCATCCCGACAGAAGTCGTATTAATGAGTATATCGGTTTCAGGCAGGCAGGCTTGAAGCTCATCATACGTAGCCGACTTTAATGTAGTCTGACTTCCATTTAATAGATTCAGCAGCTCATCTGCTTTGCTTAACGTCCGATTGACAACCGTTACCGATGCGACCTTTTCTTTCAGCAACGCATAAATGATTCCACGTGCCGCGCCGCCTGCACCGAGCACAGTTACTATTTTGCCAGACAGCTCGCCTGTCTCTTCCTTGAGCGAACGTACATAACCGATACCATCGGTATTGTAGCCTTTTGTACGCCCATCGCGGATCACGACCGTATTCACCGCACCGCATTGAACAGCGGATTCGTCCAGTTCGTCCAGTAGCTCCATAATCGCCACTTTATGGGGAATCGTCACATTGAAGCCGCTAAAGCCAAGTGCCAGCGCACCCGTAACCGCTTCTGCCAGATGCTCTGGCTTCACATGCAGCGGTACATACATCCCCGGCAGAGCCGCCGCTTCAAGTGCAATATTGTGCATAGCAGGCGATTTGGAATGAGCAATCGGATCGCCCATAACGCCCAGCAGCAATGGAGCATGAATATGTGGATGATTCGTCATCATCATCGCCTCCTGACCTGTCATGATGATACAGGCTTGCTGTATCGAAATAGAGTAACGAGATGTCCATAGCTATCATCGTTGCAACAGATATGACATCTCGATCTTCCGCTTAGATCAGCGATGGACGCAGCATGACTTTTACACCTTTAGGCAGGTGGACAGCAACGAGCGCACCCTGATCACTATTCACTTTGATCCAGCCCAGACCGGAGATGAACACATCGAGCGACTTGCCTTTAGACACGCGCAGTTCATGACGTGTCCAAGACGGTAGATCAGCCAGATGTTCCTTCGTTGGCGGAGCGAGCATTTCGCCGCCATGCTGCTCAAACAATTCATCGGCGCGATCCAGCTTCGTACGGTGAATGTTCAGACGATTGTTCATATAGCATGTGAACGATTGCCGTTCGCCTTCAATAAAGTCAAATCGTGCCATCGCTCCGAAAAAGAGCGTCTGACCGGCATTCAATTGATATACCGCTGGTTTAAGTGGCTTATCCGGCATCAATGAAGCCAGATCTTGCTTGTTCACCAGCTCCGTATAACGAGATTCGTATACGATACCTGGTGTATCGATAATGGAATGACCATCATCAAGCGGAATGCTCACCGTATCCAGCGTAGTACCTGGATAACGTGACACCGTCAATTCTTCCTCCAGGTCGCTATAATCGGTAATTAGACGATTAATCAGGGTTGACTTACCGACATTTGTTGCCCCAACAACGTATACGTCACGGTTTCCACGCATCGAGCCGACAATGTCCAGCAGACGATCAAACCCTTGATTTTGCTTCGCACTGCACAAAATAATATCTTCAACCTTCAGCCCAAGCTCTTTCGCTTCTTTTTGTACCCAGTTGCGAATTTTGTTCCAGTTGGTTACTTTAGGCAGCAAATCGGTCTTATTTACAGCAAGAACGACCGGATTATTGCCAACAAAACGTTGCAGTCCCGAAATCACACTGCCGTGAAAATCGAACAGGTCGACAATATGGATCACCAGCGCATCCTTGTCGCCTACCTGACTCAGTAGGCGCAGGAACTCGCTCTGATCAACCGTTACTGTCGACGATTCGTTGTAATTCCGTATACGGAAGCAGCGCTGGCAGAGCAATGGTGCACGTTCCAGCGCCTGCGCCGGAATGTAGCCCGGCAGCTCTGTTGATTCGGTTTGCAGCACGATACCACAGCCGCTGCATTTTGTACCAGCGGTCAAGCCGCTTTGTTCAGTCATTTATTGCGTTCCTCCTCGGCCCATAGGCCCTTTTTACGAAGTCTTAGCCTTGCCAGCCGTTCCACCTGACGGTTAAATCGGGTCCGCCAGCCTTCATCTCCCAGCGCAATCGGAAGTACAAGCACGGTGAACAGGCCGAGACGGTTGCCGCCATATACATCGGTTAGCAACTGATCGCCCACAACGATCGTCTGGTCGTCACGACAGTTCATCAGCTTCATCGCCTTGCGAAATGGTACATTGGAAGGCTTACGTGCAGCATGCACAAACTTGATATCCAGCGGAGTCGCAAACAGGGATACCCTGTTCATATTATTATTGGAAACGATAATCAGCTCGAAGCCATACTTTTTGACTTTGGCGAACCATTCGATTAATTCCGGTGTAGCATCCGGCGCTTTCGCGCCTACCAGTGTGTTATCCAGATCGGTAATAATCCCTCTGTACCCTTCTGCATACAGCTTTTCCAGGTCGATATCGTAGACCGTGTTTACACGCAATTTCGGAATGAGCATTTCAAACAAGCTATATTCACCTCGATTTCATACGACAAACTATACCATAAATTTAACCACTCTGACAAAAAGAAACGCCGCAAAAGCGGCGCTATTTACGAGCTTATGAAGCTTTATTTGCAAACGATTAAAGCTTTATTTTCACAGTCTGTGCATACCTGAACCATTATACTACTTTGTGGACGTATTGCGCCACAATTTTCGTAAATCGTGCACATACTGTTTCATCGTTACATATTCTTCCTCGGTTACAACGTTTGGACTGTACTTCGCTCGTTCAAACAATTGCAGTAGTGGACCGAGTGCAGGTCGTAGCTCTGGCTTCATCTCCTGCCAGCGAGCGACTGATTCTCTTAATGTCTCATGCGATTCACGATGTAATCCATGTCGCTTCATCCATGCCAGCCAGCGCTTCGCTTCAATCATCATTTTCTGCTGCGGTGTGTGTGCTTCTCCATAGCGCATACGCACATAGGCAGCGTGCAGCTTACGACGATAACGGAAAGCGAGGAAACCAACCCATGCGACAACGAGCAAGCTTGCTGTCCAAATTACAGCCGGTGGTGCGCCGTTCTCTGCTGCTTGTACAGGTTGTTCTGCCTGCTCTTGCTCCGGTTCTTGTTCTGGCTTCTCAGCCTCAGGCGTTTGCTCTGTTTGAGCTGGCGTCTGCACCGTTTCGGTCAGCAGCGGCATATCAAAGCCTGGTGTCGCTTCAATCGGAACCCAGCCATAACCTGCAAAATAAATTTCTGCCCATGAATGCGCATCTGCATTGGTCACCGTATATTCAGTCGCCCCATTCGGGAAATAATCACTTGTTACATAACCGGATGCCTGTCCAGGTGCATAGCCTTTTACCCAGCGTGCCGGAATGTCCAGCGAACGCGCCATCATCACCATCGCGGTGGAATAATAGTCACAATACCCTTCTTTGATCTCAAACAGGAAACTATCAACAAAGTCACTGCTTTTTTTACGAGACAGATCCGGGTTATTCGTATACGTATAATTGTTTTTCAAATACGATTGCAGCAGCTCGATCTTGCGATAAGGTGTAGTCGCTGAAGCGGTCACCTCACGCGCTAGATTTTTGACACGCTGCGGAAAGTCTGTCGGCATTTGTAAATAAGGCTCTAACGACTTGCCATCATACAGCTCGCTGTATGTCTTTTTCTCCAATTGAGCAACCGGAACGACAGGTACGCTTGAAATCAGCGAATACGATTCCGGGAAATTACGATTTTGCCGCGTCTGACTCCAGTGAACTTCACCGGAATTACTGCGCCAGTCAAGCTGATCGGTATCCTTTTTCCCATTTACACTTTCAATACGTGAAATCGTATATGCACCGAATAATACAGGATAATTCGTCTCTTTATCACTGAGCATTTTCACCTGTTGCTTAACGGTACGGGTTTCAATATTGGAAGGTTCTTCATCCATCGACAGCTTCTCGTCTGGTTCAATCGGCTCCAGATCACGCCAGCTGCTGCTGGAACGGTCAATCCAACCTTTGCCGGAGTAAGCAAGCCTGGTCTCTCCACGCCAGTAACTACGACTCGTCGTGCTAACAGACATGACCGGTGTATAGTCAAAGTTAAAACCGCCGCCCAGATTGGAGTCTTCGCGACTATAGCCAGATGACGCTCCCTGACCATCCATTCCATTCGAGCCATTTACCGTAATGACCGATTCGCCATGCCAGTTTTTCCACGCAGTATAAGGATCTTTTAACGTTGGTTGCACTTCTGGCATATTAATCCCTGCCAGCAGAATGATCGAAAAGATCACGGCGATATTAAACATAATTTTGAGCGGATAGCGACGCAGATGCTTCCACCCACGCGGAAAACGCTCTTGAAAATAACGAAAATGATTACTGACGAGCCAACCCATTCCGGCAAAAACGACCCAGGCAATTTCTTGCCACAGTGCTGTTTTTGTAAAAGAATCCAAAATCGCCAGCGCTACAATATTCGTTCCGACGAACATAATGATTGCCCGCCGCGACGTACCGATCCGTGCCGACACTTCCAGCAGCATCCATGCCGAGACGACAAACCAGATATACGTCCGCAGCGTGCTAATAAATTCTTCCAAATTATCGGATAACGACGCGGATAAGCTCCATGTGAACAGTCCATGCGTATGCATCGTATAATACACAACTACGATCACCGCCACCAGCTTGATCAGTAGCCTGTACCATGCGTTAAAAGGCAATAGGATATCGATCACAGCTACAGCTAGCATCGTACCGAGCACAAACATCGTCGTCTCGCCATACCAGATACCGTCTGCATATTGAATCCACTGATAGGCAATAATGAGCACCCATAGCAGACACAATGAGTAGTACCAGGAGCCGCAAATTTCGCTCCACCATTTCTTCATTGGGCTCTCCCCCCTAATACAGTCGGCAACTGATCAAGCTGACTAAGCGGATAACAGACAGCCCCACGTGCACTGGCATCCATATTCCACTGATGGGCATGATGCTCCTGTTGTCCGCCTTCAATCAACAATTGAACCGGCAGCATTTGCCGCATCCGTGCGAACTGGAACACTTCCCATGCCTTTTCTCCGCGCAGTGGACTGATCAGTACAAATAACGAGCCTGACGGGAAACTACGTGCCCTTTGCTCCAAGCCTTTCAGCAATCCGTCCTGCCCATCTGCCATAATATCGACTAGATGAAGCTGCATGCGATGCCATTCACTGGACAGATCGGACGGCAGAAATACTTCGTTTCGCGCACCGATCGTGAATAGTCCCATGCCCATTCGCTCGCGAATACCGTATTCCAGCATGGAAGCGGCAACCGACACCGCCAGTTCAAAATGCTCCATCGATTCGTAATGGGCAGCCGTCGCATCTAGTACAAGAACCGTTTTCGGCAATGATTCGTGTTCGAATTCTTTCGACTTCCACACGCCTGTACGTGCGGTCGCATTCCAGTGAATACGGGAAATACGATCGCCATACACATAATCACGCACACCGTTAATCTGATTCGTTTCTGGACGAGACAGCATTTGAGACGTTTGCTGTCCGCCCAATCGGGAATGACGGGAACCCATTTCCCAGTATGGAACGAATATCGTACGTGGCAGCACCATAAATTCACCGGGTGCACTAAACGTACCGCGATTTTCCAGCAAGCCAAAAATATCTTCACTAATACATTCTGTACTATAAAAGCGATACCGTCCACGTTCCAGCGGCGGTGTCTGGAATAATAATTCTCCACGTCCACGCATGCTAGGCATCAGGCTTTCTTCAAATGACCATGATTCGCCATTATGTCGCTTGAGCGTCTCGCGTACAATCACATAGGGTAATGGTAAAAAGCCTGGAATGGTAACATTCAGCTTCACCTGTACCTGATCCCCTGCATGAATAGCGCCGCCTTCATCGCCTTCGATCGACAGCTTGCGGCTTCCGCGCGCACGTCCAACCCCGCGGAAACCGCCGACGATCAAGTAGAGTGCGAGTAGCGTCACCATCGATAACAGCATGACCGATGTTTTGCCACCTTGAAATAGCACATAAAACAGACAACCTAACCAGACAATCATGACGAGCCACAGCTTGGATGGCTGGCGCTGCAACTTCATATTCAGCCGCAAGTACGAAAATAAGGCTCTCATACGATTATTGTCCTATGGATACCGGTGCGGTAACCTGCTCCAAAATTTGCTGCATAATACGCTCTGCACTCATACGCTCCATCCGCGCTTCTGGACGCGCCAGTATGCGGTGAGCAATCGTATACGGTGCCAGGCGTTTTACATCGTCAGGCAGCACATAATCACGCTCATGAATAAGCGCATGCGCCTTCACTGCCATCATGAATGAAAGCGTAGCACGTGGGCTGGCACCGAGCAATACAGAGCGATGGTCACGTGTAGCGCGAATGATACTGACGAGATAATCGCTAACCGAATCATCCATATGCACGGAACGAATCTCCTGCTGAATGTCGGCAATACTTTGCATATCCGTTACCGGTGTGAGTCGATCAACCGGTTGTCCGCTCGCTCCCTGCTGACGGAGCAGATTTTTCTCCGTCTGCTCATCCGGATAGCCGATCGTAATTTTCATCATAAAACGATCTAATTGTGCTTCTGGCAACATATACGTGCCTTCAAAATCAATCGGATTCTGTGTAGCGCAGAGCATAAATGGATGCGGCAATGGATGGGTCTCTCCATCAACCGTTACATTACGCTCTTCCATCACTTCCAGCAGCGCGGATTGCGTCTTGGTCGTAGCGCGGTTAATTTCATCCGCCAGCAAAATATTCGTCATAACCGGACCTGGACGGAAATAAAATTGCTCGTCTTTCGGGTGAAAGATCGATACACCTGTAATATCACTTGGCAGCAAATCGGGATTACATTGAATCCGGCGATATTGACCGCTCATCGATTTAGCGAGTGCTTTGATCATTTGTGTCTTCCCTGTTCCGGGTACATCCTCGATCAGGACATGTCCCCCGGCAAGCAGCGCGGTAAGCAATAGCTCAATTTCAAAAGATTTACCAAGAATGCAAGATTCCAGATTAGACCGGATATCTGCAATGATTTGCATCGATTCTTTAC
Source organism: Paenibacillus wenxiniae (assembly GCF_039822605.1). Lineage (NCBI taxonomy): Bacteria > Bacillati > Bacillota > Bacilli > Caryophanales > Paenibacillaceae > Paenibacillus > Paenibacillus wenxiniae. Next base: position 191,332 of record NZ_JBCGUH010000007.1, read on the forward strand.
GTACTGGCATATGTTAAAAACCTCCTACTTCGGGTTCGTCGTTCCATTATTGTTAATGCTGTTATAGCGGCTTGCGGTTCACAGCCATCTGGAGGTTCCGCTTGCATTGCGTGTGCTGATTTTAACACAGGATACGGATGATTGCTTCATTATGGATCACCTCATCCGTTCCTATTATTGTACATGAACCGTACAACAGAGTCACTTTTTCATGAAACCAATACAGTTATCGAACGGCTCACTTTGATCGTATTCGAATGGGGCACTCTTTGATCTGAACAGTGGTCAAATAGTGGACTTTTGCTATCAGTCGGGGCATACTATGATAAGTTATTTTACGATAAAGGAGCATGCATATTTATGAATGAACAAACGTTAACGCTTTTCAAGCAATTAACCGAATTTCCTGCTGTATCTGGATTTGAGCGTGAGCTACGCCAGCTCGTTAAGGAGAAAATGTCGGCGTATACGAGCGAGTTTGTACAGGATCGGCTGGGAAGTCTATTTGGTGTTCTTCGTGGTGATGAGACCGGTCCA
>NZ_JBCGUH010000007.1:191913-324345 GCF_039822605.1 Paenibacillus wenxiniae
TCAGGTATTACAGATCAGGGGCTTATACGCTTTCAGCCACTCGGTGGTTGGTCTAACCAGGTGGTGCTAGCACAGCGGCTCCATATTGTTACTGATCAAGGAACCATTACAGGCGTTGTTGGCTCAACACCTGTTCATTTGCTCAGTCAGGAAGATCGTAACAAAGCGATCGACATTCGCAGCATGTACATCGATATTGGTGCCGATGATCGTGCGGAAGCGGAAGCAATGGGTATTCGTCCGGGTCTTCAGATCGTACCTGTATGTGAATTCACACCGATGGCGAACCCGAAAAAGATTATGGCTAAAGCATGGGACAATCGTTACGGTGTCGGTCTTGCCATCGAACTGCTGGAAGCACTGCACAAGCAGCCGCTTGGTGGAACTCTCTATACGGGCGCTACCGTTCAAGAAGAATTGGGCTTGCGCGGAGCACGTACAGCAACACAGCTCATTCAGCCAGACATTTTCTTTGGATTGGACTGTAGTGCTGCCAATGATATGACGGGTGATCGCAATGCATTTGGTCATATCGGTAAAGGCGCATTACTACGCATCTATGATCCAACGATGTTTACCCATCGCGGTATGATTGAATATATTCAGGATACCGCCAGCACCAATCATATTCCGGTACAATATTATATTTCGCAAGGGGGTACAGATGCGGGTGCCGTACATCAGAGTGGAATCGGGATTCCGTCCAGTGTGATCGGCATTTGCGCCAGATACATCCATACTTCCTCTTCGATCATTCATACCGACGACTACGATGCAGCCAAGCAATTGCTGATCGAACTAGTTAAAGGTATGAATGCCTCTACCTATCAAACACTTATCGAACGTGCTTGAGTAGCACGACTTGCGGCCCATGTGTTCTCTCTATTGTTATATGGAGAACGACATGGGCTGCTTCATTTCTCACTTACAGTATGAGCAGCTGTGATGCCTTTATGCTGTCCATTACAAATGTTACTCATGAGCAGTGTGTTATTAATGTATAACCCGCCAGTTCCCTGCTTCAATCCAGTAACAACGGGGCAAACGGCATATTTTTTTAAAAAATTGTAACCTTTTATACATACGTTGCTGTATTGGTGTGTAAGCTACCCGATCGAGTAGTTCATTTTATCATACCCGACACATCATATCATCTTTACTAATGAATAATGTATAACGATAAGCGGAATAGGAAGTAAGGGCTATAACGTTTCCTATTCTTCCATTAATTAACTATAAACTTGTTGCTGCAAATAAGAATTTTTGGCGATTACATCGTACTTGTCGCTGTATTATACTGAATCATGTCCCCAGAGAAAATGATTCATTAAGCTTATTGTCAGCAATGATCGTTCCTTACTTCATACCTCCATGATCGTTCCTAATCCGTTACGATATTGATCCGGGTGCCACTACTTCCGCGAGCCGTTATCCATGAACTGCTTGCTCTCACCTTCTCCGCTTTATTTTTATTTCGCAGCCCTGTCAGTCTTCCATCTCAGGCTGCCCGTATCCGTTTGAAAACGGGCAGCCGTTACTTTTTTCGTTACCGACAGAAGGGTTGCTATCGACCACGGTATTACGATAAATCTACATCTTTATACTCATATTCGCAGCGTTTGTTGCTCACTCCTCGCTTTTTCTTTTACCCTATGCACGCTACCACTCATTCCAGACTACATCTTAACTTTTTTATACCAAATCGTGCGAAAATCGTCGTTTTTTGTTTTTAATTACCCATTTTTATCTATAAATATTAATAATTAGATCAAACTATCCGACAAAATAACTAGCACATAAAGACTACTTCATTCTAATAGCAAACGGAGATGCATTGAACTAACCGATACAGTGTGAAACCAATGATAATTCAGAAAGGGAGTATTATAATGTTCGTAAAAAAATCAGTCATAGCGCTCGCTGTGGCAAGCTTGCTTGTGACTGGAGGTATCTGGTCACCTGCTCCTGCCAAAGCCGACAAGCTTGCCGATGGCAGTATCGTGACTACACTTAGCAGCGGTCCTACTACCAATACAGGACTAGACCTTTATGTTGACGGTTCTGTCGCCACGGGCGGCGATGGTTCCAAAGATGCACCTTACAAAACAATGACTCAAGTACGCGATGCGATTCGCGCCAAAAACGGAGCTTTACCAGCAGGCGGAATTACCGTCTGGGTCAAAGGCGGAACGTACAAGTTCCCTTACACCTTTGAATTGAATGCTTCCGATTCCGGCTCTGCTGGCAAAACGATCGTCTACCGTACATTTCCAGGCGAAAAAGTAATTCTGTCCAATGGTGTAGGCGTCGATCCATCGATGTGGCAACCGCTAAACGCCGATGCTCAAAAACGCGTCAACCCTAAAATCAGCGCGTCCAATCTGGTCGAGCTGGATGCTAAAGCACTTGGCTTGAGCAATATTAACGAATATCCAGGCGGTACTTCCTTTTCAGATAAATGGGGCATCGTTGACCTGATCGTTGATCATGAACGTCAGCCTGTTTCACAGTGGCCTAATGCGGACGAAACCGCAGGCAATAATCGCCCAGGCTGGACAACCGCAAACGGCTCGGCTGATGCAAGTTCCTTCTATTATGGTACAGGCGGTATTCCTGCTGATGGCGATACGACTGATGCACTGAATGCAGACGGCACTAATCGCGCACAACGCTGGCAAAAAAGTATCGCTGCCGGTCATGATCTGTATTTGCAAGGGTTCTGGAGAACCGCATGGGCACCTGCTATGAGCAAAGTACAGAGCATTAACTCGGGCAGCAACAGCATCACATTACTGGATATGCCATCCGGCGGAATGGGCGACAAATTTAGCAAGCAAATCATCGGCTCCAATCCGGTCTATCGCACAGGCAGTGGTAAAGAAGAATGGCGTGCACTAAACCTGCTCGATGAGATTGACCAACCGGGCGAATGGGCACTTGATTTTAAAGACGGCAAAATTTATTACTATCCTAAAAATGGCACAAGCATGATGGACAAAGATGTTGAGATTGCCGACAAAACAAGTGCTGTCGTCAAATTAACAAACGCCTCCTACATTTCGTTTTTCGGCTTCAATGTAGAAGACAGCATGGGGAACGGGATCGATATGCAAAACAGTCATCATATTACGATTGCTGGCAATACCGTACTAAATGTAGGCAATGGCGGAATTATCGATACCGGCGGTTATTCCAACGTTATTAAAAGTAATGACATTTACGATACAGGCGGCTTCGGGATTAGTGTAGGTAATCAAGGCGACCGCGCTACACTGACAGGTGCTAACACACGCATCACCAACAACCATATTCACAATATCGGCGAACATGCCCATCTCGCAGGCATCGTCATCCGCGACTCGGTCGGCATCTGGGTCGATCATAATCTCATTCATGATGTACCGCGTGATGCGATCCGTTATGAACGAAATAACAATCTGACGTTTGAATTTAATGAAGTACACAATACCGCGCTGGAAGAAACCGATACAGGTGCATTTTATACAGCACAGGACTGGTCTTCGTATGGCAATGATCTGCGTTACAACTTTATTCACCATAACCGTCGTTCCAATGGATTTTATGCGGACGGCAGTGACGCTGGCGACAACTATTACAACAATATTATTCAAGGCTCGGATCGTGCGTTGCAACTTAACGGACACCATAATATCGCCAAAAATAATGTCGTTGTCGCTTCCAATAGCGTACGAATCGAAAATCGCAGTGACACTAAAGATCAATCGCTCGCCGTTTCCAAAAGCTATGGCGTAGATAGCACACTGGCGGATACACTACGTTCCAAAAATCCAACATCCGGTGCATGGCTGGATTATGCCGCTAAACTCAAAACGAAATACGGCTATACCGATAACCTATGGTCTGATATTCTCGATCCAAACTGGCGCCCGGAATACTCGAACGGCTCTGCCATTAATAACAATGCGCTTGTTCAAGTAGGCACCATCATTAAGCCTAAATACGGTAACTATAGCGTTAGCAACAATACTGTGCTTGACACAGTAGCGGCAGCTAGCTTCTACAACTACAACAAAATGGATATGCGCACGAACAATGCGGAGATTCTGGCACAGTTCCCGAATCTGAACAGTATTTTCCCGCAAATTGGTTTGCAGCAAGATGCGTATCGTATCCGTGTCGTTACTCGCGCGGAAACAGGCGGTCTGACGAACCATTAATTGAATGTTGCAACTTGTATATATCGTGTGGCGCATTCAGCAATAGTTATGCATCTGTCTGACTTGTACATTCAGTTCAGTGATGCGCCGGCATCTGTTCTACTTGTCTACTTGCACGTACTTGCATATTGAGTAAGGCATGCACATTCGTATACAACAACATGGCTCTATTTTACTGTTCTAGCTTACGATTTTGGACTTTAGATAAGCTTCTATAAGCTTTATTATGCAAACTTCATCGCGCATCATTTTCTCCTTTTCACTTCAATAGATACACGATAGCAGCATGCTTCAGGTAAAAAAGCAGCACGCTTCAGGCAAACTTTCGCCGAGACGTGCTGCTTTTTATTTACCATTTTTTCACCTATTCATTTCCAGAAAATTGACACTTCCTCTTCCTCCTTCCTATACTGAGTGTACATAACGATATAGGGAGGTCAGGCATTAGAGGTGAAAAATATTCGCTATATCCTACTCGCAGCTGGTCTGGTTTTGTTGCTAACATTTCCACTCTGGCGTTTTGGATGGTCGGATAGTCGTCTTGGCTCGCTCGATAGCGGCCCTGATCCGCAAACTCCAGTCAATGTATATGTAGATCGTTCCGCTAATGCAAGTGGGCAAAATGGCAGCAAACAACATCCATTTACGACGATTGAAACTGCGCGCGATTATATTCGCGAGCTGCAACGTCCGTTACCTCAAGGTGGAATTACAGTCTGGGTCAAAGGCGGCGAATACACTCTTGCCTCTACCTTAGAATGGACAGCAGCCGATTCCGGCACAGCGACCTCTCCTATCATCTATCGCACTTTTTCGGGAGAAAAGGTCAGTCTAACGAATGGGAAAACCGTCAATCCAGCCGATTGGCGTCCACTGGATGCACAGGCACGCAGCCGTGTGAATCCAGCGATTAAGCCTGATCAGCTCGTTGAACTGGATGTGCGTAAGCTCGGATTTCGTAACAGTACCGGCTTTGCTGGCGGTGATTCGTTTACCGAGCAATGGGGCATTTTACAGTTGATTGTGAATGATACGATGCAGCCAATCTCTCAGTGGCCGAATCGCAATGATGCCAGTCAGGGGACACGTCCAGGCTGGGCAGTCGCATCGGGCATTTTGAATGCACGCTCCTTTTTCTATGATCCGAAGCAAAATCAGAATACAGGCGCCGCCAGTCGCATGATTAGCTGGGAAAAGGCAATTCAAAGTGGACATGATGTGTATTTGCAAGGCTTCTGGCGCACCGTCTGGAGTCCAGTAACGATTCGCATTCAACAGATTCAGTCTGCTTCGCGTTCGATCGAGCTATCCAAAACGCCTCAAGGCGGCATTGGTTCTAAATTCAGCACTTTTGCGGCAGACGCAACCGATCATAATCCGTATCGTGTAGGAGACGGCAGCGAGGAATGGAGACTGCTCAATCTGCTGGAGGAAATCGATCAACCTGGTGAATGGGCACTCGACTTTAAAGATGGCAAGCTGTATTACTACCCTGCTCGCCCATTAAATGAATCGCATACCGTGATCGCTGATAATACCGATCCGATTGTGCGCATCAACGGTGCTTCGTATATGAAGCTGATCGGTTTTGAATTGAAAAATGGGATGGGCAATGGCATTACGATGCAAAATACGAATCATATTACGCTTGCCGGGCTAACGATACGCAATGTGAGCAATGGCGGAATCACCGATCAGGGCGGCTCGCAAAATATGATTCAAAGCAATGATATTTACGATACAGGCAGCTTCGGTATTAGTGTGAGCAATGCAGGCAATCGAGCGAAGTTGATCGCATCCAATACGAGGATTACGAACAATCATATTTATAACACAGGCATACTTGTACATCTGGAGCCGTTAATCATTCGTGAATCGGTCGGGATGCGGATTGATCATAATCTGCTGCATGATGTACCAAAGGACGCGGTTCGGTATACGTTCAGCAACAAATTGCTGTTTGAATACAATGAAGTGCACAATACCGGACTGGTTGAAGGGGATACCGGTGCCTTTTATACCGCGCAGGATTGGGGTTCATACGGTAACGTACTGCGCTACAACCTGATTCACCATAACGAGCGCTCCAATGGCTTTTACGCTGATGGTGGCAGTAGCGGTAACACGTATCAGAACAATATTATTCAGGATACGAAACGCGCCTTTATTATTGAAAATGGTCATCATAATGTCGCTACAGGCAACTTGCTGATTCATATTGGCACAATGGAAATTAATGATCGCTCCAGCTCGCTCAACTACGGATTGAATAGCGAATACGCCCAGCGTCTACGTAAATTAAACCCGATGTCAGGCGCATGGAAAACATACGGCGAGCAGCTTGCCAAGCAATATGGCTTAACCGGCAATCTATGGAATCATGTGCTTAGTGCAGCCTGGAAACCGCAGTATCCTAACGGCAGCAAATTGAATAACAATGCCATCGTCGGACAGGCGAAAATTGCGTTGCCGAAAAAAGGCGATACGTCCGCGACAGGCAATGTGACGGTCAAAACGGTGCAAGCAGCCGGATTTTACAATTACAGCAATCTGGATCTGCGCACGAATAATAGTATGATTTTGAAAAAATTCCCGTCACTCAATCGTGTGATTACCGAAATCGGGCTGTATAAAGATCCTTATCGCGTACAGCCACTTAAGCGTAACGAGTATGATGCACTACGCAATCATGCGAGCAATTAAAGGTCTGTTAGACGATGTATATCGTCGATCTGGCAAAAAAGGGCTATCTGTTACTTCCTGCAAAGTATATCTTTTGCAGGAGTGGGATAGCCCTTTTCTCACCCAAACTTGACAAAGTTTTGCAGGCTATGCTGAAATAGTTACAAAAAAGCAACCAATGGGTAAACATTATGAAATTAAATTTACAAATATTATTTAATTAAGTTTATTTTTGCTAATTTTCATAAAATAATTTATGATACGGCATATAGTTTATACCGGTAAGTCGGTAAATGGTATCAAAGCATTCCTCTGTGGAATAGCAACGACAGCAGCTTTACGCACTTATTTGCTAGATAACTTTATCAAGGAGGTGAGTTTACGTTTCGCCATAGGATGGCATGATCTTGTAAAACGACCGGGTCATTGGAGCCTGGCAACTGGCATGTACAGAGAATGGAGGGAAATCATACGTATGAACAAGCTGCAAAAAATGATATCACTGACTGCGATCGTGGCACTGGGCACTACACTGGTTCAGCCTGGCGAGTACGCCGCTGCCGATCAGGTGAACAACCGTGAAGTGGTGACACTGGATAGCGGCGCAGCCGCCAAGACTGGATTGAATCTGTATGTCGATTCAGCAGGTAGCGATAGCAGCGGTGATGGCAGCAAAAGCAAGCCATTCGCTACACTCACTGCTGCGCGCGATGCGATCCGAGCACTGCATGGTGACTTGCCCGCTGGTGGTGTAACCGTATGGGTCAAAGGCGGCGAATATGAGCTGTCTAACTTCGAGCTGACAGCAGAAGACTCGGGTACTGCCGATAAGCCGATCATGTATCGAACCTATTCCGGTGAACAGGTCACGCTAACGAACGGTGTGCATATTGATACATCGGATTGGAAACCGCTCGGTAAAGATGCGGCTGCACGTGTTCACCCGGATGTGTATGCTGATGATTTGTACGAGCTAGATGTGCAAAAGCTCGGCTTGCAGCATATTCACCATTTTTCAGGAGGGACATCGTTCACAGAGCAATGGGGCATTATCGATCTGATCGCAGATGGTGTACGTCAGCCGATTTCGCAATGGCCGAATCCCGGTGAATCGGTAAACAAACACCGTAAAGGCTGGACGACTGCGAACGGCTCTGCCGATGCCAAGTCATTCTATTATGGCGAAGGTGGTATTCCGGAAAATGGCGATACGACCGATACACTTGATCTGGACGGCACCAACCGTGCCGCACGCTGGCAAAAGTCATTGGAATCCGGTCATCCCCTCTATCTCAAAGGCTTCTGGCGTACAGTCTGGAGTCCGATCACCAGCTCCGTTCAGCATATTGATACAAAGCATCACGTGATCACATTAAAGGACATTCCTGATGGTGGCATGGGTTCTAAATGGAGCAAAGCGGTCGAAGATTATCGTTCCAGTACGAGCGCAGCTAAGTCTGGCCAAACCGGACAATCGTTAGCCGCACAAACGACGCCACCTTCTGAGGACGATGCCTTGCATGATAACGATACATCCAGTAAATCATATCTAGTGTATAAAGATGGCGGTGCGGCTCAGACGATGACGCTCAAGGAAGAACAGAGTAATGATTCGCTGCTGGAAACGAAGCCTTCTTCTCCAGAAAAGGATGCGGAGGAAAATACGCCAGTCAAATTAACCGATAAAGGCGCTGAGCTATCCAGCTTACCGTCCGCTAACCAGGAATCTACAAAAGAAACTACGAAAGCGGCTGCGGATAACTCATCCGTCACCAGCGATGCCTATGGCTCGGTACAGGATGACGTATACAGCTCCACTAACTCGGTGAGCGATGATGTGTACGATTCTGGCTATATTGCTAAAATACGTGCGCCGTATCGCATCGGTACAGGTACGGAGGAATGGCAGGCGTTAAACTATCTGGATGAGATCGATCAGCCGGGCGAATGGGCACTCGATTTTAAAGATAAAAAACTGTATTACTATCCAAAAGGTAATCTCAAAGATTTGAACATGATTATCGCGGATGATGAAAATCCAGTCGTTTCGCTTAACAACGCATCCCATATTCAACTGATTGGCTTTACGATCGAGGGGAGTATGGGTAACGGTATCGAGCTGAAAAACACCGACCATATTACACTCGCTGGTAATACACTGCGTAATCTAGGTAACGGCGGCGTACTTGATGTAGGCGGCAAAAATAATCTGTTGCAGAGTAACGATATTTACGAAACCGGTGGCTTCGGTATTAGTATGAACAGCGCCGGTGATCGCAAAAAGCTTATTCCAGCGAACAGCCGTGTGACCAACAATCATATCCATAATGTGGGCGAGCTTACACATCTGGAACCGCTTCTAGTACGCGACTCGGTCGGCATCCAGTTTGATCATAACTTGCTGCACGATGTACCGAAAGATGCGGTACGCTATGTGTACAGCAACAATTTGACATTTGAATATAATGAAGTGCATAATACGTCGCTAATCGAGGGCGATACAGGCGCTTTTTATACCGCTCAAGACTGGGCGTCGTATGGAAATGTACTTCGTTATAACTTCATCCACCACAATAAACGCTCTAACGGCTTCTATTCCGACGGCGCAGACAGTGGAGACAACTATCATTACAATATTATTCAAGGCTCAACCAAAGGGATTTTGCTGAATGGTCATGACAATATTGCGACTAACAATCTGGTGATCGATTCCAATATGATTCAGGTCGATCAGCGTGGAGACAGCAAAAGTCATGGCGTGAATAGCATTTTCGCAGATCAGCTGCGTGAGATGAATCCAGGTAGCAATCCGTGGGCGAACTATGGCAAAGTGCTACAGGATACGTATGGCTATGATCATGATCTATGGAGCAGCATTCTTGATCCAAACTGGCACCCTGAATATCCAAATGGTACGAAAATGACCGACAATATGCTGGTGAATACACCGGATGTCGTCGTACCTAAAGTGGGCGATGTCAAAGTAGCCAATAACGATTCGATCAGCAATGTGAGCGATGCTGGCTTCTATGACTACAACAAAATGGATCTGCGCACAGACAATGCCAAAATTTTGGCGAAGTTCCCTAATCTGAACGATGTATTCCCCAAAATCGGTCTGCAAAAAGATGAGTACCGCATCCGTGTACTCACACGCGAAGAAACACGCGGCTTGTCTAACCATTGAGGACTGGTCTAATTACGGATGAATAGCAAGAATGGATATAGTTTGCATAAAATGAGTCTTCATCACTCACAGTAATTTTTGGCAGTATAACAGACCGTTTACTGCATAAACTAAATATCTATTTAACATGCCCCTGTCTACCTTTAGAGACAGGGGTTTTTCAAGCTTTTTACACACTATTATACTTGTTCCAATGCTCTTATGTTTTTCCTAGGCTCGTATGTTTTTCCTCTGTTCACCTATTTGCTCATACTTTTATCCTTATTCCTGCCCTCTTCTATGCTCTTGTAGCATGGAGTAAAATACTAATCATGCCGATCCAACAATCCACTGAGCAGTCCACAATGATAGGAGCATCAAACGATATCGCTTGCATCAACCCTACTGTTTCTCTCTATCTGTCCCTTATATGTATAGTCATAACCAGTAATAACGATTCTTTTATAAGGAGTGAGCACTTGCTATTGCATTTTATACTGGCTATGTTATAATTATCTTAAATTAAAGATTTAATACTTCAAACTATCTCTTTCCACTTTAAAATGTGAACGAACGCTATGTATATCCATAACGAATATAAATGATTTTATTCCCGAAAGGATGATTATGATGGAACTTAAAGGTATTCACCATGTATCGATTATGACTGGTAAAGCAGAGAAAAACTTTGAATTTTATACTAAAGTGCTCGGTATGCGTCTCGTGAAAAAAGGCGTGAATCAAGATGATACGACGTCCTATCATCTATTTTATGGGGATGCGGTCGCTTCGCCAGGTACAGAGCTGACTTTTTTTGATATCCCGCATATCGGTCCAAGCTATCCGGGCGTATCGAGCATTTCGGCTTCCGCGCTGCGTGTCGCTACTACAGCAGCACTGCAATACTGGTCGGATCGCTTTGATGAGTTCAATGTCAGTCACGAAGAGATCAAACAACGTGCAGGACGTGATACGCTCGCTTTTCAAGACTTTGAAGGAACACGTATTATCCTTGTTGCCGACAATAACGAGCAAGGTGTTGCACCGGGTCATGCTTGGAACGGCTCAGACGTGCCTGTCGCATACGGTATTCTTGGACTCGGCCCGGTCACACTGACGGTCGCAAAGCCTGATGCTACAGTAATGATTTTGACAGAAGTGCTTGGCTTCCGCCGTGTTGGTTCCTATCCATCACTTGTCGGTGAGCAGCATGCCGATATCGAAGTGTATGCAACCGGTGAAGGCGGTGCGGGCGCTGAAGTTCATATCGAGACGCGTCCAGATTTGCCAGTCGCGCGGCTTGGGCGCGGCGGTGTGCACCATGTCGCTTTCCGTGTTCCGAACGAAGCGGAATATGACGTATGGGCGAATCGCCTGACTGGACTCGGCATTCCAAACTCGGGTAAAGTCGATCGTCACTACTTCCGTGCGCTGTATTTCCGTGAACCTAATGGTATTCTATTTGAACTATCCACAGACACACCGGGATTCGATGTAGATGAATCGATGGATTCACTCGGCGAAACGCTATCCCTGCCCCCATTTCTGGAAGGACGCCGTGCAGATATTGAAGCCAAACTTCGTCCGCTGGTGTTGAACGATTAATGATTAGCGGTCATGATGACTAGTAACAATCCCCTTCATTCTACAGAGTGGAGGGGATTGTTTTCGATTTCTGTGATATGTAATATGTGGTGTGCTGTCTATTGTATCATGCAGATGCTTTTGTTATGGATACGTTTGGTGCACGATTTTGACCGTTATGCAGAATAGTTTGCTCTCATTCTACGTTAGGCTATGATTCGGTTTATGGAACATTAGCAGCAACATAATATGTATATTTTATAGGCAAAATAAAAAGGGACTGTCCGCAGACCGTCCCTTTCTATCATTTCAAACACAAAAGAATACTTTTTACATAAAATGCTTAGCCGCCTTGATTCTCCCGACGACGTCGCAACTCTTCAGTAATTTTACGCCCGGTTGGTGTCTGTGCGAGACCGCCACGCGCCGTTTCGCGGTGCTCACTTGGCATCGAGCGACCGACCTGTAGCATTACATCAACGACCTCGTCAGATGGAATCGCGCTCCGTACTCCAGCCAGCCCCATATCTGCCGCTGCCAGCGCATTCACCGCACCCAAGCCGTTACGCACGATACATGGAATCTCTACCAGACCTGCAACTGGATCACAGATCAGACCGAGTGTATTTTTCAGGGCAAGTCCGACCGCATGCATGGCTTGCTGCGGTGTACCGTTACGCAGCTCTACAACAGCGCCTGCCGCCATACCGATCGCCGAACCGACCTCTGCCTGACAACCGCCTTCGGCTCCCGAAATCGAGGAGTTATTCGCAATCACATAACCGATCGCACCGGCTGCAAATAAACCGAGCACCATTTGCTCATCACTCCAGCCAAATCGCTCCTGTGTACTCACAAACACACCCGGAATAATTCCACATGAACCTGCGGTAGGGGTCGCGATAATGCGTCCCATCGATGCGTTCACTTCGGACACTGCCAGCGCATACGACATCGCCCGCGTCGAATGACTGCCTGCGGCGGTCTCGCCCCCGTTTAGATAGTCATACACCCGGCGCGCATCACCGCCCGTTAAGCCACTGCGCGATACGGTATCTTCATGAATACCACGATGCACCGCTTCTTTCATCACTTCATAATAGGCGGTCATCTGCTCCACCACTTGCTCACGCGATACCCCTGTTTCTTTTACCTGTTCTACAATCATCAGCTCAGCAATCGAGCATTGTCTTTCCTCACATAAGCGTACAATATCCTGTAATGTACGAAATTGCATACTATCCCTCCTTCCTAATCCAGATCGATGACGATGGCACGTGTCACATGAGTTAATGCTTCGATCTGTTTCAACACAGATGCAGATGGCGCACCATCTAGCTCGATCAATGTCATCGCTTCACCACTACGTGATTTGCGATCCACGTCCATAAAACCGATATTCAGTTCGCCTTCACTTAGCGTGCGAGTAATATCTGCCAGTACCCCTTTGCTATCCATATGCTCCACAACGAGCGTTGGATACTGACCGGAGCCTTTGACATCAAAGCCGTTCAGCTCATGAATCTCAATATTGCCGCCCCCGATCGATGCTCCAGCCAGCTCAGCCTGCTGCTCACCACACTTCAGACGTAAACGTACAAAGTTCGGATGCGGGTAATTACCTGACCCTTTACTAAACTGAATCGTCATGCCCTGTTCATCGGCAATCTCTGCCGCATCCGGTAAACGCGGATCATCCGTACTATAATCAAGCAATCCGCCTACAAGGGCCAGATCGGTTCCATGACCCCAGTACGTTTCGGCAAAAGAACCATATAATATAATGTCCGCATGTTCTGGTAACTGACCAAGCAACTGACGAGCTGCTCTGCCGAGTCTTGCCGCTCCTGCCGTATGGGAGCTGGATGGACCAACCATAGATGGGCCGATAATGTTAAATACATTTTTAAAACGCATACGCTTCCCCTTTTCCGCTGCTGCATAGTATGAGCAGATGCTGCTGTTCTATCCTTAGGTAATGCCATTTGAAAACACGCACCAAAAAAGGACAGAATACAGCCTGCATGGCCTGTATGCTCTGTCCTCGTTACCTGAGAGTTTGGACGAAACGAAATCCCGTCATACCCCTTGGGTGGCTATTATGCTCTCTCCAGAGTTGCGTCCCAAAGCGGTTCCTGTTACCTGAGAGATTAACTGACGGCTGGCAACCGGCAGCTTGCTCCTTCGGTGGCGGACCACATTCGTCCGCAGACTCTCCCGCTCTATTCATCCGCGTTGTATGATGCGCGGGAGCATTGCTGTTTCCCGAACATGTTTCCAATCATTCCTAGCTTAATGCAGCGAATGAAAGCTGTCAATGCTTACTCATAGACGAATCATATCATGTGCTTCCGGCGCACCCGGTTCATCGGCTGCGGGTAGTTGAATCGTGAAGATGGAGCCTTTCCCCCTCTCTGATTTAAAGCTTAATTTCCCACGATGTGCATCGATAATCCGTTGTGCAATATACAGTCCCAGACCCGTACCTCCAATTCGTCTTGCCTCTGCCACACCCGAACGGAAAAATTTCTGAAAAATACGCGGCTGATCCGACTCGGCAATTCCGATACCATAATCCTCAATCTCGATCATAACGCTGTCTTCCTTTTCAAGCAGACGAATGTCTATCGGTAATTCTGCGGCTGAATATTTGAGCGCATTACTAATCAGATTACTAATCACCTGAATCATCCGGTTATGGTCACCTACAATATAGACTTCATGATCCGGCGTGGATAAATGTAACCGATCGCGCTGCTGAATATCCCATTGAAAGCAAACGACCTGTAACAATTCATTTAACCGGATACGTCCCATCATATAATCGACGCGTCCGGCATCGATCCGCTGACTATCGAGGAAATCATCCAGTAATCGCGACAGACGTGTCCCTTCAAACTGAATCGTATTCATAAACTCACGCCGCTTGGCTGCTGGAATATCTTCGTACATCGATAGCATTTCAATATAGCCCATAATCGCAGACAGTGGGGTACGCAGCTCATGGGATACGACAGCAATCAGCTCATTTTGCAGCTGCTTCATGCGGCGCTCTTCGGTACAATCGCGGAAAGTGAGCAGGAAACCCTGGCTAACATTCGTTTGCAGATCATCAAGCGGTGTCATACGCACACATAACAACAGACCGCTTCTGCTTTTAATGATCATATCCTGCTCCCAATCTTCCTGCCCTTCAAAATAACGCTGTAAGCGATCATATAATGAATAAGCATCTGGTTCCAGTTGCGCTTGCACCTGCTCTAACAGCTCTGATACAGGGTGACCAGTATTATCTTCTAATTTGAACAAAATTTGCATCGTCGGATTAATAAACAATGTGCTGCCCTGCACATCTCCGATCACAATGCCTTCCTGTACATTTTGCAACAAATTACCGGTAATCTGCTTCTGCTTCTCTACAGCTACCTGTTCCTCCAGCAAACGATCCGTCAGCTGCTTCACCTGACGCTCATGCTCACTATACTTTTGCTGTGCCTGCTCCTGTTCAGTCAGATCATGTACGAAAAAGGTATGCATCGCCTGACCTTCATTTAGAATCTCACTGCGCATCAGCTCGGCACGAAATGTAGTGCCATCGGTACGAGTCACTAGCACGGTGCTGCTTTGTCCGCCTGATGAGGGTTCATCAATCTGAATAAACTGAGATAATGGTGTGCCAGTCACCTCTGTCAGCTCACATTGAAGCAACTGTTCAGCAGCTGGATTCATTTCAGTAATACGAAGTTTGCTATCGGTGGAGATAATACCATCTACCGCAAGCCGCAAAATCGCTCTTTTTTGTGCCTGGCTCTCTGCCAGATCAAATGTACGCTCAACGACCCGTATTTCCAGCAATTCTTTATCCTTTTTAATCTGTACAAATTGTTTTTCCAGCGTATCGACCATGCTCTGGAAATTGCGAATCAGCTGGCGAATTTCTACAATATAACTTTGCGGCCACTTCACCCGTTCACTGCTACCTAATCGACTCGGAATATGATCCGACGCCTCAATTAACAGTTGCAGCGGTCGCGCAAGCGTGCGACTAATGAGCTGCGCCAGCAAAGCAGCGATCACAATAATAAATAACATCCGAATCATCGTTTGCAAATAGAAATTGTACATCGGATACAAATAATACGAAAAAGGTAACACCATAATCAGCTTATTACCGTCCTGTAATGAAGCATACAGTACAAAATTGGATTGCTCCCAGCGTTCCAGCAAATACTCGCTTTGCAATGGATACTGCTCGTACACCTGCACTCCATAGCGATTCAGTAGTAATGTCTGCTTGTATAATGCTCCATTATTGACAAAGCTTGCAGCTTCATCCCAGGTAAACGTCGATTCGATGACGGTTCCCTTTGGACTGATCAGAATGGAATCCACAGTAAAATCCTGCTTATACTCCTGCATGAGCTGGCGCGTTTTGAAATCATTTTGATTGATCTCCTGCATCTGATCAATATACATACGCGAGGAGCGTTCCAAATTCGTCGAACCCCAGCGTATCACATCATGAAATTGCTGGCTGCCATTAACAAACAAAATGAGAATCGAGCTAGCCATAATTAACACCAGCAAATATTTAAAAATAACACTTCGTATCGAAATGATATAGACCGGCTGCTTGCCAATCGGAACACGCTTGAGTAAAAAACCGACAACAGTAGACGCAATCAGTGCGTTTACGATACCATTAAGGAGGCGGTTAATCAGCAGTAACCAGATCAGATTCGTATTGATCTCCACATGATACACAAATAAGTTCATCACATAATAAATCGGTAAAGCGAGCGTGATCCAAAATAAAATATCTAGCTTTAATAGCATAATATTGCGAAAATATCGTAAACCAATCGCTATGAATGCCAGTTCAAACGTATGAACAACCAGTGTTTGCGTATACGCATGGTACAATACGAACGGCAAATTGATTAGCAACATAGCTGGCCAGGCAAACGAAATACCATACAATCGCAAAATAATCAAAAGCGCAGCGCTACCAAACACAAATACAAGCGCAAACGAAAGGTTTAAAACCAGTCCGTTAAGTATGATTCCTAAGATGGTCAGAAGGAGTGTACCGATCCAGGGTGACTTGAACAAATGAAGTATTTTGTATTTCATAACCAACGGCCCTTTCCATCACGAACAGCAGCTACTTCAAACGATCTGGCATTCATAGCATACTTGATCCCAATTCTTAATAATGCAGACGACTATAATGACTATTTCATAGTGTTGTCAAAAATATTCCATATCCCCCATATCGTCTATCAATGGTACAATATATGCGTATTTACCAGCAGGCAGACACATCGATTGATAATGACTAAGTAATTAAGATAATACGATAAATTCATTATACCTGCAAATACATGATCCGAGAATCATAAAGAGCTTCCTCAAGGAAATCCAACCATCTACCAGTCTTATGTACATACGTGTGAATAGACGATCATGGTTTGCAAAGACTGCCTGTATCCTTGCCGTCTTAGGCAATGAGGAAAAGCTAATTACGTACCGACTACTGCACATGCAAGCACATTTTCCAGCGTTGCATATCAGCCTGTAGCTATTTGACACCACAAGATTCGCATCCCGGGCGAAAAAAGATTACTTTAAGATCGTAATTTAGCATCACAGCGTCAGCTATTGACGACTGGCTGATGTAGCCCTAATTTTCAAACAGGAGAGTGACAGCAATGCCTACGAAAGTGTTATTGATCGAAGATGAGAAAAGCCTGGCCGATATGATCGCCTTTTTCCTTCAAGAAGAAGGCTACGATACGAAACTAATCCCTGATGCTGCTGAAGCGCTGGCACTGCTAGATGAATACAGCCCTGACATTATCGTTACCGATCTGATGCTACCTGATCTGAGCGGCAGCGAGCTTGTTCAGGAAATTCGCAAGCAATCTACCGTACCGGTATTAATGATATCGGCAAATACGATGTTAAATGAGCGGCTCAAAGCATTGGATAACGGTGCAGACGATTTTTTATGTAAACCGTTTAGCCTGAAAGAACTGGATGCTCGTATCAAAGCACTGCTACGGCGCAGTGAGCTGCATCGGATGAATGGCTATAGTCTATCAGCGAGTACGACGCAGAATCGGATTTCGGTAAATGATTACCGGCATAGCTTGTTTGTCGATGATCAGGAGGTCGAAGTGACTCAGATTGAGTTTGCGATTATGAAAGAGCTTCATAATGCGCCGGGTAAAGTATTTACCCGTAACGAGCTTATGGATCGCATTAAAGGGGGCGACCGCGCTTACCTGGATCGCACGATCGATGTGCATATTTCTAATCTGCGTAAAAAGATCGAACGCGACCCGAAAAATCCGGAGCATATTTTGACTGTATGGGGTACTGGATATAAATATGTACAGGTTGCTGAATAAGTGAACTGTAAACGCAGGGTGATCATGGTGATCACCCTGCGTTTTGACTAGACTGACATGGATATCGACATAGGAGAGCAAACGAATGAAAACAACGATCCACACCCGCGAGCACTGGATTCCGCTGGAAGTCCTCTACGTGATCGGCATTATCGCCATTTCCTTTTCATCTATCTTTATTCGCTGGTCTGATGCAAATGTATCCGTCATTGCGATGTACCGTCTGTACTTTACCGATCTGCTACTATTGCCGCTAGCATTACGGCATTATCGTGCACTGTTGAATATTCCGCTGCGTGTATGGCTGATGCTGGCATTGTCTGGATTGATGCTAGCGCTGCATTTTCTGTTCTGGATGGGTTCGCTCCGGTTAACGACCGTTGCCAGCTCAACGGTTATTTTGACACTAGAACCGATCATGGTCGTGATCGGTTCGTATTTTCTGTTTAAAACACGTACCAATCGGTATATGATCATCGGGATGGCGCTTGCGGTAATCGGCTCGGTCGCGATTGGCTGGGGTGACTTTACCGTGTCAGGCACTGCTTTTCAGGGGGATATGTTGTCCTTTTTCGGTACGATCGCGGTGGCGATTCATATGCTAATTAGCAAGCAAGTTCGTGCCTATATGGATGCACTGGTATATAATTTCTGGGTATTCTTCATGGCAGCCACTGTGCTCGCGCTGTACAATATCGCTCAGGGCATTCCTTTTACCGGTTATGAAGCTCGTGACTGGGGTGTATTCTGGTTGCTGGCGCTCGTACCTACGCTGTTTGGACATTATTTATTCAACTGGCTACTTAAATATATGAACGCAGGCGCTGTATCGATGGCTGTGCTGGGCGAGCCAGTGTTCTCCTCCCTCCTCGCTTTCTGGCTACTAGGCGAAGCGCTAACAGGGATACAGCTTGGAGCCGGTACACTGATTCTGATTGGCGTATGGGTATTTATTCGATTTGGTAATGAAAAAGAAAAGACGCTTGTGCCGCCGGATATTATGGCACCTGAGCATGAACTCGGAGATGATTCTCCCTCTGCTCATCCCTCGTCTACGACACGGCTGCACACGCAAACAGATAAAAAGTAATAACTAAACCGAAAACTACGGTACGAGTTTAATATGGAGCCTTTTCCCCGGCGAATACGAGTGTCCATAGCAAAAAGCTTCCCTCTCCGCGTCATATCGCGGTGGGGAAGCTTTTTGCGTTTAACCATTCACATGAGTACGATCCAATTTACAACGAATTATCATTTAAGCGGTCGATGCCAGTTCGAACGGTACATCAAATACAGGAAATATGGCGTACCGATCAACGCAATCAGCAGACCGGACGGCACTTCAGCTGGTGCGATGACCGTGCGACCGATCGTATCGGCCAGCACGAGCATCAGCGCACCGGTTAATGCCGACAGAAACATCGCCTGTCTTAAATGATGTCCGGTCAGCAAGCGCACCATGTGCGGTGCAATCAATCCGATAAAACCGACTGTTCCAACGCAAGCAACTGCGCCTGCGGCAAGCAAGACGCCGATCGTCATCGATAATAAACGCGTGCGTCGTACCGAAAGACCAAAGCCGCCAGCACTCTGATCATCAAAGACAAGCAATTCAAATCGTCTTGCCAGCCACCAGGCAATCGGCACCAGAATCAATAAAAAGAGTCCAATCGTCCATACCTGTTCCCATGTACGTGCATAGGTGCTACCCGTTAGCCAGATGTAGCCCATATTGTTCCACAGTGCACCACGCACGATCAGAATCTGAATACCTGCGCCCGCAATTGCCGAGATCGCAATCCCCATCAGTATGACAGATGATGGATTCAGCCCCTTTTTCCACGACAGCAAAAAGATTAACACCGCTGCCACCATCGCTCCGATAATCGCGGCGAGCGGCATCCAGTATACCGGCAAACCCGGTAAGACAATAATGACCAGCATCGCTGCAAATCCCGCTCCAGATGACACACCGACAATCGACGCATCTGCCAGTGGATTGCGGACAGCCAATTGAATCAGCGTCCCACTAATCGCCAGTGCTGCTCCAGCTCCAGCAGCAACGAGTGTACGCGGAATACGTAATTGAATAAGCGCGGAATACAATCCGTCCGAGCCAAATAGCGACGAAAACAACGCTGCGGTCGGGATGCGCATGCCGCCAAACATCGTACTTCCCACGATAATGAGCAAAGTCAATACGATAAACACGGACGCTAGGATTGGAAACGGTAAGCGGCGCAGCGCTCTACCTGTATTCAGCGATGAAGTAGCAGCAGCGCCACTTGCTTTCATACGAGTCATGACTAGCCAGATCAGCCACGGTGCTCCAATGATAGCCATTACCGCTCCGGTTTGCAGTTCCATACTGGAGTTGCGCACCATTTTGGCAAGTACATCGGCTCCCGTTAACAGTGCTGCTCCCCATAAAAAGGTAGCCGGCAACAGCCAGCGATGAGCGCGTACACCGCTGAGCCGTACAAGATGCGGAACGACCAGACCGACAAACCCAATCGGGCCAACGACACTAACGATCATCGCTGCCAGCAATACCGCAACCAGCAAACCGCCAGCCCGTGCGATGGCGACATTTTGTCCAAGTGAAGAGGCGGTCGATTCATCCAGATCCAGCACGTCCCATTGCCGTGAACATAGCAGCGCCAGTAGCGCTAGCCCGATAATCCACGGCCAGGCATACTGCACACCGCTCCAATCATTTTGGACAAGTGAGCCAGAACCCCACAGGAACAACCCTTGCGTTTCAAAAGCAAAAAAGATATGTAAAGCACTCGTAAATGAACCGAGCAACATCGATACGATCATACCGGACAGTGCCAGTCGAATCGGACTGGATGTGCGTCCGCCACCCATCACATAAGCGATACCTGCCGCCAGCAAACCACCTAATGACGCGAATAAAAAAGGCGATTGATGCAATAACGAAGGAAACAGAACCGTTCCAAGTACAACGACAAAATACGCTCCGGCATTAATACCAAGCGTATCCGATGCTGCCAGCGGATTACGGGTAATCGTTTGCAACAACGCTCCGGCAACCGCCAGTGCTCCACCAGACAACATGCCAATCATCGTGCGCGGCATCCGCAAATCCCACACCATATTATGCTCCAGCGTAGCATCGCGCTCAGTTAACGCTTCTACTACCGTATGCAGTGGGATTTCCGCTTCTCCATAACATAAACTTATAAAAAAAAGCACGATGAGAGCGGCAAAACCGCCCCCATAAATGCTTACGATACGCCAGTGTTGCAGCGGCTCAACCCGCAAAACCGAACTCATTTTGTAACCGCTCCAACCACCCCATCGACCAGTGCTTTAGAAGAAAGCGGGCCGCCAAACGTCCATGTGGAACCATCCAACGGATACGTACGTTTTTCTTTTACAAAATTCAATTGATTCCATACCGAATTATTTTTCATCGGTGCACCGAACACATCATCATCCGCCTGTACAATGTAAATCAGACTGCTATCCTGCACTTTGGAGAGAGATTCGATGCCGACTGTAGTAAAGCCGTATTTATCCGTTTGCTCTGATTTCCAGTCATTGACCATACCGATTTTGTCCAGCGTGCCAACGACTACCGAGTTATCGGTAAACATACGCAGGCTAGCTGCATTTTGTGAAGTGAACGCTTGCGTCAGCGCGTAGTGCATACCTTCCTTGCCTGCTGCCTTTAATTTCTCTTTCGCTTGCTCGTAATGTGCATCCAGATCAGCCAGAACTTGCTTCGCCTGATCTTCTTTACCAACAGCTTTACCAATCTCGTTGAATACATCTACCATACGGTCATAGTCGTATCCATTACCTTGATACATATTGAACTCCAGCGTCGGCGCAATCGCCTTAAGCTGATCGTACAATTCCGGTACATTATCCGACGTTTTAATAATCAAATCCGGTTTGAGCGCAGCGATCGCTTCCAGATTTGGCTCGGAGCGTGTACCTACATCAGTTACGCTACTATCCAGTGCGGCATTGGACGTTACCCACTGCTTGTAACCCGCATTGTCCGCATTACCGACTGGCTGTACACCAAGTGCGACCATATCCTCGGTAAATGTCCATTCCAGTACGACGACACGCTTCGCCGGTTGATTCAGCTTTACCTCACCATGATTATCTTTAACTGTAATGGCTCCCGCTGCACCTTCAGTTGTCGTATTCGTTGCAGATGAACCATTCTGTGCCGAATTGTTTGCTGCTCCACAGCCTGCCAGTATGAGTACCAGCGCCAGTGGCAACATAAAATAACCCCATCTTGTTTTCATATGTACGCTCCCCTATAGATGTAACTTTATTCGGATAATGATAATCATTATCAATAAAGAATTATGAAGTTTATTTGTTACTTTGTCAATCGCAATTACTAAAACTAAAATTTTTAGGAGAACGATCTTGTCGATGAAGCAGAATGAGGCAGCATTACTTCACTAGCTAAAAACATTACTTTACTATCTAAAAATGTTACTTTACCTTCTAAGAAAGTTACTCCATCAGCTAAAAAGGAAAGACCCTGTTCATTACTATAAATAAGTCAACCGAGGATATAACGAAGAATATGCCTATTTTCCATGATGCAAATGTGAATAAAAATAGACTATTTTTGCATGAAGTTGATTTTCCTTCCAATTAACATGTATAACTGAAAGTACATTTACCTTCTAACTTCGTCTTGCATAGGCTTAAAATCAGGGCAACGATGTAGATTCAACTATAAAAAAGTGGGAGTGGTACGATATGCTTCAGATTCTATTCGTCGGTTTTCCAGCAGAAGGTCATGTCAATCCTACGCTTGGATTAGTACAAGCATTTACCGAGCGCGGCGATCAGGTTCATTATATTACGACTGAACATTACAAAGAGCGTATAGAAGCAGTCGGCGCGACTGTCCATCTGCATGACGATTTGATTCGTATGGCGAAGGTGAGCGTTGGCTCCGTTGAGGGTGTCAAACAGTTTTTAAATTTACATGCTCAGATTTCGCTCGCTATTCTGGATCTTGCCGATCAATTGAAGCAAACGATCCATTTCGACGTCATCATTTTTGATAAATTTGGAGCCGGTGAGCTAGTAAGTGAATATTTGAATGTGCCCGGTATTAGCTCCTCTGCTTCCTTCCTCATTCCGAATAACGCTATGGCTGAAAAGATTTTCAAGGATAAAGATGCGTCATTATTTGAGCCGGATCAGCCAATGAAAGATTCACTGTCACAGATACAGCAAAAGTATGGCGTCTCCCCTAAACATCCATTTCAATTTATGAATAATAAAGCACCACTGACTATTGTGTATACCAGTAAATACTTTCAGCCGAATAATGCAATGTTTGACGATACGAGTATCTTTATCGGGCCAAGTTTTCCAGAGCGCGTAGGTCATTCTGATTTTCCATTGGAGCGTTTAGAAGGTCAGCAGGTGTTGTATATTTCGATGGGTACCGTATTGCATCAGGTAGAGCATTTTTTCAATGCTTGTATCGAAGCGTTTGCCGATTTTGACGGAATCGTAGTCATTGCTGCTGGGGAAAAGGCAGATCTGTCCAAGCTCCATCCAGCTCCAGATCACTTTATGATTGCACCGTATGTGCCGCAATTAAAAGTATTGAATCTTGCGGATGTGACGATCACTCACGGTGGCATGAACAGTGTCAACGAAGCGATTCATTTTAACGTGCCGATGGTCATTTTGCCTCAGGATAAAGACCAGCCGATGGTCGCACAGCGCTTAGTCGAGCTGGAAGCAGCCTATCGCATCACCAAAGATCAGATCAATGTCGAATCACTCCGAATGGGCGTTCATGAAGTGTTGTCGAACCCAGCGTACAAAGAAAATGTTAAAAAAATCAACGCCAGCTTCCAGCAATCCGGCGGTCCTGCTGAAGCGCTCACGCGTATTGATGAATTTTTGAAAATTAAATCCCTTTAATTATGTATGATAAACAGGACAACACCTGCAAGTCGGCGTTGTCCTGTTTAGCTTGATATGAAAATATAGACTTGTTTAGTCGTACAATCGGTGCTGCCGCTTCTCATCCTGTTGCCACGGTGACATCGCCAGTTCCGCCTCGCTTTCGATCAGCTCCATTGCTTCATCATATTTGCCTGCTTTGAAGCAGCGAATAATGAACAGCAGATCATCACGTCCTAGCAGCTTCACTTCATTTACACCAGCAAGGGTCACACATGAACTTGTAAAACGCGCTGCCGAAGTGAGCACTATACACCGTTCGGCATCGTAATAGCGCATCGAGCCATACACTTCCTGCACGGCATCCAACCCAATCGCCTGATTCGCTCCATAACGTTTCGCTTGCAGCACATTGCGCACACCGAGCCGATCGGTAAAGACAAGATCTGCGCCAAAATCACTGCTGTCCTTCGTCTTTTCCGCATCCTCATACCCAAGCTCAGTAAACAGTCGGTGCAAATAGCGCTCAAATTCAGCACCTTCCATATCGTCGATATCGGCAATCGTCATTTTACGCGGATCTAGCCGTGCACGTCGTAACTGCATGCGGGAGCGCTTGAACGCTCGCATGCCCAGCCATAACAACAGTAATACGAGCAGCGCCCCAATCCCCCACGCTGCCCACTGTTGATTCATCCCATCCATCACATGCGCCATGTTGCCTGTATCCTCTCTGTCTGTCTTATCTTGTCTTGTCTTGTTGGTTGTATAGGCATGACTTGCGCAAAACTACGTCTTATCAAAACTCATGTTGGAAAACTACCAGCATGATGAATCGTTTTTCACCTTATTTTCTTCCTATAGTAAAGTGCTTACACGTATATGAGTTTACATAAGTTTGCGTACACGGCCTAGTTCGTTAACCACTTTACACAATCAGTTTGATTAGGTGCTTATATCGATCATGCAAACCTTAAATCCACTTCAACATTTAAATATAATCTGATCAAGCACCAGACAGCGCCCTCCAGTCATCAATCTCATCCCTTTATCGGTTAAAACAATCCCGTTTCAGGTGAGTATAACTGCATGTACGATAATCACCTAAGCAAACAAACGGCCTCGAACTACCTATATAAAACAAGTTTGAAGACACGTTCTAGTAACTACCCGAAGAAATATTATCAAGCCAGCCCCGTTGACGCCAATAATCCAATGCAAATTCCTCTGCGCCTTCCGGTGCTTCACCTGTCAGCAAATAAGAATTATATCGATGCAACAACTGAACCGCCTTTTGAAACAGCGGTAACGCATAGTGTAGCTGCACATCGCCTGTATAACTCACCTGTATACGTGTATCATTATCCTCGTCCGCCTTATAACCAATCAGCACACTCTCTGTCCCATCCGCATGCACCGAGATTGAATAAAAATAATTTTCATGCAGCGTATCGCCCTGCTCATCCTCATATTCGCGCCCGATCCGAATAAGTGGCATTTGCGGTTCACCGTGGAATAAGGCTCCCTGCTGTCTGAACGCGATAAACAAATCGCCCAGCCACAATCCTTGATGTTCATCATCGTAAAAATCATCATACGGCTGCGCAATGGGCAATGCCAGCAACTCGCGGATTTCTTTAGGTGCAATCATCATACGTGCATACTCATAATGAGATGCCGCATGCAAAAGCCCACGCCAGCCTGTCTGACATAACTGCACAAATGTTTGCGGGGCATGACGATTCAGCGTATGCCATTCCGTATCATTGCCTTCCAGATAACGAAATTTGATCGATACTTGCCAGAGATAGGTAGAGTCACCAGATAGAACGCCAGGCAAAATATCACGCGGTTGCTCTACTGGCTCACTGCGAATCAGCAGCGCATGACGATCGTCATTTTGAATATAAATGCCCTGGAAGCAGCCTTCCTCCTTCTCCTGCCCGTAAGCAACCGCGCGTATAAACACCCCATCCATCCAAAATTCATAACAGGGCGCCGTATCTTCCGGATGACGCATACAGAGTAGAGAAGCCGCAGTCGCTCGGCGAATATTAACCGGATTAATCTCGGGATTTTCAAATAAAAAAGGAATTTCCGATACGACGAAAGGGCGCAAATACTCATGCCGTAAAACAGGCTTCCCCTTCAAAATCATCCGTATCATCTGCTTACGCCATAAGAACGGTTCGTCATCATCGATCACACATTCTGTATCAAACGCATCAAAACGATCCCTACCTGCCCACGCGTCAGGAGACTCCATTCCTTCCCAGTGCAGCTGCATATGCTGCTCACCACGCGCCTCTACCGAATACTGATCCGTTTGTAAAAGCAGCCCACCTGACAGCTCACCACGCACGATGAGCAGACCATGATTATAATCACCCCAGAGCAAATGCTCAGCGCGCAGATTACCGGTCACATACACTTCCTGTCCACCCAGCAAGATGTAAGGAGCAGACATATCGCCAAGTACGATCAGTCCAGTTGCTCCATCCGTTTCATCATTCGCAATCAGTCGATTCACTTTCAAATGCCCTTCGACCAGCACGAGCAAAATGGTCTCATTCTCGCGCGCTTCATCCGTATCCTCTGCGGCTGACCAGTCGTCATGTAGAGGATTGTCCAGATTGAGCACATCCAGCTCCAAATCACCAGCGCAATATAGCACCCATTCCTCACGATATTCATCCGGCCGCCGTTCCAACCAATCAGCGATCAAACTATCGGCAGGCAGTTTGTGTTGGATATCTGCTAATTTTAGCTTCTCATAACGTTTCGTATTCATCGCCGTTACCTCCTCGTTTTGGAACATAGATGTACAATTCGTCGATCATGATGGCTGCGGATGTTGCTGCATCTACATCAAACTGCATTAGAATGGTGGATATGTAAAGGAATTGCCTACACATTTGTTATCACAGGTGTCTGTGCGTTAGAGCAGGTTAAATGAGTTTCACATGTAAACGGTTTTAGCAAAATACTACGTATTGAGTACATGTCGAATAGTACAGATCGAAGTTACGTCTGGAAATATAGCAAGGTTTAATCACGTCACTCTCTGCCCATAGTACCTGTAGCCTGTGCTAGACAGATCTCGCTTTGAGAAACCATGCCAATATAACCACTTTGCATTTATTGTAATAGAGGATATTGCGAATCACAACGGAACAGAGAACGATTTTCAGAAGGCAATTGCTATTCGTCGTACTTTCTCATACTTCCTGTCTGGATTATTGGGACAATTCAGGTGTAAGATAAGGTAAATGTATGGGGGCTTTGTATGAAGCTTTGTATTCTTCATACTTTTCATATTCTTATCTTCTGTATTTTCTTAGTGATAGCTGCAAGCATATGCTCCTTTGGCTCGCCCATCTTACGAATCTGGCTTTGTTCACGCTCACCACAAGCTGCAAACACAATATGCTGTTAATGCTGTTAATGCTCTTAACGCTCTTAATGCTCTTAATGCTCTTAATGCTCTTAATGCTCTTAATGCTCTTAATGCTCTTAATGCTCTTAATGCTCTTAATGCTCTTAATGCTCTTAATGCTCTTAATGCTCTTAATGACGTTAATGCTCTTAATATTCTTTATTTTGTTTATGCTCTTCACTGTAACTGTGCTGATCCATTTGCTGCATTTCACCATTCTATTTTACATACCGAAAGGAGCTTCATCCTATGCAAAACACCGTATCAATCAAATGGCTACTCGCTCGCCTGTATGAACCCGATCTCATCGTTGCCGATTGCCGTTTCTGGCTAGACAACCCACAGGCCGGTCGCCAAAAATATAACGAATCTCATATCCCGCGTGCCATCTACCTCGATCTGGAAGAAGACCTGTCTTCCCCAATTAGCACCCACGGTGGACGTCACCCTTTACCTGAACCTGAGCAGATCGCCAAAACATTCGGTCGCGCCGGCATCAGTCAGGACGATCGGATCGTGATCTATGACGATAATAAAGGCATGTACGCAGCAAGACTGTGGTGGATGCTAACGTATATGGGACATACACAGGTGTACATATTGGAACAGGATTTTAGCGCCTGGAAACAGGCAGGCTTCCCAGTGACCGATGAGCAGCCGATTGTGGTGCCCAAGACGTTTGAAGCACGTACACAGCAGCAGATGGTGGTGGATGTGGATGATGTAAGGAAGGTGTCAGATCGCTTGACTGGTGCAGGTAGGGGCGCAGTGGCTGATGATGCTCATTCGTCTGTACCTTCCGTCTCTTCATCATCTTCGTCCCCTTCAACTTCCCCTTCTCCCACCGTGCTAATCGACTCACGCGCGCATAGTCGCTATCTGGGATTGGAAGAAACGATGGACAAAAAAGCCGGACATATTCCCGGTGCGGTGAATTTCTTCTGGCAGGATGTGTTGACCGAGGCTGGAAGTTTGAAGTCGGTGGAGCAGCTGGAGGAACATTTTGCTGGACTAGATCGTAATGCGGAGATTATTGTGTATTGCGGGTCTGGTGTGTCGGCATGTCCGAATGTGGTGGCGTTGACGCAGATTGGGTTTGAGAATGTGAAGTTGTATCCGGGAAGCTGGAGTGATTGGGTGAGTTATGAGGAGCATGTGATTGCGACGGGTGAGGAAAAATAAAGGATTAATAATTTAAGAAGCCCCTTTTTCTAAAAGGGGCTTCTTAAATTATTGTAATGATCTTAGAAATAAACAATTATAAATTAAATGTAGGATTTTTTTACATTAGTTCAATAACGAAGCAACAAATACAGCACTAAGTTGTGAGATCGCCATACTTGTGCCCTAGTAATTAATTTATATACATAGCATACTAGACACAATATATATGTTTACTCCAGCATCAGTACAATTGTGCTAGAGTATTTAGGGAATTAAGGTATGTATAATCCATTTATATCCTATATAAAATATTTATCAAACTAAAATCATGTACATGCAATAATTCATAAATATTCAAGAAATAATCCCAAAGAATTTGCTCTAAAATTCATTCTAACTAAATATTTACACAAATTAGGAGGCAGAACATGAACGAGCAATTAGACGATTATGATTTCCCAAAAGAAGTAACCGATTTATCAAAAGCGATAACAAAAACTATATTAGATTACTTTGAATCAGTTTACAAAATTGATATGAGAGGATCGTTTCATCAATATCAATTGCTTAGAATACTATTTTGTTTGCAAGCAGACAAAGGGGAACTAATACTTGACTCATTGTTAGAAACTGTTGAGTTTATTGTTGATACTCACGATTCAAATACAGAAGTCATGAATGATTTAGTAAGAATTTCATTTAAAAAGCGAGATGAAGCATTATATCATTTCTGGGAGTACCATTCTAAAGCAAAGCTCCTTAAAGACGAAAATTTATCATTTAGAAAAAAAACTTCATATAGATTTTCTATGATCCATCAAATATCAGAACACATGTTAAAACGTGAAGCATATTTATTATATGCTGCTTTTCAAGTATCAAATGTCGAAAATGTAAAAAAAGATATAGCTTTAAACGACACTATACAAATGCTATTACTACTTCCATTTGAATATTTTAAAAACATTGATTCACATAAATTGAAAGATATATCGATAAATCAATGGAGAAATATAGCAGCACATTCATCTTATGAATGTAAAAATGAAACGATTGAAATCGCTTATAGCAATAATAAGACCAAAACAATTTCATTAAAAGAGTTAGATATTGTAATTTCCGAAATTTACAGTTTAAGGATATTTGTAAAAACAGTTACAAATCTATGCCTTGATATATTACAAATAAAATTTCCAGAGTATATTGAGGAATCAAGATATGTTCCTGAAACGACTATGATAGACATTAATGCTTATTATGAAAAATTTGAAACAAAAATTACAAAATTTGAACTAAGTGATTCAGTTAGGATTAATGATCTACTTTATAAAGTTGAAGGTGAGTCATACTTTAAAATTGAAATTGAGAGTACTTATAGTGATCGTTTAGAGGTAGTTAAACTAACATTTTTATCATTAATCCAACTTTCAAAAACTATTAATGAATATAATTGCACAGTAAAGCTAGAAGATATAGTATGGGTATTTGAAATTTTATTCATGGAGGATAATGCTGTTCTGGTTCTTTCTATTAGTTACGACGAAGTCTCCCTTTTAGTAAAGTATCCAGAGGAATACCTTGTGATGCTAGAGAGAAAATTATCTGAACCTAATGCGGCATACATTAGATCGATTTTAAAGATAGAATAAAGTTATCAGTTAAAAGTCCGTTCCTTTGCGGGCTTTTTATTATGCTACTAACTTTAAAATATAATGTGCTAGTAACTAAACTTAGTGATTGTAAATATTCCAATTCATTTGAAGTCAATAACAATCAATGTTAAAACAAGAATTTAGCAGCTTATTGAACAAGTGTAGTTCTCGCATAATCAAGCATTTTCAATTTATTATTGCATTAGAACACTTAAAAGAGTAATAAAGTAAGAACAATTAGAACATTTTTATTAATTCTAAAGTCAAAATTCAGTCTACTCAAGAAATAAATCTTCAAAATCTTTTTTAGAATCAAAAACATATTTAATCACATGTTCTTTATTGACCCTGACTTCTTGACTCCAAAGACTAAAGCCTAAAGCGCTTGTATCTAATTCTAACATTATATAATCAAGGTCTAGTTCATAAAATTCATTGTATTTAGAAACTAAAGGAGAAAGTTTATCTTTGAGTTGAGTATTATAAATCGGCTTAAAATAATTAATTAAAGTCGCTTCTGCAACGATAATATTTTGCATTTTAGAAAATCGCAGGAACTCAGTATTATTTTTTTTAGATTCAACAAAATCATGAATATAATTTCTTATACCATCATTCGGTTCATTGGGATCAAAGTAAGCAATTGAATTGGGACTAAATTTCCAAGCTGTCAACCAAATATCAGTATTCCAACTACTTTCACTATAAATTTTTTGTACAGTTTCATGGTGCTGCAAGCGATCAAAAACATTGC
Source organism: Paenibacillus wenxiniae (assembly GCF_039822605.1). Classification (NCBI taxonomy): domain Bacteria; kingdom Bacillati; phylum Bacillota; class Bacilli; order Caryophanales; family Paenibacillaceae; genus Paenibacillus; species Paenibacillus wenxiniae. The sequence continues at coordinate 222,895 of NZ_JBCGUH010000007.1, forward strand.
GAGTAGGAATTTCTTGTGAACCGTAAGATCGACCAATATACAGTACTTCAATATCTAAGATATCTGCATCCATCCCAGATTCAGCAAAAAAATCTTGCAGTATTAGTGCAGCATGACCTTGAAAAATTCCTCCTGTAGAATCTTCAATCAAAATGTATTGATTATTCATAGAAAAACTAACTTTAATTATTGCTTCACCCATAGGAATCTGGATATTTATGCTTTTAAATTTGATATCGCTGGCAACCAAAATCTGTCCTTTGAAAATCGAATCTGAAATATTATAGGAAGACGCATTAAACATCATAAGAGGTCTCTTACCGATCATATAAATGTGAAAATTGTCTTTATCCACATACTGTTTCTTCAATTGCTTAAGCTGATCTTGTTTAAACATATAACAATAATTTTGAACTAGTGAGATTCCTTTATTGTTTATTTTAAACACTCCTTTCAAATTTCAGAAATTTTAGAGTAGATTTCACTAAAAAAAGCTATACATATTAATAAATTTCAATATGACCTTCAATTTCTTTTTGAGTCGAAGCTATTAGGTTACCTAAAATATCGTAAATTTCATAACTTTTGTTCTCTAAAACTTTTGTGAACAGCTCAATAGCTTCTTGCGAATAACGATGGTTTGCAGCTCTCCCGCTACCCTGCTCCCTATCTACATGATATCGGTTAGTCTCTTGTTTGATCTTATAACCTGTTTCTTTTTCAATCGTTTTTATAATTGGATTTAAATATTGCCATCTGTCCAAACCCATATTAATTGCAACATCATTTAAAGAATAAGGATATTGTAAAAGTAATTGTTCTGGATTAGTCAAATTCCCCAAACCTGCTACATTTACTTTTTCGGTATTTTTCATGTCTTGAATAGCTTCAAAACCCAAATGTTTAGCCAAAGTATTGATATCGGTAATTGCCTTAAAATCAATTCTATCTACTGCTAAATTAGTAAATGTTTTACTCTTAACAATATTATAAACATTATTTTCTAATTCTCTGATAATGTTTACAGGCTCCTTATTTATATCTTGTTGTAAACTTTTAAACAACTCTGTAAAAGAGTTGACAAGAAGATAATTTATTCTTATTGTTTTACCATTTCCTAAATCAACAACTTTATCAGTTGAAGGCTTTGCATCACTTGATATATCGTTTTCTTGCCATTCTATAAACCAAATATTGCTTACTGGCTCATCATCATCAGATTTAATAATTTCAGAAACATCAGAAAGAATAGACTTAATATTCTCATCTGCAAGAGCATAGCCTAAAAATATTATTGGATATTCCATAAAATAAGTCAGCAATTTAGCAATTAGGTATTTCTGCTTCTCCATGAATATACTGTAGTCTTCGTTTGATATTACAATTTCAGAAGGTTGCGAAACGCAACCGTGTATTTTTAATAAATGACCGTAGTTGGTGGACTCTCTAGCTCTGATTACTTGTTGCCCAATAATGGGACTGTGGTTGGGAAAAATATGCTCCATAAGTAAATCATAATTGGTGGTTATTACAACGTGTGGCGTGATTTGAGCTAGCGCTTCTAACTCATCGTTGTATGGATGATTTTCTATAAAGAAATCATTTATCAGTGAGATTAAATGCTCAGAAATACGATGCTTCAAAAAAATACTCCTAGAATGAGTAAAACTATATAACTCTTTTGGAAAAAGACTCTCTGAATGTTTCTCCCACGCGTAATCATAATATTCAGTCGCAATTAAAGAACCTACTTGTGGCAAATTATCCATTCTTTCTTGAGTATAATATCCAATCGGATATTTTTTATTTGAGTTTGCTTCAATAAGATATTCAAGAAGTCCAATCCAATTAGGCGACTTGATATATCTTCTTGATATTCCTGCTCCAACAAAAAGGATTGGCCGACTATTACTGTCATTAAGCAAAGTGCTAATTTTATAAAGTGAATCTTTTAAATATTCTTCGTATCTAGTCAATTATGCTCAATCTCCTTTATTAATAATTTAATGGCTTTTCAATACTTTCTACTCGAAGGAATTTATATAAAGTAGCAGTTTTCTTCAACATTTTTCAATTAATATTCATAAGATATCAATCCAAAAAAATTGTATAAATTCTCTTGAAAATCAAATATATTTCTCAACATCATTGATAAATAGCTTTAAAATATCTCCTTTTTTGTAATCCTTAGTTTTATGTCCGGTATCTTTTCTAATAGCAATTAACAGCTCCTCCATTTGAAACATTACTTTATTGGCATCTATATCTTTGCCGTTTATAAACATACTTCTATAATTTGACCAGCGATCTATAACTTCATCGGAACCCCATACAAGTAGCTTTTGAGTAAATACACTCATAAACTTTAAAACTTCTTGCTCCTCCATAGGTTTTCCTTCAATTTTTTCATGCATCAAAAGTTTAAATAAAAACTCAACAAATTCCTCATATATCGGAATTTTTTTATTTCTATGCTCTAACTCAATTGTCCGTTTATTCTCATAATACTTAGCTATAACTATGGATAAAACCGAAACCATGATTGTAGCCGAAGCAGCTATCAAGGGGGCAGCAACTTCTTTAGGAATAGAACTAAAAACAAAAAATAATCCTTTAAAAAGAAAATACACTAAAAAGCCTATTATTATTAAAATAATCAATCCTAATGCAAATTGTTTCTTACTTGTACTGTTTTTCATGCATTACATCACCTCTATCATTATTTTTAATGAATTTGACTATAAACCTTGCATAAGAATATGTGCTAATAATTTAACTTATATGCGTATTGATTTAAACGTGAGCCAGTATATGAATATACAACCTTTATTTTATCATAAATTCCAAAATAAAGAATATATAACGGGACATATTCCAGGGGCAGTGAATTTCTTCTGGCAGGATGTGCTCACGGAGACAGGAACTTTGAAGTCTGCGGAGCAGCTGGAAGAGCATTTTACTGGGTTAGATAAGGATGCGGAGATTATCTTGTATTGTGGGTCTGGGGTTTCAGCTTGTCCGAATGTGGTTGGTCTGAAGCAGATTGGGTATGAGAATGTGAAGCTGTATCCGGGAAGTTGGAGTGATTGGATCAGCTATGAGGAAAATCCGATTGCGACGGGTGAGGAAAAATAAACTAGTTAGCACTAGAGAAGTCCATATTTGATACGGACTTCTTATTTTTTTCTTCGCATCATCTATTCTCGCTATTACCTCATTTACTTGATATAGTATCCCTATTTTCTTCCATCCCTTTGATCTTAAAAAGTGATCAATCAAACTATACTCTCTTAAATCAAAAAAAGAGCGACTCCAGGCCAAAACCAACGCTTAGAGCCGCTTCTTTTCCATTCCGTCTAACCTCATTCCCAAAAATGCTTCATCTCCCGATACCCAACATCCCATGCTTTCTCGTTTCCTTCTATCTTAATCGTGATCTCGTTGGCTGTGCCCTCTTCAAAATGCCACTCAAATACCTCCGGTCCATGCCCTTGATATTTTTGGGAGTTGGTTAAGATTTTTCGCACATTTACGGATAAGCTAATGCTTCCTTGAAAGTCGCTTTGATCGGGAATGCCGTATTGCAAATAAAGATAAGCAACTTTGCCATCTAATTTGTGGCTATATGTCTCTGATTTCTTGTTATTCGCATCGTATAGGTTAAATTGAGGCGTTACTTCTTGACCGTCTACTTGAAAAGGCAGCAATTCTCCCGTTTTCGATGCGACTCCACTGCTGGTTTTCCAATCGTTCAAAGCCACAAATGGTCCCGGAGATGTAGCGAGGACTTTATCAATGCCAGCACCAACTCCCCATGTCATGATCAATAGAATGACAATCGAAATACCTATAGACACTACACTTTGCCAAATGTTTTTGGCACGATTTCCCATGCGGTAAGCTGCGAAACCAATTACTGTGCCAGATGCATTTTTTAACACATCGTCTATATCAAAGCTTCCGCGTAGAGTCAAAGCTTGTATCGTTTCCAGCAAAAGGATGGATACCAGAAACCCTACAATGAATCGCACAAATGTCGTTCGATATAACAATGGAATGAATATGCCAAAAGGGATGAATGCCGCCATATTCCCCAGACTGACTACATCCATTACCGTCGGATGCAACAGTTCCCAAGGATTCGGCAATTTCAAAAAGTTATCAGGTAAAAAAATAAACGTATACTGATCGGATTCGGAATCGCCCCGCCCGAAAGCAAAAAACATAAGATACAAAATCAAAAGTGTATAGATGGTAGCTGCGGTGAAAAGAAGCTTGCGTTGTTTTGACATGATGATCTCCTTTAGTCAAAGCGTTTGAACAGTCTATATATAAGACGGACTGTTTATCCTTTTTGTATCCATGTACTGAAATCCAGATAGGAAGTACGCTATTCCAAAAGTACAAACGAATCACAATACAGCAAAAAGGGATTGATCGTATATCATGACCAATCCCTCCATTATTCATTGTCTCATTATCTATTTTCTTATTGTTCGTTTTGTCGTTATTCGGTTTGTCTCTTCATCTGCATATTGTATCAACTGAGTGTGCATCCCATGCCATCTCTTACTCAGCTACTCCACTGTTTATAGCCCAACACAGCATAGTTCGGATTATTACTTGAAATGAAAATACGGAATTTCTTGTAATCATTTCGAGGTAATTTCATCGCTTGCTTTTGCACTTTGGAACTTGGTTGGAAGGTAGCGACATATGCCGATTCCCAGCCGTGCTCTGTTTCGGCTTCCAGACTGAACACGACGATTTGTTTATTTTGCCCCCGAAATGGAAATACTGTGAATTGAACATCTGTAATGCCTTCTGCACCAAAACTGATCGTCGAACGGGGCGTCGATTCAGCATTAAAGCTAGCAAGAACATAATAAGATAGATTCGGAACAGGATCGCCCGGCTGTGGTGGTTCGGGAATCGTGATCGGCGTGCCCTGTATGCTGCTTGTATTCGACTGTATACCGCTTGCAGCGCTTTCCGCAAAAGCAGTCGATGAAGTAGAAGCAGATAGCGACAATGACACACCTACAGTCAAAGCCAGCATAGAGGAGGATTTCATTAGCGGTTTGAATGATTTCATTACTATTCCTCACTTTTATTTGTTAGAATCGTTAGCGCTCATCATGCTAGCATGTTAGTCTCACACCTCTTTCCTCATGCGTTCTCATTTTAGGTTTGTTTTTATATATAAATCAATGAATCACGAACACTTTCAATGTAACATTTTTTGGGATAAATGGTTATAAAACAAACAGCACTACTATCCACATACGGAATAGTAATGCTGTTCACTTCATTTCTGCCAAACGCTTTATCATTCTACCTCACATCTCAGCTGTCAGCTTTGCAGCTCAATCTTTATCGTGATCCTAATAAGGGACACCCTTGCTCATGATTCATTTACGTAATCCATCCTTGGAAAAAGGCAGGCTTCCCTGTCACCGACGAACACCCCATCGTCGTACCAAAAACATTTGAAGCATGTATACGGCAGGGAATGCTCGTAGATGGGATACGGTGCGCAAGGTATCGGAGCGTTTGTACGCTTATTTCTATTCAACTGCATAAGCGTTCTGCAAAATATACCTTACATACTCCCCCGCACTCTGCTCCACCTGCTCATCCGTTGCCTGAAATGAAGCACCGAAAAAGGCAAAGTACGGCAGCTCAATCGCACCGACATGATGCAAACTTGCTTTAAATGGAGCAAGAATTTGCTCTACCGTAAACTGAACAGACCCACCCGGCAAATAGTTAATTTCGTGATTGCCGATGGATAGGGCGACGCTGAAATATTTGCCTTTCAAACGATCTCCAGCCGATCCGTAAGCCCAGCCGTAAGCGAACACTTCATCCAGCCATTTTTTCAGCAGTGGTGGGTAACTGTACCAGTACAGTGGGAATTGTAAAATAATATGGTCGTATTGCTCCAGCAGTTGCTGCTCACGGGCTACGTCGATCTGCCAATCAGGATATTCTTTATATAATTCATGCAAAGTGATCTCTTGCGGATGCAATACTAACTCCTGCCGCCAGCGGCGATTGACGCGCGATGCCTCCAAATTCGGATGTGCCAGTATAACCAGTGTTTTTCTCATATTTTATGCTCCTTCTCCGTCTCTTTGTATGGATGCTAAGTTGTCTTCATCCTGCGTCTTCCTGCGTTTCGGAATATTCCCATTATGCTACCATCCGTTCAGGATGAAAATACACACAATGAAGTAAGATACTTACCTGAAGGTATGTACTGGACGTTAATCATCATCTGTGCCAGAATAAAGGTTTAAGGTGATGGTATTATGTGGAATGAACAGACATTCAACTGTCTATCCATAAAGTTAGATCTATTTTTTCCAGACATCGGCATGCATATATCTATACAATCTATATGGGCAAACTGAAATGAAGAGGAATGAAATCATGAAACAATATAATCTGGGCATTGAAGCTACACTCGAAATTATTGGCGGCAAGTGGAAAGCGCTAATTGTCTGTCTACTCATGACCGGAGTCAAACGAACCGGTCAATTGGAACGCAGCATTACAGGTATTTCACAAAAGGTACTCATTCAGCAGCTGCGTGAGCTAGAACGCGATGGTCTGGTGGAACGAAAAGTCTACGAACAAATGCCGCCACGCGTCGAATATAGCCTGACTCCATACGGTGTCACCGCCATTCAAATTGTAGAAGTCATGTGCGCATGGGGAACAGCAAATATTAAAATGCGGCAGCAAGCTGGTGAAGAAATCGAATTATTGGAAAATGAGTCAGATATGCTGGATATCCGCCTGTCCAAATAGCTCAGCCGATCTGTGCCTTTACGAATATGTCCCCTCCTCCCATGATTAACCGCCTTCCCCTCCGGGTAAATGCACTACGAGCAGGAATGAGAATGATCAACGAACAGGAGGATGACGACATGCTAGGGAAAAAGACCATTTTCATCACAGGTGCAGGGACCGGACTCGGAAAAGGCGCTGCCATTGGACTTGCACAAAAAGGACATCACGTTATTGCTACCGTTGAAACGATCTCCCAGGTTCCACCATTGCAAGACTATGCCAAAAAAGAGGGCTTAACTATCGATGTGTTCAAGCTGGATGTGAACAATCCACTTGATCGCGCTCAGGTGGATAAATACAATATCGATATCTTTGTTGCCAATGCTGCGATCGGACAGGGCGGGCCGCTAGCAGAATTGCCAGTAGAGAATCTGCGCCAGATTTTTGAAACGAATGTATTCAGTTCGTTGGAGCTAGTACAGCTCGTTGCCAAACAGATGGTGTCGAAGAAAAAAGGCAAAATCATCTTTATTAGCTCCATCGCCGGTCTGAGCGTCACGCCGTATCTCGGTCCTTACTGCGCATCCAAGCATGCGGTTGAAGCAATCGCACAAGCACTCAAGGAAGAGCTGGCGGAATTTAACGTACAGGTCGCTACGATCAATCCGGGTCCTTTCAAAACCGGATTTAACGATATGATGTTTGCCGAGAAGGAAAAATGGTATGACGAAAAGACCAATTTCACCAAACGTGCGGATTTGCTAAAAGGCGAGCAAATGCTTGCCCAGCAATTTGATCCACACGATATGATTGAGAAAATGGTCGAAATTATCGATGCCAAGCATCATCCATTCCGCAACGTCTATCCGGAAGCCTCTGAAAAACAGGTGAAGGAATACCAGGCCAAGCTATGGGAAGAACAGGTGTAACGGACGCAGCTAGATAAGATGTATCGATTAGCAGATATGGAATGGGAATGAACTTATTTTGAAATGAGCAGTGCCTTTTCGCGTATATCCTTGCACATAAAGGAATGGCGAAAAGGCACTGTTTTGCTTTTGAGTCATTTAGTATGATCTACTATTTATTCCGTCCGATAAGAAATGGCATGCTCTGATGTAGCTTGCTATAGTGCACTATCGTTTACATTCTTCGTTCCTCTTCACGTAAACATCATCATATGAATCCATATGAGCTTATGGTAGCCTTTCAACTTTTTAGGAATGTCGTTCATATTGTGAATAGCGTAGTCATACATGCTTACCGTCTGCTCATCTCTATCATACAGCTGATATGTACCGTCCATCGGTATCTCATTTCTAAATTTGTACAATGCCACGACATACTCTGCTTCGTGCTCGTAATCATAGTGAAGGTACGTTCGATCCAAACTGTCGATATGTTTAATCGCTTGCGTTGCTTGCCGTACTTGCCAAACGACCGATGGGCCAGACTCTTGTGGATACATATAGATCGTAAGGAAAGTTGTAATGATGATGGTCAAACTCACTTTGGTAATCACAAACCACTTTTTACGATACGTGATCAACATCGCTATGCCAACGATAATGATATTCACCAAAAATGTAAACGGAACCGTTATAATTCTCCCTAAGCCTGTATAGGGAAAAAATGCAATCAATACCATCGTCGTCAAAATCGTCGGCATCAATAAGAACATAAATCGTAAAAATCGCCGAAACTCTTTTAATTCGTCCATTCCATTCTCCTCTGCGATTAGGTTGACATGAGCTATCGTTGACTTGGCTAGCTACTTATGTAAAGAGGTTATCCTAACGATTCATACTGCTGCCCTGACGAGCTGCATACCAATTTATAATTGCTTGCGATGTTTGATCCACTCTTCTGGCGAATCCATCTACTCACTCCTTAATTTCGACCTTGATTATCATACGTTATCTCCTTTCCAGCTATAAATCCCCTTAACCCATCCTCATAATAAGGCATCAACCGCTCGGCCTGCTCGATATCCAACCAGGCGATTTCGGCAATCTCATCTGCTCTAACCCGTTCTTGCTGACCACCGACAATTTCACCTTTGAATGTCATAAACAACATATGCTCCTGCTTTTCTAAAAAGACACGTTCCTGGATCGCTACAATTCCATGAACCCGAATATCCAGCCCGGTTTCTTCTTTGGCCTCTCGAATGGCTGCTTGTTCTAAAGACTCATTATCTTCCACCGCGCCACCTGGCAAAGACCAGCGATCACCGGCAGGATCTATATTGCGCACGGCTAATACTTTAGATTGTGTTGCATCGGTAATGAAGGAATAGACTACGTTAACTCTGATCATAATAATCTCCTTTTCCATATCAATCTATAAACTGCATAGCAATCGAGCATTATTTCATACCAAATGAGTTAGGCTTATATCACTTACTTATATGGCTTACCTGTACTACGTACTTATTATGCTCTCATCCTATGCACTCCGTAATTCACGCTCATACTCTTCCCATTCAAACGTAAACGGACCCAGTGGAAGGGAACGATTACCCGGTTCGATTCTAAAATCCTGCCATGTTACTAGATTATGTTTACGTTCCACAAAGACGGAGATAAAGCCGCAATCCTCATCCCTACACCATGAACATACGAACAGCGGATAACGATAGTACAAATAAGCCTCGCTTTTCATCTACAACTTTACTCTATTTACCAAACAAGTAAAATACATAAATCCACTCTATCACTTCGTATACTCGTGCATTAATGCTTCGACTTGGTTGCATCGGGTAATTGTAATCATCCCTAGTTAAAGATCATACATTATCAACCCTGACTAACAACGACTCACCGCCAATGATAACGTTTCACCTTATTTTCATGGATATCATTTATAGAAGCACAATGATGTGCTGAGAGGAGCAACAGCATGAACGTTCACAAAGCACTCATTTCAGGTGCAAGCATTGCCGGACTCAGCACAGCTTTCTGGTTAAGTAAAGCAGGCTGGGAAGTTACGATGATCGAGCGTGCCCGTGCATTCCGAGATGGAGGACAAAATGTCGATGTACGGGGCATTGCACGCGAAGTTTTACAAAAGATGGGGCTGGAAGATCAGGTTCGCCAGCAAACCACGACCGAGGAAGGAACCGCATTTGTCAATGAAAAAGGGCAGGTTGTCGGTGCTTTTCCGGTAGAAGGTTCAGACGGGATGACGGCTGAGCTGGAGATTCTGCGCGGAGATCTGGCACGTGTTGTAATTGAGGCACTTCCACCGCATGTTCATATTCGCTATGGTGATTGGATCGAACAGGTATCGAATCATGCAGATCATGTGGACGTTCAGCTCCACTCCGGTCAAACCGAAACGTATGATTTACTTATTATCGCGGAAGGTATTCGTTCTCGCACACGAGATCAAGTATTTGGAGACCGTGTATCACGCAATGAGTTAGGTCTAAATATTGCGTACGGAACGATCGAACGAGAAACAGGAGATGATCGCTGGTGGCGCTGGTATACGGCAACAGGTGGTCGTCAAATCTCCCTTCGCCCGGATAATCAAGGCACGATTCGAGCGATGCTTGCTTTTAAAGATGATAAGCATAATCTGGCGTCTCTTCCCCATGAACAGGCACTTGCAGAACTGAAGGTCATTTTCGCTGGTGCAGGCTGGCAGGACAAACGTGTCATTGAAGGCTTTGCAACATCGAAGGATGTGTATTTTGATTATTTAACACAAATTAAAATGTCCACGTATTCGGAAGGCAGCGTATGCGTGACCGGTGATGCAGCATGGTGCGTTACACCGATCGGCGGTGGCGGCTCTTCTCTAGCATTGATTGGCGGCTATGTGCTGGCGGCGTTTTTGTCTCAACAAGATTCCAATGAGTCGGCGAGCATTTCAAATGGTCTCGATCAATATGAACAGTGGATGCGTCCGATGGTCGATAAAGCACAAAGCTTACCACCTGGCACACCCGATCTCTTTTACCCGCAAACGAAAGTGGGCGTAGGCACGATGCAAACCTTTATCCGCATCGCCAGCTTTGGCCCATTCCGCAAACTCGCTTCGCGCATCGGTCATGTTGCGCGCACGAAGCAGGAACTGCCTGAGATTCGAATGGCGCAGACTGCAACAACTCCACAAGCGTCTTTATAATGCTGGCTGTAGGCTGGATGACCAGATCATGAATTTATGGAAGCGAAAGTGTGTATCAGTGTAAATGAGAACGACGGGTTTATGCTGATATTCAACTATACTTTGCTACAGTAAGCATCGTCATTCAGCTTGTATGAGACTTCACTTGAGTAGATTCGCTGACTATTCGCTCACCAGTCAAACAAGTGGTAAATGCAAAGATCGAAGCTTTCTGTTTTAATTCCACACCATCACCCCTATACGAGACAAGCGCATCGTTTATATGCTGATCTTGTATAGGGATGATGGTGTTTTTGTGTTTACCTGTATGTGTTTATCTGTATGTGTTTATCTGTATATGAGTAGGTGTATACGAACAGATATACATGAACGGATATGAATAAAAGGATATGCATATACAAAAACGATAAACCAATTAACTATGTCTACTCCAACGCTGCCCATAAACAAACTAGGCGGTGTCTTCAAACCGTCAACCTCATTATGTTATCGATCAAAATAATCCAGTTTCAAACGAGTAGAACTGCATGTATAACAATTTTCTAATAAAAACAAATGACAACGAACTGCCTGTAAAACAAGTTTAAATACATACTTCAGTACATTGACCGAGATTCATGCTAACTTTACATCCGATTGCAATCCAAATCTATAAACATGCCAGCATATGATCCCATATAATATTTAATCTGATCAATGTACTAGTGCTCCATCCTCGGTTATAGCTGCCGTCTCACTTCACAAAAATGAATCGATCATTTGCATTCCAGCTATGCAAATCATCTGCACAATAGCCACGTAACCACAGCTCGCCGTGCATATGCCGTAAATAAAAGCCTTTTGGGAACGTATCCTCTTCACTGATCGGTTCTGATGCTACGGTGACAGAACCAGACGGTGCTTGATTGTGCCGCACTTCTCCTTCCATATCTTCCGGCTGATCGATATACTGCATTCTCAAATAAGGTGCCAGTTCAAGCGGGCATAGTTTCAAACCAAGCTGCTGGGCTTTTGTAAACATCTGTTCCGTTGTCGCTCCATCTGGAAAGCCTAGATTGCGAGCTGTAAGCTCTACTGTATGTAAGCTATAGCGAGTAGACGAGATCATAAATCGCTCATCGGCGAGCAGCATTTCAGCGTAGGCATTTAAATGAATGGAAGATTGTTGTAGTTGCTTCATCAACTCTTCTCTGTTCAGTCCATCTATTATGACCATCCGCTCTGTAACAGGGCAATTAGGATAGATACTTTTTAAGTCATTAACCAGCGCTACATGCAATGTACATTGAAACCGTTCAACTCCTGCATACTTCTCACCCAAACTTACAATATCGAACCCAACTTTTTTATAAAAATGTACAGCATCTTTATCTGTTTCTGCAATTAGAGTCTGTATGTTGTGATCTCTTACATATGTCATTATCATATTACGTCCAATTCCCAATCTTCTGTAATCAGATCGAACAGATATATGCTTAAGTTCTGTCACGCATTCAGAAAGATGTTCTACTCCGATCAATCCGATGCATTCCCCTGCATGGCATTTACCATACCATTGCCTTGATGTAGTCATTTGATAATTTTCAATTTCTCGGAGGACAGTTGCCTGGTCGGCATACATACAATCAGATAATAACTCTATGACTGCATCAAGATCATGGTACATGTTCAGATCAATCCATTCCCTGTTCAACACTATCCCTCGTTTCGTTATCGCCGATAATCCGGCTTTTCCAATACCATTGGCACGGGATTCGCTAGTACCCATTTCACAGCCAATTCGCACAATCGTGCCGGAGCTTCATCATCATTTCCGTGCTGAAGCTGTTTGGCTAACATGGCTGCCTCATCCAGCAAGCCAGGCTCAAGCGGTACACCCAGGCTTACATAATGCAGACATGCCTTCACCATTTTGCGGAAATCCTGATCCCAGTTTCCACCGCCATTGTTCATGATCTCATATGAGATTTTGCCCGTTACCCGAATGACTTCACCCTGTACCGTTTGTGCAGCTCCTTGAGATGGAACGAGCAAGCCCCATAGCTCGTCATGTTGCTCCTGCCATGTTGCCGCTGATACGGTGATGGGCGATACTCCATCATGCATCTGGCGTTTCGCTATAGGTGCAACTTCGAAGATTTCATAGAGACGTTGCAAAGCGGCATCGGTCTCGTCTACCGCATCTTTATTAAAACCTGCACGATGAAACTCAAAATTCTGACCGATTCGCTCTACAGATTCCTTCATATCCGGTGTTCGGATCGCTCCAGCTTCCAATAATGTCTCTGCAATTGGAACCATTTTCTGAATATCAATGTTAGAACAGCGAAATAAAGCGGCTTGCAGTGGTGTTTGGCCCGACTTATTTTGCACATTCACCCCTACACCTCTAGCGACAAGCATACGCACCGTGTTCGGATGAAATGACGTGGCAGCCATAAATAATGGCGTTTCTAAATTTCTGTCGACCGCTTCCGTATCTGCACCGAGTTCAATTAGTAACTCCGCATGTCCACACCAGCTTCGCGCATGACTATGGAGTGGCGTTTTACCGTATTCATCTCTTGCTTCAATATCTGCCCCGTGCTCAACCAGCCAGCGAATCCATTCAGGTGACATTCCATAAAAACTTAATGCCGGCTCTTTGCTATATCCACCATAAGCATTGATGTCACTCCTGGTGAATACTTCTTCTAGCATATTCAAATCGCCAGCCTGAACAAGTTCAGCAAAATTTTTCGGTAATGTCTTTCTTTTTTTAGCCATATGTATACTCTCCTTATTCTGAAATACGATCGGTAGGATGCTATTTCATTATCCGATTCGCTTTATCGTTCGACAACCCTGCAATCTGTACTAATTTTGCTGTTTTGCGCTTGCTATATACCTTTTGCTTACTGTATAAATAGCTAAAATAATATTACAGATCGAACACAATCATCCCCTCTCCACATAACCAATCATTAAAAAAGCGCCCATATCCCCAACCGAAATATCGACGCTCTCCATTATTTCTATCAATCAAGCATTAAACGAAACTTTCAAGAAATTGTCCACATAACGATAAAACAATTCCGGCTCACTCAAATGCACATTATGATCCTCGGTCGTCATTTCATAAGGCATCACACAGGACAGACAACGCTTCATCTTCTCCCACTCTTCATCCGGTAATGATTCACTATGATGCGCCCGAACGATCAACGTCAAACAAGTAATCTGCTCCAAAATATGATACCAGCTCACATTGTGCAATATGTTTGCCGCCATTGCCTGTCGGCTGAATAAAAAAGTAACCCCTTCTTCCGTCTCCACCAGACTTTTCATAAAATACTGGCAGCTAATCTCCGTGTCCTGCGTCTCCCGTAAATACTGCTCTGCCGCAGCGCGGCTCATAAAAGGCAACGGCCAATCGGCGGTCACTGGATCAGCATCTGGTAATTCTTCCACCGGAATCCAAACCCGTTCATCTGGCCCAAACGCCGCTTTATCCAAAATCGCCAGCGAAATCACCTTTTCGGGATGCGCTGCTGTCAAATAAGCAGCCACCTGTCCACCGAGTGAATGCCCGATCACAATCACCGACGTTAGACCAAGCGCCTCCAGCAATTGATGCGCATCGTCAGCCAACTCTTCCGCTGTATAGCTCCCTAACGGCTTATCGCTCAGCCCATGCCCACGATGCTCCGGCGCAATAATGCGGTATCGCTCACCGTATTGCTGCATAAAGTCATACCACGTCTCCGCACGTCCGTAACGTCCATGCAAGCAAAGAATGACAGGTGCGTCCGTATGTGTATCCAGATAAAATAACTGCACGTCACGCAGTTGTATCGTATGTCTGTGGATGTTGATCATATGTAGTGTCCTCCAATAATTTTGCTATGTTTTATTATACATATTTGCTGCTCAATCCCCAATACGCATACGTATAATTTTCAGGGGATTCAATTAGCTCTTTCGAGCGTGTAATCCATGCTTGCAACTCTTGTGAACGGGCGGTTTGCTCCAGTTGATTTAACAAATCCAAAAGGCTAGCCATACTTTCAGAATGCTGTCCTCTGACTATGTCGCCAGTATAAACATATAAACATCTTAGAAAAAAACGTCTATGCTTAGGCATACATTTGGGATCATCTACAAAGCTACAAATCATCGATATATTATCATCGCTGTATACTGCCAATTCCCAATCCTGTTCCGGAATTTTGTCTTTACTATATGCCCATCTTTTGATTTCTTCAGGTGTTGGATTCCACGTATCTTTGAACATAAACTTTGTCTCCTTATATCTAGATGCTTAGAAACAATAAAATCACGTAGGATATACGATTAGCTATTGCAAATCATACAACCAAAGCAAAATAGATAAATACCATGTATTTCACACTGTGGATACCCTACAGAAATCGTTGGGTATTGTTCATTTTCTTCAACTTTAGACCATTCTAAATAATTATCCATCTGAACATACTTTTGCTCAAACACAGATATCATGTCTGCAAACGTCTTTAAGCAACTAGCAACCTGCTCTTGATTCGGCTTATAGTCCAATCTTTCCCATCCTAAACCTTCTATTGCACTGCAAATGATTCGTAACATGAAATGCTTTTCCGCTTCGAAATCATCTACAGTCCAAGCCATTTCATCAATCTCAAAACCAACGGTGCCAATGCCCAAAATAGCTTGATCGTGTTGAGCCAACCAGATAACCAGCTCTTTTTCTCGATTTGTTTGCGCTAGGATCGATCCGCTTAAAACTAGAACTTCTAAAAAGACAGAGGTCATTCCGTTCGACATGTGTAGGGGTTTTACTATATGTTGAAGCTGTCCGGATAATGATATTGTATTCCCCATGTTTATACTCCTAACCATTACAATATTTCCAACTATAATCTGCAAGCAACTAACTGTAACATATTCAATTTCGATCAAGTGTGTATATCGATTTCAGGCTAGTATAATACGCTTCTTTATCAAATATCATACGATCGATTCCATCAAACCAATTCACTGTAGTTCCAATATTGATCGTGCTCGCAGTTTGATTACATTCACTACGATCATATCCTATACGGTTCCAAATTATTTTATCATTAGACTGAATGACTTCTGCTACAACAATGGTACACGATAAATCACAATCATCTGGACACATGAGAATAGGTAGTATGACTTGAGAATGATTGGAATAAAAACGTTCAACAACAATCTTTGCTTCTTGCTCAATGTGCATCCAATCAACGATCACAGGAATGAGTCCATGTAGCAATTGATCAGGATAAAGTTTTTGCAGTAGTTCATCTAATGGCATCCCATCGATCATTATGGTTGGATGTGCATGGGGTACATACATACTCTTCCTATTGATAACTTCTAATCTATTCATTGCTTTATGACCTTCCTTGCTCTACCGTCCTGCCTTAACCATTCTATACAAATCTGTATGATCTAATAAACAGGCATGAAAATAATTCCCCTCAAATACGATTTGATCGACTCTGACATTTTTAAAATCAGTGGAACATAAAGCACAATCCATAAACTGAGAACAACGTAAGTCTGTACTTTTGAAAATACAAGTTTTCAAGTTACAGGTCATAAACTTCATTCCGATGAACGAAGTTTATGTAAAATCAAGCAAAAAGTCGCAATTTTCAAACGTAATTTTGCTTAAATATACATGCTTCATCTCGCCTATGTCCAGAACTTCAACGTGTATAAAATGCTTATAGTCGCTTTTAATATAATTTTTAAATTGCTGTACAGTGATTTCTGCATTGGTTAATGTTTTCATCTATTTATAATTTTTCTCCTTTCTATGGATTCATATCCCTATGGCACATATCTAAGGCAACTTCAAACTTAATCTGATCAGTTTTACTTAAACCTTTTGTGTAATCATGGATTTTATAGCTAGTATAATCGACTAGCTGTGGACTTGCTTTCTCTTCTCTACTAGAAGATGGTGCATACTCAATCTCCATATGAACAATCGTTTGACCATCTACCAGTAATGTAAAAAAATCCGCACCCTGTTCGGGTATCCAGTGTAGGATATACGCGGTAATGAAATGCCCAACCGCTTGTTCTATACATATTCTCATCATTTTTCCTGATTCGGTTTTAAAAAGAGAATCATAACTACGTTGAAGCTCGTTACGGTATGTTTGTTCAGTCATAGTTCCTTTAAGTCTCATAACGGAATCTCCTTATATATGTAGTGAAATTGAATCGACATCTTATATAGACTTTAAACTATGACTGATCTATTAGGTCAATACCAAGCTCGCCTGCTTGATTTCTCCTTTTTCATCAAAATAAGTCAACGTTCACTCAATATCCTCATCGTTCGTTATTTATTTAAACACTCATTTAATCTAGTGCTATAAAATTTCGATATAAACGGAATTTATGACTATCTTATTAAAACGCCCAGCGATGATTCTCAGGCAAACACTCGTCACAAAGCAATCTGCCTTCAACAATTGCTCCATTATTCAGTTCATCAATAGGATTCGGTTTTTCTCGATCAGTTACCCAGCAACTACAATTGAAGCATCGACCGCAATTCATTGTTACCGGATCTAATAAAATGGTAGAACTACTTTCCCATTCTAGTTTATGATTTTTATTCAATGCCAGTTCATTTTCTACTGAACCTATAAGTTTATCGCCAATCTCTTGATACTCTTCTTCCGTAAGATCAATAAGATAGGCTACATTAACTAGATATGTTTTCTTAGTCATGTAATCCTCCTTGATTAAATAAGCGAGTATGTATACAAAGCTTCTTCAACTTATTACATCTTGCATTTGCCCCGATTAATGTGCCCATCTTCTCCATATTCTCTACAATCTATTTTCAATGCCCCACTCGTTTCTCAAAATCTTTCCAATACTCCCTAGCTATTCTTTCCATCTCAACCAATTCCAATATACGACTCTCTTGATCGTACACAATAATATGATCTGTTTTAATAACGAAAAAACCGAGATCACCTTCGTCCGAACTGCAAAATATTTTCAAGTGATCTGCTTTCGATTCTACGCTGAATACTTCAAATTCCAATCGCTGAATTTCATTAAACCCTTTAATAACATGCTTAAAATCACTATCTTCAAAATAAAAATCGGTTGTTCCTACGAGCCGGATCTGAAAGTAACGAAATTGAGGATGTACTCTTGCTGCCAGGTAAACAATATCCACGGAGAATGTATAATCATTTTCTTCTTTTTTAATTTTAGTTATAGTTCCATCATGAAAGAGCTGGAATAGTAGCTGCTGATCAGCTAGCTTCATGGGCTTGATTCTCCTTTCAAACACAGATTACAAATATATTCTCACACGTATTGCTGCATGTCATAGATCAGTACATATCTACAATCTCGTAAACGATTAGAGCTGTATGATGTACTTGATGCAGTGATATATCCACCACTTAGCCAAACCTAAATGATGGATACGTCTCTTCTATCTCAGCCCCTTCCCTCTCAACCCCACCACAACGAGCAACGCCTGTACCACAAAACACCCAGCCAACGCCGCATACACAGCCGTCACCGTCGGTAGCATCAACAATACCACCGCAGCCACAACCAACAATCCCGCCGGCATATAAAAAGCAAACACTCGCTGCCGCTTCGACTTCGCACGTTGATGAAACACAAGTGCTGCTGATAGCGTGTACAATCCAAACCCAGACCATGCCAGCCAGCCAAAATTGCGTACACTCAGATCATGATGAAATCCGTAATGCACAACACTCGCAATAATCCCAAGCGACATATACATAAACAAATGCCCATAAATCACGAGCTGACCTGAATTTTTCTGTTCTTCCTCAGCAGTATGCTCAGACGATTCAAAATAATGCCACCAGATCGCGACCGCCATCACAAAGCCAATCAGTGCAGCAACGACCGTACTTATCGTAACCGTTTCCTCGCGCAGCCCGTTGACTATCACGAGAATCATCTCACCTAGCAGGATAATCGTAACCAGACCATATCGTTCCAACAAATGCGGATGGTGCACAGGCAATCTGACCAGAATGCGACGACCGATCAGCGGCAATACAATATCAAGGAAAATCCCAGCATACAGCGCAATAAACTTCCAATCATCAGGTAGTAACACCGAGCTAAAGCTAATTAACGCACCGACCAGAAAACTCAACGTCAGAAAGCGCGCGATTGACCTCGGTTCACTTTTTCCATTTTTCCATATACGGGCATACATCCATACCGTGGACAGCCGAATCCCCACATAGCCGATCATAAAATACAGGTAATACGCTTCAAAATCGACATTAATACTCGCCGCCATCACAATTACAAATGCCATCTGTACAAAATAGTTAATACGTTGCGCCGTATCATCTTTGCCAAAACGATTCACATATACGGTAAAGCCCGTCCAGGCCCACCATAGCGGTACGAAAATCAGTGTGTATTTCAAAATAATCGACGCGTCAATCGCGCCGTGGTGAGCATGGGTGAGGACATGCGCGGTAATGGAGATTGCCGCCACATAGATCAGATCGTAGAACAGTTCGAGCCAGGTTACTTTTTTATGGGCAATGTGGTGTGTAATCTGAAGTCACCTTCTTTGTTTTATTTCCCATTATAGCTAATTTGAAGGTTATTCGTTACTGTTTTTATAGGGGATATTGTAGAGCAGTAATGCTATTTTTGTTATACTATTCGTTTCATGTGTTACTGTTGTGTTTGCTGCGATTTTGCCGTTATGAAGAATTGTGATATCCGCAATAGTTGTTCGCAGATAAGCTATATTTGTATACTTTAGCTGTAAAATATGTTACTGTGCAACATCACTTTTTATTGAACTCCGGGTTAAGAAATCGCTAACACAAATGGAGCTATAAACTTACATACTACCTATATGGAGAGCACCCTATGAAAAGAAAAGCAATTCGGTTCGTATTCATCATCCTTATCCTGATAGGGATCGTATCACAAAGTTCCTATTTGCAAAAGAAAGTCGCCTACACAAGTGTATGGCTTTACCTTGCACGACAACAGGAGCACCGAAGTATTATAGACGTTGAATATGTAGGCGCATTTGGCAATTATACTGCGATCATACAAAATCCGGGCGGCGAAAGAAGCAGTGTGTCGGTATCACCACGCTTCTTTCTGGTACTAATTGATTATGATTCGGCTCATCCGCCTGCATAGGATGGAATGGTTCGGTTGCAACTGGAGTTAATGTTGTCTCTGAACTATACGGACTCATTCTATCCACAGTAACAGATAGATTAGAAGCTGGAGTCTGCGAATTACCGTTGTCATAAGCAGTAACGAATCCACATAACAGCATACTGCACCATCCGATAGCTGTTTTCATACACCTTCTTTATGCAAACGGAATCTTACTTTATCAAGTGCTTCATCAAGTGAAGCGTTCTCTCCACTGCTCGATCTGCCTGGTTACTTCTTTGCTAGCAAACGCCTGTCGAATACGCTGTACCTGCTGCTCTGTCACTCGATTTTGTTTCAGCGCAACGATAACGATACTTTCCATCGCGATAAATGATGACTCTATGTAAATCGCTATCGTTTCTGCTAGCACATCGTCTGACCATTCCTGCTGGCTGAGGTAATACCATAGCATGTGCTCTTTGACGGCATCGCTGATCGTCAGTTCGTGTCGATGGTTTTTGATTATTTGCAACGTGTTCATGCTCAAATGACTATGTAGCTCTAGCTGATCCGATACATCCAGCATGTTAATGAAACGTTCTATGTCTGTCAGTTGGCCAGTTGCTGCGGCGGTTTCAATCTCAGTAATGATTGCTGAAATAGAAATCAGGTTCACCTCCATGATTACAACAGGAACTCATCTCTGTTGGGATACATCCTATTTTACATGGAGCATGATCCAAGTCATAGTATGCCCTGGCTTGAACAGTAAAGAATGGAGTAAAGGATATAGGGGAACAAGACGACTTCCAGTGTTAGCGATTTTCTAACATAGGGTGACAGGGTGTAATGAAAAAGTGATTTTTGCGAAAGCTATATATCTTTCCTCTTCTGAGCACGAGATCTACCATGATCTCCTACTTCGTAGATTCCTGTGCAAGACCGAGGGACGTCCGCTTATCCCCTCTTAGAGTGGTATCTATCCTAGCAACAACAGTTTACATACATGGCCTAATAAAAACACATCCCTGCAACATTGAGCTATTTCCATATAGGCGTAACTTGAACGTACCATAATACAATCAAAAACAAAAAGACTCTTCATAGTAGAGCATATACCTATGCCACTGTGAAAGAGCCTTTTTCATTGTTGATATGTATGAAGTTAGCTGTTAATGAACTTCTTCCAGGTAACTTAGCTTTGCCCGTTTAGCTCGAAAAAATCGATTGGCTGGTTTGTTGAATAGCATAAGTAGACCAACAATCAACCAAACTATTCTAAAGATCACATAATCCTGATGCAATATGAACGCAACGATGGCCCAACCAATAATAAGCCAGCGGCCCAGGTTTATCCCCATAAAGCATAATACGCCACCTGCTAATAAGACACATGCGCCAGCCAGTATAATGGTAATGGTTAAAGCAGATGAAATGACTTCGCTAGATGTTCCTTGAGTAAGAGACGACTGTATCAGTATAAGCAGATAAAGAATCAGCCGAAGCGCTGAGCTTGCCATAAGAACGATCGAAAGTAATGTTATCATCCACGGTCTTTTAACCACATATACACTCCTTATCCTAAACGAAATATATTTCAAAACAATTGCTTGCTATATAGCTACACAGCTTACTTTATCGTAAAAGAATATCCATTTAATCGCAACAAAAATCTTACTTTTCAATCACATTAGATAACATATTTTCTACTAAGTAACTAATTTTGATAATCTATTCATTTTTAGGAATTATGTCCGATATAAATTTAGTTGATATTGCTACTATATACCTATTTTATCAAACCAGTAGCTAAATCACCTTTTTAAGCACACTAGCCACTTCATCCTAACCGTACTTACAGAAAGGACAACCTACACATGAATAACCCTAACACCGAGATCCTCTGGCAACGTAACAAATTAATTAACTATATGCTATGGGCCATTACCGCCATTAGTGCAGGCATTACATTCCTGATTCCAACTTTATGGATATCCACTCTTCTTTCTATTATCGTCGCACTACTTATTACTGGCTTAACGATTGCTAAAAGAGGAGTCCATTTCATCCCGTGGTTTGTGACGGTGAGCATCATTGCGAGCGGTATTTATGTAAGTCTGGAATCGATTAGCACGATGCAAGGCTTGCTGATTATTGCTCCGCTCCTGCTTTATCCGAACAGCCGCTATTATAATACTGCATTTTCGACCTTGCTCGTTTATTTTATTTTGCACACGATTGTTGCTCCGGAAGCTACACCAACACTTGTCATGACGGATCTGATCAACCTGAGTATGTTTTTGGTGGCAGGTATTATTTTCATTATGGTATCTAATGTCAATCGGAAGCTGTTTCATGCGAGTGAAGTTCGCCGCGTGGAAATTGAACAATCTCAGTCACGGATGGAGCTTGTGATGCAGCAGGTGAAGCAGTCGGTGAGCGGTCTAGCTCGCTTTACCGAGCAGCTTAAGCAAAAGGTGAATGAGACGGGAACGATCACGACCGAAGTCACTGCCGGCTTCAATCAAGTCGCTCGCAGTGTGGAACAACAGGCCAGCAATGTATTTGAAATTTCCGAATCGCTGTCTGTATCGGATCGTCATATTCAGGATGTGGCCGCATACTCCTACCAGATGAAGCAGTTATCCGATACGATGACGACCAGTACAGAATCCGGTAGCCAGCGGATGGAGCAGTTGAACGCACAGATGGGTCAACTGCATGACATGACCAATCAGGCAACTCAGGATATGCACAAGTTCAATGAAGAAAGCCAGTCGATGAGTTCGATGCTAAACAGCATTTCTGATATTGCACGCCAGACCAACCTGCTCGCATTAAATGCAGCGATTGAATCGGCTCGTGCTGGTGAACATGGCAAAGGCTTTGCCGTAGTCGCTGATGAAGTGCGCAAGCTGGCAGAAAGTTCAGGGCAATCCGCAACGCATATTGCAGAAATTCTGAGTCGTCTGCAAGCTCGTACACGCGATCTGAACGAACGTTTTAATAGTATTCAAAGCTCACTGGAAGAAGGTCGCATATCGGTACAATCTGCTGCTGATGTATTCCGCGATGTGAATACGAGTTCCCAGCAAGTATTAAGCCAGGCCGCCGATATTGAGAGCAGTTCGGCTACGATGAAAGATTCATCGTCACGTGTAGTGAATGAGGTGACCGAAATTTCCAGCATGACCCAGCAATCAAGCGCAGCGGCTGAAGAAATTCTCGCAAGCATGGAGCAACAGCAACATTTGACACAACAGATGGTCAATAGCTTTGCCGAGCTTGAAGTTTTGTTTAAAGGATTGAATGATCTTGTACTGACTGAAGATCATGCGCAGGCAAAAGCAACTGCTGCTTCACCCCAGCTGAAGGCGGATGCTACTATGAGTCGTAAGCAGAATAGCACCTCTGTAGCTCAACCCGATTCCTCTTCTACCGTAACTGTAGCGTAAATTATAGCAGGCACTTTATAGGCTATAGCCTACGCTTTAAACAAAATCGTCGTTTTGCGTCACAGTTAAAATATACTTTTTCGAAGCCGCTTCGTTGAAAGGAGCGGCTTTTTGCTATGCTATTGTTGCTCTATTACTGTTTTTTATTGTTTGTTTATTGTTTGTTTATTGCTCTTTTATCGTGCTATCACCGCTCTCTTATTGCTCATCCACTGCTCATTCATTGCTCATTCACGCGAGTATCGATGTGCACAGTTTTATAGAATGGTGATGCTATCCACGCCACCTATTACAGATTACAGGCAAAATTTAGTATACTGATGAGGAATATATGATCCAACTATCCTACATAAGAGAGGTCACACAACATGCTATTCATTAGAAAAAAAGCACTGAACCGACTGGCGGAGCCATATCGTGAGCCAGGTATGCTGATGTGCTATGCGACACCACAGCATCTGCATACGTATTCGACTCGCGCCCTATTGCTCGTAAATCAGGAAAAGCTGGTCGTTCTGTTTCTAAATCTATTCTCTACTCGTGTCGTACATCAATCCGAACTCGCCATCGCCGATCTGCAAGAGCAGAAGTTCAAATCTGGCGTTGGTCTGGGAGCGGTATGGTCGTTTAAAGTAAACGGATCGAGCTGGCGATTCCAGATCATGTGGACGATCCTGACACTTGGCTCGATGCAGCGCGATTTTCTTACATTTGTAGAGACACATATTATAGATTGAGTGGTGTGTATACCCTCAGTGGCTACATTTACAATAAATGATACAAATTAGCTGAACCGTATATATCACAAATCAGCTATGCTAATGCGCAATGCATGACCTGCTGATGAACGATATGAATAATATAAAGGGGCGTTTATTCATGAATGAAGCAGTAACCCTTCTACTCACGGAGTGTTGGGCACAGCTCGAACAGATTTGTCGCCGCGAGCAACAACGTTTGGAAGAGATCGGTGAGCGAAGTAAACTACAGGCAGGGCCGCATGACTATATTCGTTTTGGTTATCGCAAAGGCAAATTCAGCAGCAGCGCAGGGCTAATGTTTGTAGAGATTGATCGTCCTTTTTCATGGAGCGATAGCGCGTACACATGGGAATCTGAGGTGGATCTGACCGAGCTTACCGATGAACAGTTACTGTACGAATGGTGGCCTGCGCTGGGGCAGCGTGTACGAGCTGCGTTTGAAGCTGATCACTATGGAGATCACTTTTTCGATTATCGGTTAGAGTTCCGACTATGGATCGAGCGTGAGCAGGTGAAGGATCATCTGGAGGCACAGGAAAATTGGATCAACCAGTTTAAATTGGAACAGCTTCAGCGTGTGTTCCAGCAATTCATCGCTGATAAAATCGCTTCCCCTCTTCCCCATTATCCAGCGCAGAACGATCTGTTCTTTTATAGCCGCTTGGTGCTCAATGCCGATGTGAATCCTGTATCGACAGCAGAGCGCATCCAGCTTTGTGAGCAAACCGATCGGAAGCTGGGTGTTATACCGAAGCTATTTGCGGAATGGAAACGCAGTTTGCGGATGGGGCTTAAATTTTGGGCGCAGGAGCAGTTCCTGCCACCTTATGTTGCAGATGACGATATGTACCATTTACCACTCAAGCCGGCGAACCAGCGTCCGCAGCCAGATGAACAGCAACTGGAACTGTTTGTGTATGCGGCACTACGTATTGGCGGTGAGGATACGTATACGCGGCAGAAGTTTTTGGAATGTGCGGCTCAGCTTGGCTCGCAGCAGGCGATCCAGTTTCTAAAAGAAGGCAGCGGACAGATCGAAAGTAAGCGCAAAACACCCCATTTGCTTGGACAGGCAAACGATATTTTGCAAACGATTCAGTTGAAATTAACCGGTGATACAGTCGATAGCTATCGGGATAGTTTGCAATACATCTGTGATCTGTTACAGCACGGTTTCCCGGTTGAGTATACACTTAAGCTCAGTGGTAGCAAGATCAAGTGCTTCCTTCCTGTCCGAGCACTTGCCAGATCAGCGCTACATCGCTTTTTTGCCAATGCACTGCAATATCGAGAGCTGCACCCTTTGCTGGAACACTATGCACGGCTGGCGATGAAGGAATTTGCCTTTTATAACGATGTGGAACCTGGTGAGAAATCAGTCATGACAGGCACATATGCAGTGCTGGGGCTTGCATTACAGGATCAGCAGTATTTTCCGCTATTGATCGATTATATGCGGCTTGTCGATACGGAGCATCAATCTGCGCATGATGGATTTGTAACGGCATTTATCGATACGTATCCACTGGCTTCGGAACTAGTGCCGGTTCTGCTGATCACGCTCGCTGGGAGCGGTCAATCCGCTAAGCCGGTTAAAGGGCTGGCGGACTATTTTGAGCAACCCGAACTGGCAGTTGAACTGGATCGTCAGCTACAACAGTATGAGTCCTATGAACGTGAGCAGCTATTGTACTTGATTTTCGGCAAAGGTAACAAACAGAATAAATATGCGAAATTTGTGGAGCAATTACGTTCGGAACAGTCGTAAGTTATAGCAAGCGAAAACTGAAATTTTGAGACGAGAATTGCCAATACATTTAACCCAATATAAACCGTACAACGATGTCTATGGCTAAATAATCCTATCTATGGCGAAGGAGTGAGTCCCATTATGAATCAGTTGACACTACAGGATGCTGCTTCTGCCTTTGTTCAGCAGCATCAGCTATACAATGAGAAGTATGGATTATTTAAAGGAAATGGGATTGTCGCTCTTACAGAAGCTGCATCCTTTCAGAGCGATGAGCGTATTCCGCTCTCCGCTGAGCTGACATACTGGTACAGTCATTATGAGATGATCGATCCTAAGGAACCCGGAGCGAATCCACGGAAAAATGCGGCAGTCTTAATCGGGGACGGTATCCTGCTTTTCTTTGCCGCTCCAGAGGATCTATATGATTTACAATTAGGACGTCGCTGGGTGGGGATGGGCGATCCGGATCAGCTACAGGAATCGGAAAATTGGCGTGCTGAGTATGTTGTCATCGCTACGTTTAATGATGATCCCGTCATTGCCGATACGTCTGCACCCGGCACACCCATCTATGTCGCGTATGACACGGGTAAGCCTGCACTTGCAGCAGCATCGCTGGCAGAGTTCTTCGCGGCACTGACAATTCTGATCGAAGCAGCGACAGCGCTGGATGGAGAAATTCAAGACGAAGATACATTTGAAGTTAAGCCGCAATACATGGAAGCGATCGAGCCGAAGCTGAATGAACTGCTAGGTGAACCAGCTACTCACCAATTACTGCTGTATTTATCACTACGCTGGGAAAGCTAGATTGCCATGCTATATAGTTATAACTATTAATTACTGCTCTGCTGTTCGACTCCATCTGAAATGAGGTCTAGTTCATGATCTATGTAGCTCTATTGCGTGGCATCAATGTAGGCGGTAAAAATAAGATCAACATGAAGCAGCTCAAGCAAGCTTTTGAACAAGCAGGGATGACACAGGTTATTACGTACATCAATTCAGGCAATATTATCTTTGCAAGCGAGCTGCCACAGCATGAGCTACCCGCCATACTCCAGCGCAAAATTCTTGAAGCATTTTCACTTGAAATTCCTGTCATGATTCGTAATCTTATTGAAATCACAGCGGTGATCGAAGCATTACCGGAAGATTGGACGAACGACGATCAGATGAAAAGTGATGTGCTATTTCTATGGGATACGATTGACGATTCGTCGATCATCGAGCAGCTACCACTCCAGCCCAATATGGGCACTGTCCACTATATCCCTGGTGCCGTGCTACTGAGCATTCCGCGTGAACATGCTGCTCAGAGTGGAATGAATAAGCTGGTCAGCTCCAAGCTGTATCGTTATATGACGATTCGCAATGTGAACACGACGAGGGAGATTTATCGTTTGATGCAATTGATATTAAATGATTCGGTTAATTTATAAGCTATTTAATAATTTACTAACCTTCAATTTAAATAAATTAGTTGAATTAACATTATTGATAATAGTATAATTAGTTTGCCTAAAACAAATAGGTTTTAGGGAAATGGATGAATTCTTGTCAAGCATTCTTAGTAAGCCAGCCAACCAATGACTGAGGACCGAGATAACTGACAGAATCACAGATGCTTTGATTAACATTGAATCATCTCCATTCCATGACACTTTACTTATAGTGTACCAGAGTAATGAAAATGCAGTCGTGCATATGCACGGAAAGGGTTCATGCTTAAGAGGATTTAATGACTGCAATTATATGCCTCTTAAGCTCACTCAAACTTATGAATAATAAACATAAAATTAAATATCCACTTAAACCATTTCCCCATTTTGATTCACAACTAAAAATCACTACCCAAGTACAGAAAAATTTACAAGACCCTCATTATATAAAATCCCACAGTTTTTATCCATTTATTAATTATACTAAAACCACTCGTAAGTTTACCCAAGATAAGGTTACTAAAGAAAAGAAACTTTCCGACCCCAAAACAAGAGAAATTTATTATGCAAGTCATATGGATGGTTACATATTTAGGTATTACGGCGAGATTCTTAATAACAAATATAATTTGATATGTGGCAAAAAGAATATAGATTATGTTTCTCTAGCCTATCGAAATAATCGAAGAGGACAAAATAATATTCACTTTTCTGCCGAAGTAATAAGTTTTTTGTCGCAGCAAAAAGAAGCATTTATATTTGTTTCAGATTTCTCAAAATATTTTGATAATCTTAACCACACGATTTTAAAACAAAAACTTATAGAAACTCTCAATTGTGGTTTAACTTTGCCAGACGATTGGTGGAATATATTCAGACATATCACTAAATTTTCATGGGTAAAAAAAGAAATAGTACTAAAAGATTTAGAAGAAAAAGACGGACAAAAAAGAAGCAAAACTAATAAAGAACGTTATTATACACCTCAACAATTTAGAAAATTTCGAAAAAAAGTAAAAATTAATAGGAATACTACAAATAAAGGTATTCCTCAAGGTACAGCTATAAGCGCTGTTTTAGCTAACGTATATGCAATTGACTTAGATGTTGCTTTGAATCAATATGCACAGGCGTATGGGGGAATTTATAGACGATACAGTGATGACATAATATTAATACTTCCTAATAGCATTTTTGATCTAACACATGAAAATAACATACGAACTATTATCAAAGAAAATAAAGTAGATGTGGGAGAAGGAAAAACAAGTTCACTTTACTATATCGATCAGAATATATATATTAATTCGGACTGCTCAAAGCTTGGAAAATTAGATTATCTAGGCTTCTCATTTGATGGTAAAAAAGTTCAAATAAGAGAAAAAAGTCTCTATAAATATTATCACCGTGCTTATAAGAAAATTAAATCTATAAATAATGCTAGTTATTATTTTGAAAGAAAAATTAAACGTAAAGTAGGCAGAAGAAAACTTTATTCTCTTTACACACATTTAGGAATTAATTATAAAGGCTATGGAAATTTTATTACTTATTCTCGAAAAGCTCATTCTATTTTTTCTGAAATATCAGGAATAGAAAGTAAAATAGCGGGACAAACTAAAAGACACTGGACAAAAATTCAAAAAAGAATAAGAAAATAAGATATATAACATCAAAACTATTTGATAGAGGTAAAATACACAGAACGGAGGCAAGGAAATAAGAGGTAAGGACGACTTCTAGTGTTAGCGATCTCCTAACACGAGGTTCAATGAAAAGTGATTTTTGCTTTAGCAAAATATCTCTCCTCTTTGAGCACGGGAATCTACCATTTACTTCTACTCTATAGATTCCTGTGCGAGACCGGAGTCCGTCCCCTTATTCCTTGCTGGAGTGCTTGATGTCCCACATATCTATTTTCAAAGCATGTATCGAATTTCAATTTTGCTATCTTCATCACTTGAGTTACTTTCACTCTCCACACCTTTACCAGCCCAACACACGGTAAAGGTGTATTTGTTATACGCTCAACCCGTCCAGTATCTTTACCAACACTCCAACAGAAATGACAATTTTCAAAACCATAACGTGTTACTGTATGGTGCGGTTGTGTTTATGATATACTATAAAGCAATTACTTCATGGAAGGAGGCAACAGACTTGGGAAGGCGTTAGCGATACTCATTGATTTCTCCATTCCTTCATATTGTCTCCTTCATGCGGATGTTGTACAGGATAGGCGATTATGACATGGGATGGTTACCCGTCGGATTGGTTCGTATTTTCATGTAGACGTAGTTAGAATATTCATTTTTTACATTTAAATCTGTGGAGGTGAATCCCTCATTGGAGGGAAATCATTGGACCTAATAACGATCATCAATTTGTTAGTTCTAGTTGTATTACTGGCCTTAACTGCTTTCTTCGTTGCTTCTGAGTTTGCTGTCGTCAAAGTACGTGCATCGCGTCTGGATCAATTAATTCAGGAGGGCAACAAAAAAGCCGTTATTGCCAAACGAGTAGCTCATGATCTGGACTACTACCTGTCTGCCTGTCAGCTCGGTATTACTGTGACTGCACTGGGACTCGGTGCAATTGGTAAACCGGCAGTCGAGCTGCTGCTTTATCCGGTATTTGACTTTTTTAACGTATCGGCAGCTGCGGCTTCGGTCGCATCGTATGCGATTGCGTTCTTCCTTGTTACGTTTCTGCACGTAGTCGTGGGGGAAATGGCGCCGAAGACGCTGGCGATCCAGTTTTCAGAACGGATGACGCTGCTGCTGGCTCCTCCGCTGTTCTGGTTCGGACGCCTGATGTATCCGCTAATTTGGGCATTGAACGGAACGTCTCGCGTTCTGCTACGCGCCTTCGGTGTGAAGCCTGCCGGTCATGAACAGGTATATTCGGAAGACGAATTGAAGATTATTATGACGCAAAGCTATGAGGGCGGCGAAATTAACGAAACGAAGCTCTCTTATATGGAAAATGTATTTTCGTTCGATGAGCGGGTAGCACGCGATATTATGATTCCACGTACACAGATGGTCGTACTCGATCGGGATATGAACTATGACGAAATCATTGGCATTTTGGATGATAGTTATTACACGCGTTATCCGGTCACGACAGGTGACGATAAAGACCAGATTGTCGGCATGGTTAACGCCAAAAAAATGCTGCCCCATCTGATCAATCAAACGACGCGCAATTTACACGATTTCATCCGTCCGCTTCCTTATATCGCCGAATCACTGTCGATTCAAGAAGCGATGTTACAAATGCAGCAAAAGCGTGTGCATATGGCACTTGTAGTTGATGAATACGGTGGTACAGCAGGACTATTAACGATGGAAGATGTGCTGGAAGAGCTAGTTGGCGAAATCCGAGATGAATTTGACGCGGATGAAGTGAATGATATTCGTCAGGTTGGTGAAGGTCAGTATCTAGTTAACGGTCGTGTATTGTTGGATGATCTGGAACGCCGCTTCGGTATTACCTTTGATGATCGTCATGATACCGATACGATCGGTGGCTGGATTGTGCATCATAAAGGTACTGAGATTAGCGAAGGCGATACACTGGAGCAACCAGAACATCTATGGACGATTACAGAAAAAGAAGATTTGCAGATCAAATGGGTTACACTCACGTACAGTCAAGTGAGCGAATCCGTGTAAACTTCCGATTTTACGATGGGATAAGCGATATTTTATGTACAACGAATTGACTACTCATTAGCGTGTTATACCGACATGTTCAGTAAAAAACGCTGGACGGTCCACTACTCATTATATGGAGGTGAATCCCTCATCTGAGGGAAATCATTGGACGGAACGATTGGATTAAATTTATTTCTCGTGGCTGTATTTATCGGCCTTACTGCTTTTTTCGTCGGTGCGGAATTTGCAATTTTGAAAGTGCGTATGTCCCGTTTAGATCAATTGATTGCAGACGGTAATAAAAAGGCAGTGATGGCGAAAAAGGTCGCTACTGATCTGGACTATTATCTGTCTGCCTGTCAGCTGGGGATTACGATTACCGCACTCGTGCTTGGTGCATTAGGTGAGCCGACAGTAGAGCGTATCCTGCATCCGATCTTTGATCGTTTTGATGTCCCGGCGGCTGTTTCTACCGTATTATCTTACGGTATCGCACTTGCAGTCATTACATTCCTGCACGTCGTTATTGGTGAGCTTGCGCCGAAAACGCTGGCGATTCAGTTTGCAGAGCGTATGACGCTTTTGCTGGCACCTTCGCTGTATCGTTTCGGTCGTATTATGGCGCCGATTATTCGTTTGCTGAATGGTTCGGCTACATTGCTGCTTCGTCTGTTTGGCGTGAAGCCAGCCGGACATGATACGGTGCACTCGGAAGAGGAGCTAAAATGGCTGGTCGAGCAAAGTTATGAGAGCGGTCAGATTAACCAGACTGAGCAGACGTATTTACGTAACATTTTCGCATTTGACGATCGTACACTGCGTGAGATTATGATTCCAGCTAACAAGGTAATTACGATCGCTGCTGATCTGCCACAGGCAGAACTGGTGTCCCGCTTAAGTCAGTATGAATATACACGTTATCCGGTCACTTCGGCTGCGGATAGCAATAAGCTGATTGGATTTATCCACAGCAAGGAAGTGTTGACGGCGATTGCAGCTGGACGTTCCGGCGATTTATCTGGCTTCCTGCATAAGTTGCCTCGTTTTGTAGAGACGGCGTCACTGCGCGAAGTATTGCTTAGCATGCAGAAGCATCGTGTGCATATTGCAGCAATTAACGGTATTGACGGACGTATGGCAGGACTGGTCACGATGGAAGATATTTTGGAGGAAATCGTTGGCGATATTCGCGATGAAGCAGACGATGTCAAAGCTCCATTACCATCATTGTAAAATTAGAACTGTAAAATCAGATTAGAGCTGTACAAAGTAGAAACAAAAAGCCATTCCCATATCACCAGTTGGTGACGGGAATGGCTTTTTGTGCTGAATTTTTGATCTGAATTGTGTTAGTTTGAACCCTGCGAGTGTTGCGAGTGTGAAGTTATTTTAGATACAGAGAAGTTTGAAATATAAGCTATTGTCATTAAAGACAGATATCGTACTTATACTATATTTTGGATATGAATCTAGGTTGGTGATCATTAAAAGATTATGTTGAAATTATTTTATAGGTGATCTATAGATCGGAGCGATAATGCTGTTAGTACGAATCTGAATGTTGTCGTTTCAAATGGTCGATAAAAGTATGCAGCTGCTTATTATTATGAATCCTCACAACTTGCTGATGTGGCTCGAGTTGTTGTAATTTAGCGATTGTACGAGGACGTGTGCGTTTAGGATAATTCCAGACCCAGCGTAGAAAAGCCCAATCGATCTTTTCCGGACAAGCTTCGTTCAGATCAGGGCGTGTTCGGCCA
The DNA here is from genome assembly GCF_039822605.1 of Paenibacillus wenxiniae. Lineage (NCBI taxonomy): Bacteria > Bacillati > Bacillota > Bacilli > Caryophanales > Paenibacillaceae > Paenibacillus > Paenibacillus wenxiniae. The sequence continues at coordinate 255,822 of NZ_JBCGUH010000007.1, forward strand.
TCATACTGTATCCAGCGCTTAATCACGCGATACAGACAGACTCGCCTGGGTATGTCCAGCCAGATGATCAGATCGGCACGCTTCAAGCGCAAATCCATCGTTCTGGAATAATTGCCATCGATTATCCATTCTTCACCTGCGGCAAATTCATGAACGCGCTGATCCCATTCGTCATTCTCTGTAGCTTCCCAATTCGGTTTCCAGTAATAACGATCCAGATGAATGAGCGGTAGATGGAGGATCGGTTGTAATTGCGTAGCTAATGTCGATTTGCCCGAGCCAGAGCAGCCTATAATAAGAATGCGTTTCATTGTTTCCCCTCCATTTCGTATTGATTGGTATAGTATGCGTTATGTAGTTGATCATGATAGCAGGCACCAGAAAAGGACTGCTATGCTAAGCAGTCCCCTTCCGATGATGATCGATCATTTGCCAGCAGATTGAATGAATCGCTCTAAAGCAACAGTGTTCGTTATATTATGATTACAAGCGTCATTGTCCATGCAGACGTACTGACCTAATGAAGAAAAGTTGTCCGGTGAGCCGCCATTTTTCGTTTTTACATTGAAAAAGCCTAGCTCCTGATTCCGATGACAGAACATACAAAAACCATTTTTGTTCATCGGTGTAATCTGACCTTCTATGCCCACCAGTGTGCCTTCATAAGGATAGACGATATACAGCCGATTGGTTGCAATATCGATCCAACGTAAATACGTCGTATGCAACAGATCAATCGTTGCCAGATCGGGCACTTTAAGCTTTTTCGCCTTAGGAAACAGCTTTTGAACCTGCTGCGGTGATACGTCTGGAAAAGGGATCACATAACGATCCAGTTGATCCACATATTGCTGTAACTCATGAGCCGCTTCATAGGAAGATAGCTGTTCCAACAACGCGTACTGCTCCGCTGTCAGCGCTCCAAATGCATCGACGACATGGTTTACCGCCGTATCTCGCACAGTAGCGAGCACTTTACGATCGGCTACGCTGCGCATCGTTTTCAGCAGGAAATTGGCTTGTTTTTGAATGACATTCCGTTGATGATTATAAATAAATGGTTTCAGTATAGATGGTGTTTGCATTGCTTTCAGCCCCTTATTTGTATTGGATGCTTCAATAAGGTGCACAGCCGCAATAGGTCCAACCTATACGTATGAAGGGCGATCAAGCTTTCTTGTTTTGATCGCGCCCTACGCAAAAGCTCGCCCCGTTTAGGCTCTGCGTAAGGCGGTTCTAGCGAACGAGCAATCCAGCAAGGCTACTGCTATTGCCACGGCATAACCCCCCATTAATAGAATATCCAAAGTATACCAGCCGTTCGGTCACAGAAGCAATGGCTGGAGGGTGATTATGCCATAGCGAGCCTGAATGGGGAGTGCTATGGTAGTATAACGTATTACAAGAACGGTTGTTTACTTGTCATTCGTCGTTCGTCGTTCATCGTTCATCGTTCATCGTTCATCGTTCATCGTTCATCGTTCATCGTTCATCGTTCATCGTTCATCGTTCAAATTATGTACAACAGCCACACTACTTGTCCATATCAAAATGAGCAATAATACGCGCTGCTGCTTCATCCGGCTCTATATGAGTCGTATCCAAGCGCATATAATACGGCTCTGTTATTTCGCCAGGGAATGAGTTCAGTCGATGAATACGATGACTATCCAGCAGTTCATTATTCGACCATTCGATATTGCGTTTGCTCGGCTTATGCAGCAGTCGATTGTCCGTCGTATTCCGGCGACAGCGTTCATTTAGATCGGCTTCCAGTTCAACCCAGCATATCTCCGCTCCGCGCTCACGAAACAGCCCACTAATCTGCTCGATATATTCGCGCTCACTGGGCATATCAAATGCCCATACATAGGTGAAAATCAAGCCAGTCATGCCATTTTCAATACGCGAAGCTTCTTCAAATACCTCACGCCGAATTAGCCCAATCAAGCGCTGACCCGCTGGCGATGCATAATCAAACAAAGCGGTGACCAGCTCAATTGACATATGGTTGTGAAACAGCTTCATCCCTGTTTGAGCAGCTAACTGCTGTCCAATCGTCATTTTGCCAACTGCCTGTGGCCCGAATAAAATAACGAATCTCATCGTAAGCACTCCTTAGGCTATTTTGAACTAATCATCTTTGCTCCCCATATGATTATTCCTCTGTATGTGTATACCGACGCGCCGCCAGACTCGATTCACGCACAATAAGACGCGGCTCGAATTCAACACGTTCATACGGCAAGGAATCTGTTGACTGAATACGTTTGAGCAGCAATTCTGTGGCAAGTCGTCCCACCTCAGCGCCCATAATCGATACGGAACTGATCTGCGGCGTCGTGATCGTCGTCCACAGGTTATTATCGATGCCAACAATAGCGACATCTTCCGGCACCTGCACACCTAATTCTTTAAAACGATTCACAATCCCAATGGCAACCATATCGTTGACCGCATAGATCGCATCTGGCATATGTTTAAGATTATAAAAATAATCTGCCGCCTGTCTGCCCGTCTCAAAATTAAAGTCCTCGCCAAAATATACAAGTGATGTGTCCACCTGCGGCAATGCCTGTTCATACGCAAGATAGCGCTCTTCAATTTTATCCTTTGGCGCTCCGGCATAAGCGATGCGGGTACGTCCGATTTGCAGCAGATGTTCCATGACGAGTCTGCCTTCCGGTCTGGCCATGCCGACAATATCTGCTTTCAGGTCGGGACTTAGCTTTTTACTGTAATTAATAACCGAGATCGGCAGGCTGGACTGATTGATTAGATGCTCCAATGATTTGGGATAGGCAAGTGGCATCATGACCAATCCATCCACATGCAGCTTTTTCACCTCACGCAGTGTTTCCATCTCCAGACGCGCATTGCCGAGCATATTAATTTGCACGACACGGTAGCCATGCTGCTTGGCTGCTTGCTCGACCGACCAGGCGATATCCGGAATGATCGCATTGCGAATATCGGGCACCGCAAGCGCAATCTGGCGCGTTTGTCGGATTTTCAAACTTTGAGCAGAGGTGTTGGGGATAAAACCCATTTGCTCGACAATGTCCAGTATGCGCGCTTTCGTCTTGGCGCTAATCCCATCACTATTATTAAGCGCTCGCGAAACGGTAGCGATTCCTACACCCGCTTCTCTCGCTACATCTTCTATCGTTACTTTTTTCTTGTCTGCCATGCTGGATAATTCTCCTTCACACCGGAAATGTTTCCGAATCAAGATGAAATTTTCATGCTTTGTTTACATTATAGCATACAATAAATGTTTGTTAATGGAGCGTGCTCGCGTTTCAGCAATACTTGAAACGGACATTTTATTTCACAAAGGAAATGTTAGTTACCTGTATTTGCCCCATATCCATCACTATAGTTGTATGATCTAATCAAAATACGGTACGAATTTCATGTATACATCTGCTTTAACTACGCATAACCTAACATTTATCGGCTATAAGATGAGTTATGATAAAAACGCTTCTTTTGTATCCATACCCGTTTGACATCGAAGCCAAAATATGACATGATTTATTTCGGAAACGTTTCCTGTTTCGTTTTATTATTTCGCTGGTTCAAGCATCTTCAGTCGCCGCAGTTCAACTATTTCATTTGAGCCATAATGACATGTTCATTATGTGACAGGCTGAAATACAACAACTGTGTCGTAGCTGAACCTGCTCCAGCCATAGATGCAAACTCAATTTATAGCCCTATAAGGAGATGACTTCGATGCAAGCATTGCGATGGCATGGTGTGAAAGATTTACGTGTAGAACAGATTGAAGAACCAAATGTACAAAAAGGAAAAGTGAAAATTAAAGTACAATGGTGCGGCATTTGTGGTAGTGATCTGCATGAGTACGCCGCAGGACCTATTTTCATTCCACAGGGCGGTAAGCATCCACTCACTGGTGAAGAAGCTCCGGTCGTGATGGGACACGAATTTTCCGGACAGGTCGTTGAAGTTGGCGAAGGTGTAACTCGTTTTCAAACTGGCGACCGCGTTGTAGTGGAGCCTATTTTTGCGTGCGGTCAGTGTACAGCCTGTAAGCAAGGCAAATACAATCTGTGCGAAAAAATGGGCTTTCTTGGACTTGCTGGCGGTGGCGGCGGCTTCTCCGAATATGTAACTGCTGATGAGCATATGGTTCACCAGATTCCAGATAGCGTATCATTTGAACAGGGCGCACTAGTTGAGCCATCTGCTGTTGCACTGTACGCTGTACGTCAAAGTCAATTCAAAGTCGGTGATCGTGCAGTCGTATTTGGCGCAGGTCCAATCGGTTTGCTGGTGATCGAAGCGCTCAAAGCTTCCGGCGCTTCCGATATTTATGCGGTTGAGCTGTCGGAAGAACGCCGTGCTACAGCTGAATCGCTTGGCGCGATCGGCTTGAATCCGGCTGAAGTGGACGTGGTGAAAGAAATTCATCGTCTCACTGATGGCGGGGCTGATGTAGCATACGAAGTTACCGGTGTACCGGTTGTACTGACACAGGCGATCGAATCGACCAAGCTGAGCGGACAGATTATGATCGTTAGCATTTTTGAAAAAGAAGCGCCGATTCATCCGAACCGCATCGTTATGCAAGAACGCAATATTACCGGCATTATCGGTTATCGCGATGTATTCCCAGCGGTCATCAGCCTGATGAGCCAGGGTTATTTTGCTCCTGAAAAGCTTGTTACCAAACGAATCGGTCTGAGCAGCATTGTGGAGCAAGGCTTTGAAGCACTGCTGAAAGAGAAAAATCAGGTAAAAATCCTCGTTTCACCAAACGAGTAATCGATCATTCCTAGCAATGTTAGCTATGAATGAATCTATAATGTTGGCAAATCCACACCCTATTCTATATTTGTAACACATATAGAATGATCCAGCAGGTATCCGTCTACAATACCTACTGGTAACAGGTGTGCTTATGCATAAAGCTGTATCTGTTTCTTCATCCTCAGTTTCACCTTTCAGTGCGATGCAGGTTTACACTGCACTGCTACGCTGAAAAGCCCGCGATATCGTCGCGGGCTTCTTTTTATTATAAATAAGACGTATTAGCAGACGTATTAGCAAATAATTCACAACGACACGGCAACTACGGCTTGCCGCTCCCCTGCGCCCTATTCCTCTTTATCCTCTAACAGCAAATCTTGCTCCTGCTCCTTTAAATGCAGCATAAATTCTTCAAAACTATTCGCAATCATACGTACATTGCCTGCCAGCATTTCCTGCACCTGCTCTGGGTATTCCGCTTCTGCTTCAGCATCCTCACGCACGATCGCTTCCTCATGCTCCATGAGCAGTACAGCAGGCTGATCGGGTTGCTGACGATAATCGAATAAATAATAGTTCCCACTGCTCGCGCTCCATGCAAATGGAATAATGCGCTGCGGATTCGGATTCAGTTCATCAACGAGTGCCTCATTGTTATCAATAAAACGTTCATCCAGCCTCGCAAAATGAATACTCCAATCGGTATTTCCATCTGCATCCGCATACTGATACTCTCGTTTCACCGCATCATGGAGCTGATTTAAATAATCGAGCGGAAAACAGATACCATAATGCTTCTCGATCACATCAATATGTTGTTCCAGACTCTGCTGCTCCTGCGCTGCGGTAGCTGGCACCTCGTTCTGATTCGTCTGTGTATCCTCAAACTGCTCCAGTACAAAATTCCACGCTTCACTGATCGGTATAGGCGACTTATAGCTCGACGCCCCGCTTCCTTCCTTCGTCCACAGTGGCGGATAATACGAAAACACACGCTCCCCACCGAGCTGAGCCGACTCCTGCTGCCAGCCTTCCCACCGGAACGTATCATAAAACTGCTGCAAATCACCTACCGCCAACCAGTTGATAAAACCCGAATAAGCCAGCTCGGTCGATTCCCATTCCAATGTATCCGGTGCAAAATAGTAAATATGTCCGGTCTGCCCAAAACGTCCCGTATCCAGTGCAAAAAAGCCGCCTGCTGCATCATACGCAACGGTCAGCATACCTGGGATTTCCTTTACTACAGGCTGATCATGCAATCCATTCCACGAACACAAATTGCCGTAAATGCCGGCTGCACCCGAACCAAGCAGCTTAATCCAACCGTGATCAACCAGCACACCGCCTGTTTCATAAGCGATCGCACCGAGATACGAACACGTGCTCATCTGCAACCGCTCCAGTGTATGTCGACTTTCCTCTCGATCTACAGGTAAAATAACGTATGTATGTCTGCCGCCTGTAAACAGTTGCATCATTTCATCCCAGGCATGATGTTCGCGGTCAATCAGTTGATCTGCGGATAATGAGTACATAAGTCTAACCCCTTTTTCGTTAATTTTAGTTAGAATTGGGCTGTCATATGAGAACAATGTATCTTTTAACATGGATTGTGTACATTCGATAGACAGAGCTTGGAATCAGGCAGGATGAATATGCACATTTATGCTAACAGTATACCAGAGGCGATACGACAGAGCGAATGAAAACGGAACAGCGATCGGATTATGATAACGCTCTCATTTATAAACGAAATACGATGCCAACTCTAAAATGCTAAAGTCATTAACTAAGATTAGCATCTACATATCATAGCTTTATTCCAGTTCCTTACCCTGACTGCACAACTCCATTAACGAATCTGCTGCATAAAGCGCATCATCATAATCCAAATTGCCCGAACTCGCCAGCAAAATCGGATACTCGCCATCGATCAGGTCATTACGCATATCAAACAAATAATGGTTGCCGCCGCCATCCATACCGAATGATATCGCACCTGGCATATAATGAAGGACTTCATACGTTAGATTCATTTCCCGCAGCTCATTTATGCCGAACAATTGAAATGTACGTGCCCCAGTCTGGTATTCGCCCCCATTAGACCAGCGCAGCAGCTGAAGATAGCTGCTAGGTAGCGGCTGTTGTGGAAAGCTCCAATGTGTTGCATCCAGCGGTGTATACTGGCTGTATAACGGAGAGTTATGCGGAAATGGATTTCTCTGCTGATCCTGAACTTGCTTGATCTCCTCCGCGCTTAATGCCCGATTCCAAGCATTCGCCCACTGATGCAACTGCTCGTCAGTCGCTCCTACATGAGCAGATAACACGATCTCAAATACCGATTCCCATTGCATGTTCGATCCTCCCCATTCATACATCATCACGCTTAACTGCTCACTGCTCACTGCTCACTGCTCACTGCTCACTGCTCACTGCTCACTGCTCACTGCTCACTGCTCACGATAAATGATACTTCAATTTTGCTTCGTTCAAACGATATTTTTTCACTTAGAAAATTACCGAGTTTACCGCTGTTCTCGCCCCCTGTAGCAAAGCTGCATACAATTCGCCAGAGCAGCGATCATACTCGTCACTTTTACCGTTCTCATGTGCCGAGTAAGGAGGAACGTCATTCCATGAACCCATACCGCCAAATACCCAGCTTTTATAAATCGCATTCAGCAGACGCCATGAATCATCGGTATACACCGGCGGCAACTCAAAGGCAAACTTGCGAGACGGTGTACGATCGTCCAGCATTTCAATCGCTGGATCGAAGAAATTTTGCTTCCAAAAGCTTTCCCCGATCTCTTCCGCCAGCTGTCCGATCTGCCACAGCGCTTTGCCAAGCTGTACAAACATATCACTCATCGATATAAACGGGTGACCTGCCTGCATCGCTGGTGTATATGCATACCCGGTATAAATGACGCGCCAGCGCGATTGGGAACGCCAGCGCTCCACTTTCCATTCCGGACGCCATAGCAGCGGACGATCTGTACCTAACGTAGCGATAGCGCTCGGTGCACCACCTCCGGCAAACCCGCTCGTCTGCCATTCTGAGCCTGACATCGTTGCACTAACCATCATCAGCCGCTGATCCCCTTGTGCTCGTCGCTGCTCGATCCAATCGCGCCAGCTATAATGCGGCTGACCTTCTCCCTCGGTAAAACTCACTTCCACTGTACTCGTCTGTTCCAGCTCCTTGCTGGATGGATCTGTACCACTAATCAAATAGCCATTGCCAAGTGCTGTTACCAGCAGCATTTGATGAAATTCCCCATTCATTGGCCTATCCCCCATCTGCCAAAATACACGCGCGCCGCTTCCACCTGATAGCCGTCCTGTCCTTGCCATGTCGCCACCGAAACCATATCACTATCATGCCCACGGCCAATGCGCGGCGCATCTGTCGTTGCTAATATACCGATGTGGCCCAAAATCTCCATCACCACATCACGCTCATTTTTATTGGACGGGAATAGATCTTTCCAGCGCTTCTCTAGCTTTCTGGCACTATCACCCGGCTCACAGCGAGTGGCTTCTATTAGCATCTGCTGAAGTATGTGGGCATCTTCTTTGGTAGCATGTACAGGTAGTTCTTTGCTCCATAGCTCCAGATCCAGCCAGCAATACAGCAACCAGTATAATCGAATGCCGCCCCATTTAACCCGTTCAAAATTCAGTACATTGAGATCCTCTGCCCTATACTGCGGACTCGAAATTAACGGGATAGTATACATATTATGCTCATCCAGTGGCCATGACCAGCGCTCGCTTCCATCCGTCTGTGCCAACAACTTGCGCGTTAACACCCAGCTGGATAGCGCACTGCGCAGATGTACTTTACGCGTCGACAAACTATGTAAAAAAGCTTCGCTAACTCGCTCCAGTGTGATCTCTTCATGCAAAGCACGCAATCGATGCAGCAATTCATCATATGTAATCGTAATCGGATCAAACATAACCCCCTGACTACGCGCATATTCAAAATCAGGTCCAGCAAATACCGTTGGACGTGGTTTCCAGCCACTACTCTCCCAAAATGTTTTAAGTAAAATTTGACGCGCTTTTTTATCCATTGTTTACCTCCTGCTAATGATGCGAGTATGTGGATCAAGATGAATGGTATTTTAAATCCGCCTCAAATTCGAAACGATAAACATGCCAGCATAGGATTAAAATTAATATTGAACATGGTCAACGTACTGATCCTATGATCATGACAATAACTGTGTTATGCGTAGCAATTTACTGCTATATTTTTCGCCGCTTGCTTTCTTCGTACTAAAACGATGATTTCGCACTAAAGCGGTTATTTCGTACTACAACAATTATTTCGTACTATAACAGTTATTTTGTCCTAAATAGGTTACTCTACATTAAATCGTTTGCTCCATAATGAATCGTTTCGCCTTTACCTATAGAGACTACTATGACTACCATTATGACCATCACTACACTACATTCCACTACCCCTATACCACAACCCACAATCCCACTTACTCTTTATGCAGCGACAAATATTCGGCAATACGCTCACCCGGTCCAAGCGGCTCCCGTTTGTAATAATACACGGTATCTGTATTGTACTCCAACTGACGAGCGACCACATAATAGCGCGTCCCTTCAAACAGCGATTCCAGGCAAAATACACGACCCATCTGCTGATGTCCATACATCATTTCATTCAAGTCTGCCACTTCTTCTGTTGTCGCCAGCCGCAATCGTTCTGCTGTAAATATTTGCGCTGGCAGCATCATAAATTGCACCTCGTGAAAGATCAGCTCCACATTATGATAATAGCTATAATCCCGACTACCTGCGATAACGAGTCTGCCCTGCTCGGTCTGACGTAAAACATAGAAATCTTCAATTCCGGCTTCCATCCGCCATTGTTCAAGCTGTTCGACGGTATCCGCATTATGCCGCTCCATAAGCTGTCGGAGTTGTTTCGTATTTTCATACAATTGCTGTTGTAGCTGCTGAATAGACGCTTCTTCTATAGCAGCGCTCAGCATAGTTATACGTCGAATCAGCTCCCGTATCTGGTTGCTCAATTGCTCACTCACTTTCATATGGAGCTGTTGCTGGTAGTTATGTATCATATCATCTGGATCGCTATCGTTACTATCCAGCGCATGTTTTAACTCTATCCATAAAGCTTCCAGCTGTGGTAACGCATATTCGCATGCTGACACTGTCATCCGATTGCTTTCGATAAAATCGATCAGCCTTTCGACCTTCAACCCGCTTATGATCATGATGTACCTCCCTCTAAAATAACGCTTTCGTACATTTGTGTAAGAATTGACATCTGTTTAATGTATCGTTAACAATGAACGACTATGCTGGATAGGATATCTTCTCCAGTTCATGTAAGCAGATATTGTTATTATTTCACACAACTCACAGTAATCAAAGGATGGTTAGTCTTATGGGAATTCATACCTATTTCCGTTCACTCGATGATTTAGAACGGATCATTCGCTGCCCCGGTAAATTCAAGTTCGAAGAGCATAGCGTCTCTGCCCACTCCTGGAAAGTCGTACAGTACGCCAAAACGCTTGCCGACATCGAAGAAATGCATGGCACATCGATCGATTGGAAAAAGCTATATGAGATTACGAGCAGCCATGACTATGGCGAGATTTTTATCGGCGATATTAAAACACCGGTCAAGCATTCCTCTTTGGAGCTGCGTTCGCTGCTGCAAAAAGTTGAAGAAGGCATGATCGAACATTTTATTGAGGAAAATATACCAGAAGAGTTCAAACAGATCTTTCGTCATCAACTGCATGAAGGGAAAGACGATTCCACCGAAGGATTGATCCTTGAAGTCGCTGATAAAATGGATCAGGTATATGAAGCATTTTCCGAGCTGCAACGCGGCAATACCGAGAAGGAATTTATCGCAATGTACCGCAATGCCATCGTCAAAATCAAAAATATCCAGTTACACTGTGTGGACTATTTTCTGGACAACATTTTGCCGGACATGGTTCACGAAGGCACCTTCTCAACGATCGATATTAAACGCATTACCGAGGAGGCGCTGGCCCAGTAAAAGGAGCGCTCGTCCATGAAAATCGCTATCATCACCGAAACATTTCTGCCCTCCACCGACGGTATTGTCACACGCTTGACCGCCGTCATTCGCTGGCTACGCCAGCAGGGACATGAAATACTGATCATCGCGCCCGAAGCGGACTTGCACGAATTCGAAGGTGCTGCCATCGCAGGCATTCCAGCGTATCGCTTCCCGTTCTATCGCTCCAAAAAACTCGCTCTGCCCCTCCCTCGTATTGCCAGATTGCTCCGTCAGTTCGAGCCTGATCTGGTGCATGTGGTCAACCCGGCTGTACTTGGTGCTGCCGGTATTTGGTTTGGGAAAAAATGGCCGCTCGTTGCCTCATATCATACGCATATTCCGCATTATGCAGATCACTATCGTGTCGGCTGGATGAAGCCTGTGCTATGGTGGTATTTGCGCTTGCTGCACAATCAGGCACAACTCAATCTATGTACATCACACACAGTTATGCAGGAACTGCAAAGTCAGCGGTTTCTTCGCGTAAAGCTTTGGCAGCGCGGCGTAGATACCGAACGTTTCCATCCTGCTTTTCGTAGTGAAAGCATGCGAGAACGCTTAAGCGGCGGCGAACCGGACAAATTGCTCTTACTCTATGTTGGCAGGCTTGCCTCGGAAAAACAAATTGATCGCATTCGCGATGTGCTGGATCATTCCGATCGCTTGCGGCTTGCGATTGTTGGTGATGGGCCTCATCGTGCAGCGCTGGAGCAGCATTTTGCCGGAACTGCAACGGTATTCACCGGGTTTCTGCATGGTGAAGAGCTGTCTCAGGCCTATGCATCCAGTGATATTTTTATGTTTCCATCAACGACAGAAACGCTGGGACTTGTGCTGTTGGAAGCAATGGCAGCAGGCTTGCCGATCGTGGCAGCACAGAGTGGGCCTACATTGGAACAGGTTCAACATGGTGTAACAGGTATGCTGTACGATCCCCATGTACCGCATTCGTTTCGTCAGCGTGTGCTAGAACTGCTGGATAAGCAGCTCAGACAGCGAATCGGTCATGCTGCCAGACAATCCGCATTACAATTAGGGTGGGATGCGCCAAGTCAGCAGTTGTTGTGCTTTTATGAATCTTTATTACAGCCATTCGATGAAATAGCTGTTCAGCGTTCTACAGTAAGCAGAGATTCTGTGTGAACCTGGATGTACTTTAGATGTATTTTAGATGTACTTTAGATGCACTTTAGATGCACTTTAGATGCACTTTAGATGCACTTTAGATGCACTTTAGATGTGATATTGATCTTCATAGGTTTACATTTCAGGAAGATGGCATTGCCTTAGATTGGATATAACGATACGTAGCGGAGGGAATATGCAAAGATGGTGCATACTTCCTCCGCTTTTATTGTGTATACAAATCCAGCTACATATCATAGTTATAGCGCTCGTTTTATAGCTATAGCGATCGTTTCATAGCTATACCGTTCCTTCCTTTTATTATCTTTATTCCATTTTGCCCGCTAGATCGATAACAGTCCTTCTCGACGTTCCTGACGGATAATCTGAATACAGATGATCTGAATAAGGACGATCTGAATGACAAATTTCCGTATGATTGGCTCGATGTATAGTTTCTCCGCCATATTTGTAGTCGTTACGCTAGTCGAAGCACTTTATCACCGTATAAGTTTCAGCTTTATCATGATGTAAATACGATGTTGTCACCTCTGTAATAATTGAAATTTATACATATTTACATAGCAACACTTCAATTATTTCACTGTAATGACGATAGTAAGTTACATACATAACAATTTTAAGCACAATTAGTAGCAGGCGTGCATAAATATTTATATAGGGATTGGAGGGGTCCAGATGTCACATAATCGCAGAAAATCACCATTTCGATACGTTCTAAAACAACCTGTGTTTTTTGAGTTATTTATTTTAAATATTAATGGTCAAACGGTCACTCCAAAACCTATTCAGGCGCTACTACTCGATCTTAGCCGTTCCGGTTGTCGTATCTCCCTACCTGTAGAGATTCCAGCCAGAGACAATGAAGTCCATGTGAACATCAACATGCTTCTGCATGAACAACCACTCCAAATGGATGGCCGATTACAATGGCATCGAGAAGAAGCCGGACGCTTCCATTATGGTGTACAGCTCGATGTACTATCCTTTAGCCGCGACCAGCTACTACGTGAACTGCGTTTACTGGCAAGCAAGGATCGAATTATTATTACGTGAGCTGTTGGTGAGCTAATTCAGTGGCGATTCAGCTCGTTGTGTAACTTCGTTTGGACTGGGGAAATAACTAGAGCAATAAGTTAAATAGAGAAGTCAAATAAAGAAATTAAATAAAGAAGTTAAAACGATGTATTCGATTCGTAATTATTTCTCACCTATCCTCGCTTTTGATCCCTTCCAAGTAGGCGTATGGTCTATGTAGCTCATATGACATATAAAAACGCTTCGCAGCAAATATCGATATTTCAATTCATTTTTGAATCCAAGCAATAATGTAACTCCGCACCGTCCGTATCCAATCATGCTAACAAAAAAGACTCCTGCCTAACTGCCAGCCTTCAGCAGTTCAGACAAAAGCCTTATCCTTCTATCGGTTTATCCCCTGACTATTCGTTCATCCTCTTACTCTCACCTGTTGCTTTGAACGCTCATAATCCTGAAATGCTCGAATAAATCGTGCAGGATCATGGCGAATCGTATATGAAAATACGCCTTTGCTCGTGTGTAAATAAAACAAACCTTCTCCTGCACCCAATCTACGGTAAGACATATCAAAAATATCCGCCAGAGGAAATTCGCGACGATGGGTGATGAGCCGATCCTCATATAGCACCATCTCGCGTTCATCGGTCAAATAATTCTGTCCAGTGCTATTTAATTTGCGCTCAATTTTGTAGTACGGCTGTACAGCAATCGGCTTCACATACATCCCCGCCCTCTTCAAGATGTTAAACTTCAATTGTTTAATTGACTACAAACTGCATTAGCCTACTAATAAATTATATATGTTTATTATTGGTAGAAGTACTTACAGTATAATGAATAATTACCCAATTGAAGAAAGATGACAAATGAAAAGAACTATTTTTATCTTTAATATGGTTCTAAATAATGATAAAAATGGATTTTCACGAAACCAAATATAAAAAATTGTAAAAAAAATATTCACATGCAAACTTAGTTAAAGCTTATTTGTACCAAATAACACGCCTATTGTACCCAACTTGACAAACTCAAATTTTATATGCTTGTATATAGCTTGGATTAGTAAATTCATATACATAAAGTGTGCTCACAACACTTAAAAAATGCCCAATAAATATAGCAAGTCCTAATGGACCATTGATAAATAGATGAATGCTTTGAATTCCTTCTTGTTTAATATCATCTAAAATATTTTTAACCTGAAAAGCATATGCTGCTGCTTGCTGCCCATTTTTCAAACTATTATGCCCAATTGACTGTTCGCGTCCTGAACTAATTTGCGGAGAAATTTGAATAATTCGAAAATGCTCGATAGATTCTGCTTGAATGAAATTGTTGACATTCACTTCAATATTTCCGCTGGCATTAATTATTACGACCACTTGTGTACTATTAAGATTGGAGCCTACTTTTTCAGTTTTATGAACTTTATATGCTGGATCTATTTCATTTGTACTCCAAATCATGTCACCTTGTTCAACTTCGACAATGATACTTCTATTTTTAGCATAATAGTGACCAAGCATAAGCCCTAATGATAAACTCATTTTTCCATAAATGCGGACTTGTTTCTGATTAAAATCAGTAGACTGAATCCATTTAGTTGCATGAGTAGATATCTCATTTCTAATTGTCTGCCATTCTTCTGGTGAAGGCATACGTCTAGGAGAAACTTTAATATCAAAAAATCTTCGAAAATCCATCTCAATATGAGCTTGTTTCTCATATTTTTGCTTATCATATCCGTGTACATATAGTATACTAGATGGATATTTTTGTGCTGTAGCAGTTTGAGACTCAACATAGCATTCAATTTCTTTACCTGTTGTTTGTTGAATACTAAAAGGTACACATTCTTTTATTAGAAAATTATAAATATGACGATAAATGGTAGTATTCGTATCAATCATTTTGGCTATATCAACATGACCTGTATCCACATCCAACACTTTAGCTTCAATGTATAACGGGCTGGATGATTCTGATGCTACCACACGATCTCTAACACCTCGCATCAACACTTGTGAAAATGAATGAACCATATTAGGAGAGAGTGATTTCGCCCCTCCTCTGTATACAAATTTATTCCAATCTCTTTCTAAACTTTTCAAGAAAGGATGTCTTCGCCTCAGCGTATCTATTTGTTTATTCATAATCCATTTAGTAAATGGATGAATGACATTAGCCCAACCAGACCCCTGAAATGGAGTGGCCAAATACAATACACCTTTAACAGCTTTTATACCAAATTCGTCAGAATCCAAATAACGATCAATTATATACTGCTGCGCTATAAGCCCTCCCATACTATGAACAACAAATAGCAATTTATAATCATTTAATCTTGCTTCAATATCGCTATATAACAACTTGGCAATGGTTTTAAAATCGTATTGTAGTGGCTTTAAACCTGTTCGATATTTAAAGCTATAAAATTCAAGTGATTGTAGCTCCTTTTCTTTTGCAAGTCGTTCATATATGGTTTCAGTACTATTTCGAGGACGCCATGTATCTCTATAATCGCCACCCCTGCCATGAATAAAAATGACAGCAATTTTTTTTTGACTATTGTTCGTACTGATCTTTACAAGTTCCGCATGGTCATAATTTCTCATTAGAATAATTGAACTCCCTCATTCATTTTGAAATATCGATTGAAATAACTCATATTGTTTAAGACGATCTTCCTCTTTAGGATGTTCAGCTAATAATCGTTTAGCATGAGTGTTGAGAAACTCTAACATAGTTTCTTCTTTGTCCAGAGTTTCGTCTTTTTTTTCAATGTACATATCTATTACATCAAAGAATAAAGAATGCTCTGTAGCAAAGAGCTGTTCCATTCTCTTCAAAGATTCGTCTTTATAATCAATCATATATGAAAGTCCATAATCCCTTGCTGCCTCTGTAAATTTCTCCATTTCTAAATATTGTATAGCCCGATTATAATATAAAGTACTACTTTGATTGATTTTTAACGCTTGATTATAATCATCTAATGCTTTCTCCTGGTATTCGTCACGTTCGTTACCATTGCTTAAGCCTCCTATACCTGTCAAAGCCAGTGCTCTCAAATTATAATCATTACTAATATATTTATTTTGATTCAAATTATTAATAATCAATTCGGTTTCTTCTAGTAATAAATTGAAATATGTTAATTTTTCTTGCTTTTTATCTGGATTATCTTTAGGATTTCCGACTGAATATGCGTATTTTAATAAAGCACTAGCTTTTTTTCGATGATACGTAGCATCAAATTTTTCTAAACATGAGATTGCCCTATTACAATAATTAATAGCTTCTTTAAAAGACTCTTTTTGATATAAAGCTTTTGCAATATCGAAATAGTTGTTATGCTCTATTGTTGTATATTGCGATAACTGTTTCAACTTTTCAGCATAGCTTTGGAAGTCTGAATCGTTAAGCTCATCTTTTTTTGAAATATCTTCCATCATTATCTTTACTTCTCGAATAACCGTCAATTTATTGACAGGTTCAGGGATTAAATTAACCATTCCATCTTCAGATATGATCGCAATGACACAGGCCTTGTGCTCTTTTTTAAGTTTCGCCATATAGCGATGGGCAGAATGAAACCGAGCACCACGACTGGCATCACCACCATCACCTTCTGCCAATCCATCCAAAATCACACCAATAGCATGGCAAGCACCAGTTGTATCAAAATAGATAGCCCCATCTATTGTTGCCAAATATTTAATAAAGAGAGGGTTTATTTCTTCCGATTGAATCAATGTCGATTGCTTAGACAATTTTTGTAATTCTGATTTAGCTGTAGACGGATCAGTAATAACAATCATAGTACCATTTTGCTGTTCTGTAGCTTTTTGAATCATACTACGCAACTTTTTGGTATGATCATTACCTATACTTTTAAATTGATTCTTCATTATTCGTTCAAATTGCTCAGCATTAAAGCCTTCTATTCCAATCTGAGGATATTTAAAAGAAAGACTAATTAGTGGTTTGGATACAATCCCCAATTTTGTAGTCATCTGAAATATTTTAGCATCTGCCTCATTAATAATTCTCGCATCTTTAGATGAAAGCTTTTCTGTAGAGACAAGCGTCAGATCGTAACGAGACAAGCCTTTAAACTCAACCTTGAATAAAGCTTCGTCTTCCACTTCTAACATACTCCAGTTAATATCCCCTATTCCATAAATAATATTATGATCAGCAATGATGTACATATCTTGTTCATTGTTAGTTAATTCTAATAATTTACGAATGCGACGTGCATCTTCTAACGTGATGGTTTGAGTTTGCTCAAAGTGAATAAGGTAATTAATCAACCCAGGATTAGATAACTGACTTGGTGTTAAAATGAGTAGGCATCCAAAAGGATGTTTACCTTCATATGTTCTTGTTGAAATGCTCTCAATTTTATCGAATAAGGGATTAATATAGTACTGACTTTTTTCTGTTTCAGTAATTTCTTGACTAGAAGACATCATAAAACTCATATCTTTATTCTCAGATATCATATTCTCGACCTTCCCAAAAAAAAGGCGAGCCATTCTTTGCAGAAACTGACTACTATTCTCTCTATATCTCATTTCAATGTTACCGTTATTATCAAGCAAGACTAAATTACTATGCTCATTAATTTTATAATAATCCTGAAAATAATAATCTAATACCATCCTTAAAAAAGCTACTTGAGGTTTATAATTAAATAAGTGATTATTAACGGAGTCTATATTTTTAAGAAGTAAAATATAACGTATATGAAAAGACTTACTGCTAATAGCAATATTCAAATCATTGACATACATAATTGTTTCATACGGGATATGTGTCTTCTCAGACTTAGCAGTAGAAGAAATAGATGAAATGATATTCTCTGTATTTTCTTCTTGTATATATGATTGGAAAATTAGTTGATTATTTATTTCTTCTGCTAAAAATAAGCTTTCATCTATTTTTTTATCATTTGAGATCCCTAACTTTTTCAAAGCATTCGTTAGTGTTTTTTGAGTTTCAATTTTAACTTCATATTTTTCTTCGTTAGTTATACTTTCTTCTATCCAAGCTATATTAAGGGTTTCTCTATTTTCTCCAAATATAATAGAACAAGCCTGCACTTCCACACGGTTATCAAGCTTATTTAAAATTTCATTTAAATTATTATATATAGTATGATTTATATGCTTATATGTCTTCATGAAACGCCTTATTCCCCCCATTTGATTATTTCAAATGAAGTATAGCATACACAAACAGGGTGTAAATACATATTTTTCTTAATTAAATATTAATCTTCTACACTTATGTCGTCTCCCTTGCAATCAGCTCATACTCCAACCGCTTCGGCTCGATATGCTCCTGCCCAAGCACTTCCCATAACCGATAAAAGGCATGCACTGCCTGATCCCCAATCGGATTACGGATTGTGGTGATGCCCAGTGTACGTGACAGCTCACTATCGTCAAAGCCTACAATCGCCAACTGTTCAGGTACTTCTATACCCTGTCGCCGCGCTTCGGACAGCATGCCGATCGCTACATAATCATTGGCGCATAATACAGCCTGTGGTAGCTCTTGCTCAGCCATCCATTGTTGCACGATCTGCTCTCCATTTGCGCTCGTAAATACAGAATAATGATACCAATCGCGTCTCACCGGCAGTCCCTGACTTTCCATAAATTGCTCGTAAGCCTCACGGCGACTCCGTGTATTCAAACTATCTGCACGTCCAAACATATTCGCAATATGTGTATAGCCACGCTTCACAAGATGCTCAAGCGCAAGCGTATACCCCATCCCTTGATCCATTGCAATCGATGGAATCTCATCATTGCCCATCCGTTGCCAGGATACGATTGGTCCATACTGACAATACGTTTTCAGCATTTTGGGATCATTCACACATGTAATGATGACTAGCCCGTCCACTCGCTTACTGCGCAAATCCTCAAAGGCACGTAGCTCACTTGTTTTATCCTCACGTGTCGTATAAATAATCGTCTGAAATCCATAATCCATCGCAATATCGATAAATCGCTCCAGAAAGGCCAGCACAACCTCATTTGTATTCGCCATCACCATACCGATCTGCTTCGTCTGTCCGGTTGATAACGAGACAGCATTACGGTTTGGAATATAATTAAGCTGCTCCATAATCGCAGTAATTTTCGCTCTTGCTTCATCACTCACATGCGGGGAATGATTAATCACGCGCGATACGGTCGCTCTGGAGTAGCCTGATAATTTTATAATTTGATCAAACTTGGACATTGCTCAATCTCCTTTATTGTTGCTATAGCATGTATCGTAAAATCTATCTAAATCATACCGTAGATGGGCTTCATCATACAGTAGAAGGGCATCATTGTGAAACAGATGGGCATTATCTTGCAGTAGATAGGTATCATCGTGCAACAGATAGGCATCGTGAACTGCCGCTACCGATATCATTTTTATTTTATCGCAAAATGAACCTTGACATGTAACCCGTTACAACGATTACGCTTTTGATGTGGTGCTGCTAATTAGTGTAGCACAAAAAAAGATCATGAATGGAGTGCTAAGTATGAGTAACTCTCACAATAACGGATTGAACTTCCCGGATGGTTTCCTATGGGGCGGCGCGATTGCGGCGAACCAGGCAGAAGGCGCATTTGATCAATATGGTAAAGGCTGGTCTACACAGGATGTAGCACCAAAAGGCGTGATGGGACCGATCACTGAAGTACCGACTGAAGACAATATGAAGCTGGTCGGCATCGACTTCTATCATCGCTACAAAGAAGATGTGAAGCTGTTTGCAGAAATGGGCTTCAAAGTGTTCCGTACATCGATCGCCTGGTCGCGTATTTTCCCAAAAGGCGATGAAACTGAACCAAACGAACAAGGTTTGCAATTTTATGATGACCTGTTTGATGAGTGCTTGAAATATGGCATTCAGCCGCTCGTTACCCTTTCTCATTATGAGACACCGCTGCATTTGTCCAAACAATACGATGGTTGGGTGAATCGGAAGCTGATCGGCTTTTATGAGCGTTATGCAGAAACGGTATTCCGTCGCTATAAAGATAAAGTAAAATACTGGCTTACTTTTAACGAGATCAATTCGATTTTGGAAGCACCATTTATGAGCGGTGGTATTTATACACCGAAAGATGAGCTGAGCAAGCAGGATCTGTATCAAGCGATCCACCATGAGCTTGTGGCGAGTGCATCTGCCGTGAAACTCTGTCACGAAATTATTCCGGATGCGCAAATCGGCTGTATGATTCTGAGCATGCCAACGTACCCGCTCACGCCAAACCCGGATGATGTGATTGCCGCTATGCAGGCAGAGCATAAAAATTACTTTTTCGGTGATGTACATGTACGTGGACGCTATCCAGGTTATATGAAGCGCTACTTCCGCGAGCACGGCATCGAGATCAAAATGGAAGCTGGCGATGAAGAAACATTGCTGCACACGGTAGACTTTATCTCGTTCAGCTACTATGTCAGCATTTGCGAAACTGCTGATCCTTCCAAAAAGCAAGCTGGACATGGCAATTTGTTCAGCGGCGTACCTAACCCTCACCTTCAAGCAAGCGAATGGGGCTGGCAGATCGATCCGCAAGGACTGCGTTATGTACTCAATATGTTCTATGATCGCTACCAGAAACCGCTCTTTATCGTAGAAAATGGACTCGGTGCAGTCGATGAACTCGTAACCGGTCCAGATGGCGAAAAAACGGTCGAAGACGACTATCGTATCCAGTATCTAAATGATCATCTGGTACAAGTTGCCGAAGCGGTGGAAGATGGCGTTGAAGTGATGGGCTTCACTTCATGGGGCTGTATTGATGTCGTGAGCGCATCTTCTGCCCAACTGAAAAAACGGTATGGCTATATTTACGTTGATCGTCATGACGATGGATCAGGTACACTGGATCGTTATCGCAAGAAATCGTTCCACTGGTACAAAGACGTGATTAGTACAAACGGTCGTAGCTTGAAGCGTTAATTGTATTTACTTTGACCTCTCTGCTTGCCTGGATACAAATCAGCCACTAGCTGGCTGTACCAAACAAAAAAAGCCTTTCTTCCATTTTACGATGGACGAAAGGCTTTTTCGTTTACCTTCTATTCATTTACGCTTCATTTGTGCTCTATATGATCATTCAATTTACGTTCTATATGATTATTCAATCACATTCGCTATGACCATGTATTTATTATGACCATGTAATGGAAGTCATTACTTTGTGATGACGTTATAATGGAAGTCTTTACAAAGTAATGATAATGATTGATTCGATTGAATGCCTTAATTCGTAAAAATATGTTGTCCCACCGTAATGACAGCTGGACGACGCATACTCCATTCGGAAGTCGCAATGCGTGGGTTGTAATAGTACAGTGAGCCGTTAGTCGGATCTACACCACGCAGCGCTTGTCTGGCTGCCTCATAGGCTGATTTGTTCGGCTTTAAGTAATATTGTCCGTCTGCAACAGCAGTAAATTGTCCAGGCTGCATGACCACACCCCAGATCGAATTAGGAAATTCATTCGATTGTACACGGTTTAGTACCACTGCGCCTACCGCGACCTGTCCTTTAAAAGATTCACCACGTGCTTCACCATAAATAATATGTGCTAGAATATCAATCGAATCCTGGTCAGCACGATATGTGCCTCTGGAGCCATTGCTTGCAGATGCGTTTGCTGTAACGATACCGCTACTGCTCTTCGTACCGAGCTTCGTCAACGTTGCCGGACCAGCTACACCGTCCACACTCAATCCATGATCACGCTGAAATTGTTTAACAGCGTTCGATGTAATACTGCCATAATAACCAGTCGTATTCGCATAAAAATATCCATGATTAGCAAGCTGACGTTGTAATTGCACCACATCGGTGCTGCGCATTCCTTGCGTCAGTAATGCAGCATCTGCTGGAGCTGCCAAAAAAGTAATGCCTACTGCGCAGGCACAGGATGCAATCAAAGCGGGTAGTTTTCTCATCGTTCGGTATAACCTCCATATTCAGTAATAAGTGTGCGGATGGTCTATGTTCTGGATGTGAAGATACGAAATTCGCCGTTAGCGGAACTTGCCTGCTACATTACATGCAATCGTAATCCAAATAGCTTCACTAATCAATTGGAAATCAAAGATGACGATATTGTAACTTTAACAAGCATGTATGGAGTGAATAGATTTTTTTATACATCATAATATAGCATAGTAATATGGATCTATCTCCCTGCCACAGACCTAACATTTCTTGATTTACCAATCATTTCTAAGCTTTATCCGCGATTAAATCGTTCAAACTGGGGCTGTAGTTTCATTTTTCAAGGACGTTTGCATATGCTTCATCCCACGTAATAGTTTCATTTTTGTCATCAACATAAAGCAGTATAGCAGATTTTTTTCCAAAAGCAAAATCAAAGCCAATTTATGTATTCATCATCTATTAACACAAAAAGAGCATCTTGATTCTTATTTTCGTAAAAATAATCAAAATACGTCATACTCACTTTGTTATGCTTTGATTAGTAAAGCCGATTCACATGCCATTATTTACGTATCCTCTTTATACAAATGGAATGGAACGATACACCCGACTGGAAGAGCGTAATAAGCAAGATGGCGATTCGTTATACGCAACATAAGGAGGTGTAACACGCTGAAGCATACTGAACCTATTCAAAATAGTATCGAATATATCGAAACCCATTTGCATGAGCCGCTCAGTTTACAGCATATTGCTGCTCAGGTTGGCTTTGCTCCAAACTATTTTCACCACTTATTCAGTCGTACAGTAGGGTTAGGCATTGCTGATTATATTCGTCAACGTAGATTGTGCCAGTCGGCTTTACTACTCCTATACACAGAACAGGGTATTTTGAATATCGCTTTACATTGTGGCTTTGAAAGTCAGGAAGCCTTCACTCGCGCCTTTAAAAAAGAATACGCTCTGCCACCAGGACGTTATCGTAAGCTATTCAAGCAAGATCACTCTATTTTTTATAACAAAGGAGACTCGATAATGAATATGACTTCCTCTTCTCGATCCGAATCGCCTATTCAAGGTTGGTTTTTAAGCGGAACACCTATGCACCATTATGCTATTGAGCTGGATGGAACACTGGTTCATACGGGACGTCAATCTGCTCATTTGTACACTGTTCATCCAGATCAAAATCAGCCGGTTGCAACTACACCGCATGAGCAGCAATTTGGTACGCTGATGCAACAGTTTCAGGCACAAGCTTATCATAATAAACGCATGCGCTTGTCTGGCTTTGTCAAAACGCGTGCTGTTGTAGAAAGCTGTGGTCTGTGGATGAGAGTCGATGATCGTTATGAAAATGTGCTGCAATTTGATAATATGCACAATCGTCTGCTTACTGGCGATTGCGACTGGAATCATTATGCGATTGTATTGGATATTCCACTTGAAAGTACAACGATTGCCTTTGGCGTGATGCTAATCGGTCAAGGCGATGTATGGATCGACAGCTTACGTTTTGAAGAGGTAGGTCGTGATGTACCACTCACCCATCTCGATCCCCAAGCTGATTTACCCGATGCACCGCAAAACCTTGATTTTGAGCAGTAAAGATGGTCATGCACGTTTGTTGATGCTAATGCACGCTGATTACTACACGCTCATTAATAAATGGTGTAGTTGTATTGTACATGTCTGCCATAGTATCGTTTATTATCAACACATCATCCGATCAGACTAGAGCTTTCCAGATCATCAGACTATAAGCTTTCCAGATCACGATTGATCTGTCATCAGCTCAGCACGGCTAGCTACAGTCTGAATCGTCTTGTTGATCTGCTGCTCCCAGTGAAGGATGTTCTGACGTGATGTTTGGATCTGACCGAGCTGTTTATAGACAACTGTCAAATGAACAAGTGCAGCCACAGCATTGCCCTGACGTACAGCAGCATGATAACTTTTACGCGCTGCTGTGCGTACTTTCCATGCGGAAGTGATCGCTTTATTTTCAGAAGTGATCTGTTTTTTGAGCGTTTGTACCGGTTGAAGTAGATTTCGGAGCTGCTGTTTACGAACGGTGCTCGCTTGGCGTGCGGCTGCCAGCTCTGTGCGCTTGTTTTGGAGTTCGGTACGTGCAGCTACAAACTGTGCTTGGATGCGATTACGCTCAAGCAATAACGATTGTACAAGACGATCGTTCTTTTGCTTACGCGCATTCGCAATTTGTTTTCCGAGATCAGCATAATGTTGGAGCAACGGCGCATGTTGGTTTTCCAATTGCTTTAATGTTGCCTTCATCGTAGCCAGGCGAGTGGTATCCAGCTTGCGGATACGTTCTTGAACAGCTTTTAAAGCGGCATTATTTTGCTCACGCAGCGCACGAATTTGGACATTTTGCAGCTCTAGTACACGTTCAAGAGCTGTAATGCTATCGTACAACGTATCGATATTGCTTATGGCTGAATTGGAGCTGGCAGCTTGAGCGGAGTGCAGCGGCATATAGGTTAGTAGCATAACGATACATACACTCGTTAAAATCAGCTTATGTAGCGAACCAATGGCAGCAGTTAAGTGCACTTTATCCGATTTAGCTTTATTGAATTTAGATTTATTGAATTTAGTTTCATCCAATCGGTCTGTAGCCCTTCTACTTGTTACTATATCTAAATCATTCATTTGCAATATGATGAATGAAATGAGGCGATGTGAAATGAAATTATGGGTTTGAATAGCTACACATTCCTGCCTACATTCGACCTCCTCTCTCCTTGTATTATTTTTCATAGTATGATCTCGTTTCACTGCAATAAGCGATCGCTGCTTCACTGCCATAACTTCTATTCTCCCTTCCATAGGATGATGAATATTGCATAAATACGGGCGCATATACGACAAAAAAGCACCTCCAGAATCGGCATCATACCGTTTCTGCGAGGTGCTTCTCCCGCTTCATATTGCATTTGATTTCACTATAACCGACACTTCCATCATTGTCAATGAAATAAGATCATACGTTCCCTTCACATTAACATTCATACATCCTTCATTCCGACTGTCCATCAACTATGTTACAATGGGCAAATTGGTCTAACCCCGCTCAGTCTGTATCTGAAATGCAGGCAGCAAATTGTACAGATAAGGGAGAGTATATGATAGATGAAGCTTGTATCATGGAATGTAAACGGCCTGCGTGCCGCTGTCAAAAAAGGATTTAACGATTATTTTATCGCGGTGAATGCGGATATTGTCTGCTTGCAAGAAACCAAACTGCAAGCTGGACAGATTGAACTGGATCATGGGGATGCCTATTCGCCATACTGGAATTATGCAGTGAAAAAAGGCTATTCCGGTACAGCCGTCTTCACTCGGATTGCTCCACTTTCCGTGCGCTATGGGATGGAGGAAGATTATGAAGAAGAAGGACGCATGTTAACGCTGGAATTCCAGCACTTTTATCTGGTTAATGTGTATACACCTAATGCTCGCCGCGATCTGCTGCGCCTGCCGTATCGCCTTGAATGGGAAGATCGGTTCCGCCATTATGTGATGCAGCTTGATCAGCTTAAACCTGTTATTATTTGCGGTGACCTGAATGTCGCGCATCAGGAAATTGATCTGAAAAATGCACGCTCTAATATCGGCAACTCCGGCTTCACCGATGAGGAACGCGCCAAAATGACTTTGCTGCTACAATCCGGTTTTATTGATACATTCCGCTACTTTTATTCGGATCGTACAGATATGTACAGCTGGTGGTCGTATATGGCGAAGGTGCGCGAACGTAATATTGGCTGGCGTATCGACTATTTCCTTGCGTCCCAACGATTAGCCCCCTGTTTGCTTGATGCCGGGATTGATGTTGCTATTATGGGTAGCGATCATTGTCCGGTCTGGTTGGAGCTGGATGAACATAAGCTGGCACAGCTGTAGGCAATACGGATTCGCAGTCAAATAGAAAAATCATTTTGCTGTAGATCGGGTTTGTTCATAAGATATTCGGTAATCATTTTTAAAACTAAAGCTTACAGGAATATATGAGCAATATATGAGTAATATGATATATAAGTGATATATAAAATGCATGCAGAGCAGAACGGTTGTCTATCAACCAGTCTGCTCTTTTTTCAGTAATTAGTTGGCAATGTAACAGTTACCTAGAAACAAGGTAGTGTAACTATAAGCGACTTTTTAATATCATTTCAATAAATTGTGTTCTTACAAAAAAATTATTTTACCGATTCCATCGATTTTCATAATATACCGGAGTCTATTACCTTGTTCTTTCACACCACCAAATAAATCGCATAACAACGTATTTTATACGTATTTCAACATGATCATTAAAAATACTATTTCATTCAGTGTTAGAAAAACCGATAATCAGGTAAGATAGTAATACTGGATTGGTTTAAAGCATTACTATTGTAGTTTGATTAAGGAGGAGTTTAGTTTGAAGGCAACCCCAGAAGCATCATTACAAAAACGACTCCTGCCGCGTCACATTACGTTTATGGCGATGGGTGGAGTGATTGGAACCGGCATTTTTAAAGGCAGTTCCGACACGATTGGTCTTGCAGGGCCTGGCGTTATTTTCACGTATATTTTCGCTGGTTTACTGCTGCTGGTCGTGATGGGCGCGATTGCTGAGATGGCAACCGTGTATCCAAACCGCAATATGAAAGACTTTATCTCGCTTGCCTTTGGTCAGCGTCTGGCGTTTATTGTCGGATGGTTGTATTGCTTTATGTGGCTGGCGGTATGTGTGATTGAAGTTATCGCTGCCGGAAGCTTTTTGCAGTTCTGGTTTGCCGACACTCCACTCTGGGTGCTCAGTCTGGCAAGTGCGATCTTCGTTCTACTCGTTAATCTACTGAGCGTAGGGCGACTGGGCGAGCTGGAATTTTGGCTTGCCGGTATCAAAATTGCGATGATCATTGTGTTTATTATCCTTGGTGCCTGCCTGCTGTTTGGCATTCTTCCAAGTAATGATACACCGTATTTGAGCAACTTTACGGCACATGGCGGCTTTTTGCCAAATGGCTGGATGGCGATTGTCTCTGCTTTGCTGGTCGTGATGTTTTCGTATGGCGGTTCAGAGCTGATCGGTTTAACGCTTAACGAAACACCAGATGCGGCTAAAGTATTGCCACGCATCGTAAAAAGCTTTATTTTGCGAATTGTGCTGTTCTACACTCTGCCAATTCTGATCATTTGCGGACTCATTCCGTGGAATCAGCTGAGCGGACAGGACAGCCCGTTTGTGCAAGTATTGACAGCGACCGGTTTGAAAGGTGCAGCTCATATTATGAACTTTATCCTCGTTACAGCGGTACTGTCGGCAGCAAACTCCGGCATTTACGGCGCAACACGGATGCTGCACTCGATGGCCATTAATAATGAAGCACCTGCGATGCTGTCGCGCACCAACAACCGTGGTGTACCGATCAACAGTCTTGTGCTGTGTGCTGTCGTACTGCTAATTGGCGCATGGCTCGCCTATGTTGCCCAGGATCAAGTGTTTAGTATTCTAATCGCTGTTCCTGGCTTTGTCGTACTGCTCGTCTGGATTAGTATCTGTCTGTCCCAGCTTAAGCTACGCCGCAACTATCCGGTTCAGCCGCAGTTCCGTATCTGGGGCTATCCATACATCTCTGGACTAACTGCACTGACGCTGGCAGTTATTGCTGTACTGTTCCTGTTTGATGCAAGTAACCGGATTAGTATTGGGGCATGTATTGCTTTTCTGATCGTGCTGTTTATTAGCGCGCTGTTTAAATTCCGTAAAAAAGAAGCTTAATCTGGGCGCTTCAATGCACCAGCTTGATGTTGATAAAACAGCCTGTTCCCGATCATGGTGGGACAGGCTGTTTTTGTGTATACGCGCTGGTTTTGTGTGCATACGTCCTGGAGTTTAAGCTGTTTTATCGAAGTTTGTATGAGAGTGTTTTGTAGGATCGTTTGGTAGGAAGATTTGATTGCCATTGTGCATACCGCATGAGGGTTGTTTCTGTGCCACTGGTAGGAGCTTGTGGAGCTAGTACGGCTGCTAGTAAGGCATGTGCGCTGAATCTCTTCCCTTTGTCCGCATTTATTGTACAATGAGAGGCAGACCGAATGATTCAGCTCAACCATTGATTAAAGGCGGTGCAATTACGTTCATGCTATATATCATTAAATTTCTCTACAGCTTTCTGCTACCACCCGGATTGTTCATCCTGCTTCTGCTAGCAGTCTCGCTCTGGCTATGGATGAAGCGTCAGCCACGTCAGACATTTGTTTTATTTATGATTAATCTCCTGTTGTACGCCAGTATGACACCGTTCGTATCCGACGCACTAATTGGCAGTCTGGAGCATAAATATATGCCGCCAGCTACTATACAAAACGATGTGATCGTCGTACTCGGCGGTGGGGCTACAAGCGGCACACCGGATATCGATGGTGAAGGCAATTTGTCCGGTGCAGCGGGGAATCGTTTAATTACAGCTATGCGACTTTATCGTCACACCGGACTGCCCATTATTTTCTCCGGTGGACAGGTGTTTGCCGATAGTGGCAATGAAGCGAATATTGCCCGGCGCCAGCTGATCGGTATGGGTGTCGCTCCACAGGATGTATACGCTGAAAATCGTTCGCTTAATACAGCGCAAAATGCCGACAATACAGCGCAGCTATTGAAACAACACGGCTGGAGCAAACCGCTGCTGATCACATCTGCTTTTCATATGCCACGCTCGGTAATGGAGTTTCATCGTGCAGGTATGAATGTGCAGCCTTATCCAACCGATTACTGGGTGAGCCAGCCCGGTTCTCTGTATGCTGGTAAATTCTCACCGTCTGGCAGTGCAATCAGCTCCACGGGAACCGCCTGTAAGGAATACATAGGCATGCTCGCCATCTGGGTGAAGTCGCTTGTATAAGCTTGTATTGTTTCGTCTTTTCCCTGTATGACAAAAAACGCCCTGCCAGGCAGCTTGTGTTCCAGTTCTGTTGTATAACAGAACTGGAACACAATGCAGCCATAGCCGGGCGTTTTATCATATAAATATTGAAACGATTAACTTACGATCACTTCAATCTTATTTAAATTCAGCAACCATATCCAGTGGCAGACGCATCGAAGGGTAGCCTTCGTTAGCCGCTTTACCCATGCTCAGCAGCATAACCGGTACATAACGGTCTTTGTCCATACCGAATACTTCAGCGATTTGATCTTTTTCATAACCACCGATTGGGTTTGTATCGTAGCCGTGTGCGCGTGCAACAAGCATCAATTGCATCGCAACCAGACCGCTATCGATCAGAGCGATGTCTTTGCGTGCTTGCTCGGACAGGTTTTCATAGTAACCGAGTGCAAATGGAAGCTGGCGTTCTTTTACTTCTGCTGGCATATAGCCCAGTTCTACCGCTTTATCGAAAATATATTCTGCATTTTGCTCATGCTTCAGATCACCGAAAATAGCGATTACAGCTGCTGCTGTTTCTACTTGATGGCTGTTGAATTTCGCCAGTGGAAGCAGTTTGGCTTTTGCTTCTTCACTCTCAATTACGAGGAAACGCCAAGGTTGAAAGTTGATGGAAGATGGAGCGCGTGTCGCTTCTGTCAAAATTTCGTTCATTTCTTCACGGCTAATTTTCACCGATGGATCATAGCTCTTAATGGAACGGCGTTCCAGCGCGATTTTGTTAAAATCATTTGTTTTGATTACAGCATTTGTATTGGTTGTTGTCATATGAATTCTCTCCTCTATTTATCGTTCTATGAAATATAGCTTACAGCTTCATGGCTCCGCCAATATTAGCGTTCAATCGCTGTAGCATATCGAGCAACTGCTCCTGCTCCCCTGCATGAAAACCATGAAACATACGCGCAACAAACTGCTCTCGTTCTTCACGGAAAGCGATAATGCGCTCGCGGCCATGCTCGGTAAGCTGAACAAGCGTGATCCGGTTATCGTCTGGATTGTTACGACGAACGACGACGTTTTCCGCTTCCAGCTGCTTAAGATGGCGCGTGATCGCTGCATGATCAATACCGACCAGCTTTTGCAAAGCGCTCTGACTGATCTCTTCAGTATGGGACAGCTGACAGAGCAACTGCAAACGCGAAGCACTAATGCCTGCGCATTTCTCAAAGGTGCAGGCCAGTTGACGTTGAAGACTCTGTATCTGATTGAAAACCTCATCTGTGGTGGAAATTGACACAAGTCTCCACTCCTTTCTGGCCAGCCTGATTGATGAACATACCATTGTGTGACCCATCAATCATTGACATATCAAATAATAACACAGAAATAATATATTTTCAATTAGAGATTAAAAATTAAACTTTTATATATCATTTATTTTAGTAGTGGAGCAAACCTCGTAATTCACATACTAATTCATCTACATTAGTACATGGAGCTTTTTTAGAAAAAGAACTCATTTCGCTATGTGTTTTTCTTAACTTTTGGGCATGACGTATCGCTTTATCTTGATGAGGCTTTAACAATTCATATAATCTTTCAGATGCTTTATTATAACCTTCCTGAATACCCATATTTTTAAAAACATTGTCTAAACGTGAATAATACTGTTGTCTATTGATGTTGGAATCTAAATAGGCAAAATGTAATAAAAACCATAATTCAATACATTCGTTAGACCAAGCGACCTTGATGCCTTTTTTATGAGCAGAGTGAATCGCATTGTCAAAATGAGCTGGCGGAAAATCATCTTTATCAAACACAGCCCAAATATGCTCAAAAATATGAGGAGAGCGACGTTTATAATCTTCGATCTCCTCTATAATTCGAAGCGTTTCTTTTCCTGCTCCGTGAATATCAATAGTGTATGATTGTACAGTATCTTGATATTTCTCATTGATTTCATTTTTAAAACCATTGAAATAATTTGTTTCCGTTTTTATTCCTTCCGTCACAATCAAATGACCAGAAGGTTTCGCCTTTCTAATCTGCTCTTTTCTATTTTTCCTGCCCGGTTCTCTGCGTGCTGCCATATATAGTCCTTTCCTATATCAATGGTTTAAGATCTGGAACAGCTTCATATTTACCTAATATATAATCTTTTCCATAACTAGCATCGTTTCTAACTTTTTTTTCATCATTCATTTTATATTCAGCGAGAGAATATAATTTAGATACTCCACGCTCGTCTTTATCTACAAACCATATTTCATCTCTTCTAAAATTGTCTTTGTCTAATGTGAATACATCATGCGTTGTAAATATTAGTTGTGCATGATTAGGATTTGTCTTAGAATCGTGGAACAGATTAATGAGATATCTTAATAATAAAGGATGCAATTGAGCATCAAGCTCATCAGAGAATAAAATCCCACCTTGCTCGATTACATTTTGTAAAGATGTGTATAATGCTATTAATTTTTGTGTTCCACTGGATTCTTCTCTTAAAGGCAATCTAAAAATTTCATTTGTGTCTGGATTAGCATGGATACTAACAAACTCATACATAGTTTCATCATCAGAAATATTTTCTATATTTTCTTCGTCTGCTAACTCTGTTTTATTAAAAGGGATCATATCCAGGGTTTCGATCCCTACATCAACTGCTTTAATAAATTTTTCTAAATGTTCTTTTTTGGTAGCATCTTTCAAAATTCGTATCAAAGGCGTTTGAAATCGGCTTCTGGCTATCGCAACGCTATTAAATCCTTTAGCATAATCCATAAAATACACTTTTTGAAACCAATCTCTAATTTCTTGAACAATTTCAATTTTAAAACTGGTCATCAATGATAAAAATAATGTTTTCTTCTCTAATAGTTCTAATAAATTTTTAATAGACTCAAATTCAGGAGCCAGTTCAATATCTTGTTCACTACGATAAAATAAAGTCCTGTATGATTCTTTTTTCTTGTTTTTATCTCTTACATATAAATATTCCTCATAGATTTGCTCCTGATCGACTTTAAAACCATATTGAAAAATATTCTGTTCCGTGCTAAAAATCGCTTCAAAAAACGATGGTGTCTTATCACTTGTGAATGCAAAGGGAGACAAATGGCGCTCATCCAGCAAAATCGCTGATCTATTGGAAGATAAAACAAATCGACAAAAAAAACGAAATGCTTTAAAAATATTACTTTTCCCACTTGCATTCGCTCCAAAAATGGCAGCTACTTTTAATACTCTTTCGTTATATGCATTATATACCACATCATTTTCGTGCTCTTTGATGGACGTTGCCATCATATCGAGTGTCGATTCTTTTTCAAAAGATTTAAAATTTTCAAAATTAAATTGTAGTAGCATGAACTCACCTCTCTTATAGTATAGTAACATCAGGATTCAAAAAGTACGATATTTTCTCATTTTTCCGCGAAAAATAATTAATTATGTTTTTATTCACAGACTATAAGCGGGTAATCGTTTATAGTATAAATCCTCATACTTTACCATTATTCAAACGAAACACAGGAAGGAATCGATTGTTGCTATGAAATTCGCTATTGGCATGCGCAATATTAAAACGGCACTTGCCGTATTCATCTGTCTGTTTATTTCGCAGACATTTCATCTGGAATATCCTTTTTATGCGGTCATCGCTACCATTATTGCGATGGAAAATTCGGTCACGAATTCGTATACGGTCGGCAAAAATCGAGTGATGGGCACGATCGTTGGTGCCAGCTGCGGCTTTTTGTTTGCTTTGATCGATCCATATAGCGCTGTTTTCTCCGCGCTGGGCATTATTGTCGTCATTTATGTATGTAATCTGCTGAAATGGAATAAAGCCATTTCGATCGCTAGCATCGTATTTCTGGCGATTATGCTTAATTTGCGTCCTGGCGAAAGCCCATTATTTTACGGCATGAATCGTATGCTGGATACACTTATCGGCATTAGCGTGGCGGTCATGGTCAATTATCTTGTCTTTCCGCCCAAGCATGAGCGTCAAATGGAGCGTCGACGCAAAATCTTGCGTCGTCATCTGACCCAACTTACGCATGAGCTATTGCGTCAGGGTGGCGGTGTACATATTAGTGCACTCAAGCAAGATATGTCTGAGCTGGAAAAAGTGTATGAGACATACACATCTGAATTTCATCTGAACAGGAAAAAGCGCACGATGATGGAGCATCTGGAGGAAGAGATCGATATTTATCATAATACGTATTCCCATATGCGTCAGCTTAGGCTGTTAACGGATGAGCCTTCAATCGAAGCGGAACCAAAGCTGGATGTGCAATTTACTTCCTCTCGCCCGCTTACTTCTCACGGTGAGGATCTGCTGATGATCTATCGTTATCATGTACGCTGCATTTTACAAGAGCTACAACATCTAGGATTGATGCTGCCGCGTAAAATTGCACCACCGCTGAATTTACATCCTGAAGCGCCACAGCCGTTACAGAGGGAGTCCGGTCAAAAGGACAATGGATCATGATCGATCATCGATCCATTATGGGAAATGATACCTGTAGAACGTGGAATATAGGGATATAGGAATATGTAAATGTATGATGCTGTTGGCAGAGGTGTGATGTAATCATTCGTAGCGTCTTCTATAGGCAGGCAAGGTAGTACAGATACGTATGCTATATATTTTTTATATGTACTTTTGTATGCATGATAGTTATAAAAATGTACAAAAAATATGGCGTATACGCAAACTATTTTGGACGTAAGATGCAAGGGGAATCTACAATTTAATCCCACTCCGTACATTGCTGTACGATACAAAAGTTCATCTCCTTATCTCTTCTCATTGTTTTGGATATCTCACAACCTACGCTTGTATGCACAATCTAATAGCCCTGTTCTAACGAGAAACTAAACGTAAATACACACAGCAAAAAGTCGCCTTTCTCCAGACTTAGGATCGGAGTGAGACGACTTTTTGCTTTTAATGTATCGTGGTTACATTATTCTTCGCTGTTGTTTCTCGTTATTACTTTTCATTATTATTTTTCATTATTACTTTTCGTTATTGTTCTTCGTAACGTTGTGTTCAGAACTATGGCACAAGTTCAACGTAAGCCCAACATCATGTAACGGAAGTCGCGAACTACTTTACCGCCATACGATCTACGATAATAGCCTGCTGTCGATGTCGGATAAATTGAACCGCACAAAGCCGCGACTTATTTCAACGCAGCTGCTTTTACACGCAGAATCTGCCCGGACGATGCGGCAAGCGGCTCCGTATCTGTACCAAGACCAAAGTAAAAATCACCGTTCAGCTCTTCCAACGATTTCGCATACGTGCTCTGCTTGAATTGCAACACCGGATACCATTGATTCAGATTACGCGTTTTGTACACACGATTTATATAGTTGCCATCGGCTTGCTTCGTGTAAGTAAGCACATAAAGCACCTGACCACGTGTGATCATATCGGTTGGAATCGCTTTAGCATCAGGCAGTTTCACACGTTTACCATCATTCACATCGCTGGCTGCGATTAACGCTTCCGGCATCGTTTGTGAATCATTGTATAGCTCACCAGCGATATAGACGAGCTTGTTATTCACAACGACCGTTTTGCTAATACGGCTGTATGGCGTTTTGCCTGCTTCCTGCGCAAATGTCATGCCTGGTAAAATGTGTTTGCCATTTACCTTTTCCTGCGTTGCCTTTAAATTTTTGTCGATGGCAAGCACATTCGTTTCGTCACCCCAAATTTTGTTGTCTGGCATAATAATCGCTGCGGCATACAGCTTACCTTTAAATTGGAAAAACTTATACGCACGACTACCATATCCATCGATACGGGCAAACTGCTCCCATGTCTTGCCATCGTCGCCTGACATCATCACGACCGGACTATCTTCTGTACCTACAGCTGCGAACATTTTACCCTGATAATACGCTAGATCATAAACGTGCAGCGCATTCGGAATATTCTGATATTCTGTCCAGCTACTATTGCCTAACTCGTAAAAGTTGCCGTATTTCCAGCCCGGTACGACCGAATCATTGCCCGGTATGTACAACTTACCCTTCAAAATTTTAAAAGTATCGATCTGTTCATCTGCCGTAACTTCGCGTGTGACCGGCTTTCCCGTCTTCGCATCTGTCGATACGACCTTCTCGGTTACGAATTGGCTGCTCGCTGGATCATAATACATAATGGGTACAGGTCCAGCGTTGGGCGATGGCCCGGAGTTGCTACTGTTTCCGCTGCCTAGATAGATTTTGCCATCATACACCTGCATATCCCACACATTACGCGCATACGGCCCACCTTTGAATGGCTGTCCCAGCTTCTCGATACTGGACGTCACATCGACGCCGGATACTGCCGCTGCGCTCGCAATTGGCGCATGACTTGAAGTCGGCAAAAGTACACTTCCACTTAGAAGTGCAACACTCACACCAATTCCAATCGTTGATTGTAGCACATAGCGTTTCATTTTCATTATTATTCTTCCTCTCTGTCCACAAATGGTAAAACCGTGTTTGAATGAGTTACTTCACTATCCCTCCGTTCCAGTCCATTTTATAGTGTATCAGGCATGTTTATCGTACATGGGCGCGGCAAATAGAGCTTGTGCACACTATCGCTTAATTAGATACATAAGATATCTATGTGTAATACTTAAGTAAGCGTATGCAGCCCGATGCTTACATGCACTATAACATATTTGCCAGTAAGATGCGAAAATGACAGTACTATGTAAAAAAGGCTATTCCATTAAAGGAATAGCCCTATTTTTATTGCATAACCTTCACA
Source organism: Paenibacillus wenxiniae (assembly GCF_039822605.1). Taxonomy (NCBI): domain Bacteria; kingdom Bacillati; phylum Bacillota; class Bacilli; order Caryophanales; family Paenibacillaceae; genus Paenibacillus; species Paenibacillus wenxiniae. Next base: position 291,567 of record NZ_JBCGUH010000007.1, read on the forward strand.
ACATCCTACACTATAGCTTGCTTAAAACTATATCTGTACTCCCATATTCGATCAGATATATCGTACAAAACATATAGCCAGCGTATAGAACAGATGTAGCTAGCAGCTATAGCTTTACCGCTTAATCCTTATGCAGCAACTCTTCACCAGCAATACCCGGCTCGGTCATCTGATATGGATCAAGAATGATATTCAGCTCTTCTTCGGTCAATACATTGTACAGCAAGCACAGCTCGCGTACTGATTTGCCCGTCTGAATCGCTTCACGCGCGATACGAGATACGACTTCATAGCCTAGATGTGGATTAAGTGCAGTAATCACACCAACACTACGCTCTACATATTGACGGCAACGCTCCACATTGGCTTCGATACCATCGATACAATGTAAACGGAATACGGTGAAGCCCTGCTTCATAATTTCTAGCGATTGTAACAGATTGTACACCAGTACAGGCTCCATGACATTCAACTCCAGTTGCCCTGCTTCGGACGCCAGACAGATCGTATTATCGTTACCGATAACCTGGAAGGCAATCTGGTTGATCACTTCGCACATAACTGGATTGACTTTACCTGGCATAATCGAAGAACCTGGCTGACGTGCCGGCAGATTCAACTCATTCAAGCCTGCATAAGGGCCAGAAGCCATCAGACGAATATCGTTTGCCACTTTGGACATGTTCATCATACAGATTTTCAATGCCGCCGATACTTCGGTATAGGCATCGGTATTTTGCGTGGCATCTACCAGATGGTCTGATGCGGCCAGCGAGAAGCCGCTAATGTCCGCCAGAATCTCGGCTACACGCACAATATAACGACGATCCGCATTTAGACCGGTACCGACTGCGGTTGCCCCCATATTGATATGCAGCAAGTTTTCGCGCGTATTTTCGACACGTTTAATATCACGGCTCAGTACACGTGCATAGGATTGGAATTCCTGACCAAGACGGATCGGTACAGCATCTTGTAAATGGGTGCGCCCCATTTTGATTACCGTATCAAATTCATCGGCTTTCGTCTGAAACGATTGCTGTAGCTCACGCATCGCTACGAGCAGCTTTTCGATCATCGACAGTGTCGCAATATGAATCGCTGTCGGGAAAGCATCGTTAGTCGATTGTGCCATATTCACATGATTATTCGGACTAATATCAACGTACGCACCTTTTTCCTTACCCATAATCTCAAGCGCACGGTTCGCAATAACTTCGTTCGTGTTCATATTAATCGATGTTCCAGCACCACCCTGAATCGGGTCCACGATAAACTGATCGATCCAGCGACCTTGCAAAATCTCATCGGCTGCCTGTACAATCGCTTCACCTTTAGGTCCGTATAGACGGGACATCTCCATGTTCGCCAGTGCCGCTCCTTTTTTGACCATAGCCATCGCACGGATCAATTCAGGATGCAGCTTTTGCCCAGTAATCGGGAAGTTTTCTACTGCACGCAGAGTCTGAATGCCATAATATGCTTCATCGGGAACTTCTTTGGTGCCCAGAAAATCTTTCTCTATTCTCACTACTCATTCCTCCGGCTGTACGGGGGCAGCGCAGTCTGACGGCATATGCGATATGCCTGCTTCAGGCTACCGATCACCCCGAACGATTTCATTTTACAACAACAGTCCTATTATACGTCTGCCTTGCATCACGTTCCAGTAAAAAGTAAAATCATTCCTATTCTTACACGACTTCTTACTTCATTGGTTATGCCATATGACGATTTCGTTATGGAGACTGCCGTAGCCACATCCCCAGCGATACGGGTGACGAATATTCAAAGCCGAATTGCGCGTACAAATGATCTGCCGGTACATCTGCAAATAATGTAGCCATCGCACGCGGTGGCATATTTGCGTGTAAATACTGTTTAATTTCGCCCATGATCGCTTTGCCATATCCTTTACCTTGATGATCCGGATGTACAGCAATATCGGTTACCTGAAAAAACAGTCCTCCATCGCCGACAACACGTCCCATACCGATGACTTCCCCCTGCTCTTCCAGTATGACTGCAAACAAAGTGAGTGGCAGTCCCTTCTCCGCACCTTCCCGGCTCATTTCGCTCAGGCCAGAAATCTTACGCAAATGCAAATACTCGTCGATCAACGGAATACGATGCTGTATCTCCAATGTAATAACCACCTTTTGTGTGTGAACTATGGTCGTGTCTATAATAAGGCTGCATTTATCGTTTGTTGAGCGAGTGAATGGCACAGTTCACCAGATTTTTTTCTTTTTTCGTAACGGCTTTTTCCAGTTCTTGTTCCAGCAATTCCAGCGTATGCTGCAACTGATCTTGCTCTAGGAAAATCGCATGCACATGTTCTATCGTTGCCAGTGCACTAATGACAACTTGCCGCTGTACCGAACTACCACCGAGCCATTGCCAGATATCTTCTGCTAACGGCGCGGAACAGGCAAAGAGACGATCCCAGCCATCATACGGATAGCTGACACGCTGATCAACTGTCATCCATTCGATCACCTTGCGATTTTCAAAAGGCTTGAGCCATGCATTGGCGGTGTATCCATTCAGCCGACTCGTTTCCTCCATCCTTTCCAGCTCGGCAAAGACGAGTGCTAATCCTTCCTGCTCTGGCAAACAATGTGCTGTCACATATGCCAGAATTGAAGCATTAATCCGTTCAGCAGGCGCGGTCTTCCATAACGAGCGTACCCAATCCGCTGCATAACTGCCGCACAGCTCGCCTGTGTACTCCATAAGTGCCTCGCGCAAGCCTCGATCAGACTCCTGTTCAATGCGCTGCTGCCATGCTTGGAGCACAAGCTCCGGTGCAAACGTATTAAACGCTGCACGTAGCAACTCATCTGCTTTACCCACCATCTCAGCATAGCGAATTAGACCTTCTAACGTACCCTGTGCCTTTTCCAGTGTTAAATGCAAATAATCCTCCATCCATGAACGCCACTGTATCGTATTTGGATGATTCACATTCAAACCGCTATAATCGGCAAATGGTTCATATTGCCATGCTTCTGCACCAATCCCATACAACACCGTCACACGCTCCAAAAATTCGCCCAGCGAAGGGGCCAGAAATTGGAACTCGTCAGTCTCATGATTCCAGCTCAGCACCGCGGGTTGTTGTGGTTGTACATGCATATCCAACACAAGACTATCCCCATTATGGGCATGATAAAAAGAAAGATATCGTGTTGGATCAACCGTATCTTCCAGTATCGATACATCCAGCCAGTTGATCGTTTGCAAAGACCAGCCCCAATCTCCGTTCGCATCAAATGGCACCAGTGACGTATGCGGCAATGTCCAGCCCATCCATGCTTCTGACGCAATTGTTAATGCTTGCTTCAACTCATGGGGCAATGTTATGCCTAATTGTTGCTCTAATTCGGCAAGCTCTTGTTCCGTTGCAGGCTGTTCCCATTTACGGAATACGTCTGCCCCTTTATGCTGTAAACTCGCTAATAATTCATTCCACTGTTGCTGCCATTGCGACAGTTTATGCTGCAACATCATTGCACTCATCCCTTCTTGCGCTCCTTAACCCACTCTGATTTATCTACTATGCATAGGTTACCCCATCTTCACTTCATGATATATACATATACTATGCCTACTTTTTAGTATAAATACAATATTGGGAGCGGTTTACAAAAGGGCGGCTTTTTCATTACTTTCTACTATATGTTGATCACAACAATCAAAAAACCGCAGCCATCCGGCTACGGTTTCTGAACATTTCGATTGTATATTACACCTGCAATGTATAAAATGACTCGAGCTGACGTACCACTTCATCTTGATCATGATCGATAACCGTCTGGTACTGTGGCATATCGAACAATGCAGCGATCGGTGCAGGGAAGTCCTGCTTGATGTCGCACAGGATAATCGCCTCGTCAAACTTAGCAGGATGCGCAGTTGCCAGCGTCACGCATACTTCATTGTCACCATTGTATAGCTCATACGCTGCAATACCACAAGCGGTATGCGGATCAAGCAAATAATCATATTGCTGCTTGTATTTGCGAATCTCATCCAGACATTCTGCATTGGAAGCACCATGTGCAGCAAAGTCCTGCTGTACCTGTTCCAGATCGGCGCCAGACAGTACAATTTGACCTTCACTTTGTAGCTGCTGCATGTAGGCAGACACTTTCGCTGCATCTTCATTCAGGAAATAGTACAGATAGCGCTCGAAATTACTTGCCACCTGAATATCCATCGATGGACTATGCGTGCTACGGAAATCGCCAGGCTTATACTCGCCTGTCTTCACGAAGCGTTCCAAAATATTGTTTTCATTCGTTGCAATGATCAGCTTATTAATCGGAAGCCCCATCTTCTGCGCCAGGAAACCCGAGAAGATGTTACCAAAGTTACCGGATGGCACACAGATATTAATAGGACGCCCTGCCGCTGCTTCCTGTGTACGGAAGTAAGCGTAGAAATAGTACACCGTTTGTGCCAGAATCCGTACAAAGTTGATCGAATTGATCGCACGCAGATGATGCTGCTTTTTGAATGGCAAATCCGCAAACAGATCTTTAATGATTTTCTGGCAGTCGTCAAAGTTGCCTTTAACGGATAAATTTAACACATTTTGATCATCTACGGTCGTCATTTGCAACTCCTGCACTTTGCTCACCCGATTGTGTGGATGCAAAATACAGATTTTGATCCCTTCTTTACCACGCACACCTTGAATCGCTGCTGCGCCGGTATCGCCGGACGTTGCGCCCAGAATATGAATAACTTCACCGTATTTTTTGGAAATATAAGAATAGAACTCACCCATAAATTGCAAGGCTACATCCTTGAACGCAAAAGTCGGTCCATGGAACAGCTCCATAATATGAAGCGAATCGTTAATTTGACGTACTGGAGCAACCTCTGGATGACGGAAATTAGCATAGCTTTTCTCCGCAAGCTGACGCAGATCATCCGCTGGAATTTCATCTTCCACATACAGAGCAAATATATTCAGAAACAGGTCAATGTAGCTTAGCTTGCTCCATGCTTGAAGCGTGCTTTCCGAAACGGTCGGCACCTTCTCAGGCACCATCAAACCGCCATCATCGGCAAGTCCCATCAGTACAGTATCGATAAAGCCTTTTGGCTCAACCTGGCCTCTCGTGCTGATATACTTCATACTCTTCCCCCAGTTAACGATAGTATTCATCCATATGCCTCGCATATGCAGATGTTGCAAAATTGATTAACTCCTATCATACCTTGTCACAGGTCTGCATCCAAGCATTAATTTGATAAAGTTACCACAAAGCGTCACAAAAATATCCGCTTTCATTTTGTTAACGTTTACATTAGTATGACATCTTAACTAACTGACTTGGATATCCGATATACACCTTGAAACGTATTTCGAACCAGAGAGGAAATCGCCAGTGCATACAAACACACATTGGAAAAAAATGAGCGCGCTTATCCTGCTAGCCGCAGTTCTGCTTCTTAGTGCCTGCTCGAACAAACAACCTGTCGCTTCAGCAGACACGGGAAGACTTAAAGTTGGTATCGTATTATCCGATATCGGACTTGGTGATCAGTCCTTCAGTGACGGCGCTTTTAACGGCCTTATCCGTGCTCGTGATGAAGGCAAAATTCTGTTTGACTACAGAGAGATTTCAGACACCAAAACGTATGATGAAGGTTTTAATCAGTTGCTTGCCAATAACAACGACCTGATTATCGGACTTGGTTATGCGGTGAAGGACAGTCTGGAAACGGCTGCGAAAAGTCATCCCGATCGTCAGTTTATCCTCATTGACGAAAAATCAGATTTGCCCAATGTTGCTTCGATTACATTTAAAGAAGAAGAAGGTAGCTTCCTTGCCGGTGCGCTGGCAGCGATGGCTAGCAAAACGGGTAAACTTGGCTTTATTGGCGGAATCGAAACTCCTCTTCTCCATAAATTCCAGAGCGGCTTCGAACAGGGCGCGCTTGCAGTCAATCCATCTTCCAGCGTCATCGTGAACTATACAGGAGACTTTGGTAAGCCGGAGCTTGGTTCTGCCGCTGCCACCCAAATGATTGATGGCGATGGAACTGATGTTATTTATACGGTTGCGGGTCTGACCGGCGTAGGCGGATTGGAAGAAGCTCAGAAAAAAGGCATCTACTCGATCGGTGTGGATAGCGACCAATTTTTCCTTGCTGAAAAATCCGTCATTTCATCAATGGTCAAAAATATCGATGTCGCATTATACAATGCAACACAAACGTATATTCAAAACAACAAAACATTTCCTAAAAAAGATATGGTGTTCGGTCTGCAAGATGGCGGCGTCGGTCTCGCTCCGATTCATCTGATTGAGCTATCCGATGAACAGCAAAAACAGCTGGAAGATTTAAAACAAAAGCTAATCTCAGGCGATATCAAAATCAAGCTGCAAAGCTCGTAATACGCATAGCTCTTACTTTTTAACTACTGGAGGAAATCCCCCATGAAATTACAAGGAAAACTGGTGCGAAACGCGCTCATCTCGTTGCTCGCTTCGCTCATCCTGGTCGGCTATATTATCTTCCAGCTACTAAGCATCAATTCACAAACGAGTGATCTGGTGCCTAATATGCTGAATGCGCAGCAGCTAGACAGCGATCTGGTATCGACCGGTCAGGCGTTGAATAACTATTCCTTTTCTATATCGGAAAGTAATCGCGCTATTGTAGAGAAACAGCTAACTAAAGTGCAAACAACACTTGATACGTTAAAAGCAGCTGGCTTGCCTACTCCAGCGGAAATGCAGCTACTGGAACGTGTACAGACCAAATTCCAACAGCTGAGTACAGCGAGCACCACTGCGATGCAAAAGCAAGATGCTGCGGAAGCGAAACGCGAAAGCATTCGGATTGAAGGCATTCAAAACGATGTCTATTTGCTAAAATTGCAAACAAAAGCGGACTATGAAAACTATACCGCCCAGCTTACTTCCAGCATTAATCTGACATGGCAAATCGCACTCATTGGTGCCATCATCCTTGTGATCGCGGTAGGTATGTTCAATATGTACACAGCGAAACAGCTTGCGCGTCGTACGCAAATTTTAACGGATGCAGCACAGCGTATCGCTGGCGGCGACCTGACAGTGAAACTGAAAGCAGCCAAAGGACGCGATGAGCTGGACGAGCTGAACCGCTCCTTCCATCAAATGATTGCTAATCTGCGCAGTATCGTAAGTTCGATCGGTCAAGCTGGCAATCGTGTAGACGATATGGCACAGGATATCGATCGCAGTAATGATCGTATGCAGGATATTGTCAAACAGGTTGCTCAATCCATTGAAGAGCTTGCGGTCGGTAGCCAGAAAATTGCCGAAGATTTGAGTGTAACGGTGGAAGTCGTAGATCAGATGCAGGACAAATTCCGCTCGAATCTGGAAACGACGTCCGAATCGGCAGCATACAGCAATGAAGTATTGCGTTCCATCGAAGAAGGCAGCAGTCGTATGCAACAGCAACTTGCTCTTGTCACGAATAACCGCCAGGCGATGAGTGAATTGCAGCAAACGGTGCAATCGTTGGAGCATAATGCCGGACAGATTGCCAGCATGACACAGCTTGTATCGGATATCGCTTCGCAAACCAATCTACTGTCGCTGAATGCTTCCATCGAAGCCGCTCGCGCAGGCGACGCTGGACGTGGATTTGCTGTTGTCGCAGGTGAAGTGAAAAAGCTAGCCGATCAGTCGGTACAAGCCGCTCGTCAGATTTTTGCAGCGGTGGAAGCTATTACTTTAGCGGTTAGCCAGGTGAACGCTTCAGTAACGAACAGTGTAGACTTATTTGTGCAGCAAGAACAGGCAACTGTGCTAACAGAAGCTTCATTTTCCGCGATCAATCAGCAAATTCAGCAGATTGCTTCGCATATTCATCGTCTATCCGGCGATATGCAAAGCTCGCATGAACTAAGCAATCAAGTGCAACAAGCAATTGAAAATATTAGTGCGATTACCGAACAATCTGCTGCGGGCAGTGAGGAAATTACCGCTTCTACTGTAGAACAGCGTCATGCCTTCCAGCAGTCCAGCGAACAGGTGAAGCAACTACGCCAAATTCGTGGCGAAATGCATCATGAGTTGGATCGCTTCCAGTTGGATGAGCATGCAGGAGCAGATAGTGCTCCAACGAAGCAACACGGTACCTCGACTACTTCAGCGTCAGTAGCACCCATCCCTTCGACATCATCCAATGATGCGAACCGCGACGAAGAAGAGTCAAACAGCAATCCAGCAGACAAGCATGCCGTTTAACTCGTAATCTGTGTATAAGCTTGTTACGACCAACTTCATTTACAAAAAAACCCGATCTTGAGAACTCAAGATCGGGTTTTTTCATGTTATCGTACATGTTATCGTACATTTTATATCATGTACTTTGTATCACATGCTTTGTACTGTAGACTTTTTATTGCAGACTTTGTATCATGTGCTTTTTAGTCCATGCTTTGTATCGCATGCTGCCTCGTGTGCTTCTTAGTAAATGCCTTGTATCGCATACTGTATCGTCACCCGAATATACTGCACTCCAACGTATCCAGCTTGGGGATTACAATACGATAATGTAATCCCCAAGCCCTCACAATGGATGATACCGGAATGTTTACAAAACTCGTGTACGTGTACGCCATCGTGATGTCTGTTCTAGCAAAACAATTTGTGTACACGCCCTAGCCATTAATGTTTTACAGCATGTGTATTGTTCAAGTTAGCGTCTGGAATCGCTCGCTTCGAAGCAGTAGCTGTCGATACAGCCGCCTGTTCAGTCGAAGCTGTTACGCTATCCCATGTATGACGGTATGCTAGGAAATAAGCCAGTCCGACGAAGATCGAACCGCCGACAACATTACCGAGAAATACGGGTACAAAGTTTTCGATATATTGAAGCCATGTAATGTCCGAGCCTGCAAAAATCGCTGCCGGAATGATGAACATGTTAGCTACAACGTGCTGGAAGCCAATCGCGACAAACGCCATAATCGGGAACCAGATGCCTGCAAATTTGCCAAATGAATCTTTACTGCCATACGCAATCCAGACAGCCAGGCAAACGAGCCAATTACAGCCAATCGCCGATATAAATGCTTCACCAAAACCATCGTGAACTTTTGCATGTGCGATCGACAACGTTTTCGCCAGGAAATCCCCTTCGGTCAGTCCAACTACATGTCCGAAAAAGTAAGCGACTGCAATTGCACCCACAAAATTAGAAATCAGTACAAGCACCCAGTTTTTCAGCAATGCTGCCATACCGATCTTTTTAGAAAATAAGGCCGCAGCCATCGTCATCATATTACCAGTCAAAAGCTCTGCTCCTGCCAGTACAGTCAGCATTAAGCCAACTGGAAATACAGCTGCTCCGAAAAATCCAGCAATCGAACCAAGCTCTTTCGGAGCCGTTCCGATTACGCGAATATCCGCGAGAAATCCTAGCGAAATAAAGGCTCCGCCCAGAAAACCAAGAATCAGTACCGTCCATACAGGCAGCTTCGATTTTTTGAAGCCTACCTCAGCGGACATCTTCATGATATCTTGCCAATAGGGAACTAGAGGGAACTAGAGGGAACTAGAGGGAATTAAAGGGAAGGAATACGCTCCAAATAAGGGGTAATAGCGATCTAATAGGGAATGTGAGGGAATATAGAGGAATGTGAGGGAATGAAAATAAAATATATTTGTGGGGTGTTTGTGGTTAGAAAAAAAGCCCGCCAATTATGGCAGGCTTTTTTTATTTGAAATTAACATTATCGATAGACACTCTGTAAAAATTCGCAAGCAGGCAGGCTATGCTCACAGGTACAATACTCGGATCGGTTTCATATTCCCTTAATGCTAATGATCCAATACCCATCCGACTAGCTGCATCTTCAATGCTATATCCTCGTTCAATCCTTACTTCGCTTAACTCTTTGACCTTCATCTGTATTCCCCCTGGTATATTTTGTTCTTGTATTGTTCTGGTTCCTTACTAGGGGTTAGGGTGGTATAATCTTCATTGGGTTACGTCTCCTTTCCGAGAACCGAGAAGGAGGAAGCAATGAGTAGAGTCTCCCTGGGGAGATGTTTGCTGCGTGACCATTTGAGAAGTCGTAAAATGAGCCAAGCCGAGTTCGCTCGACGACTGGATATCAACAAGCGCATGGTGTCTCATTACTGTAATAATGAGCGTGAAATGCCACTAGATGTTCTATACGGGGCATCTATCATACTTGATATTCCTATGGATCAGTTTTATGAATTCGAATTTGGTAACCAGCAATAACTGCGGTGGTGTCCGCAGTCTCCCTTGGAGATTTCGGGAGCAAATAGCTCTCAAATGTTATGTAACTCTCATGCATCTTCTATCTGATTCTCATGTTATGAACTTACCAATTTAGTTTATTATAAAATGTTTCATCCATAAACAGGAAAAATGTCGAAAAAAGTAATTGATGTCTGTATTTAGACCCCTGCTCAAAATTTCTTGACAACTCTTATAAAAAATAGTAAAGAGCCTCACTTTTAATACATGAGGCTCTTTACTATTGGCATTTTGTCTTTGTTATCTGCAATTCTTACTTTATATCCGTCCCCAAAGTCAGCATATAATCCTTGTGGAGTATCTAAAATTCTTTTCACAAGATCAAAATTAACAAGTAACCCAGTGTCCATTTGAAGAAAATTACCGCCCACGTCCTCCAATCCCTGTTTTACTGCTTCGAATGTCCTCACTTCAGTTGTCACCAGGTTCCGCGAATTAAATCGCGGAACTCGATTCTTTTGATTTTTATTAACAGAAAACATATCGACATAACAAACATCATTCAGATCGTGAAGAGTGTATTTACCGATTTCTTTATCATCATCTATAATTGATCCCAGTATTTTACCATCTATAATCATATTACTTACCCAGCTTTTTCAGTAGTTCACTTGGCAACTCTTGCTTACCAATGAACACCTTATTTGTTGTATAGTCACCTTTAGCGCTTTTAATAGCGTCTTTTTCAAGCCTTCGTGATAGCAACTCAGCTATTTTTTTCATTCGTGTTGTCCTCCCTCCAAAGTAGTAAGAACGCTTGAGCGCAAAACGTCAAAATAAGTGTGGATGAACCTATGGAAACAGCAATAATAATGAGTACGCAACAATATATCCTACGATTATTATCAGTTTTAAAAAAGAAAACCAGCAACGTTACTGCGCCAATCAAAAAGATTAGAGTTTGAGTTATTGATACTAAAGGGGTTATTACAAACAACGCTACTGACACGATCGTACATAAGGTTAACTTGAAATGTTTTCCCCCACTCCAGTGACGAATTAGAGCGAATGAGATCATAGACAGTATTGATCCTACTACGTCACCGAATATCCAAGCTATTGTAATTGTCAAAATCACTATTGCCCAAAAATTAAGCTTACGCCCGATCTCGTATGCCATTATCTCTACATTCGCAGGTGGATACGAGCGTTGTATTCTTTTTGCCAAAGAAAGAGATAATGATTCAATCATAGTTCAATATCCTTCCTACTGGAAAAATAATAAGACAAGCCAAATGCGATTAAACTACCTGGTAGCAATAAAGCAATTTGTAATTGTAACAGTAAGGTAAGTGCAAGCGACAGGAATATTACTCCAACGACTGTGACAATAGTGATCGCCTTATAATTGCTGTATTTTGTTCTGATACTAAATTCATGTGGCATGACTGGGATAAAGGAGAATCCGCGTCGTGTTTTGTAAAGCAGAAATCCCACTAAATAAGCTGAAACAATTGAAGTAAGCTGAATAATTTGAGATTGTGCTGTTAAATCCTGCGCAAATACCGTTTTGTCAAAACTAATAAAATTAGTGAACAGGATTGCGATTATTAATTGAATGATTATATAAGCATTCATCCCTGCGCTTATAGCTAAGGATGCGTACAGCACTCGCATTTTTAAAACGTATCTCAAGAATAAGATCATCATAATAATCAGTAGTGGCATATCGATCCAAGGCGTCACTAAAAATATTCTGATTATGTATGATACTACTGCTGCAAAGATGCAAAAATATATTATCTTAACAAAATCCAAAAATAAAGGAAGTCGATACAGTTTGAAAATTAATACGAATACTGCAAACACATCCAGAACACCCAACCCAATAAATACAGCTGCTGACATTCCACACCTCTCGAAAACGTAGTTGTTCAAATTATACGTTAATACATACTTGTTAGTATACTGACAAATAAAAAAAGATGTGAAATAAAATAAAAATATGAATCCTTTTCCACTATTTACCGATATAATAATTATACATTACATAATATATATGGAGGGGTCTATGTGGCTAAAATAGATAAGTTGATTGCACTAGCACGAGAACATTTACAACCTGGCGAAGAAGTATTAGCTGGGGTGTTTGGCGCGTATGAAACAAAAACACTCGGTCAGGCTACTATTAAAAATGGAGTACTCATAGCGACTCCTGATAGAATATTCTTCTATGGCAAACGAACTTTTGGATATGATTCGGAGTCTTTCCCCTTCTCCAATATCAGTTCCGTGGAAACTGGCAAAGGATTAATGGGCAAGACAGTTACATTCTTCGCATCAGGTAATAAGGTCAGCATGAAATACATCAATGAAGGTGACTATGATCAGTTTATTCAGATTGCTCAATCAAAAATCGGTAAGAAGTCATCAAATGCTGAAAGTGTTAATGATCCAATAGAGCAACTTAAAAGGTTAGCAGAGTTAAAAGAGTCAGGAATCATTACAGAAGATGAATTCGCAGCGAAAAAGAAACAGGTTCTTGGTATATAACAAAGCATATGTAAGGTATAGTATTGATTGTGCAGGAGGTGAAATGAATATGAACAATCATGGTGAAGGTGGTAGCCCAGTACTGGGGCATGGATGGGGAAGCTATCCTGTTCGTGCTGGATTCGGAGAAGGCAGCAGCCCGGTTGCTGCACATGGATTTGGCGGCAGTCCAATTCTCGCAGGCTATGGCGAAGGATCGGCTCCAACTTATAACTTAGGCTGGGGATCATAACAAAAAAAGCCCTCTACCGGCATTAGCTGGCAGAGGGCTTTTTTATTCACGGTTGCAAAACCATTCATTTTTTAGTGAGATAGTTGCAGAGACGTTATGTCAAGCAAAAATCAAAAAAATCATGTGATATCATTGTCTTTGGTGGTTCCGGGTCGATCTTTAAGCGCCAACTCGAACAAACCTGTCGCACTCAAGCCTGCTAACCCACCTGCCCACAGCCGGAGCACCAGCTCCAAATCACTAAATGGATACGCCGCCGCGCCGATCAACAAGCCTACAGCCAGTCCAATCAGAGGTAGGATGTTTTTCGGCACATTTACTGTTGTCTTGACCAACTGCACTAGCGCTAGTACCACGACTGCAAGTGTTGACGCGAAAGCCAGTACCAATTGCATTTTATCCATATTGAATCCTCTTTTCTATTGTTATTCTTGCGGCATTCCGGCAGCTGCCCGGAGTGCATTCGCAAAATTGTTAAAGTGTTTCTTACCTTCCTCATTGTCCTTAGCTCTTGCAGCAAACCATGCCGGCGACAACCAACGGATGATACATTCTTGAGCATTCGACTTCGGCAATTTGACAGCGGCAGCCAGCGGTCTAAAGTCTTCATCAACACCAGCAACTGATCGGATGTTATCAGCCAAACGTGCATAATGCGCGGCAGCGTCTACGTTGCCTGCATCGTGCTCAGCTTGCCAAGTAGGGCGTACATAGGTGTCGATCAGCGTGCGCGCCAGATAGACGCTCAGTGGTGCAAAATCAAGCGGTACAGGTGTCTTGTCCTCCATTGTTGTCTTAACGTCATACAGCAAATCCTTGAGCGTCTTGCCGCCCACAGCAAGGGCCTGCTCGCAATCACGTTTACGTGCCGGATCGAGCTGGCGATGACTCGCAATGTGGATCAACGGGTTCTTGCCCCACTTGCGACAGCAGTATGCCAGATACCAAACGTATCGGTCATATGCAGCAGCAAAGTTGATATTGCCGCCATAGCACAATTCCACACCCAACGCGATGTCGTTAGCATCGTCTCCATAACGCTCGTTGTCTGTCTTAACGTTGTACAGGACGTGCCACGCCTTTTCAGCAGCATCACTACCTGTACCGGTCGGAATGATCTCCAAAATCTTTTTATCATCAATGAAGACTTGAGCAGATGCGCTACGCCCGACTAAATCTTGAAAATACTTAAAGTGATTGTCTGCCGACGCACCCGGATTGCCTGTATCATGTGCAACAAAAAAGCCCGGTGTACCGGATACAAGCCGGAGACCAGGCCGAACGTTTTGACGCTTGTCGATATAGCGCCGTTCGATATTATATTTGTTCATGTCCAACTTTCTCATCCTCCTCTGACTTCTCTTCCTTCACAGCTTCAGGCTGTGCCTCCGGTATCAGCACCGGATTTTCAACAGGCTTTGTCTTTGACTCGAAAATGCCCACAGCATTCCGTAAAACGTCTGGCATAGGCAATCCCATCTTTCCGGCGTTCTCAATCACAGACAGCAGTTCATTGGCAATATAAAAGAACACCACTGCATCCTGAAAAACACTGAGATTCAAGGCCGCATCAATAAAATGCGCCACGGTAACGATCAGGAAAATAGCCACCTTACGGGTAGCTCCATAAAATGCTTTGCGGCTTTTCAGCTCACCACGCATCCATGCTGCTGCCCAGCCGGTCAGCCAATCAACAACCACAAGTATAAGCAGTAAATGAATTAACACGTTCCACCCTCCAAACGCATAGCCTACGACTGCGCCAACGGCGGTCGCAGCTACTCTAATGATTTGTGAAACCTCATCCCCCAAACCCCTCACTACCTCTCTATATTTGGGCATAAAAAATACGCCTTTCGGCGTTTAGTAACTGCCGCCTCCGCGACTTTGCACAAAATACTGTGTAACGATCGTGGCTTTAAGTCGAGCAGCTTCGCCAAATTGCAACACGGGGCTGAATTGTATTTTATGAAACTTGCCTCTTGTGACCTTTCCGGAATCATCAGTTTCCAGCCATTTGACTAAGTCTATCTCTGCCGACTGCCCCCACAGTTGATCCCCGTCTGGCTTACGAATCGAGTTGTTATCTGCGTTAATATATGTGAACTCTGCAGTAAAATCGTTATTTACATGTATTCCGGTCTCGTCATGATACTCGTACGGAAGTAATTGATAAGAAAGCATCATACTATTAATCCGTACTGTCTGATCTGGCACATAGATTTCGATAACGCCAGGATGATCAAAGTCGATATTGTCATCAAAATC
This sequence comes from Paenibacillus wenxiniae, assembly GCF_039822605.1. Classification (NCBI taxonomy): domain Bacteria; kingdom Bacillati; phylum Bacillota; class Bacilli; order Caryophanales; family Paenibacillaceae; genus Paenibacillus; species Paenibacillus wenxiniae. The sequence goes on from NZ_JBCGUH010000007.1 coordinate 306,871, forward strand.
CTGTACGTTAACGTTTGTCGCCCCCTGCGAGTACACATCATTAACGTATTGACGGTTGCGCACGTCCGCCAAGCTGCTGGCGATATCCTGTGTTTTGTTGGCTATCTCCAGTGTCACGTCACCAGGTGCGCCTAGAACGTTGCTTTTGGATTTTTTGACCACTCTTGCCTGTATATCTATACCGAGTTCCTCATCCATGACACGAACCACAGTACCCGTCTGGAAGCGATGTACTGGATTACCTGTCAAACGATATATCTCTGATGCTGATACTGAGTAGGTCACAAGCGGAATTTTTGCTTCATCAAGATTGGATTGTGTGTTCGCTAGCAAAGTCTCCGCATATTCAATACGTTTGTCAACAAAAAGACCCACAATCCATCCGTAACGGTCTACTATCGACTGTTCAGCACGAACATATCGCAAGCCGCCATTAATGTCAGCGAAAGTGAGCTGATTCACTCCTTCGCCATATCCCAATCCGATCATCAGCGTCACAACTTTGCTGGCATCCTCTACCTTGCTAATCCCCTGCATATTTGTCGCATAGCGGATATGACTTTGCAACGTATCGTCGGGCTTGATCAAATGTAACGTCCACGGCGTAGTAGTGGTGTCGGTTACCCACTGATACTGCTCGGTAAACGGATTTGCTACACTAAACAGTGCTCCGAGCAAGTTCTGGTTTTCCCAGTTATACTCGAATTGGCGCGTAAACTCGCAACGACCGAGTTGCCAACGCCGGACAATTTGCTGGTTCAGAATATACCTGATCACATCTGCGGTATAGTAACCTAAATTACCAACAGTATGATAACCAAACATCAAGTCATCAAGCAGCGTTGCCAACACCTGCTCGCATTCATACTTTTTTACCGGTCCTGATGATTGGCGATCGGTCGTGACTTTGATAATTCGATACAGTTCAAGTCGTTCATCGTTGTCAAATACTTCTGCGAAATAAAAAGGCTGGCACCACTGATTTTTCTCATCGTCAGCTGGCAGAGAAAAATTAGAAGTCCAGACCTCATTTAATCCGTGGTTATAACTGATATCAAACGCATTTTCCAGGAAGGCGACTTTTTGCATTTGCAAGTTATATATGGTTACGTATGATTTCTTCATGTCGCCTCCTATATAAACCGGTCGCGATGAGTCACGCGCATTAACACATTGCGAGCAGCGGCATCGTCGCTGTATTGAATTTGGTTTGGACCGAGATTCAATTCAATGAAATCCCCATTGAGCATGTACAATGCATTCTGTCCATTTTTGGTGACAGTCAGTTTTGATGCATCAATTACGATGCGATCACCGGGCGCAAACGAGCCAGATAATTCAAGATAACTTTGTTGATAATATGCAGGCGGTGCTAACATATCGGTGTCGATTGACATAGTAATTAGTGGCGATAAATCGCGTGTCATTAATACCTGCATATCGGTTTCAGCAGACATAGAAACACCGTCCATTAGCAAATCAAATCCCGGATTAGCCGTTATATCAGAGTCTATGGATAGATTCACATCTGGAATAGTAAAGTCCAACCCAAAATTCATTTGATATCGAGTTTCGTAAACTGATGGACTATTGAATGATAATCCACCAAATCCGCGATCTGTTTCACTAGAACCTTCGGTTTTGCGTGAATACATTTCGGTATCGATGGACATGGTGACGGATAGATCGAGATATGATTCTGAATTTGTACCTACATTGAATGATCCGATGTTGAAATCAAGCATCGGAATCACTCAATTTTTTCTGAACCTCCGCTTTAAAATCGTATTCATTGTAGCTCGGCACATTGTCGATCGTGATCACATTCTTTTCAACCAACAATGCGTACATATCGGTAACGCTCCGATTCATATGCTCATTGAAACTGAGTACTGGCTCTGTGCCTTCTTCATACCATCCCCGTTCAGGCGTAAAGCGGAACCAGCGGTGATCAATAACTGCATTCTCCGGCAAAGGATTCATAGCGCGTTGCTCAAATATTGGTTGACCTTCTTCATCAGTGCCAGTTTGTATATCTCGATATTGATAATCCCAAGGCCCGATATTCCAAAGCACTCCCTCTACAAACACACACTCTTTGTACTCTCTGATCGCTTCGCTCATTTCGCTTTCCACCCCGTATTTCCGCCACCGCCAGTTTCCTTGACGTATAGTGACGTAGATGTGCCGCCTGCGGTATTTAAATAGATTGTGCCTACTAACGCATTAACAACACCCTCTGGTTGACCAGAACCCACCATTAAGCGCGTTAATCTCGATGCATATACAGCTCCTGATGAAGTGACCAATTCAACGTCGCTTGATTGTATCGATAGCGTCGCGTGTCCGCTGGAACCGTCTCCTCCTATCGAGATGATGCGGGCGTCATAATCCACATATGTCGCTCCTGAGTGGAAATCGATATAAGCAGGGCTTGCAGTAGTGGGATTTGATACACCCAATTCAATACTCTGAGTGCCTATATTTTTGACGAAGTTATTGTCAATATAGGTTTTGTTGTTGTCAGCAGCTGTTTTCGCCGCATCCGCTGCATCTTTAGCTGTTTTTACAGCTTTTGGAGTCGCTGCTTTTGTTTCATCCGTGCTTGTAAGCGCTGAACTGAGTTGTACGATGCCAGAATTATTAATTGATGCAGCGACTGTCTTAGATACAAGATCGGTGATTTGGGATATAAAAGCATCATGATCATAAGCTGTAAATGTACGTGATACCTCGGTACCGACTGTCCATGCTTTCGCTGTACCATTAAGACCACGAACGCATCCTGTCAAATTGCTACCGTCGACAGCTGCATAAGACACTGTTTCAGAGCCATCTCCATTTAAAATGGTGAAGATATTCGGCGCCGCAGGCAGTTTAGTTACATCTGCTACAGCAATGGTTGTTGCTGTAGCAGTGATCGCTGATGATAATGTTGTTTTTGGCGAGTTTACTTTCGCCGGATACATTATGTTAGCCACTGTTATTAACTCCTTTCTTAGTCGATTTCTACGCTAAATTCATTGGACAGAAAACGCACTCGATCTGATATCAATACCGCACGTGGATTAGTTACTGCTTTATAAGCCAATAAATTGCCGCCAGTTGCCGCATCAGTCACTCCAACATACGCAATCGTTCCCCACTCAGCAGTAGCGACAGGAAATACCACATCAGAAGAGTTTTTGATCGTGCCTTTATCCGCAATTTGGGTCGGATCGCCAAATGATATTAATTGTCTTGCATAAGATCCACCAGATACTTCTTCGCCAGTATTAGAATCTGACGGGTTTGTTTTATACAAAGCTACATAGACATTTCCTGTTCGGAAAAGGTAATTCAATAGCCGAGCCTCGGCGTAATTTGTTAATGCTGCCATGAAACTCATTCCCTTCTATTCGACTCGCACTTCATTTGTAAGGCGAATACGATTGATCGTATTGGAACCGGTATTCGTAAAAACAATATACGGGTCAGTGCGGATCGTACCCGATGACTGAATTTCGATAACCTGCGGGGAGCTGGTTACGCTCCGTTCGACCAACTGTTCATCCGAATAAAAATAAGGATCATGTGCTAACAAAGGTAGATTGAATACCCCAGTCCCCATAATCCTTTGTAAATCGATTTGTCCGGAATATTGAACAGTGATAGATTGCCCTGGGCGCTCCACTTGTTGCAAAACTAAAGTGCGCGGCTTTCCGAAACTGTCAAGTAAATAAGCAGCTAGTTCCATTACAACCTGCTGCAACTTTAAATAGTCCTGCTCTATAAAACGGCAGTCATACTCAATCGTCCGAGTTCCAAGATCCGCACCAAAGTTATATGCCCCATTAGTGCCCGGAATCACCAGCGTGCGATCGATTGTCACTGGCAACATCGGACGTTTGGATGCACCTGTCGCGTAAAATCCAAGTTCCATATTACTCTTCCCACTCAAAATTAATGATATCAACCAGACAACCCCCTTCCGCGCGCTGCTGTATTGGATTGATTGAGAAGCTCGACGGCGATTTGTCGAGCCAATGTAATGATATCATCGTCACTGCGTACACTGAATGTAGCACCAGCAAACATCCCTTCGGCATTGACGTTGACTGATGCAGAACTGGCAGAAACCGTTTCTACGGCGGCATTGCCTTGTCCCAGTAGCGGCATGGCAGCGGTTGCTAATGTTGACGCTTGGCTTTTGACGTTTGTAACCATCGCAGCCATGCCATCCACCAGTCCTTGACCTGCCATCTGACCGACCCATTTCGTTTCCCTTGACGGGGAATGGATGTCTAACGCCTTCTGCATGGTTTTGCTGACTGCGTTAGCAATATCCTGAGCCTGCGCCACGACTTCGCCTTTCATGGACTTCAAACCAGCAATAAGGCCCTGCATGGACTGCTTACCAATTTGAGTCAATGACTTATTCATAGCGTTGAACTCGCCTTTACTGCTGTTGCTGATTGATTTGACAGATTCGAGGAAATCATTTTTTAATCCGTTCATTTCAGCAGCAGCCTCTTTATGCAATTGCGCTACCTGCGCAGTGGTCTCGTCTTTCATGCCAGTTAACTCTGTGACTGCCTGCGCACGTGCTTCTGCTGATTTTTGTAAAAAGAGACTGCTGTATTCAGTTAATTGCTGATCGGTCAGCTGGTTAAGAGCAATGAGCTGCGGCAATGCCTTCGGACCCATTTCCCTAAGCTCTGCCAATAAGCCTTGATCGATGCCTCGCGTTGCTAATTTGGCGATTTCCTGTGACCATGTACCGAGATACTGCACTTGGCTACGTAGATTATCAAGCAACTCCTGACCAGTCTGTTCTGATTTGTTGCTGACCGCGTCAAACAATCCAGCAAAGTCGTTAATAGCTGAAGCGCGCTGAGTCACTGCATCCTCATAAGCTTTGTTCAGTCGCTCTTCCTCGGCAGCCACCTTGTCATTGACTTCTTTTGTCTTAGCTAGAAAGTTATCGCTAGCCTCAGACAATTTTTTATAAATCTCAACTCTTACTTTGCCTGCTTCTTCCTCAGCAGACCTACGCTGTTCAGTGCCTTTCTTGTACTGTTCCTGTACTTTCTGCCAAGCAGCAAGTTCTTGCGTCAAACTGAAAGTTCCGTCTTCGGTTCTCTTCTCGATAAAGGACTTGGATGCTTCATAAGCCGCTTTAGCCGCTTCCGTCTGTTCCTTAGCCAAATCCTTATGTTGTTTCGCAATTTCTAGTGTTACCTTGCGGCTCTGATCCGAAGTTTGAGCATACTTGGATTGCACCTGCTGTAAAGCCTTAATGTAATCGTCTGTATCCAAGCGCCCTAACTTGTGCTCACTCTGAGCAGTTGCAAACGCTTCGTTAAATGACTTTTTGATTTTGTCTGCTGACTTCTTGGACCCTGCCGCCGCTGCTGCTGCATTATCGTTAATGCGCTTCATAGACTTGGCAAAAGAATCATCTACGGTTTTACCGACAGAAGCGGAAGCCGCAGCAACTTGCTTTTCCTTATCCTTGATACCCAACGCCAAGCCTTCGCCAACATTCTGTCCGTATCCTCTTGTAACGCGAGAAGGCGAGTGAATATCCAGCGCTGACCTAATCTTCGTTTTGATTGTTTCGGCTACGTCACCAACAACTTTACCGACATTAGCAATCATTTGTTTCATACCGTTAATCAGGCCCTGAATGGCATCCTTACCCCACTGGACCATCTTAGCAGGCAACTCACGAACAAATTTCATTGCGCTGTTCAGACCAGTTGAAATGGCTGTTGCTAAAACAACAAACATTCGAACATTGGCGTTTTTGAATGCCGTCCAAATCTTTGTCCCCCAGGCAGCTAACGTCGATGGTAGCGAGCTAAAGAATGCAATAGAAGCGTTCCATCCCGACTTGATAGCCGATCCTATAGCGGTGAAAGCGGCAGTCGTCGCGATTTTGAGCGCTTGCCAAGCATTACTAACGTATGAAGTAACGATTTGTAATGCGCCAGAAAATACTTGTTGGATACCAGTCCAGATTTTACTGAATCCATCCTTGATATTGCTCCATATTTTCTCAGTATCTTTTTTCAAGCCTTCAAAGTCGCCGGTTACCAAGTCGACGATAATCAATAGCGCACCGAGGAAAATATTTTTGATCACTTCCCATACTCCAGTAAAGTATGTTTTTAATCCATCCCATATCTTACTGATACCTTCTTTTAAGTTGTTGAAGAAATTAACAACCAGCGGAATGAATGGCTGTACGATGCCGGTTACCGTTGTTACTATAGCTGTCCAAGCCGTACTTACGCCGGATTTAATCGCTGTCCAAACGGTTTGCAACATCGCAACCAGCTCATCCCAATGATTGAAGATGAGCAGAGGTAAACCGATCATAGGATTGGACAGTGCGACGACTTCGCCCGTGCCTGAGCTAAAGAAAGATTTGATCTTTTCCCAAATACCAGAGAAAAATTCCACAATTCCATTCCATGCGGAAGTTGTAGCCTCTACTATCTGCGGCCATAATTTAAGAAAATACTCCTTTATCGGCTCCCAATTCAGGATAATTAACGCCGCCGCTGCAACAATGGCGGCGATAGCAATGCCAATCGGACCGGTAGCGGCTGTAAAAGCGGCTCCGATTGCTGGCCCGATAGTGGTAAAGAGCGAAATGAGGGCTGTAAAGCCGGCAGTGATCATTGGTATATAACCTATGATCACTAACAAACCCCCTCCAAATAACCCAATCGCCGCAGTAATTACTGCAGCCTTTGCTATAAAGGATTGCATTCCAGGGCTTAATGCATTAAAGCCGTCCACTAAAGATTGCAGTCCGCCCACCATATTTTTTATCGCTGGCAGCAATGCGTTGCCAATACTTATCATGAATGTCTCAACTGCACCATTAAGCTGCTCAATCTGACCTTTTAGGTTATTAAGCTTCTCTGCCGCTACCTGATCAGCGCCAACTTTAGACATCGCTGCTGCCATTGCGTCAACGCCTTTGGCACCCTCTCTAAAGAGGATATTGCCGGCACGGATCGCATCTGACCCGAATAAAATTTCCAGTGATGATGCACGTTGCGCATCTGTCATTTTAGCCATACTCTTTTGCAGTATTCCCGCGATTTCATTCATCCCCCGCATACTTCCGGAAGCGTCATAAAACGCTGATTGCGCAATACCAGTTTGCATGGTCAATTCTTGATACGCATCCCTTGCCTTTGCCGATCCTTCTTTTGTTCCCGACAAGGTCGCACCAAGCTTTTGTAATTGTCCATCTACTATTTCAAAAGAAGTTCCTGCGGGTTTGATGCCATTATCCTTGAGTACCTGCATACCTTTTTGCACATCGTATGTCATGAGACCAAGACGTTCAAATTCTTTGATTTGTGCTTTAGTAGATGGTTGTAAGTTCATCAGCATCGTTTTAAGTGATGTGCCCGCATCCGAACCTTTGAGACCATTTTGAGCAAATACAGCAATTGCGGTAGTGGTATCTTTAAATGACAAACCCATACCGGCGGCTACGGCAGCCACAGCCGACAGCGAATATTTCATCTCACTAACACTCGTTGCCGAAGCGTTGGCAGCGCCTGCAAGTAAGTCGGCTGCCTGCTGAACGGTTAAATTGTCATCTCTAAAAGCATTTAGTGCTGTGGATGCGATCTCTGCTGCATCTGCAAGTTCAAGCTCTCCGGCAGTTGCTAATGACAATGCACCAGACAAACCGCCATTTAGGATATCAGCAGTAGATACGCCTGCCTTCACCAATTCTTCTATGCCCTGCGCCGCCTCAGTTGCGGAGTATTTCGTTTCCGCTCCCATTTTCAAAGCCAAATCCTGCAAGGCAGATCCGAATTCCTTTACTTCATCAGGGGCCATGACCGATTTAACGTTACTCATTGCTTGTTCAAAATCGGCGGCTTTGCTTGCGGCAATGCCTAAACCTGCCGCAATCGCAATCCCTGCACCAGCTGCAACTGCACCAACTCGCTTAAGGTTATCAAACATGTTGTCCATCGACTGTCTTGCTTCATCAAACGCTCGTCTATATTGTCGACCAAGCTGCGAGACCTCTTCTTCTTGATTGTTGAGCTGGCGAGTAAGGTCTCGCAGTTCCTGTTCCGTGCGTTCGATCTCGCGCTGAAACTGTCTGTGTTGCTCTGCTCCAATATCACCGCGTCTGTATTGCTCATTAACTTGCTCCTGCATTGATCGCAGACGGTTGAGTTTATCGGTCGTATTATAGACTGCTTCACTCAGCACCTGCTGACGTTGTGCAACCAACGTAATGTTGTTAGGGTCAAGTTCCAACAAACGATTGATCTCACGCAATTCACCTTGCAGCCTTTTACCCTTGGTAGACACATCACCTAAAGCTTGTGATACAGAGGTTGCATTGCCGTTTATTACTACATTGATCTGTTGACTACCCAAGCTTTGGACTTGCTGCCTCAACCCATTCAGTTGCTGCTCTGTTCGCGTGATCTCCCGGTTAAATGCCCTAAACTGAGATTCGGAAATAGTACCGTTTTGGAATTGCTGGTTAACTTGCTGTTGTACCGATCGTAACTGAGTAAGTTTGCTGCTAGTTTGCTCAATTGATTGCTGCAACACACGCTGCTTTTGTGCAAGTAGATCAACATTACCAGGATCGAATTTTAGCAGCCTTTCGATATCCTTCAATTCTGTTTGAAGAGACTTGCTTTTTTTGTTCACATCAGCCAACGCAGAAGAGAGGGCAGTAGTATCTGCCCCCAACGTTACCGTGATGCCTTTGATGTTGTCAGCCATACTGCCCCCTATCTGCTATAGAAAGAGTCGATATCAGACTGTGTAGCGTCTCGTGGTCGATCTTTATTTTCTTCCCTGCCGGTGTAGCTATTAGCAAGACCAAAAAGATCGCGCACACGCAATTGGTTCATCTCAGAAAAATCCAAACCAATACGCTTGCCGATCGCCATTACATCTAATTCGAACGTATCTCTATTTGCCTGCTGTGTTGGCTCCGTCACTAGCTTTTCCGCCGGCACGAAAAAATCCCGCCATCGCTTCCTCCAACATCCCTTGCATAAAGTCGGGATCACTGAAGTCAATTGATTCCAGACCAGCAATCCACTCCACAAATGACGGAAATTGTCCGTTTCCAAATGCATCCGCTTTTGCCATTGCCCATGTCAGTTGTAGGAATGCAATAGAATCCATCTTACTCAGGTCTGCACCGATATCTTGCATTTTGAGCAAATCTCCCAGCAGATCCGTACCAAATTCTTGTTTATAAAACAAAAGAGCCAGAGGGGTAGCTCTGACTCTTACTTTAGATGATCCGATATTGAGTTCTTTCACTACGCAGTACCTCCGGTTTTAGATGTAGTTGTAAAGTCTGGAATGTACACTTTGTCAAAGAACGCATTGTAAGCAGTTGTATTAGAATCATTCAATTCCATGTCGCCCTTAATGATCATTTGATCACCTACAAGGATAGGAGACGACGTCAGGTTCAGTGTGTCGGTACCCACTTCTACACTTTCGCCTTTCGTCGTGCGTTCTTTAGCCGGGCGACTGGCCTGATTCTCGTAATAGACAAAGCGACGGTTGCGCTGATCGCCTTGCACCTCAGCCATAAAAGCAAACTTTTCTGGTTTACCGTCAGATGTTTCAACCAGCATGCCGTTCTTGTCGATCTTCCAACCGAACATGCGGGCAGCCAGCGTATCCGGCAACAATGCAATTTCCAGTTCGAGCGTATACCCGTTGTTGGCTGTTACAGTGTAATAAGCGCCGTCATCAGCAAAGAAGGTGCTGGAATCACCAACTGCGGTTGGTGCCAGTCGTACCAGACCAGGTACGGCGATTGGCGTATCATAAGCCGGCGTTGTGCCAGTTTGCGTTGCGCTTTTAAAGGCGATATGCAAATTTCTCAAACCGAATGTAACTTTATTCATTACTGTTCACTCTCCTAAATTAATTGAATTTCATATATTCTTTGGAACATTGATTCTGTATCCAAATAGGTTTCTGATAAAGTGTACGGAAGTTCAGATTTATCTAATAAATCCTCCAGCGATTTTTCAGCAATCAAATCTTTCTTGGTTGTATAAAGTTCAACCTGAAAATTTCGTACTTTTTGATAATTTTTATTATCAGCTTGAAAGTCACTGGAATAGGTGGCCAGATACGTAATATAAGGTGGATTCGGCACCGAATTGTCGGCGGTTTCGACAAAATGCGAATAAGCCACCGGCATGCCGAGTGACTTGAGTGCTTGATATAGTTCCTGTTGGGTCATGTCAACCACCGTTTCTGATGATTCCTTGAATGTCGGTTACCAACTTGCCGATATGCTTATCTGCTGCTGGCACAATATGCGGGATAGCGGCGACGCGCCCACCTTTTCGTTTTGCATGGCCTTTTTCCAGCAGGTGAGTCAATTGGTATCTGTCCTTGTTGTGAACAACATACTTTTGCTGTCCTCCGCTGCGCTGCGGTTTTACCGCCCATCCCTTAGCATATGCTCCGGTTTTCTTTGGTGATTTTGTAGATATTTCTTCTCGTAGGGACTCCGCTGACTCTTTAACCTTTTTGTCAACGGATCGGGTAACGGTTTCCGTCCATTCCGTAAACTGACCCATAATATCGCGAGCCAAACTATCTATATCAGTCATGTGCTCACCACTTTCTGACAGGTTAACTCTAACTCCTCGAAGCTTGCCTGATAAGTTCGGATCACTTTGTACTTCGAGCCTTCAAACAGTAGTTCTCGCTGACCATCGTATTCATAAGCATGAATGGTAAACAAGATTTCTGGTTGAAGCCCTGCCGCTGCTGCATTGTAAAACTCCGAGCGGCTGACGGATTGCTGGCGACAGAGCAGGGCGGTCTCTACCGGCTCCCCAGGTATCTGATTCCCGATCTCGTCCTCTATGATGGGATATTCCAGCAACGTAAGTTCATGGTCATAATTCACGCGGACCCACCGCCGTTATGCAGCATTAGATTGTGCAACCTGAACTGTAGATGTCGGGGCATTGCTCCCGATTCATCCCGACTCTGGTAGCGCCACGTTGCATAGTCGCAAACAAAAAGAAGATGATTTAGATTGTCCCCGTCTAGGATGACACCTTTCTCATCTTCTAGTTCTTTAATGACGCTGCCGACGATAGCAGTCAGGTAGGTGTCCCTGACCGGGCTACGGATGCCGATCCGCTCTTTAACCAGTGCAACTGTCGTTGACGGATTCACACTACTCATTGACTTCTTGAATCAGCGGTTCGCCCATTTTATTGTCATTGCCGCTGAGTTCTTCGACTCGATCTTTTTTGGCACGGCCAGCGCGAGGGTACTTATCGCCTGCACGATACTGGTGATTATCATCTTGCAGGTCTTTGAAATCCTTGATTACTTGGTAAGGCATTTGATTTCACCCTTTCAACAAATGGTATTAAGCGCTAGCATCTGCTTGTAGTGCATCCAGCTTCACAACGACAAAATATTCGTTGTAGACTGGTTTTCCGTCATAGCGAGCGGTGCCTTTGAAGACGGTCTCATCCTGGATAAAACGAACGTCTGTCGATACAGCCAATTGCACGCCGCGACGTTCACCCAGCAGATACTTTTTGAAATCACCAATAACGACTGTGTCTACTGGCGCATACTGGCTGAATACAATCCGTGTACCGTCCGGCAGGCGCGGCGCTGTATTCGCCCCTTGCACAACCAGGCGACCATCAGCAGTCGGCAAGTAGGTTTGCGGCATGATGCGGGAATAGTACGTGGATCTTTTCATGACTGCGATTACTTCGCCGATCGCAGCGCCATCTTCGCCATCATCGATGATCGCCATCTTCGAAATGATGTTTGCCAGAGTACCATCACTGGTTGTGTTTTGAGCAGGTACAGTGGCCAGTGCTGTAATAACACCCAGTGGCTGCTTGCCAGCCGCGCCAGTCCCAACCAGAATGGCTTTATCCAGCGCCTTGGCAATCGCCTGCGCCAAACGCCCTTCGATATAATCAGCCAGCGGAATCATGGAGTCTTCCAGGATAGCATTACACATCGGAATATATCCGCCGACTTTGTATCCATCAATTTCTGTTTGGCTGAATGCGCCAGCCAGCTCCTGTACCGGGTCACACATTTCCGTCCAGATGGCTTCTGGAATAGCGCCGTCCATGATGATACGCGCGCTGCCGGACAGCGGCTGTACAGTCACTTCGCCATACAGATTAGAGAAATCACCGATTCGAGCCTGAATCATGTTCAGGACGACTTCTGGAATAAGCAGGTCGGTGCCGGACAGGGAGCGCGCATTAAACGACTTGGCAGCCTCCATAATTTTTCCGTAGAATTCGCGTACTTCTGGTTGATTCAAGCGCTCTTTCATTTGTGCGCGTGTTTCGTGTTTGTTGCCTCTCATCCGAGTGTCGCCTCCTTGATAGGGTGTATTTGATCGTTGATCGGTTCCAGTGCCAGCAGCAGACGGCACAGGGTTGTTCTCTGGTGCATTATTTTCGAGCTGCTCCAGCTCGCCTTCCAGTTGGGAAATCTCTGCTTCCAGAGTAGTTTTCTTACCGTCGACTTCTTCCTGCTCGCCGTCGATTTTATTGATTTCTTCTTCCACAGTGGCAATCTCTTCATCCGTGGATGCCTCCTGCAAAGCTGTCTCCAGTTCTTTTGAACGCTTCTGGATATCAGCATCTTTTGCTCGCAGCTCTTCCAGTAGCTTGCCTTTTTGCTCAAGCTTCTTTCTGATCATCAGTTGTTTCAGTGCCATCGTTTCAGCCTCTCTTTCGCTTGGTGTTTTCTTTGCTCAATCCGTCTCACTTTATGCTGCTCCAAATCTTCTTTACGAGCCTGGACGCCAGTATCCGCATATGCAGGGAAAGTACAGACAGATACCTCATGCAGATCCACTTTACGGATCGTCCACTTCACCGTGCCATCCTCCCTGAATTCTGTCTGCTCCTCTAGGATATTAAATCCAAAGCTGCACTGATCCACGTCTCGACGCTGTACTCTCGCATACATATTCATTGCGTCTGAATCGAAACGATTAATTTTTGCTCGCCCCCAAAGCCCGTGTGCATCAACTTTCAATTCCAATGTGCCCGATTTGTTCCTACCCAGCACCAGACGGCTATCATGATTGATCAATGCCCGAATATCATTGCCCAGCGTCTCGTTGAACGCTTCGGATGCCAGTTCCTCATATCCGCCAGGAAACAGCTCTGTTTCTCGATTAAATACGGCAAAGTAGCCTTCGATATACAGATCCTGTCCATCCTGCTCCTCACGAGTTTTCAGGTCAGCCTGTAAGGTACGAGTTACTTTCTGATCCCTATCCATCTTCCTCACCTCCCCCAGGGCTCAATTTTTTTTGGTCTCCAAGCTTGTTGGAAGGGATAAAGTTTTCAAGTGCCAGTAGTTCCTCCATGTCTTCACGCGGACCGAACCCGACCAGATCGCGCCATTCGTTTCGTGACATGGCTATGCGATCAACCATTTCCTTACCGGCAGAGACCAAATCAGCCAGATTGTAGGAATATAAGCTGCGGTGATTGAGTCGGATAAATAATTCGGGACTGATCAATAGCTTACGCGTAAGTTCCTGCTGGATGCCCTGCGCAATCGGCAGCAGCGTAGTGTCAATAAAGGCGTTGTACTCATCCTTTTTGAATTCGCCAACTCCAACAAAAAAAGCCGGCACTCCAATCAGTGCGGCTACCGTTCGCTTATCCAGTTGCACAGCATCATTTATCGCCAAGTCATTCAGCGTCAGCGGCTTGATTTGTTCTACTTCAATCATTTCCGCAGGTACAATCCACGGTTCACCTGCCTGACTACGCTTCAAATACATGTCAAATACTCTATCACGGCCTTCTTCGCTGGATAACTCTGCCGTATTAGCATCAACTTTCACAATTAGGCTTGGCATATACTTGCCGCCCATGAACCCTTTCTTTGTCGCCGTGGCTTGTTTGAGGTTGTCGATGATATCCTTCAATACAACTCGATATCCTGTACCAATCCAAGGCTGTTCAGGATCGGGATGCATAACAAAGTGAAGTACCTCATCATAATTATGCTCTTTTCCCTGATATAGCACTCGATAACCATCGGCTTTATTTATAAAATTAACTCTTGATGGTGGCAACGGAACCAGATCATCCAGTAACCCATTTTTGAATTTAGGATACACCACACTATTTCCTTGTCCAGGAAGCAACATAGTGTACACAATATTATACATCCAGTTTTTACGCGTTGTCAGACTGAATGGGTTAATGTCCAGCTTGGTTGCCAATTGATTACGCACCCTGACGTCGCCGTTTTCTGTGTTTTGCATCAAGTGAATCGTCATGCTGCTGATTAAGTCAGCGATTTTATGAACAGCCATCTTAACTTCGGGGTTATCTGATAGCCTTGTGTAACCAGGTACACACAGCATGTCATGAGCATCATTCGATAGAAACCAGCCCATTGCATCCTGTGGTGCAGCTCTGCTTTGACGTTTTCGCTTGAATAAATCTAAAATCCCCAAAACACTCAACCTCCTTTCAACCATTTTGAAGCGCTCGATGCTTTCTCATCATTTTCAATTTTTCTAACAGCAGCAAAAACCGCAGCATCGAATAAATCAATCCGTTGCTCCGGCATCACTTTTTCGTATTGGATCATATCGTCCGTCTTTTCAATCGCACTTACATTTTGCAAACAGTACTCGAATGCTTGTGAATGCAGATAATAGAATTTCTTTTCCTTGGCTCGTATTTCAATCCGCCGGAACCCTTGGCTTTTTCTCCAGAAATACTGTGGCTCGTCAATGATTTTGAATCCGGCTCGTGTCATTCCGATAAAGAATTCTCGTGAGAACTTACGATCAAAGCCGACCTGCTTGATTCTAAATCCTTTTTTCTTCATATCCACAAACCAATTAATAATTTCCGCATGATTTACAACTGCACTGTTACTCATTGTCAACCATCCGTCATCCAACCAACCGAATAAAGGTATGTTGTCCTCTTCCGCTTTCAAATGAGCAACAGCCCGAGGAAAGAAGGCATGCGTAATGGCAATGTCAACGCCCTCATATTCTCCATACAAAGCACCAGCTGTTAAGTCATGGAATTTGGAAAGGTCAGCACCGCCGTACCAATCAATAGGAAGTTTCGCCAACTCCTCTAAAGTCCACTTATACTGATGATCACTTGTCCTGAATTCATCCATATTGAAATAAGCTCGAATTGCAGAAGTATAGATGTTTAATGATTTCGCAAGAAACGATTTCCGCTGTTGCGGATCATTTTGTGCTTGCATTGCATCATTCATCAATTCTTCTCCGGATACGGAAACATTATAATTAGGATTTGCTTTTTCGTGCTCAATTGGATCAGTATAATCTACGTCACCTGTATCAGGATCAGCGTCTGCCTTCGCTATAAATATAAAGAGCTGCTCGTCTTCTATCGTTCCTTCAAGTACCTTTTGGCAATACACCATACGGTTATAACAGAAAGAATTCATGTTGTCGCCGGCGGTCGTAATACCAATACATAAGCTATTTCGATAAGCCTTGCCAGATTCTTTGATGGTATTGTATTGACTCGCACTGCGGTATAAATGAAGCTCGTCCAAAATTTGAATTAACGTATTCAAACTATCCATTCGGTCACTGTTGCCGGCAATGGTTTCAATACGCATATATCCGTCACCAAGCTCACCACTGATACTGTGCTCCTGGTTGTTATCAAGTATTCGGAAGTTTTTTTCTTCGCCCATATGACGAATGTTGTACAATAGGAAATTGAAACTTTGTAAGGCTTGTTTAAGCTGAGCCCCAACAATAACAATTTCTGCTCCAGATCTTCTTTCGAGCAGACCAAGCCCCCAAGCCAAAGCACTCATAAAAGGTGTCTTTCCCTGTTTACGAGGCAGCATATTAAATGCCTCTTTGAACCTACGACGTTTCGTTCCCTCATGAAAGAATCCTAGTAGATTGTAAACAACAAACTTCTGCCATGGTTGCAGCAAAAACGACTTTCCTCTCAATGGGTAGCCGTCCATATCCTCGCCCTTTTGATGGACAAAGGTTTTTTCAATTATTCCTATGACAAATTCAGCGTCTTTAGGGTTGAAATCATACTTTGCCTTATTGAGATCATTTAAAAACCTTTGACAGGCTTGCCGGATCTCTTTATTCGCAACCTTCCTACCCTCAACTACGCTTCTGGCATACTCCATAACGATGTCATAGTTTTTGAAATCACTCATTCATACTGCTAAGGGCAGCCGCTAAAACAGACTTCCCTTGCTGCTCTACCGTTACTGTCTCAAGGGATTTCGGATTGAGACATAGACGGTCGGAGTATGCCAAAATGTCTTTTCGAAGAGATTCCAGTGTTGCAACAATCGGTGCCTTTTTTGCACCTCCAGCAGCTGTATAAGATTCGTATTCATATCCCTCGTCCTCAAATTTCTTATTAAGCATTAAGAACTGATGAACCAGCTCAGAATAGAGATCAACCACCCGATTATACTGGGGTTTATGAACTCCCAGCGTTTTCATATCTTCAATCGTCCGTCTCTTAATCGTTTCCTTCGTCGGCACTTTCGTCACGCTCTCACCTCCCTCCAAAAGCTCAAAAAAAGTTTTTGAGGACTCTCTCTATTGGAAAAAGCTCCCCCCACCGGTCCCCGGGTTTTGAAAAAAACATAAATATGGGTGGGGGGCTATGATTCTGAGGTTCGAATGCCTTTTTGCTCGTAGAATTTTTGGAACTCATCTCTCCGCCGATCCTGCCATTGCTGACCTAAAGCCGTGATCTCATGGCTATCGCGGTCATGCATTGCATTGTGTTGTCGATCACTGAGACTTAGCAGGTTCCATGTCTCGAGCTGTAATTCGGGATATTGTTCTCTCGGAAAGATATGATGTACTGTCGTTGCCGGTTCGGTCTTACCGTACCGCTTACTTTCCTGACAGAGATATTCATCACGGCGCAATACGTTCTCCCTTTTCCTTTTCCACTTGCTCGTGCCATAGAATGGATCTTTAACCTTCATTCTTCTTCATCTCCGATCTGTTCAGCTTATGATCCAGTGAACGCTTGGTCTTAGTGAGTCGATGCTTTGACATACCCAGCAGCCCGCACACAACGCTTATATCCTTGCTCTTCCTACTACCCATGAAATAGGTAAGCAGCTTAAGCTCGGTCGTTGTCAGGTATACATGCTGTTGTATCTCTTCGATAGTCCACTGCCGAATATGTCTTAGCATTACTCTCACTCCTTATGCTTTACGTAGATCAGCCAGATATACATCATATTCAGCCACCGTGCCAGTCACCCTTAACAGCAGCCGGAATCGAACCGACAACCTCAGCAATTCCTGCTGGCTCTACCATTATATAGGCATAGTAATAAGGCACCGAGCATATGCCCAGTGCCTTATGATTATATCGTTATATATGAGTGCTCTTACCCCACGGCCCCACGCACACGATG
>NZ_JBCGUH010000008.1:0-242989 GCF_039822605.1 Paenibacillus wenxiniae
ATCCCCTTTGTTGACATGATTAAGTTCATCTTAACAGATGTCTTTTTTCGAATGTCTACTTAAAGGGGATAATACCAGCTGGCTTTTCACTTTTTAGTTATCCACTTTTTCACCTTTAGCTTTTCAGATATTTCTATACTCACAGATTTACGTGTGCAGCTCATCCATTAGCTTTGTTTTTGTAGCTTTTGCTTTTTCGCCTCCTTGATAATCCGCAGTGCGCGAGCGCGTGTGACTTTATTGGGACTTTTCAATTGGCGGTAAGCGGTAGCTGTATCTGTTTTTGCCATAGTTAGCGACCTCCATTCGATTTGGAAAGATGAGCAGATCAGTAAAAATTCAAATGATCTACTTCTATTTATTATTAGTAATTATTACGATTAATTTACATTTTAAATGATAACTATTCTCACTGTCAACTATGCAAGCTCAATCGATTACATTTCCCCCACTTCAATTTGCACAATGTCATACTCTCTATCTACACTATTAAATGTATTTATATTATATTTGCGTATTTCGCTATTACTTTCCGATCATTCAATAGACTGACTGTATAGATTGACTTCCATCCATACTACTCACTATAGGCTTCATGCTGTATGCTCGTCTCGCATACAGGCTTGAACAATAAAATACCTGTATCGGTAACTAGCACCGTATACAGGTATTTTCATATCATCAAAAGTTAACTTTAAACCACGCTGCCGCTGCATGTACTTCAGATGCAGTCAGCTGGTGTCCGTTATTTTCCCAGTGCAATTCCACATTCGCTCCAGCACCGGATAACAGATGACCCAGTTCTTCACTTTCAGCACGCGGTACGATAGGATCATTAGTGCCTGATGCCATAAATACCGGCGTACCTGTCAGATCAGGCAGTTCAATGCTGCGAAGTGGAACCATCGCATGATGCAAAATCGCTCCGCGCAGAGATTGTTTATCATGAAACAGCAGGCTTGCCGCGATGTTCGCACCGTTTGAATAACCAACAGCTACGATATTACGACGATCAAACCCATATTCCGTTGCTGCTGCATCCAGAAACGCATTCAGTTCGTGGGTACGAGCAATCAGATCTGGCTCGTCAAATACCCCTTCAGCAAGGCGACGGAAAAAGCGGGGCATGCCGTTCTCCGATACATTTCCGCGTACACCTAGCACCGAAGCCGATGGTGCAATCAGCTCAGCGAGTGGCAACAGATCACGCTCATTTCCTCCTGTGCCATGCAATAGTAGCAATACCGGTTGATTCGGGTCTGTACCTTGTTTGAATACATGTTGCATCGTTGTTGTCATCCTAATAGCCTCCTTTATATTGATCCAATCCTAGTCGGACGTAAATACGTTGTATATCCTATGCCGTAGTTATATGATAGCTCTCGCCATTTATATGACCGCTATTACTGATTATGACAGCGAACGAACTTCAATCGGCAGCAGATTGCTTTCGATCAAGTCGCGCTGTGGCTCATACCATGCTGGCAGCATCAGTTTGCCACCGAGTGCCTCGGCTGATTCATCATTGGCAAAGCCTGGTGGATCGGTCGCAATCTCAAACAGAATGCCCCCGTCTTCACGGAAATAGACAGCGTTAAAATATTGGCGGTCGATCACCGGTGTCGGCTGGAAGCCTGCATTTGCAACTTGCGTACGCCATTGTTCATGCTGCTCAAAATCAGTCGCACGCCATGCGATATGGTGAACGGTTCCTGCGCCGCCGATGCCGCGTGGCAACTCGCGCGAATTTACATCAATGATATTACCGATATCGCCAGTGGCACGGAACCGTACATATCCATCTTCTTCTGCTATACGTTCCAGACCGAGTACATGCTCGACCGTATGCAATGTGCGCTCTGGTCTTGCACTGAACAGCACACCACCGCCAAAACCTTTAATCGCCTGATCTGCGGTAATGTCTTCCCATTGCCAGCTACTTACTGCGCCTTCTGCCCGCTCTGCCAGCTCAATTCGCAATCCATCGTAATCTGCAAAACGAAGCAGTTCTTCACCGAAACGGCTAACCTTTTCCACATGAACACCGAGTCTGTTCAACCGTGCTTCCCAAAATGGAAGTGAACCCGTTGGAACAGCGAATACCGTAATTCCCAGTTGACCGCTACCTACAGCACCACGACGTGCACCTGGCTGCGGGAAAAAAGTAACAATCGTGCCTGGCGCCCCTGCTTCATTGCCAAAATAAAGATGATACACATCCGGTGCGTCAAAATTAATCGTTTTTTTCACCATCCGTAAACCTAGAATACCGGCATAAAAATCGACATTGCGCTGTGGATCAGTAACAAAAGACGTAATATGGTGAATACCTGCTGTACGAAGTTGCATGATGTTCAGCTCCTTTTTTAGATGAATGATAGTATCGTTTGTTAGGATGTAAAGATGGGTCGATGCCTTCCTATGTCTACATTTCATTTTGCTGTTAAATGTTAATTATTAACTATAAATCAGGTGACTATTAATCAGTGTAAGATTGTAAATTCATATTCTGCGCTTGTGGAAGAGCATGCCATTCTTTGCACGCAATCCTTGTCATGATTAACTTCATATCCTATAAACCGGATATTTGAACATAAACATATAGCTATACTTTTGAATGGCTTAACGGCGTTTACATAACCGCCTGATTTTAAATATCTTTAATTATAGATATTATCTAGTTCTTATTATAGCCAATTTATTTGTAAAAGAAAGTCATATCAGCAAATCTCTCGTGAAAGTACAACTAACTAACTTTTAGTAAGTTTTGATAAAGGTTTTAACCTGACTATTTGCTGTACAGCTGGCTGTTAAGACTAGCTGTTACGTCTAGTTGACGCACAGCGTCTGCTGCGTTTTAATCTGACAGTCTACTTTACAGCTTATCTTAATGCAAAATCCAAATACAAAAAAGCCAGCCATCAGCTTCACTGATCGTACTGGCTTCCTCGTAGCAAGCAGGTAGGGTTCGGGTTCGGGTTCGGGTTCGGGTTCGGGTTCGGGTTCGGGTTCGGGTTCGGGTTCGGGTTCGGGTTCGGGTTCGGGTTCGGGTTCGGGTTCGGGTTCTAGGTCTGAGTTCAGTCACCGCCATAGTCTACTTTGCAGCCATCATAGTTTTGGTACTCTGAGCACGAGCACAGGAATCTACAATGATCTTCTACTCCGTAGATTCCTGTACAATACCAGAGTCCGTCACTTTATTCCTTATCGCAGTGGTCGATGCCGAGCTTATTCCTTCCCACAGTAGTTGATGCCCAGTACAAACCGTTTGCATACACACCCTAACCCCCTAATTGAATAGCCTAACTACCTACTAGATTAGTCTTCATGCTTGTACAACTCTGGACGACGATCAGCAAAGACAGGAATGCGCCCACGCACATCATCAGATAGCTCCAGATCAATCGTTGCACTCACGATGCCTTCCTCTTCCCCGCCTTCAGCGATAATCTCGCCCCACGGATCGATAATCATTGAATGTCCGAAAAATTCACTTTTCTCATCCCGTCCAACACGATTACAGGCAATCACATACATCTGATTTTCAATCGCTCGTGCGGTAAGCAAGGTGCGCCAGTGGTGCAGACGCGGATTCGGCCACTCTGCCGGTACAAACCATACTTTTGCCCCTGCCAACGCAAGTGTACGCGCCAGCTCAGGGAAACGAATATCGTAGCAGATCGACGCGGCTGCGGTAACCTCTCCCAGCGGAAACAATGCCAGTTGCTCACCGGGCTGCATAAATTTCTCCTCGTCCATCAGCTTGAACAGATGGATTTTGTCATAACGCGTCAGCTGACTGCCGTCAGGTCCATACGCATATAATGTATTGTAAAATCCGCTACTGCGCTGTTCTGAGATCGAGCCACCTACAATCGTAATTTCATAATGAGCTGCCGTCTCGCTTAACCAGCGACAAATGGCACCATTTTCCGGTTCGGCGATTCCATCTAGCCGATCAAGCGCATAGCCCGTATTCCACATTTCAGGCAATATGATCACATCCGGCTTGGGCTGAGCCTTCATCGCTTTAGCGATCCATTCCCCAGCACGTTGCTGATTATGCTGCGGATCAGCGAGACGGATATCCATTTGCAGCAAACTAATATGGTATTGTTGTGAAGCCATCGTTCATCGCTCCTTGCGTATCCTAAATGAATTGATTGATGATCCATTACTATCGTAGATGAGGTAGCACGTAGTACATTCTTGATAACGGCTCTTCATTAGATAACCATTCTTACTTAAAGAAACATCCTCATTCAAGAACCGCCCTCATTGTATAATCGCTCAACCGATTCGTCATCTGCTCGTACAGATCAACGTATAGAGTGAACATTATATTTTGATTATCATAGCCTTCACACCTGTGAAAAAGCAATACTTCTATCCTTTCACTTATATATGCCTTCACCTTTTCCCCTCCACTCTCTATGCCAATCGGAAAAATCGTGATAGATTAGGATAACTATGTAGAAGCATCAAAAGTCGACCATTCAAAATTGAACGAACCGGAGTGATGAATACGATGTCCAATGTAAACGAAGCTGGCGTGTCCGCCTTTCCGATTCGCCCTGCCGCGATGATGAATGAGCTGCCAGAGCAATTTTTCGCCAAGCTGGTGCAGGATGTGAATCGGCAAATTGCCGCAGGTCATGACGTGATCAATCTCGGTCAGGGTAATCCAGACCAGCCGACCCCACCTCATATCGTGGAAGAGCTACGCGAAGCGGCTAGTAATCCGCAATATCACAAATATTCTCCGTTTAGCGGTTATGCCTTTTTGAAAGAAGCGATTGTGCAACGATATCAGCAAGATTATGAGGTAGAGCTTGACCCGGAAACCGAAGTCGCCATTTTATTTGGCGGCAAAACAGGCTTGATCGAAATTAGCCAGATTATGCTGCAACAGGGCGACGTATGTCTTGTGCCTGATCCAGGTTATCCCGATTACTGGTCTGGTGTAGCGCTGGCAGGTGCAGAGATGAGCTTTATGCCACTTACCGAACAGCAGGCGTATTTGCCAAACTATAGCGCGATCGCACCAGATGTGCTGGAACGTGCTAAATTGATGTTCCTCAACTATCCGAACAATCCGACTTCGGCTACCGCTCCGCTCTCGTTTTACGAGGAAACGGTCGCTTTTGCTAGAGCGCATGAGATTGTCGTTGCGAGCGACTTTGCTTACGGAGCGATCGGATTTGATGGACAAAAGCCAGTCAGCTTTCTGCAAGTTCCCGGCGCGAAAGAAGTGGGCGTCGAGTTTTATACGCTATCCAAAACGTACAATATGGCTGGCTGGCGCGTTGCCTTTGCCCTCGGTAATCGCGAGATCATTCGTTTGATCAATCTGATGCAGGATCATGTGTATGTAAGTCTGTTTGGCGGTATTCAAGCGGCGGCAGCACGGGCGTTAACCGATGATCAGCAATGTGTAACCGATCTGGTGGCACGTTATGAGTCGCGTCGAAACGCCTTTTTTGAAGAATTGGAGAAGATCGGCTGGTCAGCCGAAGTGCCAAAAGGCTCCTTCTTCTGCTGGCTGCCTGTGCCTGAAGGAATGACCTCACGTGAATTTGCGACGATTGTGCTGGAACAAGCGCATGTGGCGGTCGCACCAGGTATCGGCTTTGGCGAAGGTGGCGAAGGGTACGTGCGCATCGGTCTGCTCACCTCAGAAGAACGTCTGCGTGAAGCGGTGCAGCGAATTGGTAAACTGAACTTATTTGCCTGAGTGAGCAGCGGTACTGGTTCTGTTGACGTGATCAAGCCGCTTGCCCAAAAGTAGCTTTCGCTTAAACGTAAAGTTGCAAGTGATGACAATCGATGATTTTACCCCAACAGACAGCGCTTTGGTTTAAACATCTAAACATCGCGGTAGACGTGACGGGGACCTACAACAGAGAAGGCTACTACTATAAAATCTAAAGTATATATCGCATGTACAATTATTAAATTTCTATTGAACGCTGGCGCGGTACTTGGCAAAAGTCCAAGTCCGTGCTATCCTAATCAGCAACAACAATTAATGCAATGACGGGAATAGTAAGCAAATCAAGCGGCGTGTATAGAGAGTGAATTCCGGAGGCTGAAAGGATTCACCGCCAGCTCCTGCCGAACCTGCCCCCGAGCTTCCGGCGC
Source organism: Paenibacillus wenxiniae (assembly GCF_039822605.1). Classification (NCBI taxonomy): domain Bacteria; kingdom Bacillati; phylum Bacillota; class Bacilli; order Caryophanales; family Paenibacillaceae; genus Paenibacillus; species Paenibacillus wenxiniae. Next base: position 6,142 of record NZ_JBCGUH010000008.1, read on the forward strand.
CAAACGTCGGACGGTCTTCCCACCGTTATCCGGGCACGAAGCCGGACAGCTCTGGGCTGTCAATAAAGGTGGTACCGCGGAAGTTCAGACTTTCGTCCTTTGTATTCAATATGAATACGTGGACGGAAGTCTTTTTTGTTGTTATGCCAAAGGAGTGAATCAACATGGAACATCAGCGTATTGTCGTGAAAATCGGCAGCAGCTCGCTGACCGGCCCACAGGGCGGATTAAATCATGAGACGGTTGCCTTTTTTGCCTCAGAAATCGCTGCATTGCAGCAACATGGACATTCGGTATTGCTCGTCACCTCCGGTGCAGTCGCTGCCGGATTCCGCGAGATCGGCTATGTGACCAGACCGAAGCTATTGCATGAAAAGCAAGCGGCCGCTTCGGTCGGACAAGCATTACTCATGCGTGATTACCAGCAAGCATTTGCCACACATGGTTTGGTCAGCGCACAAATTTTGCTCACACGAGGTGACTTTACACACCGTAAGCGTGCTTCTAATGCGAGCATGACGATCGAAGAACTGCTTAAGCAAGATGTCATCCCGGTCATTAATGAAAATGATACCGTCTCTGTCGACGAACTCAAATTCGGCGATAACGATACATTATCTGCACTCGTAGCTAATCTGGCACGCGCATCGCATTTGCTCATTTTGACCGATGTGGATGGATTGTACAGTGCAAATCCGAGCAAAGATCCCGATGCGGTTCGTTATGATCGAATTGATGAAATTACGGACGAAATTTATGCAGTCGCAGGCGGTGCGGGTTCGGCGGTAGGAACAGGCGGCATGCGCTCTAAAGTCGATGCAGCCAAAATCGCTACCCGTGGCGGTATTCCCGTGTTCGTTGGACGTGTAACCGAAACGGGCGATCTGCTGGCAGCAGCACGCGGTGTCGGTAAAGGTTCGTATTTTGCCACTCATAGCGCTTCGCTGCCGATGAAAAAGCAATGGCTCGGCTTCCTCAGCGTTCCGCTTGGCACACTCGTTGTGGACGAAGGCGCGGAAAAAGCATTGATCGATAATGGACGCAGTTTATTACCGGTCGGCATTCGTCAGATCGAAGGACAATTTCATGCCGGCGATGTCGTCGAAGTGCACAATCTGCAACGCGAGACACTCGGACGCGGAATCGTTAACTATGATCACGATCAATTACAGCAGATTGCCGGATTGCCAAGCAGCCGCATCGCGACAACACTGGGTCTCGATTATATTCAGCATTTGGAAGCGATCCACCGTGATGAGTGGATTACATTGTAAATTGCAGGTACGTTTAGCTGCTCCAATCCTATCCGCTGGCACGGGTGCTTCTTCAAATGAATTATAATGTAGATCATTGTAGATCATTGCCATGACTCTACTGCTAATATGACTATGCTGTGGTAGCAACTGCTCTGTACGCATACGTTGTAGGGTAAATAACGCTGAGCATAAATGATAAATATACACACGATCATTATTCCGCCCCAGGGCGTCAGGAGGTATACACAATGACTGAAATGAGTGAAGTTGTACAAAAAGCAACACTGGCGAGCAAAGCCGCATCTCCCCTTGCCAGCATTACGACCGAAGATAAAAACAAAGCACTACTTATGATGGCAGATGCACTCGTCGAGCAAGCAGACGTTATCATAACTGCTAACAGTGAAGATATTGAAAATGGGCGTGCTAACGGTACATCTGAATCGCTGCTGGATCGTTTACGTTTGGATACGAAACGTGTCGGCGATATCGCCGCAGGCTTGCGCCAGATCGTCGAATTAAATGATCCAATCGGTGAATTGCTGGAAGTGATCGAACGTCCAAATGGACTGCATATCGAGAAAATCCGCGTACCGATCGGTGTGATCGGGATGATTTACGAAGCCCGTCCTAACGTGACCGTTGATGCCGCAGGACTTGCGTTAAAAACCGGCAATGCCATCGTATTACGCGGCGGCTCCGCAGCACTGGCGTCCAATCGTAAAATCGTTGAAGTGCTGCATTCCGCGTTGGAGCAATCTGCGATTCCTGCCGATGCACTGCAACTGATCGAAGATTCCGACCGCGCATCCGTTAATGAACTGATGCGTCTGAACGGACTGATCGATGTGATCATTCCACGTGGCGGCAGTTCACTCATTCAAAATGTCGTACAAAACTCCACCGTACCTGTTATCGAGACAGGCGCTGGTATTTGTCATACATTTGTCGATGCTTCCGCTCTAACGCAAATGGTCAACGAGATCGCGATCAATGCCAAAGTTCAGCGTCCATCCGTCTGCAACTCGATGGAAACGTTGCTCGTACACGCCGATTATGATGTAGCCGCATTCGTACAGCTTGCCGAGCAACTGCGCGAACAGTATAAAGTGGAAATTCGCGGCTGTTCCGCTACATTAGAGCGTCTGCCGTGGGCAACGCTGGCAACCGAGCAGGACTATGCAACCGAATATAATGATTACATTTTAAATGTGAAAATCGTCGATTCACTGGGTGAAGCCTTACAGCATATCGCTACGTATAGCACGAAACATTCGGAATGTATCGTAACCGAGAATGCGTCCCATGCTGCACGCTTCATGCAAGAAGTTGACGCCGCCGCCGTCTACCATAACGCTTCCACTCGCTTCACCGACGGCTTCGAATTCGGATTCGGCGCCGAAATCGGCATCAGTACGCAAAAACTGCACGCCCGCGGCCCAATGGGATTACCATCCCTCACTTCAACCAAATACAAAATCTACGGCACCGGTCAAATTCGCAGCTAACTCCATCAGCAACTGCACATCATTCCGAACCGATCTGTGACATAGAATGATCTGTATGTTAGTAGTGCATCTGACATTCGTCTTTAAAGTATGCGCCAAACGGAAAGTTCATTTTCCAGATAGATCGAAAGCTCTTCTTTAGCCAGATAGATCGACAGCTCTTCTTTAATAGAAAGGAAAGATAATGATGAGTCATCCTTCAACACAACACGCATTAATTGAACAATCGATCTGCTTCTACGGAGCAGGCTCAATGGCAGAAGCTATTTTACGCGGGCTGGTCAATCGCTCGGTCGTCATTCCGGGTCAGGTGACGATGCTCAATCGTAACAATCAAGATCGTCTGAACTATTTGATTCAGCGCTACGGCGTGACGGTCGTTAGCAATGAGACGGATCGTGACGGGGCATTGCAGCAGGCTGGCATTATCGTGCTTGCGATGAAGCCGGTCGATGCGGCGGCTGCGCTTCGTCAGCTCAGTCCATTGCTGAAACCGGAGCAATTGCTCGTATCTGTTATTGCCGGCCTGGAAATTCAAACGATCCAGCACTTGCTTGGTAAGTCACAACCGATCGCACGGACGATGCCTAACACATCCAGCACGATTGGACTTGCCGCCACCGGCATCGTCTATTCGGATGAAGTGTCTGCCGAGCAACGCACAACGGTTCGCCGCCTGTTTGAAGCGGTAGGAACGGTAACCGAAATCGCTGAGCAGCAAATGGAAACCTTAACCGGTATTTCCGGCAGCGGCCCGGCTTATATATACTATATGATGGAAGCGATGATTGCAGCAGGTGTACAGAATGGTCTTTCGCATGAGCAAGCACGTGAGTTGACGATCCAAACGGCGATCGGTGCGGCACATATGGTACAACAAACCGGAGAAGAACCTGCGGAGCTGCGTGCTAAAGTTACTTCGCCCAATGGCGCGACGGCTGCTGCGATCAAAGTATTCGACGAGCACGAGATGAAGCAGACGATCATACAAGGTATTGAACGTTGTGCAGAACGCTCCCGCGAAATGGGGGCAGCATTAAAGGAGGAACTTTCATGAGCTATTGCATCGCAACGTATCGTTGCTACGATGAACAGGCCGATTTTCACAAAAAAGCGACTTCCATCGCAGTTGGCATGACGGTTGGTAGCTGGACCGAGCTGCCTGCTGCCAAACAAGCTTCGATGAAGAAACATCTGGGCGAAGTGATTGCTGTCGATGAAGCACGTTCCGCAACAGGCGAGCGCTATGCCGATATTCGCATCGCCTACCCGGATGTCAACTTCAGCAGCGATATTCCTGCTTTGCTGGTCACCGTATTTGGCAAAATTTCGATGGACGGACGGATTAAGCTGACAGATCTGGCATTTTCCGAACATTTCCTGAGTCATTTTAAAGGACCAAAGTTCGGTGTACCCGGTGTACGGCAACTGCTCGGCGTACCGGAGCGTCCACTGCTCATGAGTATTTTCAAATCCGTGATCGGTCATGATCTGGATGAGCTTACCCGTCAATTCAGTGCGCAAGCGCTTGGCGGTGTCGATCTGATCAAAGATGACGAAATTTTGTTCGAAAATGAATTAACTCCGATCGAGAAGCGTGTCGAAGCATGCCGTAAAGCTGCCGAAGCCGCACAAGCCGAAACCGGTAAAAAGGTGCTGTACGCTGCTAATTTGACAGGATCGACATTCCGTTTGCGTGAACAGGCGAAAAAAGCGATTGATGCTGGTGCAAGTGCACTGCTACTCAACGTATTATCATACGGATACGATGTACTCGCTGAGTTAAGCGCCGATTCGGATATTTCCATTCCGATCATGGCGCATCCTGCACTGGCTGGCGCGTACTATCCATCGCCCTATTACGGCATTTCCGCTTCCGTATTGCTTGGACAGCTGATGCGTCTGGCTGGCGCTGATCTAGTACTGTTCCCTTCGCCATATGGCTCAGTCACGATGCCACGCGAGGAAAATATGGCGATTCAACAACAACTAATCACAGGCAGTTTGCCATATAAGCATAGCTTCCCAGTGCCGTCTGCCGGTATTCATCCAGGTTTAGTCCCGCTCATTTTAAAAGACTTTGGTACCGAGGTGATTATTAACGCAGGCGGCGGCATTCACGGTCATCCAGGCGGTGCCAGCGCAGGCGGACGCGCATTCCAGCAGGCGATTGATGCGGCGCTGGCTCACACCTCACTGGCTGATTACGCCGCGCAAGGACATACCGAACTGGCACAGGCATTGGAGATCTGGGGTGGCGAGCGATGAACATGAAGCAACCGGTCATCTTTTGTGATTTTGATGGTACGATTACGAATTCGGACAATATTGTAGCGATTATGAAGCATTTCTCCCCTGCTGGCTATGAAACGATATTAAATGAAGTCTTTCATCAACAGCGTTCGATTCGGGATGGAGTAGGCGCGATGTTTGCCCTAATGCCCTCTTCGCAAAAACAGGAAATTATCGATTTTGTAATGCAGCATGCTGGCATACGTGCAGGCTTTGCCGATTTTCTCGCTTTTGTACGCCAGCAGGAGATTCCGTATTACGTTACAAGCGGTGGAATCGACTTCTTTTTGAAGCCACTATTGGAGCCGTTTGGTATACCGGACGAACATATCTTTTGCAATGGTGCCGACTTTTCCGGTGAACATATCGAGATTTTATGGCCGCATCCATGTGATGAGCATTGTAGTAATGATTGCGGCATGTGCAAAACGACCGTTATGCGCGAGTTCCCACCGGAACGTTATGAGCGAATTTTGATCGGCGACAGTGTGACCGATTTTGAAGGCGCGAAAATTGCCGATCTGGTCTACTCCCGTTCTACACTGACCGAAAAATGTCGCGAGCTGGGTGTACCTCATGTGCCGTTTGAAACTTTTCACGATATCATTGCCGACTTTCGACAAAGAATAGGAGCGATTCATTCATGAGTTTCGTTAATATCCCTTTAGAGCACAAACAAACGGTATGGCAAGAGCTGAGCGGCATTAAAGAACAATTTGCTGCCCGTCACTGGTTTCCGGGCACCAGTGGTAATCTGTCACTGCGAGTGGGTGACTATACACCGGATAGCTTCCATTTTGCAATTACAGCGAGTGGTAAAGATAAATCGGTGAGCACTCCTTCCGACTTTCTGTTCGTCGATCAGAACGGTCATGCCTGTGAGACAACGGCATTACGTCCAAGCGCCGAGACGTTGATTCACTGTGAAATTTATCGCAAAACTGGCTGTGGAGCAGTGTTTCATGTGCATACGGTATTTAACAATCTGGTCAGCGAATATTTCGGTGAGCAAGGTCAGGTTCCGATTCAAGGATTGGAACTGATCAAAGCATTTAATATCTGGGAAGAAAATGCCGCGATTACCGTGCCTGTGTTGCCGAATTATGCGGACATTCCACGGATTGCGGAATTAGTACCGGATGCGCTCAATCCGGCGATACCGGGCATCCTGCTGCGTGGACACGGCATTTATGCGTGGGGACAAAATGCGTTTGAAGCGAAACGTCATCTGGAGGCATTTGAGTTTATTTTCGAGTACATTTATCGTGATCTGCTGCTCCGTAAATAAGCTAGTCTTTTATATAGAAGGTAGTCCGGCTGTGGATCAGACCGGACTACCTTTTTTGTCTACTCGGCCATGTATGCAAATTGTTTTTGTTATAGCTGTGTGGCTGTTTTTGTGGTCACCTATATCACTCTGGGAAAAAATAAGGATGATCTCCCGGCTAACATAACAATCTACAGCATAGTAATGAAATGTAGATTCCTGTGCTCGGAAGATGTACAATATTTGGTTTCCGTAACATCCACTTTTTTATTGAACCCCCTGTTGGAAAATTGTTAACACTACAGGTCGTCCTTTCCCTTTATTTCCTTTCCGCAGTGAAATGCTGTTTATCCATATACGAGTTTACATAAACGCCCTACTATGAGCATACGCTGTTCGCCGAAGTTACCATCCTCTATACCTCGTAAACGGTGTAAATGAATGGTACTACTTTATTGATTGTATAAAAATGGAAAATAAACAGCACTGGTATAGGAATAAGCGAACATTCATCATATTATATTGTTAATCATTCGTCATTATAGCGGTGAAAACGCACAAAAAAGCCGACATCTCATTTAATGTCAGCTTTTTTTGTATAAAAATCAATTTTTATTATTGCCCTTTATTACAAATACCCGTATACTAAATTCAATCGTATAAAGCAAGCGATCACATTTCGTCATCTCTACATAACTTGACTTTGTTGCATTTGTTGCACAAAAGGAAGTAAAGACAACACACGAAACCCATTGTGGCAGCAATGGATTTCATGAGTATGCGTTATGCTATGATCTGTTCTTGGCCGATCAGATCAACGTACTTCTTATTTTTGTGGAACAGTCAGTTGGTAACCAGCAGGCAGCAGGTTGTTGGCAGCAACCAGCTCGTCTACAGTTACGCCATATTGAGCAGCAAGATCAGTCAGGCTGGCACCTTGTGGAACGACAACAGTGATTTCTTTTTTAGCTTGTTCAGTAGCAGTTGTCTCTTTAGGGGCAGCTGCTTCTTCTTTTGTAGCTTCTTCAGTAGCAGGCGTACCGAACATTGCTTGGAATTGAGCTTCTTGAGCTGCCAGGAAAGCAGCGTTGTTCGACATACGCTCTTCTTTGTCTTGACGTTTGTCATGGTTAGACTTTTCAACTGGAGCAGCACTTGCGCTGAATGGAGCGGATACAGCTACAGCACCGAAGCCTGCAACTAAAGCAGTAGATAATAGGACTTTTTGAATGTTCTTGTTCATGATTGGAATCTCTCCTTAGGTTATGTTTTTATATCATGTTGTTTATTACACCGTCTCAGGACGGCGCCATTTAAGTAAAAAAGCTGAGTTGATGACAGTAACGTATTTACGAATACGGATACGTAGAAAGCATCATACTGATGTATAAATATAAAACTTATGCAGCTTTTTTAATCATCCGGTACTTGTTTTAATGAGGGCAAAAGCTACTTTACTCCTATTTCAAATAAATTGCAAGCCTATCGAAATGACTATAATAGCATCAAAATGATTTTCTTCATGCTAATTGGTAATATATAACATTTAAATATAACGCTTACATTTTACATCCTCTTAATTCTTTTTTGAAATAAAGTGCATAATTTTTCACATTTTGTTTACATTTCAGTATGGTAGACATTTTCGTTCATCATTCTGTTACATCCTTTCTTTGTGTAATATTTCCTGACATAATTTATCAAAAACAAGCTAGCTCACTGTTTAAAAGCAGCTCTCTATGCCCATCATACGATCTATTTGCACGTCATAAAAGCTAGGTTGGATAGCGATCCAGTCTATAATCGACCTTTGGTATAATAATTAGCATAACTATTTATTTGCTATATAACTGGATTCTTTCACTCTTTCGGAAAATCATGTCACGTTCACCTACTCAATTTTCTCCATTCATTCGTTCATTTATTTGCTGTTTGTAAAACAAATCGTTTTTTCACAAACCTGACATCAAAAGTGGTCGCTTGCTCTCATCATGTTAAAATTGAATGATTTATTCCAGATATGTCATTTTAGTTATATTAAGCGCTAATATAAACCGCGTTGCATAATATACAACAAATCCGGTTTTTTATTCATTTTCTCCAAACATCCTTTTTATTATATAAATTGTATTTATTGTTAATAAAAAAACAAATAATACACGCTAATATTTCTTTAATTTTTTTGAAAATAATCTAATCCAACATACATTTCCATGTTAATTTTCGATGTTATGTATACTAATGATTATGTCACCCTGGCGATAAAATGAGCTGCAAGCGACCTATGATCACTTTATTATCAATCAAATTTTGACGCAAAATCGTTCGATTGTACATTTTTGCTTATGACTTTCTGTTCATGACTACCAGTTAGGATGTCTCCTTTTCGGATATAATCGTGCCTTCTACTGAGCAATCAAGCTACATAAATGAAGCTATATGGCTATAAATCTATCTATCTAAATGAATAGTTAAGTTTAGATGAAACGAGGGATACACGAAGTCGACTGTGTATCCCTTCCTTATACTAGCATTTATAATGATTCGGCATAACGAATTTCAATCCGGGACAATAACTCTTGGACTTGCTCTCTTGCCGCGATAGGTGTATCCGCTTCAACGATAATGTAGCCCAGCCGATCATCTGAACTGCGAGCAATATCAACAGTTGTGCCTGCTTCCGCCCCAATATGATACCGTTTCACTTGCTGATGATTGTTCAGATGCTCCAACCCGTCAATCGAATGCAGCGTTCCTTTACGATCCGCCAGCACATAGCCAATCGCGGAAGCATGAACTTTCTGTTTTTGAATATCAAGTGGCTCGGACAAATATTTACGGATCGTTTCGCGGAAAATATTAATGCCATACGCATGAATGATCAGATCGGACGTAATATTGTCACCACCTGGACGACCGTTCACTTCAATAATTTTCGCGCCTGTTTCCGTATATTTAAGCTCAACATGGGCCGGACCATTATGAATACCGAGCGCCAGCACCGCTTGCCGCGCCACAGCAATAATCTCCTCCCGTTGTTCCTGATAAATGGACGAAGGAAACACATGCAGCGTTTCCACAAAATAAGGTAGATCAGACGTATGCTTTTCGGTAAGTTCGGCAAATGCCACTTCCCCTTGATCAAGGAAAATTTCTACACTAAACTCCGGACCGGTCAAATATTCCTCAATTAAATACTCCTCGCGCACTTTAAAATCCATATACGTCGTTTTGAATTGACTCAGCTCGGCAAATGCGTGGCGTAGCACCTCTTCATTGTCCACAAAATATACGCCCTGACTGCTGGCGGCATTTGTTGGCTTGAGCACAACCGGATATCCGATCCGAGTTGCTGCTGCGATCGCCTCCTCCAGCTCGCTAACGACAGCAAATTGGGCACTTGGCACATGTTGCTGTGCAAATACCTGTCTTGCTCGATCCTTATTGCGCGCATTCAGCGCTGCCTCCGCCGATGTACCATGAATGCCCAGCCGCTCGCCCACTTCCGCCGTGACGGCAGAAGCGTAATCGGTTGCCGGAATGAGCGCCTGGAATTGTCCATCATACGGACTATTTTTAATCGCTGCATAAATTGATTCCGCATCCCGAATATCTGCGACGAGTAGATCATCATACCAGCCTTCATAACCGTATAGAGCAGGATTGTCTTTGGAAGAAACGATTACGACCGCTTCGCAACCGAGCGCTTTCGCCTCTTTCACAAAGTTAACACCATAAAAGCTCGGTTCCACAAAAATTATTCGTTTATTGGCCATCTGGTCGTCTCCTTTTTGGTCAAACTGTGAATACGTTCTGCGATTGCTACAAAACCGATCAATCCAACTCCCATCATCGCACTCATAATCAAAAAGCCATAATTCGCGCCAAAACGGTCAATGATGATCCCGATGCCGGACGAACCACCTGCCTGAATTAACAGCGATAATCCAGTCCATACCGCCATCGCACGCCCCATAAACGCCTTCTGCACATTTTCCATCAATAGCGTGTTCATCACAATGCGCAATGAAGAATTGCAAAGTCCAAGCAAAAAGCTGCCGGCGTACACGAGCCATACATATGGATTGGCATACAGCGCGAATAAATTGACAACTGCCAGCACAAAAAACAAATATACCAGCTGCTTATGAGACAGATTGACGATCAGCAGCGAGACGAGAAAACCAGATATCAGGCCGCCAATGCCATAAAACATATCCGCTAACCCGAATACGATACTATCGCTTTGCAAGCTAATATTGACATAAGCGGGCAGCACCACATTGTATAACATCGTTACGGCGAGCGGCACGATCGAGATGATCCCGAGCAGCAAAATCGTTTGCCGCTGCCACAAAAAGGTTAAGCCTGCACGAAAACTGTGCCAGAAGCTTTCCTGCTTCCCTTCGGTTTGCGTGTGCACAATCGATGGATAACGAATCGCTGCCAGCACGACACCGCTAATTAAAAAAACGGTAATATTAATGAGCAAAATGGCTTCAAACCCGTAAAACTTATAGATTACCCCGGATAAAGCACCTGCCGAAAACATGCCTACCTGTAAGCTAATCTCAATAAACGAATTACCATTGACCAGCACCTTTTCCGGCAAAATTTCCTGCACTAAACTGCGCGAAGCCGCCATATAGATCGTCCAACCGATGCCGTTAATGACGGCAAACCCGTACATGAGCGGCATACTGAATCCTCGCACCATAAATAATACCGCCAGCAATGCCAGCAACACAGCTCGCAGCACATACGTCCATAAAATAACTTTTTTTCGGTCAAAGCGGTCGGTAATAATACCTGCCAGCGGTGAAACGAGAAAACCTGCCAGCACGTTAAATGTGAGCAAAAAGCCAACATATTGATTGGAGCCGGTTTCGGTCATCACATACCAGTTGGCCCCGATCGTCGCCATCCCCACACCAAAACCGGAAATGACATCGGAAATTAGAAAGTTGCGAAACTGAGCATTTCTCAGTACGGATACGAACATAGCAAACTTCCTTTCCGAATATCGTGAATAAACGTGTACAGCCGTTCTTCCGTAAAGCCCAGATAGTCCAGTACATCCTGATGACTGCCACCGTATTTGGGCCACCGTTCATTCGGGGTGAACGCATATATTTGTTTGTGGGGCAGCAATAAGCTTAAATAGGAGCCAACCCCACCTGCACGGCGATGTTCTTCCAGCACGACAATCTGCTGTCCACTCTGTTCAATCCGCTGCAAATTAGTAATTAACGCTTGTTTATCCACATAACAGAGATGCACATGATTCCATTCGGGTTGTTGCCGCTTGATGCGAATAGCCATCTCGGTTGCCTGTTCACCGACCGAGACGAGCGCGATCGGTGCATCCTCATTCCAATTCCTATCGACGATCAGCTCATCGTCTTCTGCCAGTGAAGGCAAGCTGTCAAATGTATCGTTGCGAGATAAACGGATATAATAAGGCTCTGGCGAAGCGGCTGCTTCCCGGATCACACGGCGTGTCTCCTCTTCTCCATGCGGGCAGGCGATCCGAATATTTTCAAATGTCTGCATCACACCGATATCTTCCAGTGCGTGATGGGTCGTGCCAAACCAGCCGCCCGATACGCCGCCATAACAGCTGACGATTTTGATATTTTTACGCATATAACCGAGTGCCAGCTTGATATGTTCTGCACAACGCAGGGCGACAAATGGAGCAAAAGTCGAGAAAAATGGGGTAAAGCCTCCTTCTGCCAACCCAGCACTTAGATCGACCGCCGTCATTTCAGCAATGCCTAGATTGAAAAAACGATCCGGAAATTGCTGCTCAAATGGATGCTTTTTGCCGCCCAAATCCGCCTCCAGAGCTACAATTTGTGTATCCGTTTGTGCCAGCCGTGTTAATTCGTCTTTATAGGCGTCTCTTCCCGACAGTGTCATCCCAGCGCCTCCTTCCATTTGCAAGCTTGCGCACGGCTAATTTTGGCATAATGGGCTGCGGGGTTGCCTTCCATCGCTGCAATGCCTTTGCCTTTGATCGTGTGCGCAATGATCGCCAGCGGACGATTCGTCTTTACTTCCAGGGCAGCGGTAATCTGCTGGAGATCATGACCATCAATTTCGCGAACTTCAAAGCCGAACGAGCTAAATCGATCAGCAAGCTGGGGCAATGGAGAGATATCCTGCACAAGTCCATCATTTTGTCCGCCATTATAATCGACAATTTGTGTATAGGCATGCAGCTGTTTGGCAGCGATTACTTGTAATGCTTCCCAGCAACTACCTTCCTGCAATTCGCCGTCACCGCTAATGACAATGCTTCGTCCTTGCTCGCCGCGCAGCCGTTGCGACAATGCCCAGCCTGCCCCATATGCCGGACCATGACCGAGACTGCCGGTGGCAAACGGAATGTGCGGCAGCAGATAGTTCGGATGACCGGTAAACAGCGACTCCTTTTGCCCATAGCTGTCTGCTGGATTGTCCTGTAGCCAGCCGAGTACGTACAATGTACTGTACAATGCGGCTGCCGCATGTCCTTTGCTTAAAATGATGCGGTTGCGCTCATCGTTACCGTACAGAGCAAAGCTGGTCAATAGCACATCGATGACGGACAAACTGCCGCCGATATGACAACCGACCTCTGTGGCTGCCATATCGATAATAAGCTTACGCGCCTGGATCGTCTGTTCATGTAGCTTGTTCACTGTTGAAAGCATACACTTCCTCCTTAGTGGTCAGCTCCTTCTTCGTTGTCAGCGAGAACCAGGTTTGAATGCTGTTTAACAACACCTGACGGCTTAACCGCACTTCATCCACATTCACATATTCTTCATCGGTATGATCCAGACTGGCATCACCCGGCCCATAAGCGACCATCGGGATCGTCGTCCATGTCGTCGCCAGTGTGTTCATATCGCTGGTGCCTTTTTTCATTTGCAATACTAATCGATCCGGCAGCACACTACTTGCGCCCCGCACAAATGATTTGACCAGCTCGTCGCGCCGCGAATTTTGGTAACCCGGCGTATCGCGTAAAATGGTGATCCGGCTATGGGATGACTCCAATTGGGCAATCGCTTCACGATAACCCGATTGTGCCGCTGGCGATATGCGAAAATTCAATATCGCTGAAGCGTAATGCTCCCCGCCATCGATACCGGAACTCAGCTCAATCAGGGCAGATACATGGTCAGGATCATATTCTCCGATCTGCTGACGCAGCTGAGCGGCGAGTTGATAAATACGATCGATTGGACTGATGCTATCTTTACCGGCGGAATGCTGTTGTTTTTGCCTTACATCCAGCTTTAGCTTCAGCAGACCATAATAACCGAGCGTTAAATGGCTTGTGCCACTCGGCTCTCCAATAATGACCGCATCCGCCTGCACATGATCACGCACATAAAACGCTCCGGCAGACGAAGATATTTCTTCCTCTACCGCCCCAATCACCAGCACGCGAAATGGCGGTGGCACATCCAATTGCCTCAGCACCTCGATAAAATTGATCAGACTGCCTTTCGCATCCACACTTCCTCGTCCAGTCAACTGCATTGCATCCGCTGTACTGGGCCATACATAAGGCACGGTATCCATATGTCCGAGCAGCAGTAATGTGTGTGAGCCTTCGCCTTTACTGCATACAATATTGCCAGCGGCATCAATCGTCGTCGTAATCTGCTCTGAACGAACACGCTCACGCAAAAATTCAGCTAGCACCGCTTCGTCACCCGATACGGATGCAATGCTGATCGCCTGATGCAGTAGCTGCATATCTGCCGGCACATCCACTCCGCGCCAGAACCAGGTTTGGCCTGGTCCATGCAGCGTATGCGGCCCGGTAATTGCAATATCCGCCACTCCCTGCGCCAGCACCAGCTCAGCAGCGCGCAGCTTTTGCTTCATTCGTCCGGAAACGATAATCGGCTCCTGCTGCGGGTAAATATCGGGAATCGTCGATTTCGCATCTGCCACATCGCGCAATACACCTGCCGTCCCGGTCACAAAGCGCACATGACTCGCGCCCGTAGCTATCGCCAAATGGGCGGCGAGCATATCGGCATCAATATTAATATAGTTTGCGATCAACGGATCATAGATCGGCGGCGTTACACATACGACATCATATGCCTGTATAAGTTGTAACAGCAGCTCATGACGAGTTGATGTATAGCTGCCATATAACGAATCACGGACGATCAGCTTTTTGCCGTCTTTTCTAACTTTGAGCGGTTTGCCTTGCTTACCCTGCACCCAACCATGTGCACCGGCAACTTGCGCCAATACCGATAATCCGTATGCTTGCAACGCCTGACGAATCGGAGCCAAAATATAATCTTCATATGCCTGAATGATTTTGCCCATATCGGCTGGCGGACAATAACGTGCCTGATCGCCATTTTCCAATTCTACAAATTTAAGCGGCTCGTTCAGCTCAGCAAACTTTTGTTCAATCGCCTCTGCGCCTCCGCCGACCAGCAAAATTTTGGCACCACGACCGGACAATTCAGCGATTTCCGCAAAAATCGTTTGGCTGTTCACGATCGTGCTACTGCCCAGCTTGATCACATACAGATTGTTTATCACGGCCAGATTCCCTCCTGTTCTGTTATTAAACCGGTCGTTTCTGGAATGCCATAATACAGATTAGCGGCTTGAATCGCCTGCCCTGCCGCCCCTTTGAGCAAATTATCAATCGAGACAAGACTGAGACATTTGCCCTCTTTAACGATAAAGCCGACTTCCGCATAATTGGTGCCATGCACCGTTTTGAGCATCGGTCCGGGCGCAGCGTGACCGGAATAGCGGATAAACGGCTTGGAGCGGTACGCCTGGAAAAAAGCTTTTTTCACATCGCTTTCTTCCACACCTTGCTTCAATACCGAATAGGCACTCACGAAAATGCCGCGTGCAATATCCAGACTAAAGGCGGCAAAGGAAACATCCAGCGCATCGGAGCTATATGTATGCGCAATACGAGCGATTTCCGGCACATGCCGATGCTCAAACCCTTTGTGCAATCTAAAATTGTTTACTCGATCGGCATGCGTTTCACCGCTGCTTTTGCCTGCACCACTGGAGCCGGTTTTGGCATCGATAAACACATGACCTTCAATTAACGAATGCAGCACTAACGGATAAATCGCATATATGGACGCGACTGCCATACAGCCCGGCAAATTAACGACCGTTGCCTGCGGATTCACTTCCGATAGTTCTGGAATAAAGTAATGACTGTTCGCCTGCTGGGTCGTAGCGACTGATTTAGGATAATAACGCTCTAATACATTGTTATCCGTAAAACGATAATCACCACTGACGTTAAAAATACGCTTAGTATGTTGCAGCACATGCTCAAGCTGCTGCGGCAACACACCGGTTGGCAGCGCGGAAAAGATACAATCGTACTGCCCATCCAACTCGCTTAGCTTCGCATACGTCAGTTTCGGATTAACTTTACGATATAAAAACGCCTTATGCGTCTTCTCTACCAGAGTGCCTGCCTTCGACTCGGACGAAACAAATTCAACGCGAAACTGTGGATGGACGCTCAATAGCCGATACAGCTCGCCGCCAACAAATCCATTTCCGCCTAATATGCCGACTCTGTATACACTCATCCGAGCCGTGCATCCCGTTCATAAGGTGGCTGGCTGTTCAACTGACGGGCATAATCCGCGATCTGATCAATATGCTGATCCAGCTTTTTAAATGCAAGTTCATACGTAAGCAATTTCTCGTATTCAACAGGTGAGCGCAATTCTCGGCAAATGGCGAGCGTCGTGTTGAGCATATGCAACGTATGTGGAAAATGTTCCAACCCGTATGGCAACTCTTCCCCTTCATATAAATGAAATGGATATTGATTGCCAAAGCCTTTTCGATTAATAAACGGTAAATGACCCGGAATCGGTACATTTTGCCACTCACGGGCAAATACCCCTTCCTCCATCAAAATCGTTTGAATCGCTTCCTTTACCTGATAAGGAGGAATACCAGCAAATTGCGGCAGATCGACACGAAGCTGAATCCGAAACATATTAAAACTATGGGTATAGCCTTCTGGAATAAATGGCCCTTTGAATAAGGTCGTGGATTGCAAGGTCTCGATCAGATGATGGGCATTCCGCTGCCGAATCGCATCATAATAAGGCAAACGCTGCAACTGACTGATCCCAAATGCAGCCGCAATCCATGAGATCGTGTAGTCAATGCCGGAACGATCCAAAAACTGCCGGGCACGCACATAATCGGCTTCATGCTTGAAAAAGGCGATCCCGCCTTCGCCGCCGACAGGGAAATTTTTGTCAGCCATCAAACTTTGTCCGGCCGTATCGCCAAGCGAACCGCATAGCTGTCCATCGATGGAAGCGGAATGAGCATGGGACGCATCCTCGACTAGCTTCAATTGATACTGCTCGCATAGTTGTCGAATCGCCGGGATATTGGCAGGCAGACCATGCACATGAACCGGCATAATCGCCTTCGTCCGTGGCGTGATCAGCTTTTCGATCTCATTCACGTTCAGGCAATACGTATCGGGATCAATATCGATAAAAATCGGGATCGCTTTGGCAGCTACTACCGCCTGCGCGGTCGCGATAAACGTAAAGGCAGGCACTATCACTTCATCACCTGGCTCCACTCCTGCCCCGACCAGCGCCAGATGCAGACTTGATGTGCCGCTGGCAGTTGCAATTGCATAATGGGCACCGACATATTGCCGATACTGCTCGGTAAATTCGGCAATCACTTCGTCTGGCTGCTTCTGAATCGAAATCATCATTTGCAGCACATCTTCCTTCGTAATATTCGGAAATATCGTTTTGCGTCCGGCTGGAGCGAGTACAGCTTTGCCGCCATCAATCGCCAGCTGATCATGTGCCCATTGCTCCTGTGGCAATTCCAGTATATTCAGATTGAAATCAGTCTTCATGCTGTTTATCCCTCCGTAACAAGGCCAGTTTTACACATGCTCCCACTAACGGACTCAAGCGATAATTAAATTGCACACCCGGCTGGATATCCAGCTCCTGTTCCGTTTGTGTCCACATCGTGCGCAGATCAAATGCACCGAATATTTTTAACCGTTCCGACTTTTTATACAGCGTCTCGTCATTCGTGAGCAGTGCTGCCACAGGCCCGAACGATAATCCGGTAAAATTGACGATAATGACCTGCTCCTGACTATGCTGCTGCAACAATGTATCGAGCTGCTGCAAATTGTTCCAGTCGATCTCAATCACAATATACGGATGATGCAATCCGCTGACCGCAAGGATACCGAGCCAATCAACAAACCGACGTTCCTGTTCGGTTGCTGCTGCATGCAATGACGCTTGACTGCCATATACGAGATCTTGACCCCACAGTGCGCCATGAATGGCGCCTGTGAAGCTATTGTACAAATTCACATACGTTTTACGGGACAATTTGGACAGTGTCGCTTCCAGACCTTTTAATTCCTTCTCGTTTTTTTCGATGCTCATAATAATCCCGCTATTCAAGACACGGGCAAGCACAAATGAAATTGAAAAATAGTCTTTACGTGACACTTTAGATGGTGATTCTGGTATGTTCGTTAACGACATCATTCACGTTCCTTCCTGTTCCAGTATTGACGGTGTATACACATAGCTCAGCAATCGCCTGCGCCACATCCACATGATGAATCAGCCATGATTTGGCAAACTCCGGGTTCTGGTTCACTTCGCATACTTTGTACGTATGATCGGTATGATCGTAAAACAGGTCAAGTCCGTAAACGCCACTTCCAATCGCATCAATAAGTTGTTTAACGATTTCTTTGATTGGCTTGCTGAGAGAAATCGGTTCAACCTCAGCACCGAGATGTGTATTCGTTAACCAGCTATCATGCGAAATGCGTTTAAACGCCACAATCGGTTCGTCGCCAACAATCACCACCCGAATATCGTAATTAGACTTGTTAATATACTGCTGCACAAGTACAGGTAGCGCCTTGCCCTGCGGATCGATCGATTCACGAGCAGCAATCCATGCATCTAGTGTAAGCCGGTCGTTAATCCAGGTTACTCCTCGGCCCCATGAGGAACTGACCGGCTTAATGACAAAATTACCGTTGAAACGTTCCAAATAGTCGTACAGCTTATCCAGCGTAAACGCAATTTCAAATGCCGGCTGGGCAATGCCATGACGCTCAAACAGCAACGCTTGAAATGCCTTATTCGTGCATATACGAATCGATTCATACTGATTGAGCGTGCGCACACCGGCAAGCTCGATATATTGCGCACGCTCCAACGCTTTGCTCTGAGACATGCAGCGGATCAATGCCAGATCATACTGACGAATATCGGCAAGCTCCAGTTGCATGTTATCCGTGCACACATCCACTTCCATTCCTGCCTGTAGCACATAATCATATAT
The DNA here is from genome assembly GCF_039822605.1 of Paenibacillus wenxiniae. NCBI lineage: Bacteria > Bacillati > Bacillota > Bacilli > Caryophanales > Paenibacillaceae > Paenibacillus > Paenibacillus wenxiniae. The sequence continues at coordinate 24,855 of NZ_JBCGUH010000008.1, forward strand.
GCGACGTTCTTCCTCACGAAGCTTCGTGACGCAAAACAATAATTTGGGTGGTGCGTACAAATTGGACATTATTCACCCCAATCTTCTTCTACTTCCGGCGCAAATACTAGATTAGGTTGTCCGCCAACCCATTGAAATTCATGTTCCTGTCCGCATTCCTGGCATTCCACAATTTCGCCGGTTACTGTTTGTTCATCGATGTCTACCTCAGCCCCACAAGTTAAGCATTTCACGGCAATTGTATTCATTGTATATGCTCCTCCACCTGTTTTAATTGGTTATTGATGTGTTGTGCCTGCTCCAGTGCTATGGCATCATGCCAGATATCGCCTGGCTTATTGCCAACCCCGATCAAATGTCCTTGCAAATCCAATTCTAAAAATTCCGCAATATACTCAAATTGCTGTACGATCGGCTGTGCTTTACGCTGCGGTTCATCACCACCGACCAGAACGAGAAAAATTTTCTTGTGCTGCACCTTTGCTTTGAAATCCGCCACAATCCGTAAGGACTCTGACCAGCGATCGATAAACACTTTTAAATGAGCGGATAGACCATACCAGTATACCGGTGAGCTAAACACCACATAGTCAGCTTCCAAAAATGAACTCAGCACCTGTTCGTAATCGTCCTGACGTGGCTGGAAGCCTTCTGCATCGTGTCGCTTATCATCAATCAGCTCTATTCGATGATCGCGAAGTGCAATCTCGGTATAATCCAGCTCGGACAACAATTGACGAGCGAGTGTCGCCGTATTGCCATCTTCTCTGGCGCTACCGTCCAGATGTAAAACCTTCATGTTTCACCTCCATATGGAATGTAAGCCCATGCCTATTCACTACTCTGTCAAGTCGTTAAGCTTGTGTTCTAATCTTGACTATTCACAGTATATTACTGGAATTAATTCTTGTAAACAATTAACATATTTTACTTTTTATCTTTTCGGGCAGAACATTTATACGATATCAAACTTCTTTTAACAACGAACTTTTAAAGCAAAACCATCAAAAAGCAAACTCGACAGCCATTCATTTATTTGTCGACCCATATGTAATTTTGTAGATAAAAGTTTTTCCTTCTATGGGAGCACCTTTTTCCTTAAAATATTCTATACATAAACAGGGAACTTGATTTCATATGTGTATTTTGTTTATTTATTGCCTGTATACCGGCTTTTATACACGCTAAAAAGGCTATTTTCCGGTCAATACGGAAAATAGCCTTGCTTCGTTCAATAGATCGATGAACGCGCACTCGCTTAGCGCTGGCGAAATTTCTGTGTATACGCACGTGCATCGTCTACAGTACGAATGCGATTGCGATTCCATTCCAGCAAAATACGGTCGATATACCGGAAATGCAGCTTACCGGCAAAGACAGATTCTTTTAGCGCCATGAGAATTAATTCCTCTGGATAGCGATCCTGATCAATCCAGCTAGAGATCGTTTCGCATTCCATTGGTGATAATGGACGTGCAAATTCTTTTTCGAAAATGATAAACAGATTCCGCTGCTGATCTTCTTCTTTCGCAGCCTGTGTCTTCGCTGCTTCTTCCGCTTTCCGAACCACTTTTGTGCGCTCTTGCTGTTCGGAAGCAAGCACTGTACCGAGCTTCACATACAACCCACTCAGATCATACCGTTCGTAACGTACACCGGTCAGCGGGTCTTGCTCATCTTCAATCGCAATAAAGCCTGCCTTCATTAACTTTTGAATGCGGGCAGCGATCATGGAAGGCGCAGCACCTGTGCGCCATTCCAGCTCTTCCAGCGTCGGAAATTCATTGTGCTCCACCTGACGAAACGAGATCAGCTGTAGCAACAGCATCGCTTCCGCATCGTCCAGATCAAGCGCCTGATAATATTTGAGCAATGCATACGGAACATTCGCCGTTTGCATGCCCATGGCATAGGCTGCGCCCTGTGCCCATGATTGCCATTGTTCTCCACCCATATTCATCAACCTTTCCATGCTTCCCCCGAGGAACGATACAACCTGTTCATCCAGCACAACAAGCCTATATAATGGCTTATGAGCAAAAATTACAGGGCACGATGAAATAGCCATCTGTGCCCTGTAACTTGAACGCTCCCCTCAAGGAGCGACACTGATCAGAATGATACCTGTATACGAAATGAAATGCGTTCACTTCATGCACAGCTCTGATTGCTTGTGCTGTTATACAACTCGTCCTTCTATATTACCACGCTTATTTGTCGGTTCAACCCTCTTTTGTGTATATCCGCTAGTTTAAAATGATAACCTATGGATACAAACGGTACAGCATACGAGGGAAAGCAATCGTTTCGCGTACATGATCCAGACCACAGATCCAGGCTACAGTACGCTCCAGACCAAGACCGAAACCGGAGTGTGGAACGGTACCGTACGTACGCAGATCCATATACCATTGATACGCTTCACCCAGATTATGCTCTTTGAAGCGCTCTGCCATCAGTTCTGGATCGTCGATACGCTGAGAACCACCGATGATCTCGCCATAACCTTCCGGTGCGATCATATCGGCACACAGTACGACTTCTGGACGGTTCGGATCAGGCTTCATGTAAAATGCCTTGATGTCCTTCGGATAGTGCGTAATGAATACCGGTTTGTCATAGGCTTCAGCAATCGCTGTTTCATGCGGTGCACCAAAGTCGTCACCCCACGGAATATCAAAGCCTTTACCTTTCAAAAACTCAATCGCTTCATCATACGTGATGCGTGGGAATGAGCCTTGAATGTTTTCCAGCTTGGTCACATCGCGTTCCAGCGTTTCCAGCTCGGCACGACAGTTTTTCAGTACAGATTGAACAACGTGAGACACGAATTGCTCCTGTACTTCCAAACTTTCTTCGTGATTCGTAAACGCCATTTCTGGCTCGATCATCCAGAACTCGATCAGGTGACGACGTGTTTTGGATTTTTCCGCACGGAATGTTGGGCCGAAGGAATATACTTTACCCAGTGCCATCGCTGCCGCTTCCATATACAGCTGACCACTTTGCGTCAGATACGCATCCTCATCAAAGTATTTGATATGGAACAGTTCAGTTGTATCTTCTGCCGCAGATGGCGTCAGGATTGGCGGATCTACTTTCGTAAAGCCATTTGTATTGAAAAATTCCTGTACCGCACGGATAATTTCTGCACGGATGACCATAACTGCGCGCTGTCTTGTCGAACGCAGCCACAGATGACGGTGATCCATTAGGAAATCGACACCGTGTTCTTTCGGGGTAATTGGATATTCGGATGTGATATGAATAACCTCGATACCCGTTACGGTCATTTCGTAACCGGATTTACTGCGTGGTTCTTCACGAATGACGCCGGTCACATACAGGGAGCTTTCCTGAGTCAGACTTTTGGCATCATTCCAGATGCTCTCCGCTACTTCACTTTTAACAACGACGCCCTGGATATAGCCCGTTCCATCGCGCAATTGCAAAAATTGAATTTTACCGCTGGAGCGTTTGTTGTTAATCCAGGCTCCAATCGTTACAGATTCGCCAACATGTTCATTGACTTTTTTAATAACGGTTTTAGTGGACATTGCTATATTCTCCCCTTGTCTATGCGTTGCTGCTGTTCTTATTTGTTGATGAGCTTGTACGTATCGCGAGCGATAACTAACTCTTCGTTAGTAGGAACAACGAGCACTTCAACTTTGGAATTTGGTGTGGAAATGCGGCGTGCATCGCCGGAACGGATTTGGTTCAGTTCCTCATCAATCTCCACTCCGAGATAGCTCAGGTTGTCGCAGACGGCTTTACGAACGACAGCGGAGTTTTCACCCACACCTGCTGTGAACACAAGCACATCAACGCCGTTCATCGCTGCTGCGTATGAACCGATATATTTGCGCAAACGATATTCGTACATTTCGAATGCGAGTTTCGCATGGGAATCACCTTTTTCCAGACCATCGGTAATTTCGCGCATATCGCTGCTAATACCGGAGATCGCGAGCAGACCGCTATGCTTGTTCAGCATGGAGTTGACTTCGCTTACAGTCAGCTCTTCTTTGTTCATCACATACGGTACGATCGCCGGGTCCAGATCACCACTACGTGTACCCATCATCAGACCTTCGAGTGGTGTCATACCCATCGATGTATCAACCGATACGCCGCCCTGAATGGCAGTCAAACTACCACCATTACCGATATGCGCTGTAATCATTTTCAGGTCTTCGATTGGCTTGCCCAGAAATTCAGCCGCAGCCTGGCTCACATAATAGTGAGACGTGCCGTGGAAGCCGTAACGACGTACTTTGTACTTGTTGTACAGTACACGCGGAATCGCATACAGATACGAACGCTCTGGCATCGTTTGGTGGAATGCAGTATCAAATACAACTACCTGCGGTACGCCAGGCATATTGATTTCGGACGCCGTAATACCCATAATCGCAGCCGGATTGTGCAGTGGTGCCAGATCGATCAGCGCACGGATGTCTTTTTTCGCTTGCTCGTCTACAATTGCGGATTCTTTAAAGAACTCGCCACCGTGTACGACGCGGTGACCGACAGCATTGATCTCGCTAACGCTACCTACCACACCGTGTACGCTATCGGTCAATTTGTCGATAACTTTACGAATCGCTGTGTTGTGCTCCAAAATTTCGCTCACTTCGGTTACTTCGTCTTTGCCAGTCGGCTTGTGTGTCAAAATGGAAGAATCCATGCCGATCCGCTCCACCAGACCTTTTGCCAGTACGGATTCGTCCGTCATATCATACAGCTGATATTTCAGCGAGGAACTGCCTGAGTTAATTACGAGAACTTTCATATCCGGTCACCATCCTTGTCATACTTGAAGAAGCCTTCGCCCGTTTTCACACCAAGACTGCCTGCACGAACCATCTTTTTCAAAATGATCGCCGGGCGGTATTTCAACTCGCCGTATTCGCGGAACATACGCTCCAGTGCGGCATTGACCGAATCCAGACCAAAGCGGTCTGCCATTTCCAGTGGTCCATATTGGAACTGGTAACCGACACGCATCGCGTCGTCGATATCTTCAGCGGAAGCTACACCTTCTTCAAGCACATGCAATGCCTCATTGATCAGCAGGCAGATGATGCGGCTTGTTACGAAACCAGGAGATTCGTAGACGGTAATGCCTCTTTTCTCCACTGTTTCTTCAACGAATTGCTTCGTTTGTTCAAACGTATCGTCCGATGTGCGCAAACCACGAATGATTTCCACCAGATCGATTTTCGATACCGGATAAATGAAATGCAGGCCGATCACACGCTCAGGATACTTGGTCGAGCTTGCCAGCTCTGTCAAGCTGAGTGTGGAGGTGTTACTTGCCAGAATGACTTTACTGGAGCACACTTGATCCAGCTGGGCGAATACTTCTTTTTTCGCTTCGGAATCTTCACTGATCGTCTCGATGACGAGTTCACAAGAGCCAAGTTCAGCAAAATGAGTAACCTTTTGGATTTTGCCGAGAATGAGCTTTTTCTCCGCTTGCGTGAGTGCCCATTTTTCCATTTGCTTGTCCAGACTTGTTTCGATCATATCCCAAGCGTTATCCAGCTTCTCAGGCGTTTTCTCTACGAGCATGACCTCAATGCCTTTTTTAGCGAGCATCTCTGCGATACCTTGACCCATCGTACCGCCGCCGATCACGCCGACTTTTTTAAAATTCATCTGTTCTACTCCACCCTTCCAATATTCTGGTATGGCATGCACGTGACTTGCTACAGCCGTATACCATGCTGCCCTTACATCTTCATTAATTCTTCTCAAGCTGTATTAAAGCAAAACCGGCTACAACAAACGTCATTTGTACATGAACGTGCGAGCACCGGATGCGCGAAAACAACGAATGAATAATGCCGGGCTTCTATATAATCTCCAACATCTAATAATACCGTAGCACAGCCGAAAAGTAAAAAAAAAGTACCGGCTTTGTGAATTAAGCCGGTACATTTGAACTTTTCTTGAACTGTTCGCGGAATTGCTCGCCAGACAACACTTCTTCACGTAATAAAATATCGAGGGAATAGTCAAAAATGGAGCGACGTTCTTCCAGCAGCCTGCGTGTACGCTCACCCAGTTCTTCCAAAATCGCGTTGCTTTCTTTCATCATCAGCTCTTTGGGCACCATGTTCACCGTCACGATCCCCAGTCCGGTCAAGCCAGCTTCAACCATATTTTGCACGATATTCAATGCCTGATCAAAGTCACCACGTGAACCGGTGCTGCGACCTTCGTAATACATTTCTTCCGCTACCGAGCCTGCCAGCGCAATCATCAGCTGTTGTTCCAAAAATGGCTTTGTATACAGGTATTGTTCCTGTTGCGGATTATGACGCACATAACCAAGTGCCTGACCACGCGGACTGAGTGCAACTTGCCCTACACTGCCTGGGCGTACCACCTCTGCCATAATCGCATGTCCCAGCTCGTGAATGGCTACGCGCTTTTTCTCTTCTGCGCTTGATTCGCGATCTGTTTTCTCACCCATCATCACTTTGTCGATCGCCATCGACATATGACGCTGGGAGATCGTTTCTTCATTTTGACGCATCGCATAGATCGCTGCTTCATTCATAACGCTTTCCAGTTGTGCACCGGAAAAGCCATAAGCTTCTTCAGCCAGCTTGTCGAGATTTGTATCTTCGCCAATCGGCTTATTCGCTGCATGCAGTTCCAAAATATGTTTGCGACCCTTTTTGTCCGGCAGATCGACCTGAATATGACGGTCAAAACGGCCTGGACGCAGGAGCGCGCTATCCAGCATTTCTTTCCGGTTCGTTGCCGCCATAATAAGAATACGCGGCGCTTCATTGCTATAAATTCCATCCATCTCGGTTAGCAGCTGGTTGAGCGTCTGATCATACTCACGCTGCTGTCCACCTTCACGCTTACCGCCGATCACATCGATTTCATCGATAAAGATGATCGCACTTTGTTTATTTTCACGGGCAGCGCGAGTACGTGCATCTTTGAACAGATCACGAATCCGACCGGCGCCGACACCGACGTACATTTCCACAAATTCACTACCCGATGCACTCACAAATACAGAGTTGGTATAATGAGCAGCGGCTTTCGCCATTAGCGTTTTCCCTGTTCCCGGAGGGCCAGTCAGCAAAATACCTTTCAGTGGACGAATGCCGAATTTATTAATTTCATCATGACGAACGAGAAAATCAAGGGCTTCACGCAGTTCGCGCTTCGCATTTTCCTGACCGCCAATTTGTTCAAATGTTAGCTTGGCTGGGCCATTCTTTTTACGATTGCGTTCCTGGCTTGCGCCTACTGCCAGGCCACCACGCATTTGCATAAATAACAGCAGACCACCGATTACCGCCATAAGCAGGACGAGCGGAACGATGTTATATCCGATAAAAGCGAGAAAGATAAGCAACACAGGGACAAATCCGACAACAATCTCTTTGGTCCATTTTGGCATTAGGCATTCCCTCCTGTAGCTCCAGCACTCAGTGGCAAGATCAGAAATTTGCTAGCTTTTCCATTACTAATTGATACGTATACATTGCGGTCATCCATCTGTGCTTTGGCTGAGATACCGCTATAATTACCAGCTATGCGCTGCATCGTTTTCGGAATATCTGTATATTGGCGATTCGCCATCGCCTGGGAAACAGGAAACATTGCATTTTCCCAGATATTATTTAGTTGTTGATCGGAGTGATCTTCAATTTCCAATTTCACTTTACGCGTACCGACAATCGGTACACTTTGTTTGTTAAATTGTTCCATGATCGAACCTAAATCTGCATTTGATTTTAAATCGAGTTTCAAATCAACTTCTTTTTGGTTAATAGATATCTGAGCAGAATTTACACCGGGATATGCAGTCACCATATTCATCAGCGGTTTGTACAAGGTTAGCTGACGATAAGTGAAAAATCCCCCGAACAATACTGCAATTGAGGCAACGACTGTAATAATGATAGGCAAAGCGCGGAGCTTCATAAACGTCCTCCTTTGTGAGTGTGCATGCTTCGTGATGTCGTACAGTAGGTTATACATTTATTTCGGCACACTATGACCTTTCGGTAACACAAAAACGACAGGTTTTTTTGCTTTGTATAAAATTTTTACACAAATTTCATATAATTCTAGTATATCATACGGTTTTGCGTATTTTTAAGGCAAGTCTATGAACGTTTGCCTTCTTTTTTCGACTCAATCGTGCACATCGACCACGATCAACGATACGTATGAGGATAAAGCAAAATCCGAACCCTCTTTTCTGTTGTACGCAGAATGGAAAGTTTCGGATTTTTATTTTTTGTAATGATGCGTATTCAACGTCTTATTATCCATTGTGTGCCTATTAATAATAGGATGATTCGTTAACGTTATCCTGTCTGTACAGCTTTGTTTTGGAAAGGCTGTATAACTATACTACCGCTTTCCTGATGCAATGCGCAAGTTTACGCCTTTTATGCTAGCCGTTCATTAGAATGGGCGTGTTCTAGTAGAACAACCCCTGTCGTCTCACTTCATTTTTATTAGCCAATCACCAGGATGAAGCCTAACTTTTCCCTCCTTATATTCCATCCATAATGATCGATCATCAGACTCACCATCATTTACAATCCGATATTCACAATAACCAGTTGCTTCATCTTCAATCTGAACGATATCGTCTACTGTGGATGATATATTCTCTTTCATTAAGTGTAGCGCTACTTTTTTTAGCAGGATCAACTTGTGCAGATCGTCGGGTGCGGCTCCGCTAATATGCATTTGTTTGATTTTTCCGTCGATAAAGCTAATTAGATCAAGCATACGTCACCTTTTCATTTCCATTTTTATTTTACGTCCCTTATCTTCTGTATACTTCTTCCATATTTCATCCCACCAGGGCTTTGAATCGTCTAACATCGGAAGTAGTACGTCCCCTCTTTTACCTAATACGTCCAAAATCAACTTTTCTGACTTCTCCAAAACACCATCATCGTACTCTATACCCAGCTCTACAAATATATGTATAGAATCAAACAAATGCGCGATTTTTTGATATTCTTCATCCATTAGCTTGCCTTGATGTTGTGCCAGTTGCTTTATATATTGGTACGTTATATTAACGATATCGCTGTATGTAGAGCAAGTTACACTTTGCAAGAAATCTATTAGGATCGGCTTAATATCGAACTCACTTGCCACTTTTTCGTTAGCGACTTTCAATGTGTATATAGCTGATGCGATGGCTTCAATATCATGCGGGTAACGATATTCTTTTTTCATTTTTTCCCGTATGCTTTTTTCCAGCTTGTTCATACGTTCATCTAGCCTCACCTTTATAAAGATATATCGGTTTCATCGAACCTCGCTCCCCATTTTCACAAAGGCATATCGTCCAGTCATGATTCACAAAATAAATAGCTGGAAATAAACCATCATCTCGACTGTTCAAATCGTTTATAAACACAGCTAGAGTAGACAAAAAGACAGAACGCTCCTTCCCCTGATCTTCCACATAGATATAACCAGAGCTATCTATATCCATAAGCGTCCGCCATTTTTATAATCCTATCCTTGTGAAATATTGTAAAATCTATGCTTATTCACACCGTTATTGTACCATTTACACGATACAAAGTTAAAATCCATATGACCTTCATGGAATTCAGGAAATATAAACAGCTCTTATTCAAAAAAATAAAACGCTTGCGTTCACATTAAAGATTATGCTACATTATGTAACAAATTTACATAGCCCCCATACAAATAAATGTAATGAGTAGAAAGAGTACGAATGACGATCCTTACAGAGAGCCGCTGGTTGGTGGAAAGCGGTAGTGTGAATCATTCCGAACTGGTCTATGAACAGCTGCCCGATATGTAGGGCAAGCCGGGTTTCCCCCGTTATAGGGATAGATGGTGATTGCCATCGAATGAGCTGAATCGCTGCAAGTAGGCGATTAACTAGAGTGGTACCGCGGGTAATGCCCCGTCTCTATTATGGAGACGGGGCTTTTTGCTGTTCATATTCCGGATGTGGACAGACTCGCTTTATATACACGGGCAGCATTTGCCCTACACCCAGACATCACCTACACATACGAGCACATCGCGCATGATCCCGCAAACCTATGGATTCAGGCCTGATTCCTATCCTATGACTTATTTTGAGAAAACCTTTTATTAGTTTTGATGTACCTTTCCCTGCTTACTATGCAAACTGTGGCTGACGAGCCATAACGAGCAGCCAGCAAGCAGGCGATATCATTCAATCTACATTTAGGAGGAATATGAGATGAGCCGAAATATTATTGTATTGGATACGACGTTACGCGATGGTGAGCAAGTGCCTGGAGCACGGATGAATTTGCAGCAGAAGCTGGCTTTTGCCAAGCAATTGGAACGTTTGCAGGTAGATATGATTGAAGCCGGCTTCCCTGCTTCTTCCCGCGGTGACTTTGAAGCGGTGCAGCAGATCGCTCGCACGGCAGGACAACAGATGTCCATTACTGCGCTGGCACGTGCAGTCAAAGCGGATATTGATGCTGTGTACGAGAGCATTCGTGATGCTCATCATCCATTCATTCATATCGTGCTGGGCACTTCTAATGTGCATGTTGAAAAAAAGTTCAATCGTTCCCGCGATGCTGTCATGCAAATGGGCGTTGATGCGGTTCGCTATGCACGCACGCTGATGCCGGATGTACAGTATTCAACCGAAGATGCATCACGTTCGGAGTTTGAATACCTGTGGCAAACGATCGAAGCGGTTGTACGTGCAGGTGCAACGATCATCAATGTGCCAGATACAGTCGGTTATGCAGAGCCGGAGGAATTTGGTCATTTGATCGCTAAAATTAATGATCGGCTGAAAAATCTGGATGATCGCGTCATGCTGAGTGTGCACTGTCATAACGATCTGGGACTGGCTACCGCTAATACATTGAGCGCAATACGTGCCGGAGCGCAAAAAGTTGAGTGTACGATTAATGGATTGGGCGAACGCGCAGGCAATACATCGCTTGAAGAAGTGGTCATGGCGCTGAAAGTGCGTGAAGAACGTTACCAGTGCAGCACACGGATTCGCACCGAGGAAATTATGAATACGTCTCGCCTGCTGACGCATTTGACCGGTCTGGACGTACAGGTGAACAAAGCGATTACAGGCGAAAATGCGTTTGCTCACTCCTCCGGTATTCATCAGGATGGCTTGCTCAAAGATAAAAATGTGTATGAAATTATGTCGCCAGAGCAGGTGGGCGCAGGTGAGATGGAATTGGTGCTGACCGCCCGTTCCGGTCGTCATGCCTTTAAAAATGCGATGGCACGACTGGGCTATACTGCCAATGATCCCGAACAATTGGAAACCTGGTTTGCCCGTTTTCTGGAGCTGGCTGACCGTAAAAAAGAAGTGTATGATCATGATCTGTTCTTTTTGCTGAGTGATACCGAGGAACAGGAGCAGATCACCTCGCCATTATACGAGCTGGATCATTTTCAGGTGGTGAGCGGCGGCTTGCAACCAACCGCGACCGTACAGTTGAAAAAGAGCGGTGTCGTGCATACAGGTAGTGCGATTGGCGATGGTCCGGTCGATGCATTATACAGTGCGATTTTCTCACTGACCGGAGTCGAAGCTACACTTAAGCATTACAAAATCAACAGCATTTCCAGCGGTCAGGAAGCGATCGGTCGCGTGCATATTCAGCTTCAATATGAAGGACAATTGTATACAGGACGGGCAATGGATACGGATATTATTAAAGCGAGTGGGCTGGCATTTTTGAATGGCATTAATGCGATACTGCTGGCTACAAGTGAATCGACTGCGACCGTAGATGTCTGAGGTATTCAGAATAGAATAAAGCCAGCGTACAGAGACTAGATCGATGTTGATTCGTATTGTTCGATTGTTCGATTGTTCGATTGTTCGATTGTTCGATTGTTCGATTGTTCGATTGTTCGATTGTTCGATTGTTCGATTGTTCGATTGTTCGATTGTTCGATTGTTCGATCAATGGTCTCGGCGATCTGTATAGATAGTCAAATGATTCGGGCTGGCAATGCGAAATGTCTTGATATCATTGCTGAATGTTTTGATCAGCAATCCAGAATGTGAGCACAGTTCTACACATCACACTACCCAAATGAAAACAACCGACCGAAGCAGCAATCACTTGCTCTCCAGTCGGTTGTTATTTATTCGTTAATTTATTAAATGTAGCTTTTGGCGAATAGCCTCGTTTTACTACTGTAGAGGATTCACCTGCTGACAAATGCCATTTGTCGCTTCCCTCTACTCCACTTCCCCATTCCATCGTTAGGCGCTAATTATGGAGTAAGTGTATTCGGAAGCTCCATCGGGCCGCCTAGCTTCGTACCGTCGCGGAAGTTGTAAAATACATAGTAGTAATGATCGCCTGACTTCGCAAATACCTGCCAGGCGTATTTACCGTTATACGAACCGGGGACCGAGCGTACCACTTCAGCTCCAGGCAAATCCTTTTGCAGCAGTTCGGCTGCCCGTTGCTCGGTAATCGTACCTGCCGTTGGCTCCACATGCACGGCATTCGTACCTGTAGCTGGCGTACCATCGGTATTAAATTTAACCCAGACCATTACATTTTGATTTTGATCGTTGCTGCCCTGAATGACCCAGTAAATCGAAGTATCATTCCACACCGACTTATAGCTATGTGTGACCGATGCTAGCTTCGCATTTTGCTGAGCAATCTCAAGTGCAGCCTGCTCCTGGCTCCACGGCTTTGCCATCACATGAACGTAGAACTGATTCACGCCCAGCACGATCAGTCCGAGGATCGTAATGATGATCGCAATCCATTTGCCTGTTCCCAAATTTCGCAAGACACGCCATCCTTTCTAATCTGTTGCAAGTCAGCGTGTGAGCAAGCCTTCAAAGGCCGACTGCGCTTCGCGACGAATTTTCTCCTCGTCCAGCGTCAGCGATACGCCATCCTTGATTACCTGTTTGCCATCTACCCATACGTGCAGCACATCTTTAGCGCTCGCAGAGTATACGGTGTGAGAAATAAAGTCTGTGAACGGCAGGAAGTGTGGCTGATCGATATTGAGCGATGTAATATCGGCTTTCATGCCCACTTCAAAGCTACCTGTGTTATCGAGAAATACCGATTTGGCACCATATTCTGTACCCATACGCAGCGCTTCTGCGGCTGGAACCGCAGTTGGATCGCCAGATACACCTTTATGAATAAGTGCTGCCAGACGCATTTCTTCGAACATATCGAGGTTATTGTTGCTTGCCGGTCCATCCGTACCAAGCGACACAACTACGCCAGCTTTGAGCAGATCCGGCACACGTGCCACACCGCTTGCCAGTTTAAGATTACTTCCCGGATTATGTGAAACGGTTACTTTGTGCTTCGCCAGCACTTCAATCTCTTCATCGTTCAAATGAACCGCATGCGCAAGCAGTGTTGGACGAGTGAATACGCCGAGCTTTTCCAGATGAGCAACCGGACGCAGACCATAATCGGCTACATTTAGTTCGACTTCAGCAATCGTCTCCGACATATGTGTATGCAGCGGCACATCCAGATCATGCGCTGCCTGTACAAAACGTTCGATGTATTGCGGCGGGCAAGTATACGGTGCATGCGGAGACATCATCGTTGTAATGCGTCCATCTGCTTTGCCATGCCAGTCACGCACAAATTGGGTAGCCTGATTCAATTTCTGTGTCTGTTCTTCTTCAGAGCACAGACCGATCACACCGCGCATCAATACGGCTCTCATCCCGGATTGCTCAACCACTTCAGCTACGCGCTCGGAGCGATCATACATATCGAGGAATGTAGTCGTACCGCCTTTGAGCATTTCCAGTACAGACAGTGCTGTTCCGATGTACACATCGTCACTCGTAAATTTCGCTTCCATCGGCCACATTTTTTCCTGCAACCATACTTGTAATGCCAGATCATCGCCATAGCCGCGCAGCAGTGACATCGCAGCATGTCCATGACTGTTTACAAGTCCGGGAATGAAAAATTGATGACGTCCATCGACAACGACGACATCCTCGTCTACCTGAGGCTCCTCTTCACCAATATACGTGATCAGATCATCTTCAATGACCATATGACCATGCAACACAGGCTTCGGTCCGTTCAGAACGGCAAAAATACCATTTTTAATCATCCATTTACTCGGAGAGTTGTTCATTAATGTCTAATTCCTTTCCGTCTTCAAGATAATAAGCCAGACTAAGCAAATCGGTTGTAAAATCCGCCGTATGCACACGCACATGCGGTGGTGTTCTTAAAATAATCGGTGCAAAATTCAAAATCGCTTCAATCCCTGCATCGACCAGTTGATCAGCAACATGCTGCGCTTCCGTATTAGGAACGGTAATAATACCGACACGGATACTTTTCGCCTGAATCGTCTCTGCCAGATCGCTCATCGGCTTCACAGTTAGCGTATTGATTTTCGTGCCGACTTTCGGCTCGTAGGAATCAAACACCTCGACAATCTTCATCGTCTCCTGCAAATAGGCGTTGTAATTGGAAAGGGCATGACCGAGGTTACCAGCCCCGATCAGCGCCACATTAATCTGCTGATCCAGCTTGAGGATATGACGAATTTTCTCGATCAGATACGATACGTCATAACCGATCCCTTTACGTCCAAAATCGCCAAAATAGGCCAGATCCTTACGAATTTGTGCTGGATTCAGATCCAGCTTTTGCCCCAGCTCCTGAGAGGACACTGTAGGCACCTCGCGAGCATGCAGCTCATTCAGATATCTTAAATAGACAGGTAATCTTCGCACGACGGCTTCAGATATTTTTTCGGATTTCATGCTTGCTCCCCCTCTTGATTTGCAGCTTCCGTCTCCTGTGGCCGGTCACTCAACCATTCGGCAATACGGGGAATCATCTGACGGGTATACATATGCTCCATTTTGGGACCTGGCAGTGAATACAGGAAGTGTCTGCCGTAATAGGACTCAATAACCCGCGTATCATAAATGAGCACGATCCCTCGATCGTTTGCCGTCCGGACCAGTCGACCGAAGCCCTGTTTGAACCGGATCACTGCCTGTGGCACAGATAATTTCATAAATGGATTTTTCTTTTCTCTTTTGAGCCGTTCGCTTTTCGCTTCAACGAGCGGATGGTTAGGCGGCTGGAAAGGTAAGCGGACGATAGCCAGACAGGTTAACGCCTCGCCTGGAATATCCACGCCTTCCCAGAAGCTGCTCGTTCCGAGCAATACCGATGCCGGATGCTCCTGAAAGCGGCGGGTCAGCTTCGTACGACTGCCGCCATCTACTCCCTGACCGAAAACTGCAATCTCACTAGTAGATAATTTCGCCTTCAGCGGCTCATACACCTGCTTGAGCATCCGATAGGACGTAAATAATACGAGCATGCGTCCTCGTGTCGCCTGCGCAGACTCGGCAAGCGACTCCACCAGCATCGATACAAAATGTTCGTCACCAACGCTGCCTTTCAAAGTCGGAAAGTCGCGCGGGATCAGCACTAACGATTGCTCGCGATAATTGAACGGCGATTCCAGCATGACCGTGTTCAGCTTGCCCTGCTGCTCGGCTTCTTTCAGCCCTAGCTGGTCAATCATATACTGGAACGTTTTATCGATCGACAACGTCGCCGATGTCAAAATGATACTTTTCTTTTTATCGAAAAAATGCTCTTTCAGCTGTTCACTCACATCAACCGGTACAGCATACATTTGCAGCGATTTGCTGCGGTAGCTTGCATTCGCTTCATACCAGTATACCGTATCTGTGCTATCCAGCTTCACAAAATGACGCAGATCATCGCGCACGCTGCCGAGATCCTTAAACAGACCCGTCACATCAGTCACCAGACCATCGGTATCGACAATATCGTCAGATTCTTTAATTTTACCCATAATATGCTCACCCTGGCGGATAATCTGGCTGAGTGCGATATGGATACGATTTTCCAGTTCGGTAATATGTGCCCATTCTTCCGGCTTTTTATCCGGTAATAGACGTAGCGTAAATTGCGCTGCTTCTCCTGGTCCAGCATCGCTACGCTGTGGTAAAAGGGCAAACAACAGCTCATTCAGCTTGTCCCAATCTTCCTTCACATCCGCCAGCTCAGGATACAAATTATCGATCGCAATCGCCCATTCCATCGCTCGTTCACTGCCGGATGAACCAAGTTGCTGACGTAGCACAGCAAGCTGTCCATTTTTGCTATCTTTGAACAGACGCAGCAATGGATGAACCAATGTGAAATATTTCATGTGCATACCCAGATGCTTACCAGCCACATCTTCCAGATGATGGGCCTCGTCAATGACAAGTCGTTCGTAACCAGGCAATAGTTGATGCCCTGCCTTAATATCGGTAAACAATTTGGAATGATTCGTAATGACCACATCTGCTGCGCCAGCTTCATGCTTGGCACGGTGGTAGTAGCACTGCTTGAACCACGGACAGGCGCGTCCCAGACAGGAATCGGTATCACTTGCTACCGTTTCCCAGAAGTCGCCGCCACGGTTGCCCATGTTCAGTTCTTCATCATCACCGGTTTCTGTCGCCGTTAGCCAGACGATCATCTGCGCTGCAATCAGCACATCTTCTTTAGGACTCTGAAATTCCTTTGTATTTATTTTATGCTCAAATTTGCGCAGACACAAATAATGCTGTCTTCCTTTAAATACCGCCGCTCGAAAAGCAAACGGAATCACCTTCGTCAACAGCGGTACATCACGTTCACGCAGCTGTTCCTGCAAATTGATCGTATGCGTACTGAGCATAACACGTTCATTCGTTTTGACACTATGATAGATCGACGGCAGCAAATAACCGAGCGATTTGCCCGTACCTGTACCCGCTTCGATCAATAAATGCTTCTCGTCCGTCAGCGCCCGAATAACCTCATCAAACATATGGTTTTGCGCTGTACGCTCCTCATAATCTGGTAATAAATGACGCAGATTGTCTTTCACCTGCTCGATAAATTGTTCAAACGATGTATCTTCCAGCGGCATATTACCGCGTTCATCGGCGGCGGACGGAATATCGATCCAGTCGCCTACCTTCAGCGCCAGCTGACGATAAAAACGGTGACTGTCCAAATCCTGTACAGGCTGTGCTTCACGCTGCATCCGTACCCCGTCAAAATACCAGCCCAGATCGCTATCCTGATTATCAAACAACTCGGATAATCGCTGCACCGTAATTAATGGCAGCCCATCCAGCTCTTCAAGACATTTTAAAAATACATAAGCGGTTGCGAGTGCATCACTGTCCGCCTGATGGGGACGATCATGCTGAAAACCAAGCGAACTGCTCACCATACTGAGCTGGTAGCTTGGCAAATTCGGGAAGAAAATGCGCAACAAGTCCATCGTATCTAGCACTCTGCCTGTAAACGGCAAATAGCCGGTACGATCAAGCGCGCGTTGCAGAAATCCGAGATCAAAGCCGACATTATGTCCGACCAGCACAGCATCCTCCAGCAGCGGAATCATGTCCAGCATCACATCATCAAGCTCAGGAGCGTCCTTAACGTCCGCATCGCTAATACCTGTAAGTCCAGTAATAAATGCCGGGATTTTGCACCCCGGCTTGACCATCGAGCTGTATACTTCGCTGACCGTCATATCATGATCTATAATAGCAAGGCCCACCTGGATAATATCATCCGTTGCCTGGGTCCCTGTTGTTTCAAAATCCAGTACAGCAAATTTCATGGATGTCTAAATCCTTTCTCAGTAGCCCTTCTGCACTGATCTAAAAATCGTCAACTACCAGCATACCAGAAGACTACAGTTTTGAAAATCAACCACAATAAAAGGTGATACCGGGCGCGAATCGGCTCGCACAGTATCACCCTGCTTCGGCGTTATAATAATTTAAGTATACCTTATATCGAACGGTTGTTCCAGTAGGTTTGTGTAAACAGACCGTCATGCACAACAAATTCCGCAAAGACAGCAAGCAATGATTTACAGTCTTCCACCACTACATTATAGTAAGTATAAATACCTATATGCATTGATTAATAAGAACTATATCGCTATACGTAACAACCTAATCAAGCGTGTACACCATGAAGGGGATAGTCCATTGAATAGCTTGCTTGCAAGAATGATCTTATTTTTTTCCAGTCTGATCGTGATCGGTATTGTCATCGTCGGTATGACCGTGTATCAATCATCCAACTCGCTTGTCATTCAATCGATTGGCAAACAAGCCGAGCAAGTTGCACTACGTGCCACCGCGCTGATTGATCCGCTACAATATGCAGCAATTCCTGCAAAAGAAGGTGACGAGACGACGTATTATACCGAGCTACGTCAGCAACTAAACAAATTGCGCGAGGATAACGGCTTTCGTTACATTTATACGCTGAATCGCGTACAACAAAATGGAAAAGAGCAATACGTATATATCGTAGACGGTGCACCACAGGATGCGTCCCAGGATGATTTCTCTCCACTCGGTACGATTGAAGATAAAGTATATCCTGCCATGCAGCAAGTTATGGATACCGGCAAGCCTGCTGTAGGCGATTTGAGTCAGGATCAGTATGGCGCGATTATTACTTCCTTTGTTCCTATTAAAAATGCAGCCGGACAAACGATCGGTGTACTCGGTGCCGATCTGGATGCGACCGATATTTATCAACTGATGCAACATTCCAAACGGATGACGATCATCGTCTCGGTCATTATTTTGCTTGTCAGCATAGTGCTTGTGTATGGGTTAGCTCGTTATTTAATTCGTCCGCTCAAACGATTAACCGATGATATTCATCGTGTGAATGAAGGCGACTTTACCGTTCAGATGACCAATACCAGTAAAGATGAAATCGGTCAATTGTCCGCTGCATTTGGCAGACTTGTAAACGATACGCATGGCGTGATCGTCGGTATTCGAGATAGCGCACACGAGCTGCAACAGTCAGCTGTCGGACTTTCCGAGCAATCTCGCGTAACAGCAACTACGAGCCGCACGATTGCAGGCCATATCAATGAAACGGCGGCAGATACGCAAACTCAGGCGGCGCATGCGATTGAAATGCAGCATGGCATGAACGAAGTAAGCGCAGGTATGCAGCGAATTGCCGAGGCGGTGACGATCGTCTCCGATCGTTCCGGCGACACGCTGGCCCAAAGCGTTCAAGGGAAACAGTCCATCGGACAAGCCGTATCGCAAATGGAAGCTATTACGCAGTCGTCCGACCTTATGGCCGTAGCGACCGGACAGCTACAGCAGCATTCCGATCGGATCGAAGATATTTTGAAGCTTATTAATGATATTGCCGGACAAACGAATTTGCTCGCATTGAACGCTTCGATTGAAGCCGCTCGTGCAGGCGAACATGGGCGCGGCTTCTCTATTGTAGCCGGTGAGGTGCAAAAGCTAGCGGGACAATCACAGTCCTCCGCAGCCGTTGTCGCTGAGATCGTAACCGCCATGCAGCGCGAAATTAGCGAGCTGCACCGTCATATGGAAACCAATCGTACGGAAGCTCATACCGGTATGCATGTCGTTCAACATGCCGGCCAATCATTCGAACATATTCATGATCGTCTGAGCGAAGTGGCAACTCAACTTCACCATGTATCAGAATCCTCTGCTGAAATCTCAGCCATTTCCCAGCAAATGCTCGCCTCTGTCGATGAAATGGAAAGTATCACCCGCCAATCTGCCCATCGCTTCGAGCAGGTTACTGAAGGTGCGGAAGAACAACAGGCGGCAATGGAGCATGTGAATCACTCTGCGAGTCATCTGGCTGAGCTGTCGGAGCGTTTGAATGGGTTGATTGGGCGGTTTAAGGTGTGAGGATGAAGAACGATAAGCGTAATATAAACTAAATCAATCAATACACGGAACAAAGATAATCAAAGTTTACATGAGAAAAATAAGATCAATATAAAAATAATTTGATTCTATTCAAAATAGATCTAACAAAATAGATCTAACAAAATAGATCTAACAAATTAGAACTACAATAAAAGAAAGCCAGTTTCTGTATAACAGAAGATGGCTTTCTTTTCAGTGTATACATGAAATTATACGATCGATTAGATTACAAATACTTCACTTTCGAAGTCTTTCTTTTTTCAACTAACAACCTTGTTCTTTCCATCTTTAATTCAATCAAAAATTGTGTGAGTCTCTCATATAATTCTTTCGTATCATGTTCAGCCAAGTTAGCCATTTGCTGAGTAATTAAATGGATTTGACGATCAATTTGTAAGATAGATTGAATCAAAGTATCTATCTGTCGATGACGCTCGCAAACCTCAAGCCGTCTAAACTGCTCTTGCTCTTGTTGAATACGTATCTGCGCTTCCCCGTATTTATGTTTTCGTATCAGCTCACAAATCATATAAATATCGCCAAGCATATTATTACTCATACCGATTCTTTTGATCAGCAAAAAGTCTTTGAATCGCGCCATCTACGACTTTGATATATTCTCGCTTGGTCTGATCATCCATTTGAAGAGTTTGACATGCTTCATATAAGCCTTTTAATATACGCTGAACAGCCTCACTTTTAGCTATGAATGACTGACTTCTTGCTAGTTCCGATTGTACAAAAGCATCTGCTTGTTTTTGCAAAAACTCTCCCTGTTCCCGAATTAACTTTACCGCAGCGTCAGCTTGAACAGCTGTGTTTCGAATTTCAATTAATGAACTTGCCAAATTCAACAAAGCAGGCATAGAATCTAACACTTTTAAAGCAGCTTCCTGCTTCCATGCAGCGTTATCCTGATGTTGAATAACGGTAATATTTTGATCAGAAATAGGTACGACATCAACCGTTTTACCATTACGCCGCTTTTGGGATAGTGGGAATGCTCCATTAGAATTAGGATGGCTGTTATTATTCACTTTTCCCCACTCCTATTATAATTTTTTGATTTAAACAGGCATCAACTTCTACAAGTATTTCTTGCAACTGATCCACATTTATATTCCGCTTATATTCTTGTACAGGTACAATCTCCCGATATGGATCAAAGTAATTTTGTATATTGTTTACATTATATTGTTTTAACTCCACCAGGTCTTTACGCACGATAGCCACAGTTTTCTCTTTCCATGTCTGTAATGCTTTTCTAATTTGTTTCTTTAATATAGATTGCCAGCTCAAAGAATCCACAATATAAAAAATGCCTTCTACAATTACAGCAGCAGCAGTCGCAATGGTTTTAGTTGAAGTCGCTCCGATTTTTTTCAAAAGGGAAGCCAGCGCATTATGCGTATCTCTCGAAAACGTTTTGTTAAACATCTTACCTACCGTTTTCAAACCTTTTTTTGCTGCATTGGCTACTCCAGCACCTGCTCCACCTGCACCGCCAAATTGCTTAAAAAAGATATTTAATCCGTTTCCTGCTGCTCGATGCGCTAGTCGATTGCTAATATTTTCAAATAGTGGCTGAAACGTACTCGATTTTAATTGTATTTTCCGCTCAAACTCTCCAACTGCGGTATTAAGCATAGATTGAAGTTGCTCATCCAAACTTTCCAATTCATCTTGTATCCAATTCGCAATCTGATTTGTTTCAAGTTTGACTTGATGAGGCAGCATATGATTTTGAACAAAACCAACACATTCGTCTTTGCTTACCCATTTATTCACATCCTCCAATTCTGATTCAATGTTAGTTTGAATCCTTTGCATGGAATGGTTAAACATTTTCTCTAGCTGTTTGTCTAATTTATCGAAAACTTCGTTAATTCGTTGTATGGCTGTGGTTTCCGTATTTAGTAAAAGGTGTAGTTCCTGGATCACCTGTTGTTGTTCTGCTGAAGACGTTTGTTCCAACGCAATTTGTTGCTCAATATACCCTTTCATTTCTAATAAAATATCGTCTTCATATGCCAGAAATGCACGTTGTAGAGCTTCTTGACGTTCTTCTCGCTGTAAAATATGTTGAAGATCGGTCCATAATTCAGTTGCATGAGGCAATACCGGTTGTTCCTCTGTATAGCTGCTAGGTACAATATGAATGAGCAACTTTCGATGCAAACAATCTTGCGCATAATTTCGTATTTCTTGAATACGTGCATCATCTTTGTATACACCTTCTGGAACACGGTTAACAACAAGTACAACCTCTGTATCAGCATGAATCAGCTCACCGATATATTGCAAAAAGTCATGATCATTCTGTTTAAACCCAACACGATAAGAAATAACGTAAATAATAACATCGCTGTTAGGAACAAATTCTTTTAAAACGACTTCGTGATGTTCTACTATGCTTCCATAACCAGGTGTATCAAATAGATGCATATGTTGCAATGAATAAGGGAACGCAGGTACAACGATCCGTAAACGTGACAATTCATCATCCGGCTCAATGACAAGTTCTGCAAAAGTATCTTTTACAAGAGGTTCAATAGTGGCATCTTTATTAATCGCATAATACGTTTCATGTTCTAATTGAAGTGTATCATCATGATTATTCATCAGCTCTACGATTGTACCTGTTGTTGGTCGGGCACTCGTTTTAAGTAATTCCTGTCCCAAAAGACCATTAATTAACGTTGTTTTGCCGCTACTTGTTTCTCCTAACATCACGACATAACTTTCAGGAGAAGCGATGCGTTCAGACAAAAAACGAACTAAAATTTGAATAGGTTCATAATCCAGACGTTCAGCAAGGGTACGAATCGTGTGCATCCGTGCATGTATTCTATCCGAAACGATCATATAAGTTGTCCCTCCAGATGATGGATATACGATAAATCCTGTTCCAATTGCTTGCGATATTGTTCATTCTCAGCTTCACTCTTTTGTAGCACCTCATCGTGCATATTCCTGTCATTGCGGAATAGTTCATCTTGAATCTTTTTAAATTGACGTAATTCTTGATCTAACCGCTTAAACAACGTGTCACATGACGTTTCCAGATGAGTTTGGAGCATATGCCGAAAATCGCGTAAGGGTTGCTCCAAATCTTGAAGCGTAAGCTTTTGTCGGAATTCCACAACTTTTTTCTTTGCTTGAATACCTAAAAAAGAAAAAAGAAGCGCGATGCTAGCTCCAGCAACTCCACCAATTACAGTTCCTATAGGTCCTGCTACTAGAGTACCGACTTTCGCTCCAATGTGTAATCCTATTAAACTACCACCAATTGACGTAGTGAGGGGTATTGCTTTTTCAAATTTTAAAGCTTCACTTTTATGAAAGTTGCTACTTTGATCAAACTTTTCATCAAACTTTTGAATCTCCAAATTTTCAATTAAAACAGCTATTTCTTGCTGGATCTCATCTAACTTCAAAGAAAAATCTTCCATTACACTCATCATTAAAGAGTCTCTTATCTCCACAAAAGCACGATTCAACAGCTGCCCGTCTACTACGCCTCCTCCAATGACCCGCCGCATTTCACTACGGAGATTTTCGGTTTGCTGTTGACTAATCGTCTGTGCGTACTCACTCATTAATATACGATGATCATCCATCTTTCTGCTAAAACCATCAATTCGATTCTTATTGCGGCGTGTAGCCTCATAAAACTCTTGTTCTTCCGCTGCATATTTGTCGCGAAGCTCTGCTGTACTTAAACGTAATTCTTGCTGACGTTGTATTACTTTGTCGTGAATCGCTACAAGAAGATAGCGAAGTTGCTCTTTACATTGTTCAATCAGAAGCATTTTCCAATTAGCTGTAATTTCTTCCAGCATAGACCGAAATTCCTGCATACCTGAAGTTTGATAGGCTACCGTATCTTGTTGTAACTTGGCATTTAGCCCTTGATAAATGTTAATAATACGAATACGTTCAGGAGCTTTTATATTGGTTTGCGCCGCAATGTCTTGAATAATTTCCATATTGTGTTCTTCACCGTCAGCTGCTTCTTGCTCGCTCTCATCATTCCAGCGATTTTGAATAAACCAGGCACTGGACAAGCTCGCCCAAGCTTGCTTGAGAAACATGCGTTCAGATCGCGTGATAGGAGGAACAGTACGTAATAAAAAGATTGCCGCTGACAATTTTTTAATATAGTTCATCGTAAGCTCCACATTACGAACGGTCATGCTTCCGA
This sequence comes from Paenibacillus wenxiniae, assembly GCF_039822605.1. Lineage (NCBI taxonomy): Bacteria > Bacillati > Bacillota > Bacilli > Caryophanales > Paenibacillaceae > Paenibacillus > Paenibacillus wenxiniae. The sequence continues at coordinate 48,872 of NZ_JBCGUH010000008.1, forward strand.
CACCTGGCAAATCGACAAAAACAATTTGATTTCTCAATAACTCATCATCTTTGTAAACGACGATATGAGATACTTGTTTCTCATTGCCCGGATTGAAACGCTGATGAACAAATTGTTCCATTCGAGATTTATCGTAAAAACGCTCGATCGTGTCTTTGCCTTCAAAATGAACATGAACTTCTCCATCGTTATGCCGTCCATATCTAATTTCCACCGGAATACATGTCGTCTCATCCGCATCTACAGGCAAAACAATATCATTCATAAATAAAGCATTAAGCAAACTGCTTTTACCTGTTCCTTGAATACCTAATACGGGAATAAGAAATTCTCCATCTTCTAAATGATGTAGTTTGCTTTCCCATACATCTTTATGTTTTTGATTGCTACCCTCCCCATTTGCATAAGGGATGTATGTATCCGCTAAATGAATCAATTCAGATTGCAGAGCAATTTTTTTTAACGACTCCATATTCATATGTATCTCTTCCTTCCACCAAACCATTTTTTAAATAAGGAACGACCATTCCATGCGATATCTGCTTCCACTTTTGTAATCTTTTCCAATAAAAGTTGCTGTGCAGCCAATTGTTGTTGTTGCTGTTCATGCAAAAGTATTATCAATTGTGACATCTGTTCAGATTGCTGAGTCAACTGCATATCCAGGTGATGAGATTGATTTTGTAATTCCTGAACGGTCATTGTTAATGAAGGTATAGGCGCTACTTGTGCTATAAGCTGATCAATGGTCGTTAAGATGGTATGGATGCGTTCATTCAACGGAGTAACTAATGTCTGCCACTGCGTAGTCGCCGCTTGTACTTCCGCATGTATAGAAGGTGCGATATCACCAATGTAGCGTTGCAATTGGCTAAGGTGATGTTGCAGCAGATCAATTTGTTCCTTAATATCTTCATTACTGCGCTGATTGGATTGGGCGTGTTGCTTCAATGTCCGCTGTATCGACTCTATTGGAGTAACAATATCTGTTTTTATTTGTGTAAAAGATTGATAATTTCCAGCCTCTATACGCGATTGCAATTCTTCCATAATCTGACGTGACATCTCATCAACTTCAATTAAAATTGAATCACTCATACTCTATCTTCTCCTTTATTTGGGATAAGCTCTAATCAAGTCTGCACAATGTTTCCAGACAGATTTTTCTCTAACCAGATGGGCAAATGTACGTTGTAAAGTAGCTTGAATCTGGGATTCGACATCAATCGTGCGCTGCTTATGCAAAGATAATTCCGCAAGCAATAACGAATAGATCGGGTTACGATCATTAAGCAAATATAATCCCTGGATACCAGACGGTCCTTCTTTGCTAATCTCTATAAGACTTTGCAGTCCCTCTTCTATATTGTTACCTTCTATAAATTCGGTAAATGACTGGCTAACCCAGTGAATGACTGATTGTTCCGTCAATGGATTGGTATACACCAAGCTTTCTTTAAGTTGCTTGATCGCAGCTCCCTGTTGAATCGTATTGACCAACATATAAATCATATAAGGTTGTTCGTTTAATAAACTAAACAAACGCTTTTCATCATGACTAGTTAATCTGGTTTCGTTCACCACAATATAGTGATGATGATCATGCACAATATTCAGCAATCCATGATTCGTAGCGAATAGCTCCAGTTGATCTGCATGTATAGATCGCTGGAGAAACCGCGTACAAAAATGAATTAAACTTGTCTCATCCCAACCCCAAATTACAGAAATGCGGAATGCAACATCGTTCGCTGTTGTATGACGCTGTGTAAAATCAAATGCGAGAGAAAAGCTATTTATTATCATCTGCTGGCTAAGTGTATATAAAGTAAACGTCGCAGAATCGATAGGGATTACAGTGCGCTTTTCTGTGGCAGACTTCTGATCATCCGATTCATGTATGGAATGATCCTGTATGATCGGCTTCTGCTCAGATTGTTGAATAGCTTTTTCTCTTTTGCTGACTTTCACTTTCTGTAGTTGATTTTCTCGCTCTAGTAGCGTCCGAAGATTATACATAACCGATTGGATATGTTGTGTCTCTTCAACTGACAACGCATCTGAATCAAGAATCTTTTTGCGCCGCTTAATTTCTTGCTCAACTTTTTTTAATTTCACTGTCATTTGCCGCATCCATTGATCTCGAAACGAAGAGAATGATTGGGTAACCTGGTTTCGAGTCATCAGTAATTGCCGACGAAGCATCATATGATCAATGACTTCAATGTCACGTTCTTGCTGCTCATACCCCCATTGATTTTTTCCAAATTTGCTTCCGAACCAGCGAAAAACTTTGTTCACCGCACCTTTTTTTTCAGCTTGGTACGTCTCCTGAACAATTTTTTTATTCACTATAGATGGTGTCGATATGCGTAAGTTACTTAACAACAATTCATTTTTATAATCGTTTTCATTAATATTTAATTGTTGATTCAATTTTGTTATTTGCTTATCATTGCTTCTACTAATTTGAATCAACTGCTGTTCAACATGATCAATATGTTCTTTTAATAATTGAAGCTGTTGATTCGCTTCATGTACTTGCTTTTGACCTAACTTACCGATATCCATAATTGTTCGATTAAATTTTTCTCTTACTTGTTGAATCGTACTAGCTAACAATTCACAAGTTTCCATGTAATTTAATGAAAGTTTTTCTTCTTGCCGTTCATAGATTGCGAAGCGCTCGTATTGTTTTTTCAAATTTAGAGTTGCTTGTTGTAATCCGATTTGCCGTTCATCGTCATCATATATTATTTCTGCAATATGCCGTTTGAGTTGAAGCATTCTTTGTTTCAAGATATCAGGTCGTAGTCGATTCACTTCCTCTTGAAATGAATGGATCAGTTGATCAAATTGAGAGGATTTATACTTTTCCTTATCAGTGGGGAATTGCTTTGCCATCAATGCCTGTTTGGCTGAAACTTGAACAATACTTATTTTATTTTCTAGTCCCTCTTCAACCTGAGCAATGATATTTTGCAAGCGGTTTTTATGTTCCATAGCGACTTCTTCGCGTGTTTTATGAATTATTCCATGCCTACCTTGCTTCGGTTCTACTGAATCAAGCATATTTTGTACAATAATTAGCGGTTTATCGTGATCACGAACCGCTTTTACAATTCGATAAGTCGATTCGTCTGAATTCGCCTTTAGCGTTACGACAAATAGGCAAATATCGATCATAGGTAATAATGTTTCCATCGTTAACATCTCATGATGTTCCAAACCATACGCATCCAACCCTGGGCTATCAATCAATTCGATAACCGAATCAAGTTGAAATTGAGCAGCTTGTAGCTCCACCATTCTCACTGCCTTGTTATTATTCCCATTATGCTTTTCATCGGCGAATGTTTCTAACATTTGTGCTAATTCAGCACCAGCGAGTCGTTCGACATTTCCATTTTGAAAATATACATTCGCTTCATTAACCGTACCTTTTTTACACGTCACCAATATACCTGAACTTGGTCTAACTGCTGTAGGTAGGAGTGACTCACCCATCAATGCATTAAGCAAAGTCGACTTACCGCTACTTGTAACCCCAATTACACCAACACGTATGTAGTGATCTTTCCAACGCTGTTTACGATCTTCCAACCAGTCGATATTACTGCTAAAATATCGTTTTGTTACATCATCTTTTTCCATAACAGATAACAATGCAATAATCAGTTCATTCTCGTTCATGGCAACTCCTGCAATAACGTAGTAAATAGCCCTAGTTCTAACATTCCAATCAAGGAAAGAACACAATTTTTACCTAATTAAGTTGTTTACTCCATTTTAACTATTATTATAAATAAAGCTACATAAAATATTTTCATTGAACTGTTTCCCATCAGATGATTTAGAACAGCCGATCAAAATATCTGATGGGACGTAATATTTGCTAGCTATTACTGTATAAACTTACACTTCAGATAACTATATATTTATAATTTTTTCGTCACGACCATCAAATGTGTAAAATTACCGCCCAATCTGTTCTCCACTTCTGTCCGCCCGATTGGATAACCGGTTATAGTGGTCTGGTCGCCCACTTTGATGGAACCGCTAGGAACGAGTGAAAAAAACTCAACGATCGTACCGTCTGTCGATTCTATAACAATATCGGATTGTATACCCATTTGAGCGGTATCACTGCTAGGTGGATAATCTTCAACTACAGCTACCTGTCCTGTAAATGTGAGTGCTTTGCCATAATAGTTCCACGGTGTTTTCAATACTTGCTCTGCATCGGCATGTGTGCCTTTTGGTAACTGCTCCATCGCTTGTAGCATGGAAACTGCTAGTTGTAAATTGCCATTACTCATCATATCAGGATCACTTTTGTTCCACTCTGGCTGCGAGAACGCTTCGTCAGCTGGTTTCTCTACTGGTTCCGTAGCGGTAGTCGATGGAACGGTTTGTGTAGGCTGCTGCATCTCTTTAGCAGCGGTCTGATGGTTAGCGTCCGTGTCAGTTGCCGTGACAGCAGTTTGCGTTTCCTTCGTTTGGCCTGCCGAAGCATCGGTTGTTTTGTTGTTGTCAGTGGTACGTTGTGTTACAGGTTTTTGATCATGTGCCGCTTCATTTGTGCGCTGTTCCGTTTCCTGTGCAAATATGCCGATGAGCAGCATACTTGCCAGCACGCCTATACCATATATAGCAAGCACTTTGCGCCTTGTTTTTACGATGCTTTTGCTCCACCATAATACGAGTGTCGGTTTTAGCAAACCTACCGGCAGCGCCAACAAACAACCGATTAATAAAAACCCAAAAATGATACTCATGTTATAACCGCCCTTCTGAATTTGACTCTCTGTCTTTCGCAGCGACTCATCGTGATTACGAAAGTGTACTTTTCATAGCAACACGTTAAATATCGCTACAAAAGTTCATTCATTTACGCCTATACTCCATCAACTTTTGGATCAATTGAAAAATTTGAGCGTAAATCGTTTGTTCGGTAAGTGGACACCGTTTCAACTCCTCTGCCATCCATTCTGGAATATTGTCTATGTTTCCAGCTTCATCTAGTTGCTTGTCCTTACATTGGCTATCGAGCAAGTATCCCAGTTCGACTTCTAATGCGTATGCCAGTTTCTTAACAATCTTCAAGCCGGGCGATGTTCTTAGCCCACGCTCAATCTGCCCAAGATACGAAATGTCAAGCTCCGCTTTTTCGGCTAATTGTTCCTGTGTCCAGCCCTTTGTTTCTCGAATGCGCCTAATGTTTTCTCCCAGTTCCATACTTTTCGGCTTACAACCTCCTTGTTTCTGTATTTACTTCTTATCATTTCTTATCTTAGAATAAGAAGTAATTTTTACCCACAGACTATACTCCAGATCATCATGACGATCGTCACGATGATGACCATCGCAATGGCTTGTGCCTATTGTAACTACCTGTTAAAGCATCTCTTGCTCAAACAACTTGCTTCTGAAAAGAGGTGAATGGAGCTTTTTAGCGCATAAAATAAGCGATTTTATTTTCTGGTTCACAATTTGGACACTTTTTTCAAAATCCCAGCTATTCTATGTAGTGTATTTTTTATATTTTGTTCACATTTATAGATCATCCTATTGGTAAATAAAAGCTCAATATCAGAAAGAGGAGACAACTTATTATGGGGAAACCTAAATCGTTAAGACGTTTCATTCGCTGGACATGCGGATTTGAATTTGATTTTCGGTTCATTCATGAAGGGTGGACGGTTGATCATATGATGTCAGCCATCGATACAGGTCATTTGTTGCGAAATGCGTGTGTATTTTTGGAACTAGACATTGAACAGACAGAACAAGCAATCAAACGCTATGCGTTACGGCAATGCATTGTGGAACGCTCGCGTTTAACCGTCCGAGAGCAACAACTTATGGCGATGTATTATGATCATACGATTCTGGGTCATACGCTAGGTGAACTGTTGGAGAAGGTTTCTTTTTGTGAACCAGAGGCATGGCTACAATGTTTTGAGAATCCACTCATCTTGCTGCAAAGCTCTGATCAATCGATCTGGAATCGCTTGCCGCCTTTTGCCTCCTCCTTAACTTTAAATAATAAACGTACCATTATTCATGATCTGTTTGGTTCATTTGCGCTTGAATTCCATCCAGGTCTTGCTAGCGAGCATGTAGACTCCCAGTGGAACGAGGCTGCCTGGAATCCATATAGTCATCGCTATGGTGCAAGCATGCGCATGTTTAAAGGCTCCATCCATTCCAAACGATGGACTCAACCCCATCCGAACGATATTGCTGAAAATGATAGACGCAATCGACTTCAGCAACAGGCGTTATTGTTTAACAGTCTTCTTCGTACAATTCCTTCCAGCGAACCGTTGGATGTAGAAGTAGAGCTAGATGCGTTTGAAGCCGAGCTAAATACCGCTTATATTGAATATGCAGTCACACGTTTTATACAAGCTGGATTGCACACCGAGCCGTATACGACTACTGAAGGAAAAGGGAAGCAAAAAGCACTCATCAGCTTAGCAGCTTTGTTTACAATGGTGAATAGTGCTGATATTCGACAATTACTTTTACATAATTTAATTCCAGAAGCACACTCAGGCAGATTACCTTTTAATGATGTGAATTATCAGATGGAAAATGAACCTCTTTATGAGGAGAACGATGAGGTCGCTGCTTTTGAACGGGGAATACTGGATTTGGAATATGCCAAAGATGGGCGTCCCGCCCTATATTTGATCGTTATTTTCATTGCGGAATTTGCATTACGCTCTTTTCTGCGTACTTCATTACAAGACGCGACTGTATTGTTTTACACAGCGGCTGTACTAGACGAGAATAATAAGTATGAAGAACCGTTAGATGCTAATGAAGCGTTAGAGTTAAAGAAGCTCAAACAGAAACTAATTCCAATAGCGATGTGGCAAAATGATTTGAAAACGCAACCTATGTATGCGACAGAGATGTATGATCATTTGCGTCATCTGAAAGAAACCGATTCCGACTCTGAATCGTTATTTTATAAAATGTACAAAGCAGTTTATACATGTAAACACCGTTATACGAAAAGCTCGCAATTTCGCATGGCTAAAAAGCAACTTCTGCTTCGTGGCCGTCATCGTAACGGTTTTGATGCCACCAAATTAATTACCTTTACTGATGAATTTGACTACGCCTTTAAGCAATTGATGCGTTTGAAGCCTGAGGATATGAATGTGGTTGATATTGAAAAGATGATCGAGGATGATTTTTAGTCACTCATTCATTATGAGGTTTATTAAATCACTATAATGATCAAACAAAAGTACAAAACTAAACGGATTGCTCGTCCTGAAGACAGGCAATCCGTTTAATGATTTCAAGCTAATTAACGTTGTACATATTGTGCAATAGATGTAAATAATTGGAATAAACTCTATATAAGATAATACAGGTTCATTCGTACTGATCATCTTAATCTAACGTTCGTTTACACAATCGTTGCGTGAACTTCCTTGTGCGCTTCCATCACGACTTTATTCGCATCATCTACAAACACAACCGTTGGACGATGTTCTTTTGCTTCCGCATTGTCCAGTACCGCATACGAGATAATAATGACGTTATCCCCTGGCTGTACGAGCCGAGCCGCAGCTCCGTTCAGGCAGATCACACCGCTTCCGCGTGGGCCTGTAATCACATATGTTTCCAGACGAGCGCCATTGTTATTGTTGACGATCTGCACTTTCTCATTTTCCAGCAGATCAGCGGCATCCATCAGATCCTCGTCGATCGTAATGCTACCTACGTAGTTCAGGTTAGCTTCGGTTACCGTCGCGCGGTGAATTTTCGATTTCATCATCGTTCTAAACATGCAGGGCAACCCCTTTCTTTTATATGATCCTTATTGCATTTATTTACTACCCGTGCCTGTACGCATTCCAATTTCGTGTAGTTATTAACATTCCATCTGCTCCATACATTAGCATTGTAGATGCTCATTCCAGCGTATCGATTATGCCTTAAAATCCATTTCGCATCTCGCTACGACCATCGATAATCAGGCATGTACAACGGTCTGCGGCGTCAGCGATGGCTCGAAGATCGTATTGTCGATCAGGCGCGTTTTACCAAATTTCACAGCCAGCGCTACGATCACTTCGGATGAAAGTTCGCGTAGTACCACATCGTCTTCGAGCGACTCCAATTGCGGGAACGTCATGATCTCCGCATAATCAATAATTGCAATCGATGAAGTACCGATCTCAGTGCGCAGCATATTGCGTACATCACCCGCAGTGAGTGCCGGCTGCTCCATCATGCGCTGCTTGACCATTTCCAAAGACCGAGATAACACAAGCGCTTGCGAACGTTCTTCAGCGGACAGGTACACATTACGCGAGCTTAATGCCAGTCCGTCTGCTTCACGCACGATCGGGCAAGCGACAATGTCGATATCCATATTCAAATCGATCACCATTTGCTTAATGACCGCGACCTGCTGTGCATCTTTTGCGCCAAAAAAGGCAGCGTCTGGCTTTACAATATTGAACAGCTTCGTCACAACAGTAGATACACCGTCAAAGTGACCCGGACGTGAAGCGCCGCATAGTGTATCGGTCAGCTCCGCGACCGTCACATGTGTTTTCGTTGGAGTGGGATACATATCTTCGACCGCTGGCATAAATACGATATCGACCCCTTCGCGCTCGGCCAGTGCCAAGTCGCGCTGTTCATCACGTGGATAGCGTTCAAAGTCTTCGTTCGGTCCAAATTGAATCGGATTGACGAAAATGCTAATGACTACGATATCGCTCGTCTGCTTGGCGCGGCGCATCAGGCTCGCATGACCGTCATGCAAAAAGCCCATCGTTGGCACCAGACCAACCGTTGCCTCCCCTCCAGCTTGACTGTGCTGCTGACGAAGCTGTTTGATCCATTGTCTGACTTCAGCAATGTTGCGTGCGACCTTCACGATAAATTCTCCACCTTCCGTTGTTGTCCATACAGTGAATCGAGTGCTTTTTCATCCGGATTAAATACGTGCTGCTCCGCTGGAAAGGCGCGTGTCTTCACTTCATTTACATATTGTTCTAACGCCGTGCGAATCGTTGTACCGATGTCGGCGTATGTTTTTACAAATCGTTTCTCACGATAATTATCGGTATATTGAACCACATCATGGAATACGAGTACCTGACCGTCACAGCCGCGACCAGCTCCGATGCCGATCGTTGGAATGGACAGCTCTCCGGTAATGCGCGCAGCGGTATCTTCGGTTACTAGCTCCAACACGACGCCAAATGCGCCAGCTGCTTCCAGTGCTTTGGCATCATCCAGCAAACGCTGTGCATCCTGCTGATCTTTGCCCTGAATGCGATAACCGCCAATCTGATGCACCGACTGTGGTGTCAGACCGATATGCGCCAGTACAGGTACACCTGCACGTGTAATCGCAGCTACCGTATCGGCAATTTCAGCGCCACCTTCCAGCTTCACCGCATGTGCATGTCCTTCCTGCATAATGCGCTTCACTGTACGCAGTGTCTCGTCCAGACTTCCGTGATAGGTCATAAAAGGCAAATCCGCGACAATAAAAGTCGATTGGGCACCACGCGCAACAGCGCGGGAATGGTACACGATATCGTCGACCGTAACCGGAATGGTGGAATCATAGCCCAGCACAACATTGCCAAGTGAATCCCCGATCAGCAGCATATCGATACCAGCTTCTTCAGCCAGACGTGCTGTCGGATAATCATACGCGGTTACCATTGTGAGCGGATTGCGCTCAGATTTCATTTTTTTCATTTTGACAATATTCAGCGGCGTTTTGGCTGCCATGTGACATCAAGCTCCTTTGTATTCAATATTGTTTTTGGACAAAATAAAAAACCTTTTCGTCTCATACGAAAAAGGTCCAGAGTCCAAAAAAGAGTCACTTTGCGATCATCTCTCCTGTCTCGGTCCTGTAACGGCTCAGAGCAGAATTGAATGGTGCCAACACCTCGCTTCATCAGCGTATCTTGTGGTCGATACGAATCATTATTAGGTAGGGCAGGGTTACCGGACGTATGGAGTTCACACTCCAGCCTGTCCAGCATAGTCGGACTGGATCTACATATCAGCGAGAGGAGTCGCAGACTGCTCTCTGTCGCCTATGATCATGCGTAGCAGATAGGGAGGATTCGGCTCCAGAGGATGCCGTTCTCTTGTCTGCGTCTATGCTGCATAGGTTGCTGTTCGCCCATTACGGTCAGATTGCGAATATGAGCCGTTCATACGGTCTATTCCATCATCTGCCAGGCGTCGTAACATATTCAGTCGAACGGTGCTTGCCTGCCAGCTCACACCAATATAACATGATAAAGTACGGCTCGGTCATGCCGATACCGTCTTCCAGCATAGTATAGCAGAGTGTATTCAAAATTACACTCATTTTGCCATAAAAAATATAGCTGTTTACGAATAGTGTGAATAACCCATTGAATCACTCGGAATTGTCCGATATTAATGAGCAAATGAACGAGCAGAATGTAGCTACTTACGCTCAAACAGGCTGCTGTACCTGTAGCGCTCTGTTATCGACTACACGACTGTACAGCAACCTGCTTAGTTCATTAGTTAGAAATCACAATACGCCCTTTAAAATGCAAAACTTGTCATCGTTATTTATCGTACTTTGTACTTTTACCTTCTGTTGCTGTACTTGCAATCACTGGATTTTCTGAATCATCTGACCCTTCCTGCTTCTGCACAGTCAGCTTACCAAGTAGGTTGTTCATTTTTCGCTATTCGCTATTCGTAATTCGTAATTCGTAATTCGTAATTCGTAATTCGTAATTCGTAATTCGTCCTAAATTAAACACAAAAGTTAATTAGACTGCTACATAAAATGTATAATTCCATTTAAAAACCAACTTCGCCTGAGTATACAGGAACAATACTGCCATCCGGCTGCTCCAATAGCAGCTCACCGTTTTCACCGAGTCCCCGGGCAATACCTACCATCGTGCTTTGGACTGTTTTTACCGTGACCGCTTTCCCGATCGCCAGCGCTGAAGCTTCCCACAACGCTGCAATTGGAGCAAAACCTTCGCGATTGTACAGACTATACAGCGATTCCAGCTCACTGATCACAGCAGCAACAACCGCTGTACGATCAACCGGCTCGCCGCGTTCAATCCGTAACGAAGTCGCCAGCGGCCTTACTTCCTCTGGCAGATCGTCCAATGCCACATTCACATCAATCCCGAATCCGCCCAGTGCATAACGTACACGACCGTCTTCGGCAGCTGATTCTACCAGAATACCGCATACTTTGCGACTTCCGATCAACAGATCATTCGGCCATTTGATACCGATATCCAGTCCGCTCACACTGCGCAGCGCCCGGCAAATAGCTACGGCGGCAAGTAATGTTAACTGCGATGTATATTGTAAAGGTTGCTGGGGTCGCAATACAATCGTCATCCATACGCCGCGGCCGGCAGGTGAATGAAACGTTCTGCCCTGACGACCGCGTCCAGCCGTTTGCTGCTCCGCAATGACCAGCGTTCCTTCCGGTGCTCCATTCTCCGCCAGCTCGCGCGCCTTATCCTGCGTAGAACCAATCGTGTCCAGCAGATGCAGCGGTTGTCCCCATGAGGTGAGCTTACTCAGTTGTAAACGAAGCGATACTCCGTCAAATCGATCGGGAAAGCGCACGATTCGATAGCCGCGGCGTGTAACCGAATCGAACTCATACCCTTGCTCCTTCAACCGATTAATGCCCTTCCATACCGCAGTACGGCTCACAGACAGACGGCGGCTAATTTCCTCACCGGAAATGTACTCGCCTGGGCGCTCGGTCAATAGCTCCAGCAATTGTTCATCACGCATCTGTCTCCCCTCCTGTCTCCGCATGTGTACGTGCATATTGCAGCACCGTATGACGCTCATTACTTAATTGTCCACTTGCCACCGCCAGCAAGAGCTGCTGCATCAGCTTGCCCAGCCACGGACCTCCACGTGTATCCAGTGCAGACAACACGTCCTGACCGTTCACACACAGATCCGCCAGACTGTACGCATACATTTGATCGATCCATGCAGGCGCTTGTTCATACAGTTGACGAAGCACATGTGTACGATCCTGTTCCGGCAAAGCAGGATACAGCTGGCGCCAGAGTGCTGCCGTATCCTGTCCATAGTGGATTACACCCGAGATTAACGTCAACCGCGCGCTGTTGCTGTCGGTCTGCATATCGTTGTTAGTCTGCTGACCGTTGTTCCTGTTGGTCTGCTCATCATCATTGATTTGCTGATCGTTATTTGTATCTGTGGTGTCTGTAATAGCCACAGTTAGCAGCTGCTGGTGCAAACGTAATAAGCGAACGACACGATCGACAGCCGCATTGGAAAATGTCCATTGTTTGAGCGCCTGCCGTGCTGCCTCATCATTAAAACCAAGCGCCAGCATAATGAGCGTCCAGCGCAGCACCCACGGTTCGCCTGCTACCCTTTCGAGACGCTCCAGTAGTTCTGGTCTTGCTACAGGACAAGGTACATGTACTTTCATCGAACCGACCAGTTCACTCTTCTGAAGCAAATGAATACCTTTCACCGGATGCGGTCCAGCGATCATTTTCTCCATTTCCACGCGAATACGCTCGGTTGCAATATAGCGGATCAGCTCGCGCCGCTCCACCAGTGCCGCCCATGTGTCTGCTTCCAATTCAAAATCAAATACCGATGCAAAACGCAAACCGCGCACCATCCGCAACGCATCTTCATCAAAGCGCTCGCCCGGTACACCGACACAGCGAATGATACCCTTTTGCAAATCGTCTCGTCCATGAAACGGATCGACATACTCGCCATCCAGTCCACGTGCAATCGCATTCATCGTAAAATCGCGCCGACGCAAATCTTCGTACAGATCGCTAACAAATTCGACCTGCTCGGGACGACGATGATCGACATACTGTCCTTCTGTACGATATGTCGTCAATTCAAAATGCTCGCCCTCTAAAATGACCGTCACCGTACCATGAGCTATACCGGTTGGAACGGTATGCTCAAACAGCTCCAGCACCTGTTCTGGCGTTGCGTTAGTGGCGATGTCCATATCGTTAATCGGTCTACCCATCAACTCATCGCGTACACAGCCACCGACAAAATAACCTTCATATCCGTGGTCAGCGAGACGGCGGAGCAGGGACATGCCCCGTTCCGCCGTGTGCGCTTCCACCCATTTCCATTGCATCATATCGTCTACTCAACCCCGCACCGGTGAAGGGGTTGGCATCGGCCGTCCCAGCACCCGGTAGTAAATTTGTTCGTACTTTTCCATCATCGTATCATTGCCAAACTCCTGCGTGGCACGTGTGATGCAATTTTGACGCATTTGCTCCATCAGCGCTGGATTGGTCAGTAGCTGAATCGCATGTTGCGCCATATCCTCGGTATCGCCAATCGATGACAGATAGCCTGTTTCACCATGTACGATTAGCTCTGGAATCCCTCCTGTACGCGAGCCAATCGTCGGTACTCCACATGCCATCGCTTCAAGCGCAACCAGACCGAAGCTTTCTTTTTCCGATGGTAACATAAGAATATCCGCCATCGAGATCACCTGTGGAATATCATCCTGTTTACCGAGAAAATGTACGCGTTCCGTCAAGCCAAGTTCCTGAATGCGCCACTGTATTTTGGGCAAATCTGGCCCTTCCCCCACAAACACAAGTCGGGATGGCACTTCACTGTTAATACGAGCAAATGCTTCGACCACATCGCCCACACGCTTGACTGGACGGAAATTGGAAATATGCATAATGATCCGATCATCGCCAAATCCAAAATCATCACAAAGTTGCTGAATTTCGCGTGGATAATACACACGCTTGTCGACAAAATTATACGTCAGGTCAATATCGCGTGTAATATCTAGCAACTCGCGTGTCTCCCGAATCAAATCGCGTGATACGGCAGTAACCGCATCACTTTCGTTGATTGCCAGGCGAATCAGATCTTTAAGCGATTCATCTTGAGCGAGCACGGTAATATCGGTGCCGTGCAATGTGGTGACGACTTTCAGATGCTCCCCGACCATCTGCTTCGCCAGAAAAGCGCAGACTGCGTGCGGAACCGCATAATGGACATGCAGTACGTCCAGTTGCTGCATTTTGGCAACCTGTGCCATTTTGTTGGCAAGTGTCAGGTCATACGGTGGATATTTAAAGACATAATAGTCATTGACTTCCACTTCGTGGTAAAAAATATTTTTATGAAAAGTTCCCAGGCGAAAAGGTACGCTATGCGAAATAAAGTGAACTTCATGCCCTTTTTCAGCAAGCAGCTTGCCAAGTTCGGTAGCCACGACGCCCGATCCGCCAAGTGAAGGATAACAAGTGATGCCTATTTTAAGCATCGTGTCCATAAGGGCAATCTCCCTTTCATTTTGAGTGTGGGTATTGTTTTCCATGTGGTGCTGGGATGGTGCTTTTTATGAGATGCTATCGTGCATTTGCATTTATAGTACGTTTATATTGCATTTCATTCGATCAAATGCGTTTTATTATGGTTTGAAAAAGATTGTTTGATAATTTACTTTAAAGCATGTGGTCTTGCTTGCAGATTGCTTGATAAAGCGTACACCACTCTGGCAAGGAATAAGGGAACGGACTCAGTGGAGCCGCGGGAATCTTTTAGATTAGGAAGGAATGAAGATTCCCGCCCCTCCAAAATCGTCCTTTTCCCTTATTTCCTTCCCTCCGTTCTGTACTGCTTACATACAAATTTGACGTGCACCCATACACATATACATATACATATACATATACATATACATCATGTTTATATAGCAACGTTTCTATAAAAATCCTTCTATACACATATTCACTTCTTATGTGCACTAATTGCTTTTATGCCAGTCGATCCTTTTAAAAGGAACTAAACCCCAAAATCCTCTACAATACTTGCATCATGAAGATGTAGGAGCGGAATAATAATTCCCTAAGGAGACCTGGCTGGATAGCATTCTAATTACTTTTGTGGATCAATTTATTACTTTACAGATTTAGCGCAGCATCGCTGCTATTTTGTTTTCACTTCGTGTTTGTACTAAGCATCTTTATAACAACATCTCCGCTACGAAAGGGGTCTTGGTGACGAAGCCTTCGGCGTAGGGGATGAGGTTGCGTTGGCCGGCGATGGCGTCACGGTAGCGGACGCGGTCGACGTAGCCCTGGGTTAGTGGTGTAGCGACTGCGTCGTTGCCGGGTGCTAGGCCGAATTGGGATGCGTAGCAGGATAAAGCAGCGACTTTGCGTTCGTATTGAGCGGTTACATCGACGAGCACGCTTGCAGGTGCGGTGTCGTTGATGAAGTAATAATATACTTGCTCTACTTGTACGGGCGCGAGTTCTGGCATGTAGCGGCGTAGTTTGGCATTAAATACCGCCTCTTCGACTAAGCGGCTGCACCATGTGTGATCAGGATGACGGTCTTCCCAGTAGGGTGCAAATACGATACGTGGAGCACAGCGGCGAATTTCTGCTGTAATCGCTGCCAGCTGTTCGGCGTTGCGCTCCAGTCCACGATCCGGTAAGCCGAGATTACTGCGGTAGGACAGGCCCAGCACATCAGCTGCCGCAGCGGCTTCTTGTTGACGCAGCTCGACCGTACCATTGGAAGACATTTCTGCATATGTTAGGTCACAGATGCCGACTCGAAGGCCGGCAGAGGTGTGCTTGATGATCGTTCCAGCCATACCGATCTCCGCATCGTCGGCATGAGCACCGAAAATAAGGATATCTAGCTTTGTACTCATTTTAGTTCCTCTCCAGCAGGCTTGTACTTATGGGCAAGCTCACGCCAGGCAAAATCGCCCCGATCCAGTGCTTTAACGAGAATTTCCGCAGTTGCGATATTGGTAGCAACCGGAATCCCCTGCACATCGCAAATACGCAGTAAAGCGGTAATGTCCGGCTCGTGCGGCTGCGCCATCAGCGGATCACGCAGGAAAATGATCAGATCCAGCTCATTTTGCGCAACTAATGCACCGATCTGCTGGTCGCCACCGAGTGGGCCGGACATAAAACGATGAATATCCAGCTTCGTTTGCGCCATAATGCGCTGTCCGGTCGTTCCGGTCGAATATAGTTTATGACCGTGAAATACGTGCTCATAGGCAGTCACAAAGTTAACCATTTCATCTTTTTTGCGGTCGTGCGCGACAAAAGCTATCTGGAACATGGCAATCTCCCCTAATCCTATAGTCTATATCGATGATACTGATATCGTATTAATCAACAAAGCGTTCAAATCCGTATACCATACCGGTATATTCCATTACCTTTTGCACGCCGATCTTCACGCCTGGCATATAGCCAGCACGTTCATAGGAATCATGACGAATTTTGAGCGACTGTCCAAAGGCGCCAAAAATAACTTCCTGCTGAGCAAACACGCCTGGCAAACGCACGCTGTGAATACGGAAACCATCAAATTCGCCACCTCGCGAGCCGGCAATCGTTTCTTTTTCATTCGGATTGCCTTGCTTGAACGACTTCCGTACTTCGCGTACCATTTCAGCCGTCTTCACCGCCGTACCTGAAGGCGCATCCAGCTTGTGGTCACCATGCGTTTCGATGATTTCCAGATGTGGAAAATGCTTCGCCGCTTGAGCGGCAAAACGCATCATCAGAATGACACCGATCGAGAAGTTAGGCGCGATCAAGCCGCCAATGCCAGCGTCTTTACACAAATGATCCAGTTCATCAATCTGCTCTGGTGTATAACCGGTCGTGCCCATCACCGGACGAACGCCATGTTGAATAGCCAGACGTGCATGTTCATAAGCAAATTCCGGCGTTGTAAAATCAACCAGTACATCAGCCTGCACTGATGTCAGCGCTTCTTCTAAACTGGACACGAGCGCAATCCCGGCTGTTTGCATACCAACCAGCTCACCTGCATCGCGTCCAGCATCGGAACGACCAATCGCAGCTGCCAGTTCCAGTTGCTCATCACCCAGTACCAGCTTCACGACTTCACGGCCCATACGTCCGCCTGCTCCTGCTACAATGACTTTAATCTGTTCGCTCATATTATTCTCCTTTATCCCCTTGCTCGGATTCATTGGAACTGCTGTCCTCGATCCGTGTCCAGCGATCTTTATCACGTGTATTAAATTTATGCATAACCTTATTATGCGCTTCGGTCAGATCGATCCCGAGCGAATTCGCAAAACAGATCGTAATGAACAAAATATCGCCCAGCTCCAGCTCGATCGAGTTGTCAGCTTCATCATTCTTTTTCGGCTTCTCCCCATACGAATGATTCACTTCACGCGCCAATTCGCCCACTTCTTCGGACATGCGTGCCAGCATCGCCAGCGGTGAGAAGTAGCCTTCCTTGAATTGTGAAATGTAAGCATCAACTTCTTTTTGCATCGTTACGAGCGTTTTCTCTGTCATTTGTATTCCCTCCATCCACCAAATTCATCAAGTGACCCCAGGCGATCCATAGCATAAAAAAAGCGATTGCTGTATACATATGCAGCCCAGTCATTGCAGGCTTTTCCTGCCCTATTGCCGAATGCGTGACTTCCTCCTATAGTTAGGATGGAGTGGTCATCGACGGACAAAATGATGATTGCCTTCTAGCCTATAAAAGTGCAACCCCATAGTTCCGTATCCTTCCATTCGTGCAAGTTATCATTACCATGTTATCCTAAAGCGATTTTGAAAACAAATGCTTTTTTGTTCATAATGACATACTCATTCCTGGCGATCACATTTATGGAGGTTTTCGTTTATGGTACATCCGTTCTTAAAGCAGCTTCGCGTTATTTTACCGATTATATGTGGTGCCGCCATTTATGCATTTGGCTTGCTTTACTTTATTATCCCGAACAAGCTTATGGAAGGTGGCGTAACTGGGATAACCATTTTGCTCAATTATTCATTTGGGCTGGCGCCTGCCTTATCGACACTGTTATTGAATATTCCACTGTTTTTGATCGGGCTGAAAATGCTCGGCTGGCGCAGAATGATCTATACGGGTGTCGGCATCGGCTCGTTATCGTTCTTCCTCTGGCTATTTGAATGGCTGATTAAGCAGGGCTGGATCACCCCGTTTCAAACCGAGCACGACTATATTTTGGCTGTGCTGTATGCAGGTGTGACGCTCGGAATCGGGCTTGGCATTGTGTTTCGATTCGGGGGCACAACGGGAGGCTCGGATATTATTGCGACGATTTTGAATCGTAGCTTTGGCTGGAGTATCGGTCAGGTCATGCTTGGACTCGATATTGCGATCATCGGCGCCTCGCTCTTTTTTATTTCAAAAGAGCTGGTGTTGTATACGCTAGTGACCGTGTTTATCGCGACGAAGATTATTGATTTTATTCAGGAAGGCGCGTATTCCGGTAAAGCTTTTACGATTATTAGCGATCATGCGGATAAAATCGCGGCGCAGATTATGAAAGAGATGGATCGCGGGGTCACGCTCATTCCTGCGATTGGCGCCTATTCCGGACAGGCGAAACAGATGGCCTACTGTGTTGTGGCGCGGCAGGAAATTCGCCGTATCCATATGATCGTGAAGGCGATTGATCCGCGGGCGTTTGTAATTATTAATGAAGTGAATGATGTGCATGGTGAAGGGTTTCGTGAGGAGCAGTCGCATTAAGTTATTTTTTTGAAATAAATTCACCAATATTCTCTTCTCCTAATTAATGAAACAAAAAATAACATTATCCGTAAATAATAAAATTAATAGGAGAGGAGTACTTAGTATGAATCTACCATCAAAAAAATTCATGAAAATTGAAAACGACATTATGGGATTACTTTTCAAGAAATTATCCTATTCAAAAGTACTATTAAATTCATCTGCATATTGGTTGTTGGGCTTTATGTTGTTTGTTATAATTACTGTTTTGGTTGTGCTTGGTATATCTCTACAATTGCCTACTCATTCTAAGCTTCAACTTATTTTGGGTATAGTAGGTATAGCAGGCGAGATATTAGTAGCTATTTCTCTCCTAAAATGGCTTCCTAATATTATAAAAAAACATATTAAACTTAAATATGTAGCTTATAATTATGAGCAAGATTTTGGATCTTCTCAAGATAAATTTCTATTTGGATATAGAATGGACACATTACTTAATGACTTATCAACTTACAGTATAGATTCTTCAAACATTGATAACTGGATAGAACATTTTGAGAATAAATCTGAACGGTTAAAATTGTCACTATGGAAACCTATATTAATTACTACAGCTATACTTTTTCCAATGTGGAATGAATTTATAGCGATTAATATGTCTAAAGGTTGGGGAGTAAGATTACTTTTATTTATTATAGCCATCATTTTAGCAATGGTTTGCGTTTATATTAATATTCTTCTAGAACGTACACTCCTCTCGAAAGCAAATAAGTATTCCCAAGTTGCGGATATATTAAAAGCAATAAAGCAAGAACTCAATAATACTATTTAAATATATAAAAAGAATGCTGAATATCAGCATTCTTTTTATACTGTTATCACTTTAATGGTTTGCTTCAACTATTCCACTTACGCTCCTCACGCGCTTGCCACAGCGCCCATGCCCCTGCAAGTGCAGATGCCAGCGTTAGCGCTACGGTAAAGTTACGCACCTGGTTTAATCGCAATACGAGCTGTTCAGTCAACCACGGATAGATGCCCTGGCTATAATCCATGTAGTCATTCAGCAGTGTCCAGCCCAGTGCCAGTACCAATGTCGTATGACGGAAAATGAAGAAACGAACATAGATCAGCGCTTCGATTGCCATCGTTAAGTGCGACGCGGTAAGCATCCAGTCCTGCCATATAAGCGTATCGCCCAATGCGGCTCCCCAGAAGATCATCGTTACTGCCCATACCCCGTATTTGACAGAAGTGACGACAGCTAGTGCTTCGAATAGAGCACGGATGCCTTTTAACCAGCGGCTGCGTGGCGGGAATATTAAAAAGGCAATTGCTATGCTGAAAAATAAACTTGCGGTCGGGCTATCGGGTACAAATACGACCATCCATGCTGGCCAGTGCAGCAGCGTATACTCCAATTGCAGCGCATACCAGTAATATCCATAAATCGTACCCAGTACATTACAGATGAGCAGTAGCCATAACAGCCAGCGACTGGTCAAAAAGGCTCTGCTCCAAAAATAAGAAATCGGCATGCCCATTCTCCTTTATCTCTATTGGGTATCAGCCGTCTTGTATGCGACGGTGACTACATTGAACTCAATCTTTATCATTGTAAAAGTACAAACGACACCTGTAAACAACTAAAAAGTCCACCCTGGATACAGGTGGACTTTTATCGAAATGTACTGTGTATGCGAAATATAGTGCGTATATGTTCTATTGCGCTTCCTTGATGATCAGTGTGACAGCGATTTGCGTTCATAACGCTCCACTTCTGGCAATGTCGTGTTGATCGCCGGTGTTAATAAGCGTAGTTCGCTAGTCCATTGCTGAAAAGCCTGTTCGTCCCGATCCGCAAGCGCCCGGTCAATGAGTGTGTTCAGTTCTTCTACGCGATGTTCGCGTAGGATTTGATCCCATACCATTTCAGCAGCCAGACCCAACATCACTTCGTAGGTTACCTTCATCTTGTACATAGGGCGCACCTCCATATGCTATTCAGGGATTTCTGAACTCTGCTCCTTTATCCACATAACTTTGCGTCGTTTTGGCCATCCGTTGCAAGTCTTCTTCCGTGAGTTCACGAATAACACGTGCAGGTGAGCCTAGAGCGAGAGTATAAGGGGGAATCGTTTTGTTCTCCGTTACAATGGAGCCTGCACCGATAAGCGAATATTCTCCGATATTCGCACCGTTCAGTACGATTGCACCCATGCCGATTAGCGAACCTTTGCCAATCCGACAGCCGTGAACGATAGCCGAGTGTCCGACAGAAACGTCATCTTCGATAAGTAATGGATGAATTTCATGCACATGTCCTACAGCTAAATCTTGAATGTTGCACCGTTGTCCGATTCGGACGGGAGCCAGATCGCCACGTAGTACGGCATTAAACCATACACTGCTATATGCTCCGATGCTCACATCACCGATTAGCTTCGCGCCTTCAGCGATAAAGGTGAGTTCCTCCACGCTCGGCATTCGATTTTTGTAGGGAATTAACATGTCATCCGCTCCTTATCTGCATTTTAACCAAAATCCATGTA
The DNA here is from genome assembly GCF_039822605.1 of Paenibacillus wenxiniae. Taxonomy (NCBI): domain Bacteria; kingdom Bacillati; phylum Bacillota; class Bacilli; order Caryophanales; family Paenibacillaceae; genus Paenibacillus; species Paenibacillus wenxiniae. Next base: position 70,024 of record NZ_JBCGUH010000008.1, read on the forward strand.
AGCGCATCAACAATTTTGTAAAAAGGGCGGCAGATTCGATAAAAATATTGTCATCTTTAACGACAGAGCGACCTTTCTCCAACCGGATACCAAAACGTCTGAAACGACCTATACACGTATAAATAGCCCTGAGCGTTCATTTACAAGCAATAACAGGCTATTTATTCCAATTATAACCAAATAGCCTAGCATAAGCTAGGCTATCTTTCAAAATATTTATCGCAAATGGTCGCTATTGTTATACAGCACCGTATTCCATACGTCTGCTTCGCGCTCCAATACGGTGAGTGACAGATTGCCTACACGTTCGGTATGACGCTCTTGCATCAGTAGTTTAAACAGTTGTGACAACAAGCCGCCATGACTGACAACGAGTATATTATGGTTTGGAAACTGCTGCCAGGACGCTTCCAAAAAGTCCAACGCTCGGCTTTGTAATACATCGAGCGGTTCCTGTCCAAGCTCGACCGTTTCCCAATCGGCACCCCATTTTGCTTCACGTTCTTCCCATGTCATACCTTCAATCTGTCCGAAACCGCGTTCTTTGAGTCGCTCATCCGCTTCAAGTAGCGGAATATGCAAACGATTCGCAATAATCTGTGCCGTCTCATGCGCGCGTTGCAAACTGCTGGAAACGATATGACTCCACTCGATATGCTCAATCGCCAGTCGCTCTGCGAGCTTATGCGCCTGCGCTCTTCCTTCCTCATTCAAAGGAATATCACTCTGTCCCTGAATACGTCCCAGCGCATTCCAATCGGTCTGACCATGTCGGATTAATCCAATTCGCATATAATATATTGCCTTCCTTTCCGTATGTATATCAGCTTGTCCATAATGTATATCAGCTTACCTATTGTATTGCTCAAACGAATGGGTTACCCGTATGAATCACTTCCTGATGAATAACTAACGGGTCTGAAATAAGTCCATACTGCTCATCATCAGGATAAGTTACCGCAATGCTGGGTTGCGCTCCAGCAAACCGGTAGATAGCATCCCACGATGACCAGACCGTGCACAAAAAGAAATGAGCATAATCACCCTGTTGTACAATTTGTACATAAGCGCCAACGTTCCCCTGAATGCTACTTGAATGTTCGATTCCCGTTTTCTGCAAATGCAGCTCAAATGCCTGTTGTTGCTCAATCGGTACAAGCCCATGCCACGTTCTTGTAATAGCCAATATGATCCCTCCCTACACATAGACCAAAGTATAAAGGAGCTGAATATAAAAAATCAACCCGATCTGTCGCAGCAAAGCAGCAGAACGGGCTGATTATGATAGGTCATACTCCTATCGTGTATCTCTATTTATATTGCGATTGTTTATCGTGACCATTACTGTACTGATTTAACATAATCTCAACCCATTCCAACATCTTACTGATGTCGTGGTCTTGCCAGAAAACGCAGCGATACGAATGCAAGCAGCATACCGACTACAGACAAAACCATCCAGTATTGTGGATGAGTCGGGTCCATTTGAATGACAAGCGGATCAATTAATCCGCGCTGTGAGCCTGCAAAATGCAACGATGAATGAATCACCGTCGTTGCATCACTTGTTGCCACTCCGGTCGGTACAATGCCGGATACAGGCTCCTGCACCGTTTCTCGACGAAAGCTATTGGATACATCCAGCGTCAAATAAACAAAACTGCATAAGAAGATGCCGATTACAGCCGCAATCCATAAGGACAGCCGGCGGCGGAACATGCGAGAAATCGGGCCTCGTTTGGCACCATTTTGCAGCACCCACGGCGTCTCTGCATAGATACGTTCCATCACATTACGATTCACTTGCTCCGCTCGCAGCTCCAGCGCTGGATCGAGCGATAGTGTAGCTGCCTCAGCTTCCATTAGCTCGTGACTTTCCTGCCAGATGGCAAACTCTGCTGCACAGTCCTCGCATTCGCTAAGATGCTGATGGAGTTCCTGACGACGCGGGTCGTCCGGCTTCATATCCCAATAGATTCCGAATATTAACTCGGCCTCTCTGCAATTCATTTTCCCTTCATCCCTTCAATAGGCTCATCGTAGACCGAATCGTGAAAATACGGCTCTAACCGTGTTTTCACACTCGCCCTCGCCCGAAACAAAAGAGACTTGACGGAGCTTACACTTTGACAGAGGATATCAGCAATTTCCTGATAATCCAGCTGATCATATTCGCGGAGGATCAAAGCAGACCGCTGCTTTTCCGGCAGCTGATCGATAGCATCACGTACCATCTGTACGCGTTCGCCACGCAGTACCGCATGTTCCGGCACCATCGTACTTGGAGCAACCGGTGTATAGCCGCTTTCTTCCAGCGGTACATGACCAGCTTTTTGCTTACGTAGCTCACTTAGTACGGTATTGCGTGCGATCGTGTAAAGCCAGGTGGAAAACGATGCATCCACCTCGCGAAATGAATGAAGACTTTTGTACGCCTTGTAAAAGGTTTCGGAACAAAGGTCCTCTGCCATCATTTCCAGATTGGCACTTTTCAGCATATGATAAATGAATGCCAGAATTTTGCGCTGATAACGACGCATAAGCTCAGAATACAGCTCCACATCGCCATTTTTTATTTCCTGAATAATCAGGGAATCTGTCATTGAAATGCGACCCTCCTCGTTGTTGCCGCCGCATCTTCCCGTTCCTTATGTAGTCATTAATACTGAACAGGACGGCAAAAGTTGCGGTTAATCATTGAAATTCCACGATTTACAGCGATATGACTGCGAATCGCGATTGAAGCACCTGCCTTTGAGCAAAGCGATGATGTTTCGCTTGTCCAAACGATGCTTTCCCAGGCGCCTTGTAACCGAAAGCGAGCTATTGTTGCTCCTTATTTCATCTATGTCGAAATGTATTTATATCCATGCGAAATCCGTACAACCATGCCTTAAAAAATACCGACCATCATCTATAGCGTCTCATTTGCCGCTGCTCGTCAGAGCGACCCGTTCACGCACAACCTTATCATCATACCTGACTTTTAGACGCAAAGCAAAGTCAAAAGGTTGCCGTATCCTTCCATTTCATCTCTGAATGCTGCCGGATTCATACCATACGTCGTCTCGATCACCTGCATCATGGGCGATAATGGAAACGAAATTCAAACCTCAATATTATGTATAACTAGCACGTCTGGCACTATGGTGCAAGTACGTTATAGCGTATTTAGCAAGATAGCAATGCGCGCTACTTTTCCTTTATACCATAAAACAATACGGAGCACAAAATCGATCCGAATTATCTTTTAGACTATTCACGGATCTCCGCTATTTAAAATAAACGCACCCAAAAAAGCTGGCAAACAAAAAAAGAAACCGCTAACATTTGTTAGCGGCTGAGTACCCTATTTCAGGTGCTCCAGTTATTGGATAGGAGTGGAGAGAAACCATACTGTAGTTAAAGTATACTGTATGCGCTTTCATTTCGTCAACCCTTTTAGGTAATATTTTTGAAGTTTTTTACTATTTGCTCATTTGGCGAGTGTGTTGCAGACAAAAACCCGCATTTCTATGAAATTCGCAGTCAAACTCCACCCTATTCAAATTGCAATACGTTGACCATGCTACCGAGTATACGAATAGCATCTATCGCTTTAGCGACCGTCGGTACATTCACCATCAGCACTAGCAAGACGATACATACCGCAATCATGGAAAGACAACAAATTTGGCGTCTTCGTTGCTCCTGCTTTTGGGCTGCTTTTCGCTGAGCCTTAATTATCGTATCGGCTAATTGCTCAGGAATTCTAATATGGTCATACTGTTGTTTTCCAATCATATCGATTCGACCTCCCCGTCGATCAGGTGCACACTAATTTGCTCCATAATGCGATAAAATCTGGATTCGACTATATGTTCTGGCACCGATAATACCTCGGTCATTTCTATGAATGAAAGTCCAATAAAATATTTTAAAATAATATATGCCTTCTCTCCCGGGCGCAATTGGTCCAGCGCTTTATACAAATTCATCTTTTCTTCAATCGATCCATTCACCACAGGAGATTCACCACCCTGCATAAAATCATCTAAAAAGAGCATCGGCTCTTTACGATACATATGATCTATTGCCTTGTTAATAACGATGCCCAACATCCATAGCTCAAAAGAAGTGACCACGTTCGCCTTCATAAAAGCTATACAACCTTTATATGTAGCCTCCGATACGATATCCAGCGCTTCCTGTTCGTTTTTGACATAACAGTAGGCAAGTCGATAAATCTGATCGGATTCAGCGGTTATTTGTGCAGTAAATTGTAATTGTTTAGCTTTTGTACGTTTATGTTTGAACACTGCCTGCTCCCCCTTATGACATCAGTACATCGTTGAACTGTATTTCGCTTGGATGCTCAAACGCTTAAATATGTAATAATAAGACGGGTTGAAAGTGAAAATAGCTTTTGACAGTTCCTATTAGTGAGGATGCTAATTTAAATCTGGGTGTCAAACCATTTGCATTATTTTATAAAAGATTACAACTACAGATCAAGTACAGACTATGGGTGAATGCGGTACATTGACTCCAATAAAAATGCACCTTTTCATATGAACGGATGACGAGCATAGTCTCCGTTTTTATGAATAAGGTGCATTGCTAATCATTTATATTTGGGTATCGCTTGATACGTATGGATCACAATTTGCTTTCATGCTAATACTAGTCATCTGTGTACGAAACGGGTACGATTTAAACCAACTTCATTAACATATAACCCCTTAAACCCGTGCAAATACACTATATTCACTATCCAATAACATCGCCTTTGCCTGCTCCATATCGTTCTCATTGCGGAACGACAAGCGCATTACGCCCGGCACATCCTCACGGCTTTCAATAATCTGCACATTGCTAATGTTAATGCCACGATTACCGATTTCGGTCGTAATTTTGCCGATAATACCGGGATGATCAGGTACGTCCAAATACAGATCATACAGGTTGACAATCATACCTTTACGGCGTTCAGGTAGCTCATCACGGAATGCGCCAGCATATTCAAACTGCTGTTCGATCCCACGTGCATCCTGCGTTTGTAACAGCTCAATAAATTGCTGTACCCCTTGATTCCAATCTTCCAGCAAATTCAGCACCACATGCCGATTACCAAGCAAAATATCACGCCAGACGATCGGATCGCTGGAAGCAATGCGCGTAATATCGCGGAAACCACCAGCAGCAAGCATGCGATAAAGCGGGTTATGCTCATTGTACTCACGAATCTGATTCACCAGCGCAACAGCGATCACATGCGGCAAATGACTGATTGCACCTACGATCTCATCATGTAGCACCGGCTCTACACGCACCATCTGAGCACGTGTATGCTGCGATAGAAGCGTTGCAAGGCTGTCATACGCATCAGCCGGCACGCCTGCTGGCGGTGTGAGCACATAATAAGCATTTTCAAATAATAGCGCAGAAGCAGCGCCTACACCGGAGCGCTCGGAGCCTGCCATCGGATGACCCCCGATAAAATGCACATCCGTCTGGAAATGAAGCTGCTCGGCACAGGCGATAATCGATGCTTTTGTACTGCCTACATCGCTAATGATACAGCCTTTTTTTAAGGGTAGACGGCTAAGCTGTTCCAAATACGTATTGAGCAAACTGACCGGCACACAGAGGAAAATAAAATCTGCATCCAGCGCTGCTTCCTCCACCGATAGGGTGGCATAGTCAACGACCTGCCTTTCTTGAAACGTATGTATCAATTCCGGCAGGTGCGTATATCCGGTTACGTGAAGTCCCGGTTTTCCTTTAAAGCACAGGGCAAGCGAACCGCCGATTAACCCTACACCGAAAATTGCAATTTTTGTCGTCATTAGTATCCCACTCATTCTTTATCGATTGTCTTTCCTGCTGCGTTAAAGCGGTACATTGCGAATAACTGACAAACAGACGCTCCGCTCCTTCCAGCCATTCGGGCTGTGTCTGGATAAGGTGCCGTCTGTTTTCCGTTATGTTGCTCTACTGCCATCCCTGTATTGTACATGGAAATTTTCGATTACGCAAAACGCAACCTGCTTGCTGCTTGCTGCTTGCTGCTTGCTGCTTGCTGCTTGCTGCTTGCTGCTTGCTGCTTGCTGCTTGCTGCTTGCTGCTTGCTGCTTGCTGCTTGCTGCTTGCTTAATGATATGGCAAATCGGGATGATCTCAACCTTTTTTTCGTGGACATTCACGAATAGAGCGGTTCAGATCATCTTTTCTTTGCTATATTTTTCCCTTGTTACATTTGATCAGACGATAGTCATCTTACCTGTTTGTTCAGACCATTCTTACACCGTCGCCTGACGCTCCTGCAATGTTTGCTCCAGCGCTTGCACGAACGCTTCGTTTTGCTCTGGTCTACCGATCGTCACGCGAATCCAGGTTGGATACTTGCTATGACCGGAACGGATAATAATTCCACGCTGCAATAGCGCCTGGAAAATTTCCATACCCGGATGTCCGGTATCCACCATAATAAAGTTCGTTTCGCTTGGGAAATGTGTCAGTCCAAGACGATCAAAGGCAGCGATCAAATACTCCATGCCTTCGCGATTTTTGATCCGGCAATCATCGACAAACGCCTGATCACTAATCGCCTGACGTGCCGCTGCCTGAGCGATACGTGACGTATTAAACGGCTCGCGCACCTGATTGATCAGACGAATCGTGTCGGCATGACCGACGCCGTATCCGATCCGTAGCGCAGCCAGACCGTAAATTTTGGAAAATGTACGCAAAATCACGATGTTATTGTAACGCTCTAACAGCTCCACACTGCGTGGATAGTCGCCGGCAACGACATACTCATAATACGCTTCATCCAGCACAACCATTACGTTAGAGGGAACTGCATCGAGAAAAGTAACCAGCTCATCTTCCGTTACAATCGTTCCGGTCGGGTTGTTCGGATTACATACCCAGATAATTTTCGTATGATCGGTTACCGCAGCAAGCATCGCTGGCAGATCATGCTTACCTTGTTGCAGTGGTACTTCCACTACCGTTGCTCCTTCAATATCCGCATTGCTTTTATATACCGAAAATGTCTGATCCGCCATAATCGTCTCGTCTCCTGGCTCCAGAAAAGAACGAGAGATTAACGCAATGACTTCATCTGAGCCGCAGCCAAATACGATCTGATTCGGCTGTACACCGATATGCGCGGCAAGCTGAGCTGTCAGTTCCACCGCACCGCCGTCTGGATATAAATAGAGCTGAGATAGCTCATCGATAATCGCCTGCTGTACAGATGGTGCTGAGCCATAGGGATTTTCATTGGATGCAAGCTTGATCACTTGCTCCAGTCCCAGCTCGCGTTTCACCTCTTCAATTGGCTTGCCTGGCTGATAGACAGGAATATTAACAATACGTGATTTTGGTTTCAATCGGAACAACTCCTTATCGACTTAATGAACAGAAATCTATTCGCTCGCTTCTTTTATCTCATGCTAGCATCTAACGCTAGCTAGCGATTCGCTGGATGTAAGGAAGGCGCCTTTTGTGTAAAAGGCACCTGTGGATCAGTCTAATAACTTCCTACCCATCGCTTTCTACCGATCCGTTCTGTAGATGAGCGTCTATGCTTTATTTTATATCATTTTCTGCGCCAATACATCTTGCTGTTAGCATGTTATCGTTCAAACGACCATAACGATATGCTTGCTTGATCGGCTTGTATGATCTTTTAACGATTATTAATAATTAATGTGTACCTTTTAGCTCAGCGACAAATTGATGAATTTGCTGCAAACCATCTGCTTTACGCGCTGGATCGGTCAGCAGTGGAATTTGCGATTCGATCTGGCGCACGATCGCACTACCGACAACGACGCCATCACAAAATGCCGAAAACTGCTTCACCTGCTCATGGCTCGAAATACCAAAGCCAACCGCTACCGGAAGATCCGTACTCGCCTGCACACTTTTAATAAACTGCTCTACATTGGAGTGGAACGATGTACGTTCACCCGTCACACCGAGCGAGGATACACAGTATACAAAGCCCTGTGCACCGTTCAAAATCGAGGCGATACGCTCATGTGACGTTGGCGCCACCAGCGGCACCAGACTCACACCTGCTTCACGCGAACGCGCACGCATTTCTTCCGATTCTTCGATCGGTAGATCAGGAATGATCATGCCGCTAATATCATGATGCTGTAATGCTTCGAAAAAGCGATCCAGCCCATATTGCAAAATGGGATTGTAATACGTGAACAATACAAATGGCAACTGAGAACCACGTTCACGTGCCTGTTTTGCCACATGGAGACAGGTATCAATCGTCACACGATGCGTCAGTGCACGCTGGGATGCGCGCTGAATGACAGGGCCATCTGCAAGCGGATCAGAATAAGGTACACCTAATTCTAAAATATTCGCTCCAGCTGCTTCAAGTTCTATAATCACATCAACCGTCGTTTGCGGATCAGGATCGCCTACAGTCAGGAACGGAATCAATGCCGTTTCGCCCTTTTCCTTCAATGCAGCGAAGGTAACATCCATACGGTTTTGACTTTGTCCAGTGATGCTCACAGCGATCCCTCCTTTTCGTATCTCATAATCGACTCCACGTCCTTGTCTCCACGACCGGACAGGCAGACGACGAGCAGCTGATCTGATGTCATTTCTTTCGCCAGTTTTACAGTGTGTGCAATCGCATGAGCGGATTCCAGTGCTGGAATGATTCCTTCTGTACGACAGAGCAGCTTGAGTGCGTCAATCGCTTCCGCGTCGGTAATCGGCACATATTCAGCACGCTCAATATCTTTTAAATATGAATGCTCTGGGCCAACACCCGGATAATCCAGTCCCGCAGAGATCGAATGCGCCTCTTGCACCTGACCATATTCATCCTGTAGCAGATAGCTCATTGAACCCTGGAATACCCCTTTTGTACCGAGACTCATCGTTGCTGCATGCAGCGGTGTATCAATACCACGTCCAGCCGCTTCAACACCGATCAGACGAACCGCTTCGTCCCCGATAAATGGATAAAACATACCGATTGCATTACTACCACCGCCAATAGCGGCAACGACTGTATGCGGCAAACGATTTTCCTTTTCCAAAATCTGGCGTCTCGTTTCGTCACCGATAATACGCTGGAAGTTGCGCACCATCATCGGATATGGATGCGGGCCTACAGCGGAGCCGAGAATGTAGAACGTGTCGTCTACATTGCTAACCCAGTAACGAAGCGCTTCGTTGCCTGCATCTTTGAGTGTACGCGTACCAGAAGTAACCGGTACAACCTCAGCACCAAGCATATTCATCCGGAATACGTTTAATTGCTGACGCTTAATATCCTCTTCGCCCATGAACACTTTACATTCCAGTCCGAGCAATGCAGCAACTGTCGCCGTAGCAACACCATGCTGACCTGCGCCCGTTTCAGCGATAACTTTTTGCTTACCTGTACGTTTGGCGAGCAATCCCTGACCGATCGCATTGTTAATTTTATGTGCACCGGTATGGTTTAAGTCTTCACGTTTCAAATATATTTTAGGGCCGCCAAGCTGCTTCGTCAGTCGCTCTGCATAGTAGAGCGGCGTCTCACGGCCAGAATATTCTTTAAGCAAATAGTTCAGTTCTTCTTGAAATTCCGGGTCCTCCGCATACTGGCGGTAAGCATCTTCAAGCTCGATCAGTGCATTCATTAGCGTTTCCGGTACATAACGTCCACCAAAATCGCCAAATCTTCCTTTTGCATCAGGTAGTATTGTCATTATGTTCTCGCCCTTTCCACAAACCGTTTGATTTTATCGATATCTTTGATTCCATCCGTTTCGACTCCACTGGATACGTCAATCCCTTCCAGCGGATAGCCACGAACTAGTTCACTCACATTGTCAGGCGATAAGCCGCCTGCTACGAGTAATGGAATTTTATGTGATGCTGTCCAGCGGTGATACGGTGCAATACCATCCCAGGCAAAAGTTTTCCCTGAGCCACCACCATACAGCGGATCATGCGTATCCAGTAAAAATGCGTCAACCGCTTCTCCATACGGCGCTAGCTTTGCAGCAACGATGTCATCCGCTTGATGATGATCGTCCGTCTGTATCATGTCAGCAGCTTGTATAGGTTCTGCTGCCTGATGTTCTGATTGCGCTTGAATGGAGATGACCTTGATCACCTTCACCTGTAATTTTGTTCGTACTTCCTGACAAAATGCAGGCGTCTCACGACCATGCAGCTGAATCACATCCAGCGGCGCTACTTCAGTAATATGAATTAATTGTTCCAATGTTGGATTTACAAATACACCAACACTTTGAGGAGGCACTCCGTGCCACTGCTTTACTACATCCAGTAGCTCTGCTGCGCGTTCGCGGTCAATTTGCCGCTTGCTGCGTGCGAAGACAAATCCGATATAATCAATTGGTAATAGTATCATAGATTTTAGCACTTCAACGTCTTGAAGTCCACAGATTTTTATCTGTTTAACAGACGGCTCTGGCGTCATGCCAGAGCCTCCTGTTACCTGCTGTTCGTTAACAATAACTTCCTTTTCACTCATGAGAAGCGCCTGCTTCACGATTGGCAGGAGCCATTAATGTGTGTACGGCTGCTGCAATATCCGCTTGCCGCATAAAGTATTCACCAACGAGTACGCCGGCTGCTCCAGCATCAGAAACGTAGCGAATATCGTCTGGCGACATGATTCCACTCTCACTAATTAACGGTACACCTGCTGGTAATAGACGAATCAAGTCCGCTGTCGTGGACAGCGATGTTTCGAATGTTTTCAAATCACGGTTGTTCACGCCGATCAAACCATGTTCTACACTGCCCTCGATCGCTAGTACCGTTTCCAATTCGGCACGATCATGCACTTCGATCAAAATATCCAGACCGAGCGATACTGCTGTCTTAATATAACGATCAATTTGTTCTTTAGTCAGAATTGCCGCAATAAGCAAAATCGCATCTGCACCAATCAGACGTGCTTCATAAATCTGATGCTCATCGATAATAAAATCTTTACGCAATAGCGGCAAATTTACTGCTGCTCGAATATCTGTCAAAAACGAATTATTGCCCTGGAAATATTGTACATCGGTTAGTACCGAAATGCAGTCCGCGCCTGCTTGCTCATACGCCTGTGCGATGGTAACCGGATGGAAATCAGGACGAATTAGCCCTTTAGATGGGGATGCCTTTTTCACCTCAGCGATCAGACCAACACGGCGATTTGCACGCTTAGTTAACGCATCACGGAATCCGCGTGTTGCTGGCATCGTTGCAATGGTGCGTTCTGCTTCGGAAATAGATAAGCTTTGGGACAACTGTTCAACTTCCTGCTTCTTCGTAACGACAATACGATCAAGATACATAGCTGAATGCCTCCGTAGTTTGAATTAGTTGTTGCAGCTTGTTAGCTGCCGCGCCTGAATCAATCGCCTGTGCCGCAATCGCAGCACCTTCTGCCAAACTGTTTGCTTTGCCTGCCAGATAAATGCATGCTGCACTATTGGCAAGCACCACATCACGATATGCGCCTCGTTCGCCTTGAAGTACACGCCGGATAATCGATGCATTTTCGTCTGCGTTACCACCCAGCATATGCTCCAATGGATGACTGTTCAAACCAAAATCCTGCGGTGTCACTTCATACGTATGCACCTCGCCCTCTCGCAGCTCAGCGATGCGTGTTGGTGCAGCGATGCTAATCTCATCAAGTCCATCTTCACTAGCTACAACCATTGCGCGCTCCAGACCAAGCAGCTTTAAAGTATGTGCTACTGTTTCAATTTTACCGCCATCGTACAGTCCAATCAATTGTCGGTCCGCTCCTGCCGGATTGGTCAGCGGTCCAAGCATATTGAATACGGTGCGTACACCGAGTTCACGACGAGTAGCCGCCGCATGCTTCATCGAAGGATGGAACACCTGTGCAAATAGAAAGCAGATGCCGATTTCATTCAGACAGCTTGCTGCTTGCACCGCATTTAGCCCGATATTCACGCCAAGCGCCTCCAGTACATCAGCGCTACCTGCTTTACCGGAAGCAGAACGGTTACCATGTTTGGCGACACGAACAGATACCGACGCTGCAATGATCGCTGATACGGTGGAAATATTGAATTTATGAATACCCGATCCGCCCGTACCGCATGTGTCGAGCAAGCCTGCTGACATCACAGGTACACGTCCGCCACTGCTGCGCATCGCTTCCGCGAATCCGGTAATCTCTTCCACCGTCTCTCCCTTCATCCGCAGGGATGTGAGTAGACCGCCAATTTGAGAAGGTGTAGCTTCACCATTCATAATTGCGCTCATTACCGCATAAGACTGCTCCCGCGTCAGATGTTTACCTTCGATCACGTTCATAATCGCCTGTTGTATCGTTTCCGCTGTGTGCATACCCGTTTCCTCCCGAACTGTAAAATATACTGTGTGCCGCTTTCGTTATCGATCACTATATTCATGTGTATGTTATCTACACATTTTTGTTATTGTTTCGCTCACTCGCCCAGCTTTACCGGCTCATATCCGTACAGATAGTCTGGATTGGCTACTTGTGCTTCTGCTCCTTTACGAGGAAACATCGCTTCCGCAACACGGATCGATTTCAGCATTCCTTTGGCCTTGTTGACGGTCTCTTCGTATTCCTTCTCCGGTACCGAATCCCAGACGATGCCTGCTCCAGCCTGTACATAGGCTTTGCCATGTTTGAAAATGATCGTCCGAATCGTAATACACGCATCCATATTACCGGAAAATCCTAGATAACCGATCGCACCCGCGTAAGCACCACGTGCTTCATTTTCAATCTCCGCGATAATTTCCATCGCTCTCAGCTTCGGCGCACCGGAGACAGTACCCGCTGGCAGACAGGAAAGGAAAGCATCGAAGAAATCGCGATCTTTGCGCAATTTACCGGATACGTTGGAGACGATATGCATCACATGTGAATAACGCTCAATCTGCATAAAAGAATCCGTTTTGACCGTACCGTATTCAGCGACACGCCCCAGATCATTACGTCCCAGATCGACCAGCATCAGATGCTCGGCGCGTTCTTTCTCATCTTGCAGTAATTCTTCGGCAAGCGCCTGATCTTCCGCTTCATTCTGTCCTCTTGGACGCGTTCCAGCAATCGGACGTGTTTGCAATCGGTCACCTTCTACTTTCACCAGTGCCTCAGGCGATGTACCGACGATAATCTCATCATCAAGTTTCAAATAATACATATATGGCGACGGGTTCATCGTTCGTAGTACACGATACACTTCCAGCGGTGCGACTTCAGTTTCAATATGGAAACGCTGAGACAATACGACCTGGAAAATGTCACCTGCACGAATATATTCTTTCGCCCGATTCACGCCATCCAAATATTGTTCCTTCGTCATATTAGACTGAATTTCGCCCATTTCGATATCGTCGGATACCGGGGCGCGTCCTGCGCTGCTGATCGGTGGCTGTGTATGCAGCAATTCTTCCATACTATCAAGCTTTGCAGCAGCTTCGCCGTATGCTTGGCGGATATCGTCATCGCTTGCACCTTCCGGCACATGCACATTGCTGACCAGCAAAATATGCTGCTTCACATGGTCAAATACGACGATCTGATCACAGAACATAAAGCGAATATCGTCCATATTCATATCATCGATACGATGAGCAGGCAGCTTCTCATAATACTGCAACAGATCGTAACCGAAAAATCCGATCGCCCCACCGGTAAATGGTGGCAATCCGTCCACTTTAGGACTACGATAGCGGCGCAGTAGAGCTTTCAGCTGTTCTACCGGCTTACCAGACAGCTCGCTAATCTCACCGTCCAGATCGACTTCAATTTTGCCCTGCTTACCGGAAATGAGCAGGAATGGATCACTACCGATAAACGAGTATCGTGCCCATTTGCTGCCTCCCTCGACACTTTCCAGCAAAAAGGCGTGTCGCCGCTGTGCATAACGCTGGAAAATACGAATCGGTGTTTCCATATCACCCAGCAATCGCTTTACGATAGGAATCAGATTATACTGGCCGGACATGGCAATCACTTGTTCTACATGAGGTTGGATCATTATACTCGCTCCTTTGGCTGATCAATTCATTCACTGTTCGTTGAAATAAGGAATCGGCACGCTTGGACTGCTGTCATCAGTTCATCCTAATGATAAACAAAAAGCCTTCATGCGGATGGACGCATGAAGGCTGCATAATTGTACAAATGTAGACAGCACATCGTCTGCTGCCCGCTTTACCTAATGAAAACGTAAGCTCCCTCCCATCATCACATGGATACTAGCGAAAACGGTCATGCAGCTATACGTTGGCCTGTACTATACTGATAAGTATAGTATGCCTGTACGCTCATCACTCGTTTGATGCTGTATGGGTACTTTCATTCAAAAGGCTCTGCTCTGAAGTGACATGGCTCCTGTCTTCCTGCGTACACACGACCCGGAAGGCTATCCATTCTTACCTTCCGCCCTGTCCGCCGACAAGACCTACACTTCTTTCTCATCTATACTAAACTGTGCTACCTGCATCTCATCTCAATACACGATTCTGTTTACTTGTTTATCTTGTTCTCTACTATACTCTATAACTTACAGCTGACGCAACCCTTACGCTCAGATTCACGTTCAGGAAGTTGCCAGGTCGGGACGAAGGCGAGTTGCCTCGTTCAAATACACGTGCCTAATTTCCTGCTGTGTTTTGGTCGTATTGATGTGGATCATCAGTCGAATACACTGGGGCAAACTGTTCTGCACCGATGCTTCCACTGCGCACATCAATGGCACCATCCCCCAGCCATCCATTTCGCGAATGGCAAGTGCAGGAAATGCCGCATCAAGATCAGCAGTCATCGTAATCCAGATGCTGCTCACATCCTCAGGGTCGAATTGATTCCGCTCTACAATCTCTCTGAGCAACACCAATGTTTCACCCAGAATCTCCTGACGATCATTGCGGGTGACTGTCGTCGCTCCGCGAATACCTCGTGTATACATGTTACGCCTCCTTCTTTAACTGCTCAACCGTCTGGCGCACCAGATCATAATCGACATTGTGATCAATCGCTACAACACCTATCGCTGATGGGACAATAAACGTCATCCGGCCTTCCTGAAATTTCTTATCGTGCATCATAGCCCCCATAATACGATCGGTATCCAGATGTGCTGGCAAAACCGTTGGCAATCCAAGTGCTTGCAACATCTGACTTGTTGTATCCTTCAGTCCCGGCTTCGCACCAAGCGCTTCACCGATCATCGCCGATCCGACCATGCCGATCGAGATCGCTTCACCATGAATGATCTCACCATATCCTGCCACCGCCTCGATCGCATGACCGATCGTATGACCGAGGTTGAGAATGGCGCGCAGATCATTTTCACGCTCATCGCGAGAAACGACAATCGCTTTGATCGAGCAACCTTTTTCAAGGCCGTAGCCCATCGCTTCCATGTCGAGTGCTTTCAGTCGCTCTGCGTTCTCCAGACACCAGTAAGCAAATTCAGCATCCCAGATCAGTCCATGCTTCACCATTTCAGCTAAGCCTGCACTAACCTCACGTGCCGGAAGGCTCTGGAGTGTCGACAGATCATACAATACAAGCTCCGGCTGATGGAATACACCGATCATATTTTTGGCCAAGCGGTGGTTGATCGCTACCTTGCCGCCTACGCTACTATCATGAGCAAGTACAGTCGTTGGCATCTGGATAAAGCGAATTCCGCGCATATACGTGCCTGCAACAAAACCCGCCAAATCGCCAACTACCCCACCGCCAAGCGCAATAACAGCAGATTTACGGTCAAGCCCGCCCTCGATGGCACGGGTCATCACCTCCTCAAATACAGCAACCGACTTGGACGTCTCACCCGAACCGACAACAGCAGTCACAAACCGAAATCCAGCTGCTTGGAGTGATTGCTCTAGCTTGCCCAGATGCAGAGGTGCGACTTGCTCGTCCGTAACGATCAGCAGCGGACTTTGCTTGGATAATCCATGCTGCTCCAAATAACGTCCTGCCTGCTCCAGCAGCTGCTCGCCAATGTAAATCGGGTAGGAACGATCGCCAAGTTGAACGTCCACTACACGCACATCAGACATTAATAGTCCTCCAGCTGTGCTTTGTAATTGTCGTAGTTTTTGCGGATTTCCGTCATCGAGTCACCGCCGAATTTCTCCAGAAACGCCTTGGCTACTTCCCATGCAACCACACTTTCCATCACTACGCTTGCTGCCGGAACGGCACAAGCATCCGAGCGTTCCACCTGTGCGGTAAACGGCTCTTTCGTATCGATATCTACACTTTGCAGCGGTTTGTAGAGCGTAGGAATCGGCTTCATCACGCCGCGTACGACGATTGGCATGCCATTGGTCATACCGCCTTCAAATCCACCCAGACGATTCGTAGCACGATGGTATCCACGCTCTGGTGTGTACAGAATCTCGTCATGAACCTGAGAACCACGAATATGGCCTGCTTCAAAGCCGATCCCGATCTCTACACCTTTGAATGCATTGATCGACATGACTGCCTGTGCGATACGTGCATCCAGCTTACGATCATATTGAACAAAGGTGCCCAAACCTATCGGAACGCCTTCCACGATACATTCCACAATGCCACCGATGGAGTCGCCTTCTTTTTTGATCTGATCGATGTACGCTTCCATCTTTTGCTCGGTTTCTTTGTCGACGACACGTACGGAAGATTCCTCTGTACGAGCAATCAGTTCATCCAGTGGCAGATCATTGGCTGGCGCTTCGATCTCACCGATCCGAATGACCTGACCGCCGATCTTAATACCAAACTGAGCTAAAAACTGACGTGCTAACGCACCCACCCCAACACGAATCGCGGTTTCACGAGCGCTGGAGCGTTCCAGTACGTTACGCAGATCCTTGTGATTATATTTCAAACCGCCATTCAGGTCAGCATGACCTGGACGAGGACGATGTACACGACGCTTTTCTTCGTCCGTACCTTCCATCGGCTCAATATTCATAATTTTCGTCCAGTGCTTCCAGTCGTTGTTGGCAACGACCATTGCTACTGGCGCTCCGGTTGTATAACCATGACGCACACCGCCGACGATATCCGCTGTGTCTTTCTCGATCTGCATCCGGCGCCCACGTCCGTATCCTTTTTGACGACGAGCCAGTTGGAAATTCAATGCTTCAAAATCAAGCTCCAATCCGCTCGGTAATCCTTCAATAATCGCAGTCAACTGGGGACCATGCGTCTCCCCTGCTGTTAAGTAACGTATACTCATCTTTGCGTTCCCCCTTTAAACTGTTAAACTGTGCATCGCTAAAATCCGTATTTACCTTCGCTTATTATAGTACATGGTTTAACCATTTGACAAGGAAGGCAGAACGCCACATTTATCCTTATAATTTCGCGCTTTATCGTTGCCGGAACAATATATTCCAGCACAAAGAGCATACCATTGCTCGTGTAAATACGTGCGCTGGTATGCTCCAGGATTATATTGATTTTATTTCATTATTGCTTTTGTTACGCTGCTCCCGCATAAGACTCAGCCCTTTTTGTGATAAAAGAACGTCTCTGATGAATCAAAGCCATACTGTGCCGGAGAGAAAATCTGCTCCGTGCTCCCTACAAATAACACACCACCAGGGCGCAGACTTGCTGCAAACTTGTGATACAGCATATGCTTCGCTTCTTCAGTGAAATAGATCATGACGTTACGGCACACGATCAGGTCATAGCCGGTTTCAAACTTGTCTGTTAGCAAATTGCCTTTACGGAATTGCACCGCTTTTTTCAGCGTATCATTAACGCTGTACATCATCCCGTCTGCGGTAAAATGACGTTTAGCGACATCGGGTGGTACGTCCTTGAGCGAACGTTCCAGATAAGCACCTTTTTTCGCTTTTTCCAGGGCACCATCATCAATATCCGTCGCATGCAGAGTAGCTGATGACAACAAATTTTTGTCAGCCAGAATAGTTGCAATCGTATAAGGCTCCTCGCCTGTCGAGCAAGCTGCACTCCAGATCTTCAGATTTTTGCTCTGACGATTTAAAGCAGGCAGGATCGTATCTCGCAGCACTTCCCAGCGATTCGGGTTGCGCCAAAATTCGGAGACGTTGATCGTCATACGATCGAGAAACTCATAAAATAATGCTTTATCCTTTTGCATTGCATCGAAAAATGAAGTAAAGGTTGAATAGCCGTTTTTCGTACGCAGGGTAGTCAGACGACGTTTCATTTGTGCTTCCTTATACTGTGCTAAGTCAATGCCCGTACTATCCTTCACTTTTTTGATGAAGCCTGTATAGTCCGAGTCTGGTTGAATGGCGTCATTCGTAAGCATGGCATCACTTCCTTGATATCATTATGAGTTCAGTCCATGCGGGGGCAGTTTTAAAGCCAGGCAGAAATATTTTTTTCGTAAACGCTTAACTCGTCTGGCGCAAAGAAATTCGCGATTTCACGTTCTGCACTTTCCGGCGAATCGGAGCCGTGAATCAGGTTGAACGGTGTGTGAGCAGCAAAGTCACCACGAATGGTGCCAGGCAGTGCTTCTTTGACCTGTGTTTTGCCCATTACCATACGGGACAGCGTGATCACATCATCGCCTTCCCATACCATTGCGAATACGGGACCCGAAGTAATAAAGTCAATTAGCTCACCATAAAATGCTTTGCCAACATGCTCGGCATAATGGCGCTCGGCCTGTTCCTTTGTAGGGATGAGGAACTTGCCTCCGATCAATTTGAATCCTTTGTCTTCCAAGCGACTGATAATGCGTCCGATTAGCCCCCGCTGTACTCCGTCAGGCTTAATCATCAAAAATGTCCGTTCCATTGACTCACTCTCCTGTTATCTACAAAGTAATCTGCTATCGGAGCAATGTATGTATGCCCACTTGTGTATTCTAACAGAAACCTTGAAGTACAGAAAGAAATGTCGTTATATCAACATAAGGATATTTTTGATATAATATCGCGGCTGTGTGGAGTAGGTTACTGGTTATGCGTTCTTTTGCTCGTAAATCCGATGTTAGGTCAGGTTTTACGAAGGATACACATATACTGTAATGTATATATCGACAGCAGATGGCTGGTCGTTTAGTCCTATTTTATAAATGTTTGATCAAATCAAATAAACCCGGCGCTTTTCCCGCACCGGGTTCGTTAACGTGAAGACATGATTGTGTCATTTTGCGCCTGTTATTCACTATTCACTCCATCATACGCCTAACTGGAGCTGTACTAGTTATTTCAGCACGATATCGCTTAGTGAGAACGTTTCGCTACGAAATGAGCGATTTCTTGCAAATGTTTGCGTGTTTTGCCTTCCGGCAATTGCTGTAATGCATCCATCGCTTTTTGAATGTAACGATCGGCCAGCTGTTCGGCACGCTCGATGCCTCCACTCTGTTTGACCATCTCTACCGCGCGCGTGACGTCGGTCACGCCATCAGCCTCGTGAATACGCTGAATTTCCGGCAACAGCGTACGCTGCATCTCCTGTTCTTGCAGAGCATACAATACAGGCAGTGTAATATTCCCCTGACGCAAATCACTACCAGGCGGCTTACCAATCTGCTTCTCTGTACCACACAGATCAAGCACATCGTCACGAATTTGGAAAGCCATGCCTACATTGTAGCCATAACGATACAGCTGGCGTGTATACGCAGCTGGCGCATCCGCAGCCAGACCACCAAGCTGACAGCTAATCGCGATCAATAATGCCGTTTTGCGGCGAATGCGTAGCAAATAACGACGAATCGTTTGCTCTGTATTGAAAAAGTCGCGAATTTGCTCCATTTCGCCGATCGACATCTGTACCATCGCTTTAGCGAGTACACGATGAATTTCGGGATTTTGCAAATTGGCTACGATGACGAGCGCTTTCGCATAAATGTAATCGCCTGTATACATCGCGATGCGGTTGTCCCATTTGGACTTTACGGTAAGCTGTCCACGCCGGGTATCGGCATTGTCGATCACATCGTCATGTACTAGTGAAGCCATATGAATCAGCTCCAGCGGCACAGCGACATGACTTAGACGCTCCAGATCATAATTACCGTACTTGCCACCAAGCAGCACAAAAGCAGGACGAAGCCTTTTTCCGCCCGCTTTGAGCAAATGCAAGGACGCTTCGTTCAGCAGCGCATGGTCGGTATCGATGCTGCGGCTAAGCTCGCGTTCAATCATGTTCATGTCTTTTCTTAGTGTCCCGAAAATATCCAGTAGTTTCATTCGTTCACCCGTGTCATCGTATTGTCAGTCCATAATTGCATGTGCACTTTATGATCCAGCAGGCCAAGCTCATGAGCATACTGAAAATACAGCCCAAGCCCCTGCTGTTCCTGCTCTCCAAAATCATACCATAATTGACGGAAGTAATGCTCCCAGTAAGCGGAATCGCCACCCATTTTGTGCTGAGCATCCGCAATGACCGGTGTTAGATCATGCAAACTGCGTACTTTACTGGCACGCAGACGCTCGGCAACTTCACTCACCAGCTCAGCGTGAACTTCAGCAAATTTGCGATTGACTGCAAATACAGCAAATGTCATCCCATAGCCTGTCCATTCTTTCCACGCCTGCCCCAGATCGGTCACGATGTAGCCACTATCGGTACGTGCAGCTTCAATCGCATGATCTCCGATTAGCAGTGCTGCATCACATCGTTCCATCATCTCATCCAGATTCGGATTCATCGATACATACTCTGGCTTAAAGCCATATCGCTTTTGTAAAATAATTTTCAATAGATTGACCGAAGTCGCTGAAGTGTTCGTCAGTGCAATCGTTCCATCTCCCAGTTCGGCAATAGGCTTTCTGGAAAACAGAAGAATTGATCCGACGGCATTTTTCGCACTGACCGACAGACCCGGCAGCAGCCAGAAATCATCCGAACGTGTCGCATAAGCAAAAGAGGATACAGGCGTAATATACAGCCGATCCTCAAGTAGCGCACGATTCAAATTGGCCGGCAAATCACTATGGATCACAGCCGGCTGGGACAGCTCCTGTGGATCAAAATGCTGATAGATGGGCCAGTCGTTCGTATATTCAATTTTACCAATCTGAATCGGCAATTCAAATGTTGTCATCATTACTCCCCCAGCGTTCAAATAAATCATGCTCGATACCGAGAATATCCAGCACCTTACCTACTATAAAATCAATGGCATCCTGCAGTGTTTGTGGACGATAATAAAAAGCCGGCATCGCCGGAATAATGCTGACGCCCATTCGAGCCAGCTTGAGCATGTTCTCCAGATGGATCGCATGCAGTGGTGTTTCACGGGGTACAATAATTAGCTTACGCTGCTCTTTCAGCATCACATCGGCAGCCCTTGTCATCAAATTCGCAGAGATGCCGCCAGCAATATTCGCCAGCGTCCCCATTGAACACGGAATAATGATCATCGCTTCCACCCGAAACGAACCGCTCGCAATCGATGCACCAATATCGGAAAAGGAATGATACACATATTTACCCGGTAATGCCCCAAATTGAGCTTGCAGCATCTCTTCGCGTCCAGATGCCGACCAATCCAGCTCCTCCTTGAGCACACGCCAACCTGCGTTAGAAATGACCAGATGAACCGTATAGCCATACGACAGCAATACTTCGGCCAATCGAATCCCATAGATCGAACCGCTTGCTCCGGTAATGCCGATCACATAGCGCTTAGCAGCATGATTCGGATGAAAGCCAAACACCTCGGCTGAGGCCGAAGTGTTCAGCGGATCTGTAGACGATTCGTTTACCACCATTGCTTCACCGCCAGATCAACCAGCGTGAACGCAAACATAATAATACTAAGTGCCCCATTCATCGTGAAAAAGGCAGTTTGCAAACGGCTCAAATCCTTTGGTGTTACGATATAATGCTCATAAAATAAAATTGCAATCGCGATAATAACACCAGCCGCATACCACCAGCCGAGGTCGGCTATAAAGAACAGGCTGATCAGTCCAATCGCTGTGATCACATGGAAGCCTTGCGCGATTTTAAGCGCACGTGGTACACCGAAGCGACTCGGAATCGAATGCAGACCTTCCTTACGGTCAAACTCCGCATCATCACACGCATAGATCACATCAAAACCGGCAGTCCAGAACGTAATCGCCACAAAGAACACGATAGCCGTCCAGGTTACCGTGCCGGTTACCGCAACCCAGCCGCCGAGTGGAGCCAGTGCGATCGTCATGCCGAGCACCACATGACAGAGCCAGGTGAACCGCTTCGTGAACGAATAAAAAATAAGCATAAATACCGCTACAGGCAACAAACGCAGCGCCAGCGGAGACAACTCCAATACCGCCCAGAAAAAGACGATCAGCGAGATAATAATAAAGATGACCACTTCGCCAGAACGAAGCAGACCCGCTGGGATCGCACGCATCATCGTGCGCGGATTTTTGCCATCAAATGTCCGGTCAATCAGACGATTCAATCCCATCGCTGCACTACGTGCGCCTACCATCGCGACTAGAATCCAGACGATCTGTTGCCATGTTGGCAAATGTCCAAATATAACATAAGAGCCGAGCATCGCTCCCATAAAAGCAAAAGGTAAGGCAAAGAGCGTATGCTCGACCTTGATCATTTCGAGAAAAATTTTGATTTTGTTAAACATGCTGCTTCTCCTTGATTCCAATATGAAGTGCGGCAATACCACCTGTTAATGGATAAGCCTGCACTTGCTGTAGTCCGATGTTCCGGAAAATACCGGCAAGCTCTTCCCGACCAGGGAAAGCGATCAACGAATCCGGCAGCCATTTGTACTGTTCATAGCTTTTGGCTACAACTCTGCCCATTAATGGAAGCAGGTTTTGGAAATAAAAATAGTAAATACCTTTAAACGGCTGCCATGTCGGTTTGGACAGTTCCAAACAAACGACCATGCCGCCTGGCTTGACGACACGCTGCATTTCGCGCAACGTTTTTTCCAGATCAGGCACATTGCGCAGTCCGAAGCCAATCGTCGCATAATCAAACGTATTGTCTTCAAACGGCAAGTCCATCGCATTACCCTGCGTGAGTGTAATATTGTCCTGCCAGCCATCCCGATCAATCTTCGTCTGACCTACACTGAGCATATTTGGGCTAAAGTCGAGTCCATATACCGAACCAGTTTGGCTCGCCTCTGCGATGCTAATCGTCCAGTCGCAGGTGCCGCAACATACATCAAGCGCAGAATTACCCTGCTGCACATTCATTTTTTGCATCGTAAACTTCCGCCATGTTTTGTGCATACGAAAACTGAGCAGATCGTTCATCATATCGTATTTAGGCGCAATCGATTCAAATACGGATTGCACGAATTGTTCCTTCGGTTTTGCACCTTCCGGTTTTACTATTTCCGGTTTGCTCATAAGCAACTTCACCTCTTCTGATGATCTTACACCTGATGCACAAGCGCAGCATAGCTGCTCGTCAACTCCGATACTGCCGCAGCCAGCTCGGTATGATTCTCCTGCTGCAAACGTTCGTTAATCGCCACAAGCGAATGTTGAAGCAATTGCTCCAGATGAGCCTGAATGCCATAACGCGCTTCCCATTCTCCACGATAACGAGCAACATCTTCTGAACTTGCTTCCATTTTCAAACGGCTATGATCTGCTGGAGCCGACTGCCCAAGTACATAGTACAGTCCGTATTCACCGAAAGGCTGTACATTTGAACCAGCTTTTAGCTCGGTAGCGAGCCATTCGCAGCGACTAAACCAATATAGCATCTGCTCCCATAGCTGATGCGCAGATGGATCAATATACGATGTAAACGAAAGAAACAGCTGCATCTTCAGCTGTATACTTGCTTCCATATAGTGCGCTGCCGTTACATCTGATTCGTTCGACTGTACATACAAATCCATTTTGAGACGATTATTTTCGCAGATCGCTTCGCTTAACCGTGCGACCATTCCGATCTCGCCTGCTTTTGCCAGCAATTCATAAAATCGACTACTAAAGTAATCGCCAGCAAGTACATTTAATTGGCGTGAGCGCATTTGTTCTTCCCGTTGATAGGCAGACGATGTATCGATACGATCATGCGTATCCAGCGCCATTTGTACAAGCCCGGTAACAAGGGGAAACAGTTCTTCGCGATTTTCCTGCAATCGGCTATCGCCTGCCTGACTTAAAAACAGAAACAACAGGCGAGCACGTACATCCGGAAACGGAGCGACCTCTGTATGCTTTTGAATCATATCGTATTCGGTGTATTTTTTGGATGTTTCCAGCAAGCGATACGGTTTCATTTCAGCCTCCGTGCCTTATCCAGGCAAGTCTTTATTTTCACAAACTTCAAACTACGAAAATACTTCAGATTTAAACCACTTCGGTTCATTATATCATATGTTGTCGACACAAGACAGGGCACTATGGTAAATGACTGGGTGGAGTAACGTTCTTGTATGTTTGAAGCTAACACCATTCCGTCAAAGAATAAGGCGACAGACTCGGGTGGAGCCGCGGGAATCTACTTACATGCACGTACACCATAAATAATATTCAGTTTTTTGGTATAGCAACTTTAGCATTGTAGTTTGAATCTAAATGTCAGCTCAGACGATGCTAGAGCTTTCATTTTCATCACAAACAAAAGACTAGCTACCCAACCTTTAACTGTATGATACAGCGAAAAATAGGAGCCAGCCTTCAGTATTAGGAGTCTTCTTATCATCCATACGTAGACTCAATCGGTAAACTTACCGTTTTTTCAACAATCCATGCCGAACAGTGGCTAGTTGAAATCACTTGCTATATTGTATATGAACTCAATCCTCTGTCTTAACGATGCCATGCTTCGTCTGAACTTCGGCATCGCCGCGGATTTTGATGGCGGATGTGTTTTCGGTAAATTGTACGATTAAGATCTCGCCTTTATCTAGCTTTTCGGTATGATGAAAGCGTGTGTCGCGTCCGCGAGTGAGACCGATCACTTGTACGCCATTATCTTTTGCTTTGATCACAACATATTCGCTATTTGTATAGTTATTCGTTGGCTCCATGATGTTCCTCCTTCCGCCTGTAGCGGGATTGGTAATCGTCTATTGCTTCCCTTCTATCATACAGCCGGCTTCCATTTCCGGCAAATACAAGGCAAGATCGATGAAAAAGTACATGCAAAAAGACCGTGAACAATATGATCACGGTCCCTCTCTTCAACATGGAATATGTAAAACTTATTTAATTCCATCTTTCAACGCTTTACCAGGCTTGAAAGCCGGGATTTTGCTTGCTGGGATTTCGATTTCTTCACCTGTTTGTGGGTTACGTCCTTTACGAGCGGAACGCTCACGAACTTCGAAGTTACCGAAACCTACCAGTTGCACTTTATCACCGCTTTGCAGCGCATCGGAGATTGCTTCAAAAACAGCTTCAACTGCTTTTGTTGCATCTTTCTTTTGCAGGTCTGTTTTTTCAACAACCTGTGTGATCAGATCCGTTTTGTTCATCTTGTTGTCACCTCCTGAAGTAAAGTTAACGAATGCCACGTACGACTATGGTTTTCGTGAATACGAAAATATACGTAACCGTTGCGGATTGTACGAGTAAAGTTCAAGTGCCACAGACTGCGGCAAACAGAACAAAACTATAGTAATACAGCCACCCTTTAATTTCAAGCGTTTTGCCGTATTTTCCCTTACCAATCGCTCAAATCATCATCTTGTTGTTGCAATTGACGCCGAATCGCCTGTTTAAGCCGATCTTCTGGTAAATGAATGACCGCCGGGCCGACGATCCGTGCCTGACAACCGAGTCGTAGTGTACGTTCATCATGGAGTCCCAGTTTACGACACTCCGTTTCACCAGGGTCAGATAGACCATCCTGCTGTCCTGCTTGCGGCTGTTCTACCTGTACTTTGCACATCAGACAGGCTGCACGTCCATCACAGCGTACAGGCAAAGATAAGCCTGCCATACGAACCGCTTGCAATACTGTTGTTCCACGGGTAACGAGAACGGTTTTGTTCGCCGGCAAAAATACAACTTGTTGCTTCGATGTCGAACTCATGCTTCCTCCTTACTCCAAACCGCTCAAACGTAAAATACGCTGAGTCATGTTAGGATGGAAGCCATTGTGATCGATTAATTGCCGTATGAGCGCTTCATGCACATCCGGCTGCTGCTGAATATGCCCGGCAATCGCTTGATAGCGGTCAGGACGATCACGTAGTAAATTAAACATAAGCTCGTGCGGAAGTGGCATGAGCCGAATCGATGCTGAACCTACCTCTACAGCGATGGAAGCCGGATATAGCAACTTGTCCACATGCACACGATAATAGGATTCGCGCGCTCTCACTTCAAAGTCACCCACCAGCTCAACCGTACAACCATATGCTTCATAATGGGCAAGTGTCGAACGGTACATCCGTGTTTCATTCAGCTCAGGAGCATCCAGCACCTTTAACGTCTGCTGTAATGAGCCGTGTAACAGTGTAACAGCAGCGCCATCAGCATACAGATCAATATCACGTGGCGATTGCTCCAGTTCAATTCCTTGCAGCAACAAGCTACAGCTACCACCAAGTAGCCAGTCTGTCTGCGGAGCAGACTGATGGAGTGCAGTGGTCAACTTTTCCAGCGCCTGCTGCAATGATGATGGCAATGCCAGCGAATGACGAGGCTCTGTCATTATACTCTCTCCTTCCGCAGCCGTTAACAGTGTACTTAATTAAGCATGCCACTGCTTCCAGGTTTCAAGCTTCATGGATTCCATTTCATTTTTGGGATCGCGTCCCATCAGTGCTTCTACGGCAGTACGCGGGTCTGCCTGCTCGAATAGTACACGATACAATTGCTCAGCAATTGGCATTTGCACATGATGATGACGTGACATATCGTGCGCGGCTTGTGTACTGCGCACACCCTCCACGACCATATTCATCGAGTTCATCACCTCATCAAGCGACTTGCCCTGACCGAGCATATAACCAGCACGCCAGTTACGGCTATGCTTACTCGTACCCGTCACGACCAGATCGCCGATCCCTGCCAGTCCGGAAAACGTCAACGGATTCGCACCTAAAACCGTACCAACACGCACCATTTCGGCAAGACCGCGCGTTAATAGCGCTGCCTTTGCATTATCGCCAAAGCCGAGACCGTCTGACAGGCCTGCTCCCAGTGCAATAATATTTTTCAGAGCACCGGCAAGCTCGACTCCAGTCGTATCGCGATTCGTGTACACACGGAAATACTCTTCATTCATAAATAGAGTCTGTGCAGCGGCAGCAGCTTTTTCATTCGCAGCAGCAACAACGACTGTCGTTGGCATACGTTTGACAACTTCCTCCGCATGACTTGGACCGGATAATACCACCACATCCTGCTCAGGCATTTCCAGTTCTTCACTAATGACTGTAGACATACGCTTCAGCGTGCCTACTTCAAAGCCCTTCGTCGCATGCACACATAACATGTCATGCTGATAATGAGGTTTCAACTGCTTACATACGTCACGCATCGCTTTGGATGGCGCGACGATAATGACCGCAGCTGTTCCTTTCATCGCTTCCTCCAGATCAGAGGTCGCCGTAATAGTTTCAGGCAATATTGCATCCGGCAAGTAACGATCATTACGATGATTCGTATTGATCTCTGCCGCCTGTTCGGATGTACGTGTCCATAGCGATACCTGAAATCCGTTATCCGCTAGCACACAGGCAAGTGCGGTTCCCCAACTTCCAGCTACCAGAACAGTCACCTTATCAGACAACGCCAGTTCCTCCCTTGCTCCCTTTGGAGCCGAGTTTGCTTTCTGTGCCATTCATAATACGCCCAATATTCGTGCGATGACGCCATACGCCGAGTGCCCAGATCACGATACTAACGACAACAATCGGTGTCGTATAGCCCATAATTAACAGCACAATCGGTGTTAATGTAACAAAGATCAATGAACCAAGCGATACATAGCGCGTGAACACGATCGACAAAATCGCAAACACACCCGCAAGCAAAGCTGGCACGATACATAACGTCGCCAGTACGCCAATGGTCGTTGCAATTCCTTTACCACCGCGGAAATTAAAATAAATCGGCCAGTTATGTCCCAAAATCGCTGCCAATCCACACAGCGCTGGCACCCAGTACTCTGGCGACGCATTCAGTGCGACACCAATCCATACTGCTGCTACACCTTTCAATGCATCCAGCAGCAGTACGCAAATGGCAGGGCCTTTACCGAGTACGCGCAGTGTATTGGTAGCACCTGCATTACCGCTGCCATGATCGCGAATATCGATCCCTTTGATACCTTTAGCAATCAAAACACTAAAGCTAATCGAGCCGAGCAAATAACTGATAACGATAGCCAACACAGATAAGATCACGAGCTTCTCTCCTTATTCCTCCGAGGATTTGCGTCGAGTAAAGAGTCGAATCGGTGTACCCGTGAAGTCAAACGCAGCACGGATTTTGTTGTCCAAATAACGCTCATAGGAAAAGTGCATCATTTCCGGCTCGTTTACGAAGACGATAATGGTTGGCGGCTTCACGGCAACCTGAGTTACATAGTTGATGCGCAGACGCTTCCCTTTATCTGTTGGTGGTGGGTTAATAGCAATCGCATCCGATACTACATCATTCAGCAAATGCGTTGGAATACGCAATGCGTGCTGTTCAGCGACTTGCTTCACAACCGGCAACAGCTTATGAATACGCTGTTTGGTCAGTGCAGACAGGAATACGATCGGTGCATAGGACATAAAGAGGAAATGATCGCGAATCGTCGTTTCGAAACGCTGCATCGTTTTATCATCTTTTTCAACAACATCCCATTTGTTCACAACAAAAATAGCAGCTTTACCCGCTTCATGCGCATAACCGGCAATGTGCTTATCCTGATCGATAATGCCTTCTTCACCGTTGATCACTGTCAATACAACGTCAGCTCGTTCGATCGCTTTCATCGCACGCATTACACTGTATTTTTCTGTGTTTTCATACACTTTACCACGTTTACGCATACCCGCCGTGTCGATCAGAACATAACGCTGACCGTCTTTTTCAAACGGGGTATCAATCGCATCACGGGTCGTACCTGCTACATTGCTTACAATAACGCGTTCTTCACCCAAAATGGCGTTAACGAGCGACGATTTCCCAACATTGGGACGACCGATCAAAGCTACTTTGATCACATCTTCGTCGTATTCATCGTCTTCCAGTTCAGGCAGCTTATTCACAATCTCATCCAGCAGATCGCCCATACCACTACCATGACTACCGGAAATACCGATCGGATCGCCAAAACCTACATTGTAAAATTCATAAATATCATTCATACGATCCATATTGTCGACTTTGTTCACAGCGACAATAACGGGTTTACCTGAACGATACAAAATTTGTGCTACTTCTTCATCCGACTGCGTCAGTCCGGACTTTACATCACACATAAATACGATCACATCAGCTTCTTCAATCGCCAGTTCTGCCTGTACACGAATCGACTGAAGCATCGTATCTTCTCCGTCTACTTCAATACCGCCGGTATCAATCACGCTGAACGCTTTACCGTTCCATTCGGATGTACCATATATCCGGTCACGGGTCACTCCCGGTCGATCCTCTACAATTGCCAACCGGTCACCGATCATCCGGTTAAAGATCGTTGATTTCCCAACATTGGGACGGCCAACGATTGCCACTACGGGTCTTGCCATAGGTATAATTCCTCCTGTTCGTTCTTTCCGTTAACCATCATAGCAAAAAACGCCTGTGTTGGCTAACAAATCTACTGTTTTATCGCGATATTCGTATATTTTGCCGAAATATATGCTTATAAACGCATAATCGGCGAACCCATTTTCGGATTCGCCGATTACGCTGAACACCTGTAATGATAGTCTGTGCTCGGATGAGCGTGGACGATTATTGCAGGGTGTGTGGTTGTGATTGTTGAGCTGGGATGCGTTGGTTCCTTGCTCAGTTTGTTTGAAAGAGTGAGCAGGGATTTCGCTTGCTGACTTTTAAAAGATGGTAAACCAGTTGAAGCGTTCCGGTTTACGGCGAGCAAGGATTGCGCTTGCTCTTAAAAGAAGGCAAACCGGATTAAAACGCTCCGGTTTGCGTCGAGCAAGGAGATCGCTTGCTCTTAAAAGATTGGTAAACCGGTTGAAGCGTTCCGGTTTACGGCGAGCAAGGATTGCGCTTGCTCTTAAAAGAAGGCAAACCGGATTAAAGCACTTCGGTTCGCGGCGAGCAAGGAATACGCTTGCTCTTTCTTACTTAAATTTGCTCAGTTTGTCGCCGAATAGGTCGCCCAGTGTTACGTTCATGCCTTGATTGCTCAGGGAAACGTTAGGGTTGTTCAGTTCTTCTTGCTTCGGCGCTCTGGATTTGTTTTCTCTTGGTGCTTTTTGCTCTTCAGCTGGTGCTTCTTCGGTTTCTTTGATGCTCAGGCTTACACGTTTTTCGGAAGGGTTCACGTCCAATACTTTTACAGTAACGGTTTGACCTTCTTCCAGCACTTCTTGCGGAGTACCGATGTGTTTGTGGGAGATCTGGGAAATGTGAACCAGACCTTCTACACCTGGAGCAATCTCAACGAAGGCACCGAAAGTTACAAGGCGTTTTACTTCGCCAGTCACCACATCGCCTGTGTGGAATTTGTCAGCAGCACTTTCCCACGGACCTGGTTGAGCTGCTTTGATGCTCAGGCTGATTTTGCCTTTTTCCGGATCAACGCGAAGTACTTTTACTTTCACTTCGTCGCCTTCGGACAGTACATCAGCTGGTTTGTCTACATGTGTCCAAGCGATCTCGGATACGTGTACCAGACCATCTACGCCACCTACATCAACAAAAGCACCGAATTGAGTCAGGCGCTGTACTGTACCAGTCAGCTCTTGACCTTCTTTCAGGTTTTCCATGATGGATTGTTTGTTAGTTTCGTATTCAGCTTCCAGCACGTCTTTTTGGGACAGGATCACTTTGTTGTTTTCACGATCCAGCTCTTTTACTTTAACGCGCAGTGTGCGGCCTTTGTAATCGCTGAAATCTTCTACAAAATGACGCTCTACCATCGATGCAGGAATGAATCCACGCGCACCCACGTCAGCTACCAGTCCGCCTTTTACAACGTCAGACACGGTAACTTCGAATACTTCGCCAGCTTCAAAGCGCTGTTCCAGTGTTTCCCAAGCGTTTTCGCTATCGATTGCACGTTTGGACAGAACGAGGCTTTCTTTGTCGTCGTTGATGCTGACAACCTTGCACTCTACTTCTTGGCCAACCTGTACCGCATCAGCAGCGCTGTCTACGTGTACTGCGGAAAGTTCGCGAACTGGAATAATACCGTCATATTTATATCCAATACTTACATAAGCTTGATTATCTTCGATTTTGACGATTGTTCCAGTAACTGTGTCACCTTTGTTTACAGACACCACTTGTTCCAGTGCCTCCTGGTTCGTCACTTCGGTAGTTTCTTGGTTATTGTTTTCTTCCGACATGTCAATACCCTCCTCAATTCAAATCCCATTTATTTAAACTTGTACAAATGATAGCAATCAAATCCATGCTGCATTTGCCGAGTTCAAAACACTAATTATTGATGTTGCTGTATGAGCTGACGAATCTCAGCCATGATTTTGTCGGTTGCTTCTTCAGCCGTTCCTGTCGCTTCCTTGCCTTTGTAAGCAGTCAGATCGACAGGTGGTCCGTAGACAACCTTGATTTTGCTGAACAGTTTATACTGTCCGATAATCGCGACCGGTATAACTGCTGCATCGCTTCGTAGAGCGAATACCGCTGCACCTTTTTTAGCGACCGAACTTTGCGAATTCCGAGTACCTTCAGGGAAAATCCCCATGATACCTCCTTCACGCAGTAAGGTTAGCGCTGTACGGATCGAATCTTTACTGATTCCTCCACGCTTCACCGGAAAGGCACCCAGCTTGTTAATGATCGGTCCGAGCACAGGAACGTTGAACAATTCTTCCTTCGCCATAAAGCGAACCGGACGCTTGATAAAAATACCGACAATCGGCGGGTCCAGATTGCTGATATGGTTAGAGCACAGAAGCACTCCACCTTCAGCCGGAATATGTTCGGTTCCAATGATGCGGACTCTGAATAACACCCTGTAGATCACACGAAGGACAGCGCAAGCGAATTGGTAAAATGTCATCTCGTTTGCCCTACCATTACAGTATGAGCAAGCTCCAAAATGCGCGTTGCTACCTCTTCAATGCCCATCTTCGTTGTATCCAGCACAATCGCATCATCCGCACATACAAGCGGTGAAAATTCACGCTGCTCGTCGAGCTGATCACGCTGTGCAATTTCCTGTTCCAGTTGCTCCAGTGTAATACTTTCGGAAGCGTCCATTTCGGCAAAACGACGTCTTGCACGCTCCTGAACGGTTGCCGTCATAAATATTTTTAGTTCGGCATCCGGAAGCACATGAGAGCCGATATCGCGTCCATCCATCACAACACCTTTGCGTGTAGCAAGTTGGCGCTGAATGGTAGATAGCTGCGAGCGAACGCCTTCAATTTGTGCATATCGCGATACAATACGATTCACCGCAAGTGTGCGGATCTCGGATGTAACATCGATCTCATTAACCAGAACTTTTTGCCCATTTTCATCGGGTATTAATTCAATCACCAGTTTTTGTGCTTCTTGAAGCACGTTTTCGGCATGTTCAGGCTCAATATTTAATTGAAGCATATGCCATGTTACAGCGCGATACATTGCCCCTGTGTCCACATAAATGTAGCCAAGTCGCGTAGCGACCATCCGAGCAATTGTACTTTTCCCCGCGCCGGCGGGTCCATCAATTGCAATGTTGATCTTCCCGTTGTTTTGTAAGTCCTGGCGTTCCAAGCGGGAACTCCCCCTCAACCTCATACTCCATTTCAATAAAAAAACAGGCAAGGCCTGCGTCAAGCAAATTATAACACAGTCGATACTAACATGCAAAAGCCCGTATTACTCAAGGATTTCAAAAATGCAACTGTCTTTATTATATAATAGCAGACTCTAACAGATGAGCTTTTGCTGATTCCATTCTATCATCCCTATACACTTGATTCCTTAGCCTAGTCTTTCATATGATCTATACTGCCCATCTTCTATACAAAAAAACGGATTTCACATACCGTTATCGGCTGTAAAATCCGTCTGATCTGTATCATGTGTTTATTTCTTCCTCACGCTTTACAAAACGAAGCGGTGAGCGGCTATTCGCACGGGCGATTTTGAGCATACCACCGTACCATAGGAATAACATCAATGGTACGATGTACCATAACCAGTTCTGGGTGACCGTATTCAAAATAAAGTCGTACACACCATGCCAGAAAATAGGTAAGATGAGCGAAAGCATAATGACCCAGCGCCGCTTACGCGAATTGGTGTTGAATTTGGCTTTGCCCATATAATAACCCATAATGACGCCGAATAAGGCATGTCCGGATACAGGTAGCAATCCGCGGCCGAGCAGCGACATAATCGACATCGAGTTATACAGGGCATACAGTACATTTTCTAAAGTAGCAAAACCAAGCCCGATCGCTACCGCATACACGATACTGTCATACGGTTCATCAAACTCCGTATGATTATACAAAATATGATACAGGATGAACCATTTGATCGTCTCCTCCACACCGGAGGAAATAATAAATGAATCCACATATGGATTATCGCCCAGTCCTAAAATAAGCGCACGCTGAATAATCATGATCGGAAATACGATTGCAATCCCAAACACAAAAAAGCGGGCGACCAAATGCAGCGGCTCGGTGTCATACTTATCCTTCAGGTAAAAATAGATCAATAGCGCAATGCCTGGAGCAATTGCAGCCATGAGAACCGAAAATAAAGACACCCGTATACCCCCTCATTAATATAGCCCCGCGACCGGCAGACCTAACCGCAGCATGCGAACAGGAACTCCTTCCGGTCAGCTAAGACTATTTAGAGTGAAGGACTACCTGGATGCCTTTTTCAATCAGTCATTGCGTTTAAAGTGTTCGCAAATCGTCTGAACGGCGTTCTCAGACATAACGACTTTTCCATATTCGTCCAGCACGGCTTCAGTAAGCGATGTCGCATCACCAAACTCTGCCAGTACGGCGATCAACGCGGCATGCTTGGACATATCCACATCCGCGGGATCAAGCGTGAATACCCACCGATCTCTGTAATGATACAGTCGACCTGCTTCGGTTACATTTTGCGATAATGTATGTGCTGCTTCGATTAACGTCTCAAAATCTTTGAAGGAATAAGCGATAAAATCCGTTTCCTCCAGCGTGACTTCCATTTCGTATATCTCATCTGCCAGATCATCTTCGTTCATCGTACCGAGATGCTGATCATATTTACCGCGAGTAACGATAACTACCATGCCCTGCGCTGGAAGTGCAAATACTTCAACAGCAAGCGGTCCAGTAGCATCAAATCCAAGCTCTGTATAGGCCTGATCCATCATTTCAGTGAACAGGTCATGCACCTTGGGAATCTCCTGCCACATATCTTCCTTTTGAATCCCGCGCTCAGTTAGATCGTCAAACGTAAGGAAAATCCGTATTTTGTCTGAGCTTAATCTTTCTATTTTCATGATAGGATCCCCCTTAAAAACATAGGTTATGACTACGGTGAATGACCGGTCATTTATTCCCTATTCATTTGATGATAAATATAGCGATGCTATATCCACTATGTTACCATTTATTATCCGTAAATGCACGTAATAAAACGCTTCGGTCGCAATTCGTTGATTTGACGCGCAATTCGCATGAAAATCAACCACTCGATGATTCAATTAGAAAGGCATAAGGTTAATAGGATGCCGTGTGTGCGCAAGATGTAAAATAAGAGGAATGGTTGATTTTCTGTGCCTTTTATGGGTTTAATTTACATAGCGATGCGTATAGGATGATCGACACGCACCTCAATACATAACGGAAAAGAGCTGAATATGATGAAAAGTAAAACAGCAGCCTGCATGCTTCTTTCACTGCTAATGCTGTCCGCATGTAGCAGTCCCGCTACGAATGGAAGTGCGCCTGCACAATCGACAGGTCAGCAGAGCGAAAGCAGTCCATCTGCCGAATCCACAGGCACCGAAACAACGGAAACGAATACAGCTGCGACGGGCGAAACTACCGGCGAAGGGGCTAGTGAAGCAACCGCAACCTCCCCTGGTCAGACAGGCACGAGTGCTGAAAGTACAGCTACGAATGCAGAGCAAACTCAACAACCGTATACGTACCATATGAACAAAAGCTACAACATCGTGCCAAACGAAGAATCCGAGGCAACACCGAAAAAAGTCGTTTTGCTTACGTTTGACGATGGTCCTAAAGACGAGAAAATGATCAACAGTATGATGGATACGCTCGATAAGCACCATGCAAAAGCGATTTTCTTTGTGAATGGCTATCGGATCAAAAGCCATCCAGAGCTGCTGAAGCTCATCCATGATCGCGGCGGTATTATCGGCAATCATACCTACGATCATATCGTGCTGAAAAAGGAATCCAAAGCGAAGGTAACGCAGCAAATCGAGGATACACAAACATTGATCGAGAAAACGATCAACGTGTCTCCACGCTTCTTGCGCGCACCGAATGGTGCTACGAACGATACCGTGCATGAACTGGCCAAAAAGCATGATATGCTGTACATGAACTGGTCTGTTGGCTCACTGGACTGGGTAAACCAGAAAGATCCAGATGCCGTCATTACTAACGTAATGGATCAGCTTCATTCCGGCAGTATCATTTTGATGCACGAGCTGCCGTGGACGGTTGAAGCGCTTGACCGCTTGCTGACCAAACTGGAGGAAAAAGGATATAGCTTCGTCGATCCGAATGCAATTGATCCGACGAAAACGCCATAACGCCATAAAACATTGTTTTACAAATCACAAGTCGTTTCGTCCATACTGTAGTATTCTTACAGTTGACCGTATTCATACTGTTGGTCTTCATCCTATGATTGACCTTAGTCGTACTGCTAGTGCTCTGAACTAGACAAGCAGTCGGGCGCTTTGATTTTTATAAAAGAAAACTATATCTGTAACGAGCAGATACTCTCCTTATGCTCAAGTCCAATAAGCACAATACACAAAAAGCGCAGAGCCGGATGATCATCCGCACTCTGCGCTTTTTGCTATGTTTATCGTTCACATATTACATTCACATACTGCGTTCATAATGCTACATTCATAGGTTATGTTCACATACAACGATGCTCACTCACATCATAATCTGCTTGAACCAGCTCCACGTGAGCGTAAAGCCAGACAGCTTAAAGCCCCACCAGAGCAACATCCCTGTCAGCACAACAAACATAAAAATCAAATAACCGTAGAAAAACTTCGCCAGCTTAATTTTACGAGACGGATAGATGGTACTGCGAGGTGCGTAATCTTTATCGTCCTCTTCTGCTCCCTCTTCCCCAAGCTCGTGTTCTGCTGCTTCCCCATTTGGTTGTAATGGTTGATACGACGCTTTCCTTACTGTTCGTGTTGACCGTTTACTACGGCTTCCAGGTATTTTAATTCGCCCGCTCGTAAGTAAACCTTCATCTCGATGAGTTCCATAGCGTTTCAACCGGCTTAGACGTTCGCTCATTTTTCCCTCCGCAACGAAATAATCAGACCGGATATCAGGTCAATCATAAAATGACATAAGATAGGTGCCCATAATGTACCGGATTCAATATAAATATACCCAAGTGCGTAACTACTGACAAACACCCAGCCTGTAGGAATCCAGTGACGCAAGTAACGAAAATGAATCGCCGCAAATAAAATGCTCGTCCAATACGGTCCGAAGGCGTATTGAATCGCACCGCGGAACAATATTTCCTCGCATATACCAACCATTAACGTGATGATGATAATATGCCAGAGCGGACGATTTTTGAAAATCATCTCGTTAATTCCGCCATCGTCCATACTGCTTTCCGGCACGATACGGGAAATTAACAGATCGACTAGCAGCATGGCAGCCGCCAGACCAAGACCCCACCAGATAAACTGTAAACCTGGCGGTAAGACGAGCAGTGAAAACGGATTACGTCCCTGCAACCAGATCCAGATGAAGCCAGCAATTAACGTAATGCCCTGTGTTAAATACAAATTAGCAAGCAACAGCCGATCGGTAAGTTGTCCGGGCTGTACCCGCTGTAGTTTGAATGAACGGAACTTCTTCTTTTTCATAATCACGATCCTTTGGATGACGGAGCACACGGTGAGGTGACCGTTTAGTCTGGAGATAATGATGGCTACTACGCTCCGAATGGCAAGAAGTCGCGCCTATCGGTCATGCTGTTGTATACATAAGTAGCAACAAACGTTACCCGATAACCAGACAGCAATATAGCATTCCGAGCATGTATTATAGCATGTTCACCTGAACTGTCGAAGCCCCTTGATGCAAATCGTTCCCTGTGCCCATAAGAGCAGTATGTAACAGGGACCGATACGCCTATTTTTGCAATCCGACGCAGTTATGATTGTATTATCTCACATTCCTGCGTTACAATAAAAGCCAGACGAAGCGAATACGTATGTTATTGGGTTTTTAGTCGTTTAATATTCGTGTTTTTAATTTAAAATCGTTATTGACATGCTATGTAACCCATGATACATTATGAAACAATTAAATCAACACGAACGCCAATGAAGGAGAAAAGCTTCAGTTCAGGTTTTCAGAGAGCCGGTGGTTGGTGCAAACCGGTAAGCCTGTCGTCGCTTTGAGCGCTCCGGAGTCACTGTATTGAACATATTAGTAGGTACAGTCGGATGATCCCGTTAACGATCCGGTCAAGTTTCAGCTTGACCATAAGGCTTGCTCTTGTGAGAGAGCAGCGAATTAGGGTGGTACCACGATAGCTCTCGTCCCTTTGCTACGATCGTAGTATGCGGGTGAGTGCTTTTTTTGTATGAATTTTGCTTCGATGCGTTACTGCGTTCATCCATTAACCAACCATAGTTAATCAAAACCTCGAACAG
Organism: Paenibacillus wenxiniae; assembly: GCF_039822605.1. Taxonomy (NCBI): domain Bacteria; kingdom Bacillati; phylum Bacillota; class Bacilli; order Caryophanales; family Paenibacillaceae; genus Paenibacillus; species Paenibacillus wenxiniae. The sequence continues at coordinate 107,987 of NZ_JBCGUH010000008.1, forward strand.
GGCATATGCGCCCAACACAATGATCTTCCATGCTGTAGACAGACCCGATTTAATATTAACATTTGCTGCTGCGTGTCAGCGCTGGCGACAGCACCAGATGTTCATATAAATTATGCTGCACTTTGCAAGTTACGATGACAACGATACGTACAATGACGAAGGAATGACCATTTTGGAGGAGGAACAATAACATGTTTAAGGTACTGGTATCCGATCCGATTAGCGATCTAGGAATTCAGCAGCTAGTGGAAGCAAACGATATTGAGGTAGATAAAAAGACAGGTCTCAGTGAAGATGAACTTGTTGCGATTATCGGCGATTATGATGCACTGCTCGTCCGCAGTCAAACGACCGTTACCGCTCGTATTATGCAAGCGGCAACGAAGCTGAAAGTTGTTGGCCGCGCAGGCGTCGGTGTTGATAATATTGATCTGGAAGCTGCTACACAGAGCGGCATTATCGTTATTAACGCTCCTGACGGCAATACGATTACAACGTGTGAGCATACATTTGCGATGATGATGGCGCTGGCGCGTCATATTCCACAGGCATATGCGAAAACGATTGGCGGTACATGGGATCGCAAATCATTCCTCGGCGTGGAGCTGCGTAACAAAACACTCGGCGTACTCGGTATGGGTCGCATCGGTAGCGAAGTGGCCAAACGTGCTAAAGCGTTCGGTATGGACATTCTCGGTTATGATCCATTCCTGACGCAAGAACGCGCTGAGAAAATGGGCGTGAAGCTGGCAAGCGTTGATGATATTTTGCAACATGCCGACTTTATGACTGTGCATACTCCACTCACACCGGAAACGAAGCATATGATCTCCACGCCGCAATTTGCCATTATGAAAAAAGGTATGCGGATCGTCAACTGTGCGCGTGGCGGCGTTGTGGATGAGCTGGCGCTGGTCGAAGCGATTGAAGCCGGTATCGTAGCTGGTGCGGCATTTGACGTATTTGAAAGTGAACCGCCACAGGCAGACCACCCTTTCCTGCACAATCCGCACATTATCGTTACCCCTCACCTGGGTGCATCGACTGTCGAAGCACAGGAAAACGTAGCGATTGACGTATCGGAGCAAGTATTGCACATTTTGCGTGATGAGCCATTTAAAAATGCCGTTAACATGCCTCCAGTGGCAGCCAGCGTCATGAACAAGTTGCAGCCATACTTCGGTCTGGGCGAGAAGCTAGGTAGCTTTGCGGCTCAAATTTCCGCGCAGGCGATTCAAGAAATTCGGATCGACTATGCAGGTGAGCTGTCCGAGGTGGATACTCAGCCGCTGACACGTTACATTTTAAAAGGCATCCTGTCCCGTCATCTCGGTTCGGAAGCGAATATCGTGAACTCCCTGCATCTGGCTAAGGTGCGTGATCTGAATGTGATCGTGACGAGCGCTCCCTCCACTCGCGGCTTTACGAATCTGATCACGGTAACATTGACTGCACAGGACGGCAGCACACAGCAAGTAGCCGGCACATTGCTGAGCGGCTATGGCGAACGTATTGTACGTATTAACGACTACTCGGTTGACGTACTGCCAGCCGGTCACCAGATTCTCGTATCGCATACGGATAAACCAGGGATTATCGGTAATGTCGGTTCCCTGCTCGGTCAGAAAAACGTCAACATCGCCTCCATGCAAGTCGGACGTAAAATCGAAGGCGGCGAAGCGATTATGATTCTGACCGTCGATAAAGATGTACCGAAGGATGTACTGGTTGGATTGGTTGAACTGCCAAACCTGAATACTGCTAAGGTTGTTGTACTCGTATAATATAGAGGAGTTCGTATTTTAAAGTTATGGCGGCTCATGCTTGAACCGAGCCATTGAGAGTGTAGTCATAACGATGACAAACTTGCTATCGTTAGCTATAACAAAGCCTGCTATCGTTCAAATCGGAACAAGATGGTATCGTCTCTATCGCACGGGACGAACATCGTTTCAGATTTGTAGCGATAGCAGGCTATTGTTGTATAAACCAGTGAACGATATATATAATAAGCACGTTATGGAAATCCCATATGTAAATGGCATACTTATAGTCCTACCCACACTACATACTAGGAGTTTTAGAACGATGTCGATTGATTTTAATGTATACTGGTTTCATTTCAGCTCGCCTTTACTGGCACCTTTAGTTGCATGTGTAGGCTTGCTCATGCTGTATCTCGCTTTTTATATGCTTAAAAAGCATCGGTATCGTAAAAAACATTGGATACGCACGACAGGTACAGTGATCGATGTAAATTTGGATATCGATGTGGACATTACGCCATTTGATCGTGAAGATCCGGTTGACAGTCGGTATACACGTGAATTAAAGATTGAATTTTATACCGCTTCCGGTCAACGCATTCCATTCTGGAATCCATACAGTACCAGTGTTTCCTTTCAACGTCTCGGCAAGCGGATGGACATTATGTACAATCCTCAGCGTCCACAACAAGCCGTCATTACAAGCGGTGTAAATGGGGCTGGCTTTTATAGCAGGCGGTATTCTGGGCATGATTTTATAAGCATGAACATCTGAACGAAACGGATATCATAGCAAAAAGCCTCTGTCACAAAGTTAGCGTACCTTCCTAAATGTTCATTCATTGACCCATTTGGGTTTGTAATGTCCATTTTAAAAGGGCACTCTAAGCTGTGACAGAGGCTTCTTCATTATATTTTAATTTACATATAATTCACTTTACATCAAACATACGCTTATTCAATACACTTTAACGTTCAAATAGATTAAATAGACTTCCATAGAAGCTCCATCCATCTAGTCAAATCCAGTTCTCAACGAATCGTTATACACGATCGGTATGACGCAGCGGTAGCATTAAAGTAAAGGTTGTACCTTTCCCTACCTCACTATCCGCATGAATCGTACCATGATGCGCTTCGACAATATTGCGCACGATCGCAAGACCGAGTCCGGTACCGCCGGATTCACCGCGTACCCGTGCTTTGTCCGCTTTGTAAAAGCGTTCGAAAATATGCGGCAAGTCTTCCTGTGGAATGCCGGCTCCAGTATCGGTAAACGTAACCTTTACCTGTTCATCCTTCAATACAGCCTGTACAGCCACCTGTCCGCCTGCCGGCGTATGACGAAACGCATTATCAAGCAGATTCGTAAATACCTGCTCCAATCGATCCGTATCTGCTTCAATCAGCAGCGGTGTCGGCTGACAGCCTGCATCCAGCTTTAGCTCGCGTTCCTTCGCTCGCACGGAAAATTTGCGGTACATACGTTCAATTAACTCATTCAGCTTCATTTCGCCAAAACTCATATCCATATGCCCGGCTTCCATCCGCGACAGATCCAGTAGATCCTGCACCAGGCGGCTCATCCGCAGTGATTCTTCATAGATGACCTGTACCAGCTCATCGCTCTCTTCTTTGGAAGAAGCCATGCCATCGAGCAATGCTTCACTGTAGCCTTGAATCATTTGTAGTGGGGTACGAATCTCGTGCGAGGCATTCGCGACGAAGTCACGCAGCATTTTCTCGGTGCGTACTTCTTCGGTCACATTACGCAGTACAGATACGGTGCCATGCACATCGTTAGCCGAATAGAGTGGCGTCATATTGACTGCCCATACCTGCTGTTTCACATGAATGTTGGAGCTTTCTTCCTGTCGCTCACGAATGACACGCTCAAACAGCGGATAAAGCGGCTCTGGTACACGTGATGCTGCTGTCGCATCCGCCCCATCCTCACCCTGTTCTCCATGCTCCCAGCCTGTTTTGTGCCAGCTGTCCATAATCATCTCGCCCAGCGGATTATGCAAAATCATATTGCCCTGCTTATCAAACGTAATGACCGCGTCGCCCATACTGCGCAGTACGCTCGCCATCTGCTCTTTTTCCAGCTGCAAACTTTGAATATTGCGCTCCAGCTCCTCTGCCATATGGTTAAAGGCGCTGGCGAGCTGGCCGATCTCATCACTCGTATGCAGAGCAACACGCGTATCGTATTTTCCTTTACGAATCGCGTCGGTCGCCTGAATGAGCTGCTGCATCGGCTGTGTAATTTTGGTTAGCAAAAACAGAGCAAAAAACGTCGTCATCGTAAAACCGATAATCGACACGTACGTAAATAGCCGTTTGATCGCATCGGAATTGGTAAAATTCGTATCGATATACGGCAGCAAAAATAGACCCAGTGTCAGCAATACACAGGCAACGAGCCCGATAATCGTCAACCATAGCTTACCGACAAGTGTTCTCCAAAAGTCCACGTTACTTCGGTACCTCAAGCTTGTAGCCTACGCCCCAGACGGTAGTAATCATCGCGGCTGACTCGGGAGAAACTTTATTCAATTTTTCACGCAAACGTTTTACGTGGGTGTCAACTGTACGCAAATCGCCGAAAAATTCATAGTTCCATACGTCTTTAAGCAATTCCTCACGCGAAAACACTTTATCCGGTGATGTCGCCAGGAAATGCAGCAGCTCATATTCTTTCGGCGTCAAGCTGATCTCATGTCCACTTGCCGTCACACGGTGTGCATCATGCTCGATGATCAGGTTCGGGAATACGATATTGTTGCTTGAATTGCTGTCCTGGGACAGATAGGCAGTCGCTGACGAACGGCGCATAATCGCCTTCACCCGGTAAATCACTTCACGCGGGCTAAACGGTTTGACGACATAATCGTCCGCACCGACTTCAAAGCCCTGGACGCGGTTGACCTCTTCACCTTTGGCAGTTAGCATCAGTACAGGTGTTGATTTGGACTGACGTAGCCGATTACACACTTCAATGCCATCGATGCCTGGAAGCATCAAGTCAAGCATAATCAGACCGTAGTCATCGGCAAGCGCTTTACGCAGCGCGGTTTCGCCATCTTCAGCCTCTTCGATTTCATAGCCTTCTTTTTCCAAATACATACGCAGCAGACGGCGAATACGCTCTTCGTCATCCACTACGAGAATACGATTCATTGGTTCACTCATGACATGAGGCCTCCTAGCTGTGCGACGAAATATCCGATTGAGATCGGATTGTCTTTAATCAAAATAAACAGGGAAACAGAAGCAGAATGCTGTGCGATCTCCGCTTTAACACGATATGATAATACGCATACGATGGTGCAAGTGTGTGATCCGCATAGCTATGTAGCTGTTCTGTTATAGATTAAACAGGTCGTAAGCCAACTTGAAGGATTGTACCGATACAAGTTGGCTTACCCCATTTATTATTGCTTAATTCCTTTATGCAGCTGATCGATTTCTTCCTTCGTCAGCGGGCGATAAATACCGCGCTTCAAATTGCCGATCAGCAGCTCGCCAAACGAAATACGTTTCAATCTAATAACCTTATGGGATAGCGCATCAAACATACGGCGAATCTGACGGTTTTTACCTTCATAGATCGTTACACGAATCGTAGCTTGTTTCTTATCCGTGTCCACGTCATAATAGTCAGCTTCTGCCGGCTTGGTCATTCCATCTTCCAGCTGAATGCCGCGACGGAATTTCTCCAGCGCATCGCCATGTGGTACGCCTTCAACGGTAACGAGATACGTTTTCGGTACATGGTGTCTCGGATGCGTCAGCTTATTCGCCAGCTCGCCATCATTCGTTAAAATCAGCAATCCTTCAGAGTCATAGTCCAGTCGTCCAACCGGATATACGCGTTCTTTGACGCCTTTTAAATAATCCTGTACTATTTTACGGCCTTCTGGATCGGAAGCACTCGTAATGACACCTTTTGGCTTGTTCAACATATAGTATACTTTTTTCTCGGCTGCAATCGATCTTCCGTTCACTGTGATCTCATCCACTGTCGGATCAGCCTTTGTTCCAAGCTCAGTTACCACTTCACCATTAACGGTTACTTTACCCGCAAGGATTAATTCCTCACTTTTACGGCGTGAAGCAATGCCAGCCTGAGCTAATATTTTTTGCAATCGTTCCATAATAGTTAATTCACCTCACACTAATGATACTCATACGCGCACCAAATCACAAGACAGGATGTAAATTAGCTAGTTTATCGTATGCTATACATTCTTTTTTTCCAAACATAGTAAACAAAAATCCTCGACTACATTAATATAGTCAAGGATTTTACTTTTTGTAGTTTATAACGTTACTTTCTCTAGTAAAAAACTACTTCTGAATGTTGAAGAAAGTCTTCGTGGATCTATATCTTCATACCCTTCCGGATACATCTCTCTCAACCCAGCAATCATTTTATCATTTGCTCGTCTGTATAAATCATCCTTTGTGGACTCAAATTGGTTTTTAGCCAACTCAAAGTTGATATGCGTCAATTGCTTTAGAGTAATGCCAAGATCTTTCAAAAGTAAATCTCCGATAATAGTAGACATGAAATAATTACTATAGGGCAAATGCGGAATTTTTTGAATTAGTGTATTACGTTTTCTTTGACTATCACAATACCTATAAATGAAAACAGCTATGAGCAGTTGAGCCGCATTAAGATCACTAAATATTTCGTGATAAAATTTACCAAACAACTCATTACGCTTATATTTTGCAATATGAGGTTTTTTGTTCCATATTGCAAAAACAGCTTCTGCTGCTACAGAAGATGGAATGGAGTCACCTAGACCACTATCTCTTTTCCTTTTATACGTATAGCCTAATTGCCCAACTGCTATTTCAAGTTGCTGCTGGTATTTCTGATTTGCCCTTAGATCACGCAAATCGACTGGGTTTTGACTATTCGTAGCAAATGTAATATCTGCTAGCATTTCGTCATGTTCTTCTCCTGGCAATTCGTATAATCGTACTAAAATAAAACTTTGAGAAAAATCAATGTCTGGATGATCATTTATAGTTTGTAGAATTGTTTTACTAGTTTGACCACCATTTATAATTTGTAAATCTTTAACATTTATTAATCTATTCTCTTCTGTAAAATTATTGTAATTAAATTGGCTACAAACCATAGTAATACCATTATTAAAAAAATAGAAGTTAGACCTTTTTTCAGATATTAATGTTTGCTGAATATCTGAATTTACGCGGTTTTTGTGAATGCCCAAGTGTCTTCTTATGTTTTTTTCTAACAATCCTTCTCCATGTCTATCTAATAAATCAGCTATTTCTTTAATGTTCATTTTTCCAACAACAACACGTTTGAAATTAAAATCTTCTATAACACTTTTACCTGACAAGTATAGTTTTTCGTTAATTTGATTCTTTCGTTGAAATTGTTTGACAATATCATGATGATTATAATGAATAAACTCGATTTGATCATTTTTCACTTCGTTTATATGTTGATCCCCTTCAGCATTCCATATTAATCCATTATTAAGCATTACACATCTTATATCTGGAATATATCCATCCATAATTAATGCACGAATTTCAGTAACTTTTTGCCGCAAAATCGAATTCATAATCAAGTCTTTTTCTGGATTAAAAATAGCTTTAATCGCGTTCGTTACTCTCATCACACTATTAGATGGAAAATTTGAATCTTTAGTCAAATCAAATGTATACTTTGCTTGGAAAATAACAACAGGAAAACTAACATTATCATTATCTGTGTCGCCAATATAAATAGCATCAATTCCCGCGTCGTTTCCGCCGTCTGTAAGAAGAGATTCAGCTTCTGATGACTCAATAGATAAGTAAGAAGCTGCACCGATAATAATAAAAGCTCTTGATATTTTACGATTCTCATCACGATGATCAAGAAACCAGTCCGGGCAATCTTTAACCATTTTATGAACCCATTGGTCAACAATTTGCTTATTAATATCCATTATATCCTCCTACCTTAACATGCTTTGTGCATATAATGATAATCAAGCAAATTATAAAACACAAGCAGTCTCTATGCTTGTACATTTTATAAGCTCCAAAAAAACAACCTGTAGATCGCTCCCAACTTTAAAGGAGATCTACAGGTCGCGTAATATTAATTTAATTAAGACATTTTAATTAAATGTTATCAAAGCTGAATATAATCCGCCATCGAAGTAACCTTCAATCCTTCAGCGACAGCCGGTATGAAATTTGCAGCTGCTACGCCATGCTGTGGCTGCTGTGCATCCCTACGTGGTATAGCGGCAAGATGATTAAAGTAAACGGTATACGTTTGTCCTGGCAGCAAGTCAAAATAGTTATCGCTAAATTCACCTGTATTGTCAGCAGACAGCCAGACTTGACGTGCAAGCTTATCCGTCGTGAGCTGGATGGCGCTAACTCCGTTCTCCGTCGTTTCGGTTACGGTAATGTTCGGCTGACTCAGCGCAACTTCTTTTGCCGGAACAAAGTAATTCAGCTTGCTATCTACGATCTTGCCCTCGTGCTCCAGCTCTACTAATAATACCGCCTGATGCGGATCAACACCGTCTAACAAATGCACTTTGGACAGGGACATCTGTTTCACACAATCATTGCCAGCCAGATGGAACGACTGCGGAATTTCTTTGTACAATCCACCATCCAAACCGAGCACCTTTACCCGCAGCGTCAATGCAGCTGGCGACAACACATCGGAGATCGTATAAATATGGAAGTTCTCCCCATCTGTCCCATCGACTGAAACGGCAAGATCACGGAAGCTGCGTTTTGCATAGTAGTGTAACGCTTTCCAGCGACCGTAATAATCCATGCCCGCCCATGAAGCGACCGGCCAGCAATCGTTCATTTGCCAGTATAACGTACCCATGCAATACGGCTTATTGCGACGATGTGCTTCAATCGCCATTTGCATCGCTTCAGCTTGCAGCACCTGGCTCATATACAGGAAGGACGGGAAGTCCTTAGGCTGTGGCAAATATTTATCCATATATTCTTTGATCAGACGGTTACCGGCACCATTTTTCTGGTGACGCAGCATCACTTCGGATTCAAGTTCCAGATCCGATTCCTCCGCATACGTAAGCACAGAGCGGTATTCCGGGAACGATTGGAAACCATATTCACTCATAAAGCGACCGACATACGAGTTATAATTTTCAAACGGCTCACTTCCGTGCCATACGCCCCAGTAGTGAATATCTCCGGTATCAGTCAATGAACGGGTATGCTGACTTTCATCTCCGGTCAGATCAACAAGCGGTGATGAAGGCCAGTATTCTGCACCTGGTGCTTCTGCTTCCACGACTTCAGGCAATAGCTCATGGAAAATGGCTTCGTAATCCGCCCAGATTTTATTGCGCTGCTCCTCGGTATAATCCTTTTTCCAGCCCCAGCCGCCATTTTCGATATAATGCGCCCAGGCGGAGTCGATTTCGTTATTGCCACACCAGAGCACGATCGACGGATGATTGCGCAGACGGCGAATATTGTCTTCTGCCTCTGCCTGTACGCTATCCAGAAAGGCTTCATCGCCCGGATACATACTGCATGCAAACATAAAGTCCTGCCATACGAGAATACCGTACTCATCGCATAGTTCATAAAAGTCATCATTTTCATAAATACCGCCGCCCCATACACGCAGCATATTCATATTGGCATCGGCTGCCGACACGATTTCATGCAAATAACGTTCACGGGTTACGCGCGTCAAAAAGCTGTCATTCGGAATATGATTAGCCCCTTTAGCAAATACAGGTACACCGTTCAGTTCAAAATAAAACGACGTGCCCGGCATATCCTCATGTTGCTCCCGTACTAATCGCACCGAGCGCAGTCCAGTACGTACTTCCTGACGAGCGAGCGGCTGATGGCTCGCTTCATCTAGTACTTCCGTTGTAAACGTATACAGATTTGCTTCGCCCAGACCACGTGACCACCATAAACGAGGCTGTTCTACCGTAAGTGACAGCTCGATCACGTCTGTCCCTTCCTGTAGTGTCACTTTGCGCTCCCAGTTTTCGCCATCCGTTTGAATATGGATATTCGCTTCGCGTTCACGCTCCGAGTACACCTGGACGATAGCGGTCAGCTCTGCCGCTTCGGACGTAATCTGATCCTGACGGATAAATACGCTTTCGATCCGTACTTCCGACCATGCTACCAGCTCTGCTTCACGCCAGATTCCGCTTGTTACAAAACGTGGACCCCAGTCCCAGCCATAATGATATGGCGCTTTACGAGCAAAAATACTGACTCGCTTATCTCCCAGCTCGCCCACATCGGATTGGTCATTGCTTGCTGGCAACGGATAACCAAGCGCTTCCAGCTTCGGCAAATCCTCCTGAATCGGCGACCGAAATACGATGCGAAGTGTGTTCTCACCTGCTTTCGCATACGCTTTCACATCTGCGCGCCATGTACGAAACATATTGTCTGCCGACAACACCAGTTGATCATTTAAATATACATCCGCATACGTATCCAGTCCGTGAAATACGAGTTCCACATGGGTATGGCGAAGTGTCGCAGATTCAATGGTAACCGTCGATATGTACTCCCAATCTTTCTTATCAATCCATTGTACATCCTTCTCGTTCGTACCATAAAATGGATCAGGAATTTTGCCAAGTGCAAGCAGGTCGGTATGCACGGTACCCGGTACAGTTGCTTGTAACCACTCATTGTCATCAGTTGCTTTAAAACTCCAGTTTGTTAAGGCTTGTCGGTGAGGCGTCAATTGCAAATCGGTCATGGTGAGATCATCCTTTCCAATTGGCTAAACTGTTATGCATACACCTTACTACGACTGTACGCAAGAAGCAAATGAGGGTTGACAAATAATAGCTCCCCACGTAAAGTTTGATTATTGCATATGATAATGATTATCAATTTCAACAAAGAAAAAGGGGATTATAGCATGAGAAAATGGTTTTTGCCTTTAATGGTTGTACTCGTATTGATGCTCGCAGCATGTGGCAATGCACAGAGCACGGCAACAAAAGGAACGGACACGAACGGTTCAGGCAGTCAGTCTGGTGAAGCGACAACGACTGAAGCCTCAACGATTACATATCAATCGGAAAATGGTCCTGTTGAAGTGCCTGCCAACCCACAACGTGTCGTTGTGCTGGACGGCTCTGCCGGTACACTCGCTAAGCTGGGCGTACCGATCGTAGGTGCAGACACATGGACAATGTCCAATCCGAATATGAAACCTTATCTTGGCAACGCCAAAGAAGTGTCGGCTGACAATCTGGAGCAAATTATTGAACTGAAACCAGATCTGATCATTACCAGCAGCACGACTAAAAATATCGACAAACTGAAACAACTCGCTCCACTCGTTTCGTTTACGTACAACAAAGTCGACTATCTGACACAGATTGAGGAAACGGCTAAAGTGGTGAACAAAGCGGAAGAAGGCGCAGCATGGGTGAAAGATTTCAAGGAGCGTGCGGCTAAAGCAGGCGAAGAGATTAAAGCGAAAATCGGCGCTGATTCCACCGTATCTGTATTTGAAGTGTATGGTAAAGAAATGTACACTTTCGGCGATGCATGGGGACGGGGTACGGAAATTCTTTATCAGGCAATGGGTCTGAACATGCCGGAAAAAGTAAAAGAAATGACGAAGAAAGAAGGGTACTATACCCTATCTGCTGAAGTGTTGCCGGATTATATGGGTGATTATGTATTTTTCAGTAAATATCCAGATTCAGATACGTCATTCGAAAGCACGGATACATTTAAAAACATTCCAGCTGTAAAAAATAACCATCTGTATGAAGTCGATGGACGCGGGTTTACATTTAATGATGCAACGACGCTGGACTTCCAGCTGGATCTGATCAAAAAAGACCTGCTCGGTCAATCCTGATCATACACACATTCAACTGCACAATGCTATACACCAAAAGGAACGCGATGCGTTCCTTTTTCCAAATTCAGTGAAGGAACTGATTGATGAATGAAAACTCCTCCGTTTCATAAACGCATGCGTTATTTTCCATTGCAGCTTGTGCTCAGTCTGGTATTGTTTGTCGTTGTGTTTGTAGTGGCGATTCTGCTCGGTGCCAAAAGCATTTCACTTGCCGACATTCGCGATGCGATCTTTAGTCCGCATTTGAGTGGCGGCGATATTTCAATTATTCGTGAAATTCGATTACCACGTGAAGTAGCTGGTGTACTCGTTGGTGCAGCGCTGGCGGTAGCGGGTGCGATTATGCAAGGATTAACACGCAATCCACTTGCTGATCCAGGTCTGCTCGGCTTAACCGCTGGAGCCAGTGCAGCACTCGCATTCGTATTCGCGATCTTTCCAGCAGCAGGCTATATCGGTACGATGATTGCTTGCTTTATCGGTGCAGCGATTGGTGTGATGCTCGTATTCGGCATTGCGGCGCTGCGCAAACGTAATATGTCACCACTGCGAATGGTGCTGGCAGGTGCTGCGGTATCCGCATTATTAAGCGCCATTGCCGATGGCATCAGCCTCAAATTTAAAGTGGCCAAAAGTGTATCGATGTGGACATCCGGCGGTCTGGCAGGTACAACATGGGCGCAAGTTCAAGCACTCACACCCATCATCGTGATTTGTCTGATCATCTCCATTATGCTGTCCAGACAGCTTACGATTTTGAGCCTGAGTGAAAGCACGGCTGTCGGTTTAGGTCTGAAAACGATGCCGATCAAAATCGCGTTGTTCGTGCTCATTACCTTGCTCGCTGGATCAGGCGTTGCACTCGTAGGTAATCTGGCTTTTATCGGTCTGATGGTGCCACATATTGTGCGTATGTTCGCCGGAACCGATTATCGAACGATTTTACCGTTATCCGCGATTATTGGGGCTGCCTTTATGGTGTTTGCCGATATGCTTGCTCGCACGATTCATGCTCCATTTGAGACACCGGTTGCTGCCATCCTTTCGATTATGGGCTTACCGTTCTTCCTGCTCATCGTCCGTAAAGGAGTGCAAAGCTTATGATCAAAGCCGTGCAAACGTTTCGTCGGCAGCAACTGGTGATGTTCATACTGATACTACTCACTATCGTCACAGTGGTGGTATCACTCGGTCTTGGCTCTTCATCGGTATCATTCGATCGTATCATTCCAACATTACTCGGACAGGGTAGCTTTATGGATCAATTCGTAATCTTCTCCATCCGTCTCCCACGCATGCTGATCACATTGCTGGCAGGCATGGCACTCGCGTTATCAGGCGCCGTGTTACAGGGCATTACACGCAATGAACTTGCCGATCCCGGCATCATCGGTATTAATGCAGGCGCCGGCGTTGGCATTACTGTCTTCTTCCTATTCGCTCCGTTGGAAGTCGGCAACTTTGCTTATATGATTCCAATCGTTGCGTTTCTATCTGCACTGGTCACGGCGATCATTATTTACTTTTTCTCCTATAGCCGCGCCGAAGGCTTGCAGCCTATGAAGCTGATTATTACCGGCGTAGGCTTCTCGCTCGCCCTATCCGGTGTGATGGTCGTACTGATCGCCTCGGTCGACCAGGTCAAAGTCGATTTTATCGCCCGCTGGCTTGCCGGTAATGTATGGGGAACCGATTGGCCTTTTGTTCTATCTTTATTGCCGTGGCTAATCTTACTGATCCCATTCGTCCTCTACAAATGCCGCTCCCTCAACCTGCTCGCACTTAATGAGGAGACCGCAGTAGGTGCCGGCGTTCCGATTCAACGTGACCGTCTACTACTCATGCTAGCCGCTGTAGCCCTTGCTGCTTCGGCCGTATCCGTAACCGGCGGTATTGCCTTTGTGGGGCTAATGGCTCCACATATCGCACGCGCACTTGTTGGTCCGAAGCACCAACTATTTGTCCCTGTATCCATACTGATCGGTGGCTGGCTCCTACTGCTTGCCGATACGATCGGTCGCAATCTGACCGAACCGGACGGCTTGCCTGCGGGGGTTGTGGTTGCTTTTATCGGTGCACCGTACTTTTTGTATTTGCTACTGAAAAAGTAGTAGAGGCGGATTCGATTGTAGTTTGAAGTCTATATTTTGGAGCTTGTATTTTGGGGACTTCACCCTTTGGTTTATTTTATTTAGGAATTGTCTGAAAACTGCAACAGGATACAAGCCTTATGGAACCGCCCCTTCCAATCCAAGTCTAACAGCTTCATTTACCATCAATTTAAGCTAACATTCCAACACCAGGGCTTTGTCTAAAGCATCATCATAGACAAAGCCTTTTTGCTGCATCCCTCCCATTAGCACGATCAAATAGCACGATCAAAGATAAGCCTCTCACTACGCTCCACCGCTCCCCTTCAAACTATTCGCAAAAATGGACAAGCCGAGTACAATCCCTTTTGCTACAATAACGTTACCGATCGGGAGGGAACCAATCTATGAATTATATGGAGTGCATTCAGTCGACAATTGACTATATCGAACAGCATCTTAAAGAGCCGCTGCGAGCAGAAGAACTTGCTGGGCTGGCAGGGTTCTCGCTGTACCATTTTTATAAAGTGTTTCAGTCACAGACCGGACTGCCCGTAATGGACTATATTCGCCGCAGACGGTTAGCGTATGCCGCTGCCGACATGGCAAGCACACGTACACTGCTCGATATCGCACTGGATTATGGCTTTGAAACGCATGCTGGCTTTACTAAAGCATTTCGTAAAACATACGGTTTGTCTCCAGAGCAATATCGTATGCATGCTACCGGCTATGTTCCCGAAAAGGTAGATCTTGCGAAGCTCGCCAACTACCAACTCATCGGAGGAATGATGATGCGACCAACCTTTGTAATCAAACCGGAATTCAAGCTGGCAGGCTATGCCATCGAAACACGGGTGAACGGTGACAATATGACCGATATTCCTGCCTTCTGGCAGCGTTATACGGAGGAAAATGGGGAGCATATGCTACACGAAGTGCTCCAGCCTGTAAGTCATACCGAATATGGCGCCTGCATTATGAATGACCCGCACGCCGAGCACTTCCGCTATGTGATCGGCGTTGAAGTAGAGGGTTTTGAACATGTACCGGACGGACTGTTTACAACAGTCATTCCTGCATCCACCTATGCCGTGTTCACCACCCCTCCTGCCAATCGTGCTGACGGTGGCTTTAGACGTGCCATTCAGGGCACAACAAGTTATATTTTTAATGAGTGGTTTCCAAGTTCAGGTTATGCGTATGCCAGTGGCGGCGTGGACTTTGAGGTGTATGATCAGCGTTGTTACGGGGACGAGAATCTGGTGATGGACATTTATATTCCGGTGGAGAAAAAGGAGTACGCGGAAGCTGGCAACGGGCACATGTAATTAGTGTAGATGTAATTTTCACTTTAATAGAGCAAAACGAATAGGGCTTGAAATGTACGGCTGGCTCTTTAGCTTTCTGTACGAGACAAGATTCCATTCAAATTATTGCTTTCTGACTCGGTCGAAGTTTATCGCATGCACTTATATAAATTTGTACTACTCCAAGTCATCGCTCAGCGCTAACGTGCGCATGACGGGTGTGAACGGTGAGGGTGAGGACAGCCTATACTAGTGTTTGCGTTATGATACAAATGAGAGCGCTCGAAACACCCTGATGGCGTTAATCATCGCGAACTCCAACATCCCAATTCATTATTTGGCTCATCTTGTACATGGCTTTGGTCATCTGGCAAGTTGCTTTCATCGTCTCGTATTTATACATGCAACGTAACACACAAAAACAGGTCCTTCACGCTAACGTGAACGGACCTGTTTTCGGTTAGCATGATGCGAATCGACCACAGATCACTCTGTTTCGATCTCCCATCTTCTGCAATGGTGATCATTACTATCTACCTGCCAAAGCAGCCTAGTTACTCCAATAACTCAAAACGAATGACGATCATGGGATTCATCTTTTGCAGACGATTGATGTTGAGACGGTTGCTCCTGATTCGATGCGTCCTCTTCGTCGCTATGACCATCATGATGTGCAGCTTCACGAAGCGACTCCGGCAGTTCCACATCCTGTACGCCAGCTGCTTCTGCTGCTTCGATTAATTCCTCACCTAGCTCCGCCAGCTCAGGAAGATCCTCCCCATACGTCTGTTCCTCCAACCGGTTGAACAGAAGCTGGGTTTCCTCCTCCAGGTCACCTTCGGTCTCGAACTGTGACGCATCCGGTAACTCACGCAAACCACTCAAGCCAAAATAATTTAAAAACGACTTTGTCGTACCGTACAAAATCGGACGTCCGATCGCTTCGGCACGACCAACTTCCTGAATCAGATCCTTGTTCACGAGTGTATAGATGGCACGATCCGTTTTAACACCGCGAATCTCTTCAATCTCGACCCGCGTAATCGGCTGGCGATACGCGATAATTGATAATGTCTCCAATGCTGCCTGAGACAAGGAGGAGCGGCTTGGCGAGTCTGCCAGCCGCTTATAGTAGACTGCATGCGCAGGCAGGGTCGATAGCTGATAACAGCCTGCGATATGGACGATCTGGATGCCGCGGCGCGCCTTTTTCAAATCGGCCTGTAGCTCGTCGATCGCAATCTGCACCACATCGACAGGCTGCTCGGTCACCTCGGCAATCTGTCGTACATTCAGTCCTTCCTCACCTGCGAGAAATAACATGCCTTCAATAACTGCTTTCAACTTCTGGGACTTCATTAAGGCTTACTTCTCCTCTCCACTCCATCACAATGTCGTCAAACAGACGACTCTGGTAGCAGCAAATCTGCCGCATTTTCATCATTTCAAGTACCGCCAGAAAAGTCACTACGATCTCCTGACGAACGACTTCACTTTCCAGTAGTTTGGAAAAGAGCAATTGCTCGCCCCGCTCCAATCTCTGGAAGTGATCCACCACCTGCCGAATACGATCTTTTACCGAAATCTCATCACGCTGTATCCGGGTCACACGCACACGCCTTGTCGCCCGGCGAAGCGCCTTCTGGAAGGCTTCCACCAGATCCATCGTATGTAAGCCTTCGACCGGATTGTAGTTGACACGAGCGACAAAGGGAGTCATATCTTCCGGTTCCTTTGTAAAAATCAGGCTCCGTTCCTCTTCGCGCTCACGCAAATGACCGGCGATGCCTTTATACTTCCGGTATTCTTCCAGCTTGCGCACCAGCTCGGCGCGTGGGTCCATATCGTCATCTTCAATATAATCAAAATCGTCGATCTCCATCACCGGCGGTTTGGGCAGCAGCATTTTGCTCTTAATCGAGAGCAGTGTCGCCGCCATCACGAGAAACTCACTGGTCACTTCAAGCTCAAGTTCCTTCATACTATGAAGATAATCCAGATACTGTTCCGTGATTTCACTAATCGGGATGTTCTGGATATCAATTTCCGATTCGTCAATTAAGTGAAGCAGCAGATCGAGCGGCCCTTCGAACGTAGCGAGTTTGTATAGTACAGTCACAGGCACACTCCCTTAATTTCATATGCGTTCATACGATGCTCATCTAACCATACACAGTGTAAGCACATATAGCGTATCATACCAACCTTATTTTATCCTTAATGTGAAGGCATGACTATACCTATTCAGCAAAAAGAGGCCCAATCCTTTTTGGATGGCCTCTTTTTGTGAACTTTGATATGAATGCTACACCAATTAGTTCTTGAATTGACTGGACAGATTGGCCATTTCGATAGCGGCATTTGCCGCATCCCAGCCTTTGTTCCCTGCCTTCGTACCGGCACGCTCGATCGCTTGCTCAATATTTTCAGTCGTCACAATCCCGAAGATCACCGGTACACCGGTTTTCAGATTGATCGCCGCTACACCTTTAGCTACTTCATTACACACATAGTCATAATGCGTTGTGGAACCACGAATAACGGTACCGAGTGTAATGACCGCATCATATTTTCCAGACTCTGCCATTTTTTGCGCGATTAACGGAATTTCAAATACGCCTGGCACCCAGGCAACATCGATATCATCCTGTGCTGTACCATGACGTTGCAATGCATCCAGTGCGCCGCTTAGCAGCTTGTTCGTAATGAACTCATTAAAACGGCCAACAACGATACCAAATTTTAACCCCTGAGAAACTAAATGTCCTTCGAAAATGTTCGCCATGATTGGATTCCTCGCTTTAGTTAGTATAGTGGGTAAATTGTATATGCTATGCATTTCGGCTTCGAGATCGTAGAACATGACCGACGATCAAGTCGGACGACCGAATCGCCACAATCCACTGATCCACCCATAAATGATCAAGCTATAGATGATCAAAGTAGAAATGTGGAATTACACCATAAGTCACATCGTAAGTTCGAAGACCGAAATGCCTTTTTACCTGAGATTAATTAATGGAACTTAATTACCGGGATTTATTCGCTGAATTTATTTACTCAATTTATTTAATGAACTTATTCACTGAACTTATTCATTAAAGCTTGATGGTCTAGGCTTGCTTCCCCAAAGTGGATGACCTAAACTTATTTACTATGCAATTCACTCTTGTGATTTTGCAAATAATGAATTAGCTCCTGAATGCTAATCAGCTTGAGATCATGCTTGCGCGCCAGTGTACGTAGTTGATCCAGTCGTGCCATCGTACCGTCCTCATTCATAATTTCGCAGATGACACCGGCAGGATAAGCACCACTCAGACGTGCCAGATCAATCGCTGCTTCGGTATGACCAGGTCTTGCCAGCACACCGCCCGGATTGGCGATAAGCGGAAACATATGACCTGGACGGCGAAAATGTTCTGATCCTGCTTCGGGCTTCGTAATCGCCATCGCTGTCAACGAGCGTTCATACGCTGAAATGCCAGTTGTCGTATCCACATGATCAATCGAAACGGTAAATGCTGTACCGTGGTAATCGGTATTTTGCTGTACCATCGGCTCCAGCTTCAGCTCTTGCGCTCGCTCGGCTGTAATTGGCAAGCAGACCAGTCCACGTCCTTCTGTGACCATAAAATTAATAATCGCTGGTGTCGCATGATCTGCCAGCGCGATAAAGTCGCCTTCATTTTCTCGATCTTCATCATCGACGACAATAACAACCTTCCCTTGCTGCAAATCGTGCACAGCATCCTCAATCCGGTTCAGACCGGTAAGTTCCTCATTCATGCGCTCCGCCTCCTTCTATCTGTCAGGATGCTATTCTAGTTGTACATGTATCGATATACTTAGTTTACATATACCCGTTTTGCTGTAAAAAGTTTGCCGTTACGCCACCACCACGCGCATCATGTGCATCATTCGGTGTGGACTGGCGATAATTCATCATATGCTCGATATATTTCCCCAGCACATCGCATTCGATATTGACCGTATCGCCTGGCTTACGATGCGCAAGCACCGTTTCCTTAAGCGTATGCGGAATGATGGAGATCGTGAAGCTGCCGCTATCGACAGCAACGACCGTCAGGCTAATGCCATCTACCGCGATTGAACCTTTCGGAATAATATAGCGAAACAGATCGGCATGCTGCGGTTTAATGCGGAAAATGACCGCATTCTGGTTACTCTCAATCCCTTCAATCGTCGCCACACCATCCACATGTCCTTGCACGATATGACCGCCAAAGCGCCCATTCGCTGCCATCGCACGCTCCAGATTGATTGGGCTGCCTGTACGCAGATCCTTGAGGCTGGACAGACGATACGTTTCTGGCATCACATCCACGGTAAAGAGGGGGCCGGATATCGTCGTTACGGTGAGACAGACACCGTTACAAGCTACGCTGTCGCCGAGTGCCAGTCCGTGCATAATATGGGAAGCTTGAATGCCAAGCACCATCGCTTCGCCGCGACGATCTATTTTTTTCAATGTACCGATTTCTTCGATTAATCCGGTGAACATAGGGCATCACCTTCCTTTGCCAATTTTACAAATGATGGTAGAGCGCACGTCCACTAATGCACACATTGTCATCCAGTGTCTCCACTTCGACTTCATCCAGCGTCACCGCCTGATTCATCCGCTCAAAGCCGTCAAACACGAATGTGGACAGCGTACCGCCAATCAGCTTCGGTGCAAAAAAGAGCGTCATCCGGTCAACCAGTCCTGCTTCCAGCATCGCTCCGTTCAGCTTGCCTCCACCTTCCAGCAAAATAGATGAAATCTCAAGTTCACCAAGACGACGCATCGCCAGCTGCAAATCGACATGCTCGCCTTCGCCGCAAACTAGCACCTGTACGTTACGACTTTGGAGTTCCTGAATACGCGCGCGATCCGCTGCTGTCGTCGTGACGACCACAGTCGGTGCCAGCGTCGTATCCAGCAGACGCGCTTCATTTCCAATGCGTAGCTTCGAGTCGATCACAATTCGAATCGGATTCAAACCGGGCACTTCCGTCCGTGTCGTCAGCTCTGGATCATCCGCCAGTGCGGTACCAATACCGACCATAATCGCCTGATGACGATGGCGCATCGCATGTACACGTTCACGTGCAGCTGCATTGGAAATCCATTTACTATCGCCGGTACGAGAAGCGAGTCGTCCATCCAATGTGCTCGCTGTCTTAAGTGTTACGAATGGCATACCTGTCGTAATGTATTTGTTAAATGTCTCATTCAGACGCTCCGAACGCTTCGCCAGCACACCGGTCACCACTTCAATACCATGACTGCGCAGACGCTCAATGCCTGAGCCAGCCACCTGAGGATTCGGATCCACGGCGGCCACAACGACACGTTTTACCCCTTCTGCAATCAATCGATCACTGCATGGAGGGGTCTTGCCATAATGGCTGCACGGTTCTAGCGTGACATAAGCCGTTGCACCTTTCGCTTCCGCACCTGCCATATTCAGCGCGTGCACTTCCGCGTGTCCGGTGCCGCGCTTCAAATGCGCACCCATACCTACAACTCGCCCATCTTTAACAACGACACAGCCGACAACAGGATTAATCTCCGTCTGTCCCTGGGCGCGCTCCGCCATATCTAATGCAAGTGACATATAAAATTCATCGTTTAACAAGTTCATCTTCAAGGCTCCTTCGTATTGTGCAAAATGTGATCTGTAACCTCGTCCACCTGTTCATCGCGTAGGGTATAGTATATGCCCCTATATGCCCCTGAAATGATGCAAGCAGGAAATGAGAGGACAGATCAAGCGGTTTATTTAGTTACCATTTATAACATAGTAACAAAATCACACCTTATGAACAATCCGAAAATACGAAAAACCCCGCAGACCGGCATTATTCCGGTACTACGGGGCATCCTAAACAGATCGAAATATGGATTCAGGTCATATGCAAACGACGACATCAGCAATACATACCGATGCTCCGGCAGACACTGTCATGCAGCTTGATACAAGCTTGCTATTGGGACAAGTCATGACTGTATACAAAGATGCCCAAATAAAGGAATGCAGCCCAATAAGCCACCTCCAATCGGCAATCCTGTATTCATGCCTGTCCAAAACGCATGAATCTCCATACGAACAGCGCCTGCACATACGTCAGACCTGTTCTGTTCCTCTCCCATCCAGACTATACTGTCGGCTCCGGATTCTCACCAGATCCACCGCCAAGCATCATAGATGCATGCCGGGTCACGGACTTAGAGCTTACAGACGACAATGAGTCGTCTGGTATCTCAACACCGCCGGTGGGGAATTTCACCCCGCCCCGAGGATATAAACTTATTCAACTGTAGGTATCACTTACCAATCATCCGCTGCATACTAACATACAGCGTAATGGTGAAATCATATCACCTTGATCATCGAAAATCAACAATTCTTATCCATCATGTTGGAATTGAGCATTGCTGAGCTGCTCCGCCCCCCACTCAGACATCAGTTCCAAAATCGGTGCCAGCGTCTCGCCCACCAGAGTTAACGAATATTCCACGCGTGGCGGAATTTCATTATATTGTTCCCGATGCACAAGTCCGTCCGCTTCCAGTTCCTTGAGCTGTCGACTGAGTGTCCGATGCGCGATTGGCTTCAGTTCATCCCATAGTCGGTTATAGCGGATCACTTTACATTTGTGCAGCTTGTACAAAATCACCCATTTCCATTTCCCTTCAATTTTCGAAATGGTGTAGTAAATGGGACAGTTCCCAAATTTGACATCAAAGTCCATATCGATCCTCCTATGACTAACATAAAGGTTAGTTTATAACCTTTATGTGCATACTTATGCTATGTATGCACAACCTATATACTTGAAATCTAACATTATCCTATCAGGAGGTACAACATGAGAGCAATCATACATACAGGCGGTTCAGGTATAGAACATCTTCAGCAGACAGAGATGCCGGAACGTTTTCCCGGTACAGGTGAGGTGAAAATACGACTGAAAGCAGCTGGATTAAATCATCGCGATTTGTTTCTAATGGCAGCGCGCAATGAGCACGATGTCCCGCTAATTCTCGGATCAGATGGTGCGGGCATGATCGAAGCGGTTGGTGCTGACGTGGATGAGCTGCTAATCGGCACCGAAGTGATCATTAACCCATGCCTGGATTGGGTCAAAACAGATGAAGTGCCTAGCGTTCCGAACATACTTGGTGGCCCTACTTCAGGCACACTCGCCGAATATGTCATTGTGCCGCAAGCAAATGTCGTTCGCAAGCCAGCGTATCTGTCATGGGAAGAAGCCGGTGGACTTTCGCTAGCTGCGCTTACAGCCTATCGTGCCTTGTTCACAAAAGGGCATGTACAGCCGGGCAACCATGTGCTGATTCCGGGCATCAGTGGCGGCGTCGCTACTTTTGCTGCGTTGATGGCATCCGCGATCGGAGCGCACGTTACCGCCACGTCCAGAAATGGAGCGAAACGCGCTCAGGCGCAGCAATTGCCGATTGATCGTGTGCTGGACAGTCATGGCGACTGGGTGCAGGAGATGGGTTCCCATACGATAGATCTCATCTTGGACAGTATCGGTCCAGCAATATTCTCGCAATATTTTGAAGTGATCAAGCCGAATGGAACGATCGTTGTATTCGGAGCCAGCTCCGGTGACGAAATTACGATTCCGATGCGATCGTTATTTTTCCCGCAGATCAACATTGTGGGCACCTCGATGGGAAGTCATGCAGAATTTGCAGCTATGATTGCACTGCTGGAGCAGCATCGTATTCGTCCAGTGATAGATCACGTGTATACGCTATCTGATATCGGTGTTGCCTTCCAACGAATGCAGCAAAGCGAGCAGTTCGGGAATATTGTCATACGTATTGATGAAAATAATTAACTCACTATTGCAGAAATATAAGCACATATACTAAATTGAGCACCTTTGACAAATGAAGCATGATGAATAGACAGTACACGATCGCATGATACGCAGCTCAAGCACGGATACAGGTTCACCAGCCTTACTAATAGACAGCGTAGACAGCACCGGAGCGCATACGACAAATGCTCCGGGCTGTCTGTCTGTGTTGCTGTCTGTCTTTCTCACAATCTTTTCTCATCGTGCGAGCAAGTTAGGATCTCGCTGGCTTAAAAATCATGAAAACAGAAGTCACACCCACCTATGAGCACAAATAACATCAAAAGCTTGGTGCATATCATGTATGGAGACTTTAATTTTGTGTGGACTTTAATATGGACAAATTTAGGGCGTAGGACGGCAACATCGATTTCCAATGATTGGATTTAATATCATTTACGTGTGATTACAGCAGAACTATGACAAAAATAGGGCAAAGATCGCTTAACAGGCGTCTTTGCCCTATTTTTGACCTTACTGACCCTCAAATTGTCCTCTTTCGCCCTAAATCTGTCCGACTTCATCCTATTTTTGTCCATCATGCAACCCTAAATTCGTCCATACCTCATCCTAAAAACGTCTATAACTGACCCTAAAAATGTCCTCTTTTACCCTAAAGTTGTCCACCTTGAAGCTGAAAAAGCTATGATAATACTGACTTTCTGACTCTATAAAACAAGTAAATATTTTAAAACAGGTTAAACAAGAAATGTAAAACAGGAGTAAAACATCACAAGCCGCTCGTTGTTGCTTTCACTCTATGTTTCTACTCATTTATGCTATATAATGGGCTTTATTATTTGTTGTGGAGGAATTGACATGCGCGGCAACAACCTCGTTACGAAATCAAACAACTTGATCGAGACACCATTGAAATTAGGGGTCGTTGAAATGCGGATTGTCATTGTGTTGATCAGTACCCTTTCTCCGCATGACGATGATTTTAAGCCGTATCGATTCAAAATTTCCGAATTTGCCAAAATGATCGGCGTGAAGAACAAAAACATTCATCAGCAAATTAAGGATTATACATACAGCTTGATGTCACAGCCGTTTTATTTGCATGACAATTTGCAGGTGACATGGCTTGCCTCTGCCGAATATTTTCCGGGTGAAGGCGTCGTCGAAGTGGAGTTTTCGCCCAAACTGAAGCCGTATTTGCTGCAATTGAAAGAGAAGTTCACCACGTATCGACTGATCGATATTATTAAGCTGAAAAGCGCGTATGCGATGCGGATTTACGAGTTACTCAAGCAATATGAGCGCATCGGTAGCCGCACGTTTACCGTACAACGGCTGAAAGAACTGCTTGGCATTGAAGATCAATATCCCGTTTATGCCGATTTCAAAAAGCGTGTGCTCGTTAAAGCGCAGCAGGAAATTAATAAGCATACGGATATTTCATTTTCGTTTGAGGAAATGAAAACCGGACGTAAAATTACGGAGATTAAGTTTCTGCTTAGCAGCAAATCTGCTGACTCCAAAACAAGTGTGATCGCAAATGCCGACAAGCCTGCTGGGACTCGCCATCATACCTCTTCCCGACTGCGTCAGCAGCTCAAAGAAGAATTTGGTTTACAGGCAAAAGCGATTGATCAGGTGCTAACGCAATATGATAAGCATTATATTGCCGAAAATTTAGAAGTCGTTCGCAGCGATGCCAAGCGCGGTAAAATCAAAGACATCCCTGCTTATACGATGTCAGCACTAAAAACCGATTATCGCAAAAAGCGCTCTGGTCTGGAAGAAGAACAAATCGCCACACAGCAAGCGAAGCAGATGAGTATTGATCAGATGGAAGCCTATATTCAGGAGCTATCGCAGCAAGTTCGGCTCTATATTGACAATCTGTCGCCTCAACAGATGCAATTGGAGCTGGAAGGGCTAAAATATAGCGTTCGCACGCTAGGTATCGATATTGTAGATGATCAGGTTATCGATCCGCTTAGCGAAAGTGGTAGTTATTTTATCCAGTATATTCAAAAGAAATATTTTAAAGACTATACATTTGAGCTATATTGCCAGCAACAGACGGAGACGGAATGAATGTATAAACAGGATAAGACAATATCATCCCAATGATCGATAGACGATCAAAAGCCAGCAACCTTGATGGATGCTGGCTTTTTGAGCTTTTTGAGCTTTTTGAGCTTTTTGAGCTTTTTGATGTATTTTATGGAGATTGGTTCAATGCCATTTCTAAAGATGGACAAAAATAGGGCGTATCGTTACTAGGGCGATCACTTGATCGATCTAACTCTTTCACAATGACGATAAACAAGCAAAGTTAGCGTATAAAAGCTCACATATTCTATAAATAAAGCATACCGAGCCTATAAAAAGGCATAGAAAGCGTAAAAAGAAACACGATTTAACCCAATCTGCTTTAACTATGACAAAAATAGGGCGTATGCCATAGAGCAAACTTTATCATTACCCTATTTGTGTCCACATTAACCCTACATTTGTCTAACTCTGATATTATACTTTATTCTATAGTTAATTTTCAGTAGTTGATTTGCAGACTAAGAGACGCAAAAAACAGATCTTATGCTGAATCGTCAGCTTATTTTACTTACGCCCATGCTCATCCTATCCATCTACGTCTATATCTATATCTATATCTATATCTTCCATTCGTATTTTCAAATAGAGTCGATCGTAACGTTCGATGAGAAAGATGGACAAAAATAGGGTGCCTTATCGAGCAAGTATTTCTGAATAATTTAGCATCATCTGACATCGTTATATATTTGCCAAAAGCGCCTCAATGAGCAAATACTTTGAACATCTACACATGTACGGTCGTTCTATAAGTAGATATGAATTACAATGTCGACCTATATGAAGTGCAACATGGACAGCATTTTAGCCTTTATCCATCGAACTATGACAAAAATAGGGCGTATACCGTTGAATAAGCATGGTCATTACCCTATTTGTGTCCATATTAACCCTACATTTGTCCAATTATCGATCATGTTTGCACAAAATCAAACTATATACGATGCTGAAACACCCTGATGCTTAACGTCATCAGGGTATTTCGATTGTTCATTACTCTTACTCAAACTCAAACGCTAGTATAAGCTGTCTCGCCATTCACAACCGTCATGCGTACTTTAGCACTAAGCAATTGCTCTGATTCCGTATACACATCACGATCCAACACGGTAAAGTCAGCAGCTTTACCGACGGCAATACGTCCACGCGTCTGTTGTTCGCTAACTGCCGCAGCACTGCCTGCTGTGAACAGGTTTATTGCTTCCGTAATGCTCAAGCGCTCGTCCGGCAAATAACCTGCTACCGGTTCGGATTGATCTGGACGGCGACGCGTAACCGCAGCATGCATGCCGAGTAGCGGATCAAGCGGTTCGATCGGAGCATCGCTACCGCCAGCACAGACAATACCTGCTTGCAGTAGCTTTTTCCAGGCATATAGATATTCTGTTCGTTCTGGGCCAACACGATCCAGCACCCACGGGAAATCGCTAGCCACAAAGCGGGGCTGAATGTCTGCGATCAGCGGCAGATGCTTCATCCGCTCTACTAGTTCTCGATCCAAAACCTGAGCATGGATAAAGCGATCCGGTAAATGACTAATTCCTGTCAACGGATGATTTTCCATCGCTGTAATCGTCATCTGTGCAGCACCATCGCCAATCGCATGGACGGCGATTGGGAAGCCGAGACTACGCGCGCGTGCAGTCAGTTCACCGAGGCAAGCCTCATCATGAATCGCCATACCGAAAGTTGATGGATCATCGGCATAAGGCTGACGTAGTAATGCTGTCCGTCCACCGATAGCACCGTCAGAGAAAATTTTGGCTGCACCGATACGCAGCCACTCATCCCCATCGCCTGCACGCAGTTTGAGCGATTCTGCTTCGTCCAGATGTGTATAATAAATAAGCTGATGACTGCGAAAACGCAAACCTTCCTCATGCAGCTCGCGATGGATACGCAGCATCGTATCGATGTTACCGAGAAAACGCAAATCCTCCGTATGCGCTCCGGTCAAACCGAGACGTAACGCATCCTGACAGGCACGGCGAATCGCATCTTTTTTGGTAGCATAATCCGGCTCAGGCTGAACGCGCACAAACGCTTGATTCGCTTCCTCATATACCCAGCCATTGAACTCACCAGCCGCATCGCGTCCAAATGAACCGGAAGGCGGATCGGGCGTAGTCGCAACAATCCCGGCTCTACGAAATGCTTCACTGTTAGCGAGAAACGCATGAAAACATGTACGGGTCAAATAAATTGGATGCTCGGTAGTAATATCATCCAGCTCACTCCGCAGCGGTGGCACCGCCGGGGTAAATACATTTTCGTTCCAGTTTAAACCCATAATCCACTCTCCGGCTGGTGTGATCGCAACACGCTGCCGAATTAGCTCTAGCATCTCCTGTTTGGAACGTACATTGGAAAAGTCCAGCATCGACAGCTTCATGCCATGCATGGACAGATGCATATGTGAATCGACAAGGCCGGGCAACACATAGCCGCCGTCCCAATCGACGGTTGTGTAACTTTGACCGCTAAGCTGAAGCTTCAGCTCGTCATGGCTGCCGATGGCGCGAATGATCCCCTGTTCAGCATAGATCGCTTCTGTTCCAGCAGGTAAGCCAAGTTCAGGGCGAAAATGTCCGTTTATGTATAATGTTTGTGTCATCTGTATTCTCCTTCGCTCAGTCATCTGGAATAGACGAATTTTCGTTCGGATTCGGATTGTGCTCATGATCATTACCAACAGATCACTATGCTTAGTTTAACATAAGCAGGATTGGCTCAACTACTATCGTACATTTGTGACTGTACAGATCAATGTACTGTGTAATTCTAACATTGCTGTGTATTCTAACATTGCTGCATACGCCTAATACATTGACCAGGTTAAACATTATATTGGATTGTATGATGGCATTTTTGTAAATAAGAATTTAAATCGGATGTAAAGTTAACATTCATCTCGGTCAACGTACTTGACTATACTAATTATTTTCAATGTACAAAGCTATCTTTACTGTACAAAAATACTTTGACTATACAACACAATCTTCAATATATAAAGCTACTTTAGATGCACAAAAGATGCACGAAACGATCTTCAATATACAAAAAACGAAGGCTGCTCCACGCAACCTTCGTTTTTGTTTTACGATGTTTTACGATATATGCACATACGATACATGCGTAAATTCGTGAAATTAAGCTTCTACGACTTCAACGGTTTCCATTTTGTCACGGCCCTGGAATGCATCAACATACTCCATACCTTTTACAACTTTACCAAAAACGGTATGTTGACCGTCCAGATGTGGTTGTGGTTGGTAGCAGATGTAGAACTGGCTACCGCCTGTGTCGCGACCTGCGTGAGCCATAGCGAGTGAACCGCGCTCGTGTTTGTTCGGGTTGATTTCACATTTGATTGTGTAACCCGGACCGCCTGTACCTGTACCATTCGGACAACCGCCCTGTGCTACGAAGCCTGGAATAACACGGTGGAAACTCAGACCGTTATAAAAGCCATCATTAGCCAGCTTTTCAAAGTTTGCTACCGTATTAGGAGCATCTTGATCGAACAAATCGATGACAACCTCGCCACCGTTTGCCAGTTTGATTTTTGCCTGTTTTGTCATAATTACATCGATCTCCTCTCAGCAATGGGCATGATGATCATGCCGGATAGATAAAACTGCGACGAAATGATAAACGAAGTGCTTGCTCTGATAACGTTCGCGCTGTCCTGCCGCTATGCTATTTCTAGCGTCCACTCGCCACCATTCCGGTTATAGGCCCGCATCATAAATACAGGATGCCATGCCCGCAGCAGTACAGCCGTGGCACAGCACCCTATCAGTTTACTATGAAATGTCGGTACCCGTAAAGGGTAAAGGAAATGGTGACACTTAGCGCTGAACCGAAACGCTACTACGCAGACGGGCAGGCACCACATCATTGCGCGTAATATCTTCAAAGCTTTCGCGTTCAACGATCAGATCGCTTTCGCCATCATGCACCAGTACAACCGCTGGACGGCGAATACGATTGTAGTTGCTCGCCATCGAATAATTGTACGCACCTGTGCAAGACACAGCCAACAGATCGCCGGCGATTGGCTCAGCCAGCTCGATATCCCAGATCAGCATATCGCCGCTTTCACAGCATTTGCCAGCTACCGACACAAGCTCGGTCGCTTCATCATCTGCGCGATTCGCCAGCACGGCTTCATAGACAGCATCATACAGCGCAGGACGCGGATTGTCGGTCATACCACCGTCAATAGCAACATATTTGCGTACATTGGGAATATCTTTGCTCGTGCCGATCGTATACAGCGTCGTACCTGCATCCCCTACGATGCTACGTCCTGGCTCAATCCAGATCTGCGGCAATTGTCCTTCCAGACCGGCAAATTGCTGCTTCACCGCATCGGCAATCGCGTGCACGTATTCAGCCGTATCGAGTGGGCTATCTTCCTCCGTATACCGAATACCAAAGCCACCGCCAAGATTGATCACTTTAAAAATAACCCCGATCTCCTGCTGCAATTGACGGGCAAAATCAGCTACACGCTGGGCAGCAACCTGAAAGCCATCCACTTCGAAAATTTGTGAACCGATATGCGAGTGCAAACCAAGTAACTCTACATGTGCCAGCTTGTGCGCCAGCTTTACCGCTTCTTCGGCTGTACCGTTACCGATATCAAAACCGAATTTGGAATCTTCCTGACCGGTAGAAATAAATTCATGGGTATGCGCCTCCACGCCTGGTGTGACGCGCAGTAAAATGCCGGGCTTCAGCCCTTTTTCCGCTGCGATCGCATCGAGCATTTGCATTTCGATAAAGTTATCTACGACAAAGCAGCCGATCTCTGCATCCAGCGCCATCTCAAGCTCATCCGGTGTTTTGTTATTACCGTGAAAATGAATGCGTGCAGACGGGAAACCTGCCTGTAGCGCCGTGTGCAGCTCACCTTCCGAGACGACATCGAGCGATAATCCTTCTTCTTCAACGATGCGGCACATCGCCATCGTACAAAATGCCTTACTCGCATACGCTACCTGAAATTCCATGCCAGTTGCGCGAAAAGCATCCATATAGTCACGACAACGCTGACGGATCAGCTGCTCGTCCATAATGTATAACGGTGTACCGTATTGTTCCTTGAGTTCTACTGTATCACAGCCACCGATTTCCAGATGGCCCTGTTCATTGATTGTGCTCGTTCCATGTAAATACATCGTTGTCCTCCGTTCGTTCTGTCAACTGGATGCAGCGATAGGTCAGGCTAAAGTTAGCCTGATCACTGCGTATTGTGTAATGTATCGTCAGTATAAAATTGTTGGCTGGTGTTCAGAATGGACTATTGTGCTGAACATTTGTATTTTGCACGTTTTGTGCGTTTTATGGTTAGGGTTCTGTCATATTGTAGCATCAAATGGAAGGGTGATGTATGTGGGAGTGTTAACTTGGCATAAAGTTGTGATGGGGGATATGGGAACGGACTCAGTGGAGCCACGCGAATCTTTTGGCATGGGGAAGATATAAAGATTTCTATCCCTCCAAAATCGTGCTTCGCCTCATATCCTTGTCTCCGTTTATGACTTTGTTAAGTGTACAGGGTTAGATGTATGAAGTGTACAACTTTATTTAAAAAAGCCCCATAAGGTAGTATACGATATTCTGATGGAACAGCATCGTATATTACCCTATGGGACGATCAGGCTTTTAAAGCTTCAAAGATAAAATTTTTAGGAGTTCGTCTGAATCCTCGACTACCTACGAACCCGAAATCGACAGCTCGCGCACATGCAGCGATGGCGAAGTACAACTTCCTGTAAAACGGGCATCATTTCCTAATTCAACCACATCGCTTAACAACTCATTAAAATTACCAGACACGGTAATCTGATTCACCGGACGGGCAATCGCACCCTGTTCGATCAAATAGCCAATGCAGCTAAGCGAGAAGTTACCGCTGGTTGGATTGGTACCGGCATGCAGTCCATGCAGCTCTGTAATTAACACGCCGTGCTCGATCCCGGCGATCATTTGCTCCAGACTACGTGTACCGGGTTCCAAATGTAGATTATGATAGGACACACCCAGTTTGCCTTTATAACCACCTCTGGCGGCGTTACCCGTCGTCGTTGTACTTGCTTTGGTAGCTGTTTTGCGATTATGGAGGAATGTGTTCAGCTTCCCCTGCTCGATCAATACGTGACGGCTGGTAGCGACGCCTTCCGCATCGAAGATCGTTGTGCCGGGCACGCGCTCCATAAGCGGATCATCGACGAGCGTAATATTACTACCAGCAATCGTTTGACCTAACTTGCCGACCAGACTGGAAAAACCTTTCTCCACCTGCTCCGCCGAGAAGATCGAGGCATGAGCGGCGAGCAATGAAGATGCCGCATCCTCGCGTAAGATCACAGGCATCATGCCGGACGGCATCGAGGAAGCGCCCAGTTTGGAGACGACTTCATAAGCGGCACGCTCCGCTATACGTTGCGGATCAATCGCTTCAAAGTTACTCAGATCATAATCAAACCAGCCTCCGCTTACCGTCTCACTTTCGGTACCTGCCAGTACGTAGACGCTCATGCTACCAATGCTGTCCTGCTGATGGCAATGCAGACCGCGTGTATTGGCGATCAGTACCTCATGTTCACGTACACTCGCCGAACTCTGACGTACCATTGTGATGCGCTTGTCAGCATGAAGGACGAGCTGCTCCAGCTTTTTCGCTGCATCGATCAGCTTGTCAGGTGGTGTATCCAGTAAACCAGCCGTGTACGTCTGAAGCTGTGGGTATTGATCTGATCCACCGAACAGATCGCTATCATCGTTAGTATCAAGCACTGCCGCATTACCTGCTGCCTCTTCCAGCAAAAAAGCAATGCTGTCCGTTTCAAGCTGCTCGGTAGAAGCATAGCCCATTTGCCCACGAATCAGTCCGCGAAAAGAAATACCGTGCGTTTCGGCAACACGATAGCTATCCACTTCGCCCCCACGCACCGTTACGGCTACGGAACGGCTAGCCGAATAATAGATTTCCATATCGGTATATCCATATTCGCGGCCCTGTTCAAATAGTCGCTCTTGAAATTGCGTAATCTTCATCGCTTACTCCCCCTTTCTACCGCCAACGGTCATTTCAGATACACGCAGCGTAGGTTGACCACAGTTTACCGGCAGACTGCCACTAACCGAGCCACACATCCCTTGCCCATGATCCAGATTGCCACCGACCATATCAATTTTTTGTAATGTATCAATCCCTTTACCGATCAGTGTAGCGCCTTTGATCGGCTCGGCGATTTTACCATTACGAATCATATATGCTTCATTAATAGCGAAGTTAAAATCACTTGTCGCTGTATTGACTGAGCCACCGCCCAGCGAACGGGCATAAATGCCATATTCCGTAGCAGCGATCATCTGCTCGCGCGTAGAATCGCCCTCGCTAATAAATGTATTGTTCATACGCGATGTTGGCGCAAAACGATACGATTGGCGTCTGCCTGAACCGGTTGGTGCCATATTCATACGGCGTGAACCGACACGATCGATCAGATAGCCTTTTAAAATTCCATTTTCGATTAGCACATTACGCTGCGTTTTCATACCTTCATCATCGATATTGAGCGATCCCCATGCATTCGGAATCGTGCCATCATCGATCGCCGTCACGACAGGCGAAGCGATCTGCTGACCGAGTTTACCGGCAAACACCGATGCATTTACACCAACCGCAGTCGCTTCCAGCCCATGACCACACGCTTCGTGGAACAATACGCCACCAAAGCCATTTTCAATCACGACCGGTAATTTACCGCTTGGCGCATAACCGGCTTTGACCATCGTAGCCGCGATACGTGCTGCTTCCGCCGCTTCTGCGCCAATATCCAATCCTTCGATAAACTCCATCCCAGCCAGTGCGCCCGGAGCACGCATACCGGACTGACGCTGATTGCCATCCACAGCGACAGCACTCAGACGAAGACGCGTGTAGGTACGCGTATCTTCTGCCCATAGTCCTTCCGAATTGGCGATCAGCACTTTTTGCTGCCAGCTTAAAATGCCCACCGACGTCTGCTCAATGAGCGGATCACCCTGCTTGAGCGCTTCATGCGCCATACGCATGATGTCGAGCTTGCGCGCATTTTGTGCTGCCGATGGCTGCTGTAGCACCGGATGGCGATTATCTACCTGCAATGGTTCAAAATTCAGCACCGTATCCAGTTTGGAACCGTCAAGCGCTCCTGCTGCTTTGCGTGCTGTGCGAAGGAGATTGTCTTCGCTCAAATCACTTGTGTACGCATAGACAGAAAAGACTCCTTTTAAAATGCGAATCCCAATGCCATAATCACGCCCGGATAACGCCCGTTCCAGTACGCCACCGATCATGCCCAGATCGCGATCAGTACGATCCTCTACGAAAACTTCTGCAAAATCGCCGCCTGTCTCCAGTGCAGCCTGCAATATTCTTTCCACTACGATAGGTTGAAGCATCGGGTTTCCTCCAGTCGTTGTTGCTCAAGCTTGAGCATGTGCAGTCATGATGCTTGCATATGAAATGCTTACTTTTCCTTATATTGTAACATCGAACCGGATCGCATCCTAATCGATGTGTGGTGAACAGCATGTTATGCTTGTTATACGCGATTACAGTTTTACAAACGTTTATAAACTGAATCCAATCGTTATCGCTTATTCGTGTATTTGTTTGTTCGTATCTTAATATAAGCCGTGCGCAGCCTGTGCCCTTACGCTGCTGTTGATGCTGCCTGCTGCTCGTCAGACCGCTTTTCACGGAATACAAAATATAATGCAGCCAGCATCAACACAACGCCAATTAGACGTTTCCAACCAAACGGCACAACCACACTTTCAAACCAGCCAAAATGATCAATTGCCATACTTGCAAGCAATTGTCCGACAATAACGGAAATGACCGCAGATGTCACGCCAATTTTTGGTACAGCGAGCACCATCAACGATAAATAAATGACTCCAAAAATCGCACATAATAACTGCCAGCGTGGTACTTCATGCAAGTTCAACATATTTCCCTGTCCAAAAAAGTTTACGACAATCGTAAGCACAATCGCTCCTGTGAAAAAAGTAAAAAATGCACTCTCAATCGTCCCAATCTGACGACCGAGTGTACCGTTAACCGCCGACTGTACACTAAGTCCAATCCCAGCCAGCAGCGGTAAAATCATCATGATCAAACTCATCGCTATCTCCTCCTATAAAATCAATATAAATGATACAGCCAGCAAGCCGGCGGCAATCAATCGATTGGCATTCAACCGAATCCGCTGTGCGCCAAGCAGTCCAAAATGTTCAATCACCATACTCATCACAATCTGTCCCACGATCACGGCGGTAACCGATACCCCTACCCCGATCAGGGTCACACTAATAACGAGCAATGCGAGATAGACGACACCGAGCAGCCCACCTGTCAAATTCCAGCGTGGTACGGTGAAAATTTGCTTCAAGTTGCCTTTACCAAAAAAGAGCGTTACCAGAAAAGTCGCCATCGCTCCAATAATAAAAATGTAATACGTACTTTCCAGCTCACCGATCCGCTCGCCAAGCGCACCACCAATGGCTGCTTCGATACTGAGCGACATACCTGCAATGATCGCTGCCGCATAAATAAACAGTTTAGTCATCTACTCCACTCCTTTATATTTATATATCGAGAATATTCGATATAGACAAACAAAAAAGAAACTGACCCGGTTAGATTTCCTGGTCCAAATACCGGGCCAACTTCTTAATGTTATCTTCGTTACGTCGATAATACGTCCATTGTCCATAACGCACAGCTTCTAACAAACCCGCCTTTTGCATCATCGATAAATAATGTGACACCGTAGATTGAGACAGATTCACCTTATCCTGAATATCCCCTACACAAACGCCTCCCTTAATGCTAACCTCCCTGGGCAAATGTGCTTGCTGCTTCGGAAAATGCTGCTCCGGTTCTTTCAACCATTGCAAAATTTGCAGACGCGTGCGATTGGATAATGCTTTAAACATATCGATTTCGGTCATGCTTCACAGTGTATATCGAAAAAGATCGATATGTCAAATCGTCTGGAAATTTGCACAACGATTAGAGCCAGAGATCAAGGATTAGAGCTAGAGATCATCAGCGCTTGTTCATTCTCTCATCGATCTGTAGGCTAAAAGATCATACGTCTAAACGGAATCGTTTACTGAATATATCGCTAAATAAATGAAATCGACGACAAATTCTGATACCAAACGTATCGGAATCGTTGTTATACTGTTACAAAGTCTGCTACATATTCATACCTATTCACACCTATGCTCATCACTATTACATACAGGAGGGTTTACTTGAAAACATTTGCGCTTACTGTGCTCGGCTTGCTCCTCATGTTGACTGCGATTCCGCTACATCCTATTTCCGCTGCCAGTCGTTCGATTGTGGATGCTACCGCCACCTATACCTATGAACGAATGACAAAGGATATTGGGACGCTCGCTGCCACCTACCCGGATATCATCACCTACCGCTCGATCGGCAAAACGAAATACGGCC
Organism: Paenibacillus wenxiniae; assembly: GCF_039822605.1. NCBI lineage: Bacteria > Bacillati > Bacillota > Bacilli > Caryophanales > Paenibacillaceae > Paenibacillus > Paenibacillus wenxiniae. The sequence continues at coordinate 143,554 of NZ_JBCGUH010000008.1, forward strand.
GTGATATCTGGGCAGTGGGTCTCGGAAAGGGCACAGCGACCATTTTTATTAATGGTTCTCATCATGCCAGAGAATGGCTGACGACGACGCTAAATATGACGATGATTGAGCAATACGCTGCTGCCTACACCGCAAATCGCACGTATGAAGGGTATCCTGCACGGACTACTTTGGATAAAACGACGATCTGGTTCGTGCCGATGGTCAATCCGGATGGCGTGACATTGCAGCAATTTGGACTTAGCGCATTTCCAGCCTCTGTACATACCGCACTCATTCGTATGAATGGGGGCAGCACTAATTTCAAGCGCTGGAAAGCGAATCCGCAGGGAATCGATCCGAATCGACAGTACGATTCGTACTGGGCCACACTGGAAGCGAATATCGCCTATCCATTTTGGCGCAATCATAAAGGAACCGCTCCCGTCCAAACGCCGGAAAATCAAGCCCTCGTGCGCTTTACGCGCGAGATTGATCCCGAAATTGCTGTTTCCTATCATTCCGCAGGACGCATCATTTATTGGAGCTTTCACACCCTGCCGGCTAATCTGCCGCGTGACAAACGTCTGGCGAATACGTTTAGCAATCTCACAGGCTACCGCCTAATGCCACAGCGCAGCGATTCATCTGGTGGTGGCTATACCGACTGGTTTATTACTACGTTTAACCGTCCAGCCTTTACACCAGAGATCGGCATCAAGCCAGGCGAAACGAATTTGCCTGTATCTGCATTTCCCGAAGAATGGAGACGCAATAAGAAGATTGGACTATGGCTGGCACAGGAAGGCTATTCGCTATGGAACAAGCGTCATCCTAATCCAGTACAAAATATTAGTGTGCAAATTGACGGACAACCACCGGCTCAGCAAACGAAAGCATTTATGCAAAAAGGGGTAAATTATGTTGCCTATAAGCCGCTACTGGAGCAGTACGGTTTTACCGCATTCTGGGATCAAAGCACACGCACCGTCACTGCCACCTCCAGCGCATCCGGCACCGTTATTTTTACACTCAATCAGGCATATGCACAGGTGAATGGCAAAACGATCACATTATCCGGCAAGCCACTCCTAATCGATGGCATGATCTATGTACCTGCTCGCCTGATCAGTCAGGCGACAGGCGCAGCCCTTGTCGTCGATAGCCGAACCGGACAAATACAGTTCACCAGTCCAGAACCTGTAGCCCCTGTCGTACCGCCAACTGAATCGCAGCAACCGCCGGAAGCGACAACGGCGCCTGTTGATCCGGCTACAGTAGAGGGTGCAGAGCCTTCGACTGTGGAGAATGCTACGTATGGACAGTAAAGAAGGCGTAAGCAAAGTAAACGACGGAATGGACGTAGTCAACCTCCTGCAATCGTGACGCGCCAGCTGTCCAACTGTCATTGATATGTTCCCAACTTGTTGCGCCACAACGGTAATAGAAGCATGATTGATGGAGTACAGCGTGTCATCATTTCAAGCGTGTCATCATTTCAATTGAAGTTACGACTACATGGCAGCTTGTATCTCCATTCAACTTCGATCGGTTTTAAGTTGATGCTATAGGATTGTGCTATAGGATTGGTGCTGTAGGGTCGACCGTATATTTATTTGTAAAGATTATAGTCATCATTTTCTTCGTCCGATAGGGTTCACAGTTACTGCGTATCGTTGTCGTGCATCTGTAGCCATGCCGAGCAACAGTAAGCTTTCCGAATGTTACGTTAACTACGTATGTGTACTAAGAATAGACACTTTTAATCGCAAATGAACAAGAACAGTTCATTCACATGGTTATGTGGATCAACTGTTCTTGTTCACATCTGCTTTACATGGCTACATCGCTACATCGCATCATGTTCTACCGATGTAGACGGTACGCTCTCTTCCCAATCTTTGCACACATCCACCCAGCCTTTCGCCTCCGCAAAACGCTCCAATTCCGGTAACGTCAGCTCAATCGCAGAATTACTACTGCCACAAGCTGGGAATACGGTATCAAACCGTTTTAACGATTCATCCAAATATATCTCCAATGGAGTCGCCAATCCGAACGGGCATACGCCGCCAATCGCATGTCCGGTATGCTTCAGCACTTCGTCTGGACTGAGCATACGCGGTTTAAGCGCAAACACCGCGCGAAATTTTTTGTTATCGATGCGCGCACCACCTGCCGCGACAATCAATATCGCCTGCTCATCGCCTTCCCCTTTGCGAAACGATAACGTTTTAGCGATTCGTGCTGGAATGACACCAATCGTATCTGCCGCCTCCTGCACCGTAGCGCTGGACGTAGTAAATTCCAATATATCCTGCTCTCGTTCCCATTTCCGAAAATGTTCTTTGACCTGTTCAATTGCCATCTTGGTTCGCCATCCCTTCCATAGATCGTACCTGATTTAGATGTTATGTACATATGCGAAACACATACGTTCGCTTCAATTACATTGCAGCATGCGGCTGATCGGTTAAGCTAGATAAGGCGTTTTTAACTGATCTTTTGCTCATCCCCCACTTTTCCTTTACGTTATTCGCCTATTCTCAAGCCTGTTCAGCCTATACGCTCCTAGATTTGCTGCCACCATTCATCATCTGCTTATACTATTCAGCGTCATACGATGGCATGCTATCGCAGACCGTGCGATACACTGTCAATAGCTGTACAATCCATATGCCTTCCCCGTGGACACGATATTCCATCTGCTACATATTTGTCGATCTTAGCAACATATACTAAAACAATCCGTTCCTGTCGTCAAATGCGCTTGAACCCAACTGAAACGTCTGACATAATAACGATAGCCCGCTGAACGGATGCGACAACGCGGTGACGTACAATAGAGAAACATGATCCGTATCGTCCGTTTATGCTGCTCATTATCGTATAAGGAGAGGTTGTTGGTTATGAAAGGAATCATTACTGTACTTGGAAAAGATAAGGTCGGTATTATCGCTGGCGTATGTACATATCTAGCCGGACAAAACGTTAATATTCTGGATATTTCGCAAACGATTGTTCAGGATTATTTTAATATGATGATGATTGTGGATGCGTCGAATGCAGGTAAAGCTTTTGAAGGACTGGTCGAAGATTTGCAACAGCTTGGCACTGAGATCGGTGTGGAAATTAAGCTACAGCATGAGGATATTTTCAGCACGATGCATCGGATTTAGTTGTTGCTCGTGCATCGTAGAAGCAAGTAGCGCTGTCCACAGAACTATGGACATCTCTTCATCTACCCCAAGCTGATGATTGCTTATTATAATGTCATAGACGAATAGATCGGTTTAACGAACGAGGAGGAACAAGCATGATCTCAATTGTAGAAGCACAGGAAACGAATAAAATGATCCGCGAAATGAATCTGGACGTGCGCACGATCACGATGGGCATCAGTCTGCTCGACTGCGCACACAGCAATATCGATACATTTAATCGCAATATGTATGATAAAATTACACGTTTGGCTGAAAATTTAGTCCAAACCGGTCAGGATCTGGAGCGCCAATTTGGCATTCCGATCATTAATAAACGGATCTCCGTCACACCGATCGCGATTGCAGCAGGCGGTGTCGAAGCCGAATCGTATGTGTCGATCGCTGAGACACTGGATCGAGCAGCTCGCGAAGTAGGCGTGAACTTTATCGGTGGCTTTTCCGCACTCGTACATAAAGGCTTTACGACGAGTGACCGCCGCCTGATCGCCAGCATTCCAGAAGCACTGGCAACGACGGAGCGTGTTTGTTCCTCGGTCAATATCGGCTCTTCTCGTAGTGGAATCAATATGGATGCAGTCAAATGGATGGGCAGTATTATTAAACAAACCGCTGAACTGACCGCTGATCGCGATTCGGCGGGCTGCTCCAAGCTCGTTATCTTTTGTAATTCGGTTGAAGACAATCCATTTATGGCAGGTGCCTATCATGGTGTCGGCGAAGCGGAATGTGTGATCAACGTAGGAGTCAGCGGGCCTGGCGTAGTCAAACGGGCACTGGAAGATGCCAAAGACAGCGACTTTGAAACATTATGCGAAACGATTAAACGGACCGCTTTCAAAGTTACGCGTGTAGGACAGCTTGTTGCTCAGGAAACGTCCAAACGTCTCGGTATTCCATTTGGGATCGTCGATCTGTCGCTTGCCCCTACACCGGAAATCGGCGATTCGATCGCTGAAATTTTCCAGGTGATGGGTCTGGAAGAAGCTGGCGCACCGGGTACAACCGCCGCTCTTGCCATTTTGAACGACAATGTAAAAAAAGGCGGGGTCATGGCATCTTCATATGTTGGCGGACTTAGCGGCGCATTCATTCCAGTCAGTGAAGATCACGGTATGATCGAAGCCGTGCAAAAAGGCGCATTAACGCTAGAAAAACTGGAAGCGATGACGTGCGTCTGCTCGGTTGGTCTCGATATGGTCGCCATTCCGGGCGATACAAAGGAATCGACGATCTCTGGTATTATCGCCGATGAAGCAGCGATCGGTATGATCAACAACAAAACGACCGCTGTACGCCTTATCCCCGTAATCGGCAAGCAGGTAGGCGAAATCGCCGAATTTGGCGGACTGCTCGGCTATGCACCGGTGATGCCGGTGAACGGCTTTAGCTGCCAGAACTTTATCGACCGCGGTGGACGTATCCCGGCACCGATTCATAGTTTTAAAAACTAAAGACGGACAAAGAAACCAGAGTCTCCAAGTTGAGAAGATTCTGGTTTCTTTGCGTGTACGGATTAACTATATATCGTTATATTGAATAAAATTTATCAAACATTTTTTCAAACCTTTCTTTAACATTCTGATCGTTATCCATTTGTTGTAGATAGTAATTCAAATAAGACTCGATTGTACATAGCATGTTCTCGACATTAATCAACCAATTATTACAATACATTGGATTGATATATATAACATGCTTAGTATCATGATTTAATATATCAATTAAAAAACTCACGTCTCCATTTCCAATATAACCATTATGTACTAAACCACAACGAACCAACTCATAAAATTTCTGGATATTTAATGTACTATACGTTTCAAATACATGTCCTTCATGTTGAACTAAATAGTCGAGATAAGCTTCAAATCCAGATGTAAATACTCTTTTGGAACGTCTATTACTGCCTATACCTTCTAAATACTGCCCATGTGATTCAAAAAATGTAATCAGTATAGTCATAATTGCTAATTTATATTCATAACTACCTTCTGTTTTACTACTTTCTAATAACAACTGAGCAGGTTTAAAAAACCAATTTTTCATTTGTTTAAAATAAACTTCTTTTCTTTTATATGTTCCATTTTTGATATCCTTAAAAGTTATATTTTCAGTTATGTACACCAAGTTTTTATTCAATATTCTCACCTCTTTTGTTTATTAGCTCCTTTAAGGTATTTGCCAAAACTCGTATGGATGTGAGTTATGCGGAACGGAGGAAAGGAAATAAGGGGAAAGGACGACTTAAAGTGTTAGCGATCTTCTAATACGGGGTGCAATGAAAAGGGATTTTTGCGAAGCAAAATATCGCACTGCTTTTGAGCACGGGAATCTACTTCCCTTTCTAATCCGTAGATTCCTGTGCGAGACGGGAGTCCGTCCCCTTATTCTTTTGTGAAGTGGTTGATGCTACCCTTATAAGTTTGCGTACACATCTTTAAAGATACAGACAAAAGAGCCTGAAATAGTATATAAATTCAGGCTCTTTCTTTATATAATACAAACTTTTACATCTGCGGAATAATCGCCAGTACCAGCTTCAAGAACTGATCACGCACACGCTCTGCCGTTTCCATAACCTCATCATGAGACAGCGGCTGATCCAGAATGCCGGCTGCCATATTCGTAATACAGGAAATACCGAGCACTTCAATCCCCGCATGGCGCGCTACAATCGTCTCGGATACGGTCGACATGCCGACGGCATCTGCACCGAGTGTGCGCAGCATACGAATTTCGGCTGGTGTCTCATACGTAGGTCCAAGCAGACCTGCATATACGCCTTCCTGCACGTTCAAGCCCTGATTTGCCGCAGTATCGTTAAATATTTGACGCAGACGACGGCTATAAGCTTCCGACAGGTCAGGGAAACGAACGCCGAGTGCAGGGTCATTCGGTCCGATCAGCGGATTGCGTCCAGTCAAGTTCAAATGATCGCTAAGCACCATCAGATCACCTGGCTGATAAGATGTGTTCACACCACCTGCTGCATTCGTTACGAGCAGGCTGGATACGCCCAGTTCCTTCATCACACGTACAGGGAATGCTGTCACTTCTGGACCGTAGCCTTCGTACATATGGAAGCGACCTTTCATCATCACAACTGGGCGACCTTGAATGTTACCGAGCAGCAATTCACCATCATGGCCTTCGACAGTCGATACAGGGAAATGCGGAATATCGCTATACGAAATCGCGATACCGTCTTGAATGAGATCAGCCAGTACGCCAAGACCGGAACCGAGGATCAGACCTACCTCTGGTGTGATATTACTTTTACTGCGGATGTAAGCTGCTGCTTCTTGAATCGTTGCTTGCGTAATTGTTGTCATTACGTTTCCTCCTTAAGTAGCTATCTGTCGACTGCTCGTTGCAATGAGCAGTCGACAGATAGTGATCGTTATAGATGTTGCATCTATATACAATATTGCTTCTATATACAGTATTGCATATTCGCTTTACTAGCGGTCGCGATATGATCGATTGGTGTATCGATATGCTGAAGATCGACCACGCTGACCGCACAGCTTATGCTTAGTTATGAATCAGGTTGATACCCGGTCAATCGGATCTGCACAAGTTCATTACCGTACACACTCATCGCTGGATACTTACTATATTCCTCAATTGGCAGAACACGAATCCATTCGTCATTATGATACAATTGCCCACCACAGTGAAACCACTGCATCTTTTGCTTGGATTGTGTCAGCGGAAGATGACCGACCACTTTCCAATTGCGGCGCATATTGGACGAAGCTGCAAATATCAATTGTACCGGTTTCCCATCCGAATCAAACGTGATGAATTCGCAATCCACGTCAGGCACATGAGGCTCGTCAGCGATGGATACGACACCAAATGAGAAGGCTTTGCTCAGGCGATCTTGCAGTGCACATACAACTTGTCCGACTGCCCACCTACTATCTTTTAATGGAATCGTAAATAGATCTCCAGCCTTGTACTTGTTCATCTGAACCTCCTGCATCGTAGTGATTACTTACTCAGCAGCCATCAGAATATAAAGACAGTCAGGTAGCGTTAGCACGCGGGTGATGCGCCTCGTATACATCCTTCATGTTCTTTTTGGAAATACGTGTATAGATCTGAGTCGTCGAAATGTCCGCATGACCGAGCATTTCCTGTACGGAACGCAGATCTGCACCATTTTCAAGTAGATGCGCAGCAAAGGAATGACGCAGTGTATGTGGCGTAATATCCGCTTCAATACCTGCTTCACGTGCGTACTTTTTAATGATCTTCCAGAAGCCCTGACGTGTCAGTCTTGTACCTAGCTGATTCACGAATAATGCTGTTTCATCTACATGTTGGCGTACCAGATGAGCGCGTCCATTTTGCACATATTCGCCAATACGCTTCACGGTCACACCTGTAATCGGAATAATACGCTCCTTGCCTGAATTGCTAGCACAGCGTAAAAATTTCAAATCCAGGCGCACATCTTCCACATTCACGGAGATCAGCTCTGATACACGAATACCTGTCGCATAAAGCAGCTCCAGCATCGCACGGTCACGACGTCCCTGTGCGGTATGCTTGTCCGGTGCATCCAGCAGTTGCTCCACTTCGCCTACACTCATCACTTGCGGTAGCCGCTTTTCCGCTTTTGGTGCTTCCATATGGATCGATGGGTCTTGCTGAATAATCCCTTCACGTACAAGATACTGACAGAACGAACGCAGGGATACTGTCATACGTGTAATCGTGGACGATGCTCTGCCGATCAAGCGCATCTCTCCTAAAAATAAAGCGATATGTGTTTTGCGAATCTGATCAGGCATCATAATATCACGCTGATGAGCAAACTCGATAAACTGGCTTAAATCACGCTGATACGACTCCAACGTATTTCGTGAAAGCCCTTTCTCTTCTGTTAAGTATCGAACAAACTGCTCTAAATATGATTTCATTGTCAATCAGCCTCCTTTGCGTCTGGGTTACAGACACGATCGAATGTGCCGGAATAGGACGCCTACGCCCTGGCCATGGACTGTCGGTTGGCTGCCACCTTCAGGCCGTATACATATAGTTGCAATACGATGCCGCACCGTGTAGCATCATATGATTTCACCGGGATTATGTAAAAACAATGTATACCTTTCGTACTTGCAGTTTCCAACATACAGGTATTGCATCAAAAAGACCCTCTCCCGAACAGCCATACTATCGGGCGAGAGTCTCTGGTATCCACATGATCTATTTAGTTGTATTGGCCCTATTGCTGCGGTATCGACTGCTGTTAGACAGCTAAACTGCATCAATTACCAGGCTGTAACAAGCTTACTTGTCCGTTGCACCGTTGTCGCCGTTTTCCTTGTCTTTGCAGCGATGACAGATGCCGTAAAAGTCCAGACGATGGTCAAGAACAGCAAAGTCGAATTCCTTATCCAGCCGTTCTTCTAGCGGTCCAAGCCAATCCTCACGAATCTCATCCATGCTTCCGCATTGAACGCAGATCAGGTGATGATGGTGGTGCTTGCTCGTATCGGTACGCAGATCGTAACGCGCTACGCCGTCGCCAAAATTAATCTTCTCCACGACATGCAGTTCACTCAAAAGCTCAAGGGTACGGTACACGGTAGCCAGACCGATTTCGGGAGCTTTTTGTTTCACGAGCATAAATACGTCCTCGGCACTCAGATGATCTTCTTCGTTCTCAAGGAGCACTCGCACGGTAGCTTCCCGCTGGGGTGTTAATTTGTAACCTTTGGATTGTAACTGGTGTTTAATTTTATCGATCCGTGCTTCCATTTTTGCCCTCCCCCTGTGGAAATCACTGCATCGTTGAAATGCTCACTCCAATTATTATAGGGGGATTATGAAGTTAAAGTCAAACGTTTTAGCAACTGACACATACCGTTGTTGCCTGAGGGCAAAACGCAGCCACTGCAAAAGATCAGACTGGACTTCAAACGATCGATATCATTCAAATCGAAGCTGAAATGTCAGTAACTAAGTAACAGATTAACATGAACGAGCATGATCGCTATGCTGGCGCTCGTTCATGCTTTATCTTATCCCGTCCTACACGGTCTATTCCATCCATTACATCACTCTGTAATGATCTTCATCCCCATCCATCGACTAGCCCGTGATCACCTTGCCATACGCTCCGCCGCCACCGGCGCTAAGCGTAAGACGTCCTTCACGTGCCAGCACGATATAATGTGCGATTTCACTACCAACGACCGCTTCCAGTTCCGCTGCGGAAGAACGATGCAAAATTGCCATCTCCGTACCGAATACGTCTAATAAACGATTCATTTTGGCAGGACCCAGTCCCGGTATAAAAGAGAGCGGTACTTGATAGCGGTAGGGTGGACGATTTTCAGGTGGCTCTGGCTCCGCGCGATCTGCAATATGCAGCACACGATCCAGTACACCAATCGTTAGCTGGGTGCTGCCGCAATATGGACAACGCTCCAGTATCGAACCGGATTCGTGAATAATGTGCTCACAGTTACGGCAGTACGTTCGATGATATTTACCCAGCCGCGGATCGAGTCCATAATTGGCTTCGATATGAGCGCCATTGTCGCCACTCAATACACGAAGCAAGCCGTCAAAGCTTGCTTCGTGCATACGCAGTACATTGTACTCACGTCCGATTTTGCCAAGCGAATGGGCATCGGAATTTGTGAACAGTGGATAACGATCCAGCTCGCTAATGTAACCAGCCATCGTCGTATCTGCACTGAGTCCCAGCTCGCCACCATCCACTAAGTCCAGATCGAGCACATCGCCCATACGTGCGGTCACACTCCCATAGATGCCTTTATGCGGCGTGAACATATGAGCAGGCATAAACAGACCGCCGCGCTGTTTGACCTGCTGCTGTAGCTCGCGGTAGGTCGTGTACAGACGTTGCGAACTAAGCTGGATATTTTTCATCCGTGTGCGCATCCACTCTGCAAAATCATCCATTCGCTCCAGATCACGAAAATAGACCAGCACATGGCTTTCCTGATAGCCCGGCTCGCGAATCTCAATCTCCGATCCAAGCAAAATAGTCGTATCTTGATAGCGGATTCCGCCACCAGCGAGTTCACTCATTTCACCGCTAGCGATCAATGCTCGAATATCCGCACGCACGCCAGGCGAATGGCAATCGATAATGCCGATCAACCCGATCCCTTTGCGCTCGGAAGCTTCCTTTGCAATGTTGGCAAATGTCAGATTGCGGCTGCCGCTAATTTTGACAGGTTGACCATCTTCACTACGACCAATATGAATGTGCAAATCGGTATACACCTGCTGTAGCTGCGCAGCATGTTCACTGTGTACGTTTAGACCGGACAGCGGTTCAACCGATGGCATCGATTGCTTCATTATTTCGGTTCAATGCCCTGCTTGATCAGATGCCATGCCTGCACCGCCATGATCGTTTTCGCATCGCTGATTCGTCCGGCGCGAATCTGCTCGTATGCTTCATCCAGCGTAATCGCACTCATTTCCAGAAACTCATCTTCATCCAGCTGTGCCTCGCCCTGCACTAGCTCATCTGCCAGATACAGATGAATTAACTCGTCCGCAAAACCTGGCGATGTATAAAAGGAATAGAGCAGTTTTAATTGTTTAGCTGTATAGCCTGTCTCTTCCTTCAATTCACGCGCAATCGCATCGCCTGGATCTTCACCTGGCTCCAGCTTGCCTGCTGGAATTTCTACCTGTGTGCGTCCAAGCGGTTGACGAAACTGCTCAACGACGATCATACGATCATGATGAATCGCCAGTACCGCCACTGCGCCATTATGACGCACAATCTCTCGTTTGCCTATTTCGCCGTTCGGAAGACGGACCGTATCTAACTGTACCCGAATCACTTTGCCATCAAAAATTGGCTCTGTAGATAATGTCACCTCATCCAATGCTGGATTAGGCTGGTGCTTCGATTGATGATCATGCTTCGTTGAATCGCTCATCGTATCCCTCCTGAGTGTATGTCTGCTGCTGGTGATTGTGTTTAGAATAAATATGCACATCAGCGTCAAAGGCAACATGGTTTCCACTGCATTATCTTCGATTAACTCCTTGCAACGCGATATTTACGCCATTATCGATTACGATCTACAATTAATCGTTTAACCGTTCAATTTCCCGGTCTCACGTACAATTTCAATCACAAGCCGCGCCGCATTCATCAATTCATCCCGATGAATACGCTCGCTGGTCGTATGGATATGTTCATAACCTACCGCCAGATTCGCAGTTGGCACACCCATTCCGTTGAAAATATTAGCGTCACTGCCGCCGCCTGTATGGAAAATATCATTCGGCAATCCTAGATTGGCCGACGCGCGCTGTGCAAGCTGTACGACCGCATCATCGGCGGTAAATTTAAAGCCTGGATATACGATCACACTCTGGAATTTGCAAGTCGCACCAAAATCAGCACAGGTCGCTTCCAGCGATTCCTTCATCGCCGCAATCTGTACTTCTACCTTCTCATGCACCAGACTGCGTGCTTCTGCATGCAGTTTCGCATAATCGCATACGACATTGGTCGCGCCACCGCCTTCAAAGCTGCCGATATTCGCTGTCGTTTCATGATCGATCCGTCCAAGCTTCATACGCGAGATCGCTTTACCTGCTACTTGAATCGCACTAATACCATCTTCCGGATTTACCCCTGCATGTGCGGATCTGCCGAAAATCTCCATCACGATCCGTGCCTGCGTTGGCGCCGCAACAGCGATCGTGCCTACGGCTCCATTCGAATCAATCGCATAGCCAAACTCCGCATCGAGCAAAGAACGATCCATTGCGCGTGCCCCCATCAAGCCTGATTCTTCACCTGCGGTAATGACAAATTGAATTTGACCATGCGGAATTTGTTGTTCTTTGAGCACATGTACAAGCTCAAACAGCGCCGCTACCCCTGCTTTATCATCCGCACCGAGAATCGTATCGCCTGCGCTGCTAATCCAGCCCTGCTCATCGATGACAGGTTGAATCCCGATCCCTGGCGTTACCGTGTCCATATGGGTGGTAAAGAAAATTTTCGGAATCGATTGCTCTGTATTTGGCGCCAGCATGGCGATCAGGTTACCTGCACCATGTCCGGTTTTGGCAGCGGACTCATCTTCGATTACCGTCAAGCCCAGTGCCAGTAGCTTTTCGGTTAAATGATCTGCAATGATACGTTCATTTTTCGTTTCGCTATCGATCTGTACAAGTTCCATAAATTGTTCAACTAATCTGCTTGGATTAACCACGATAAATACGCTCCTTTTGTATAGCAACGAATGCCCGGCTACAACGTATATAACCGATATATGGTTGTCATTACCGTTTGTTCACACGATCGATACAGATATCGTTTTGCAAACAAGGCATAGACACGTTATGATAAGAAATGATGTGCATGATACCATTCACCTGTGTACATGCATGAACTAGATTGACATGTAAAGGAGTTCAGCTTATGCAACAGAAAAAATGGTTTAAAGTGTTCATTTATGTGATGCTGATCGCCATGGTTGGCTCAGTCATCTTTACGCTTGCTCAGCCTTTCCTGTAAAGGCAGCTCCCCATTCCGGCTGTTCGTAGCCAAAATGACGTGCAAAATGCGGCACGATCTCGTCCGCAATCTGGCGAATGTCATACGCACGGCCGGTTATATCCTCTAATGAGGTAACACCATATTCTTCAATCCCGCACGGAATAATACCAGAGAAGCCTTGCTGCCCAATGCCTGAAGCGATATTGAAGGCAAACCCATGACTCGTAATAAAGCCGCGGCGACTGCGGCATTTATTAAACTTGATGCCAATCGCAGCAATTTTCAAATCGCCTATCCATACGCCGGTATAGGCTTCTTTGCGTCCAGCTTCGATTCCTTGCTCTGCCAGATAGTCAATAATGACCTGCTCCAATGTGCGCAAATAACGATGAGGGTCCAAGCCTCTCGACGTATCCAGCAGCAGGATCGGATAACCGACCAGTTGCCCTGGACCATGATATGTAATGTCCCCTCCACGATCGATTTGGAACAGAGTGATCCCACGCTCTTTCAGCTCGTCTTCACTCCACAGCAAATGTTCAGGATGACGCTGCGAGCCGATCGTATACGTTGGTGGATGCTGAAGCAACAATAGCTGTTCGCCCCCCTCCCCCGTATCGATCGCCTGCACCAGTTCTTTTTGTTTGTCCCATGCCGCTGCATATTCCATCAGAGGGGTATAGGATACGTGAATAATTGAACTCATGATAAAGCACTCCTTTTCCCTGTTATCCACTCATTGCGATCATACCGGATGGATAAGCAAAAGGTCGACAAAGCCGCGGGGCTGTCAACCTTTTACATGTGTATTCCGGTGTGGTAGTGCATGGTGAAAGCAATTGTTGGATGCTTGAGCATATATACCAATGCAGATGGTGAGGGCATCAACCACTCCGGTAAGGAATAAGGGGACGGACTCCGGTCTCGCACAGGAATCTACGGAGTAGGAAAGAATGTAGATTCCCGTGCTCAAAGTAGTAAGATATTTTGCTATGCAAAAATCCTTTTCTCATTGAACCCCGTGTTAGGAAATCGCTAACACTGTAAGTCGTCCTTTCCCCTTATTTCCTTTCCTTCGTTCTGTGCCTCTTGCATTGATACGAATTTGCATAAATGCTCTAATACAATAACCAACTCAAATTTAAAATAGGATCTACTTTATGTTATGAAGATCACACTTGTACAGAACTCCAATAGGCTTCATAACCTAAATGAATGACTGTCAAAGCATTAGCAGGTTATGCCTGTTAAAAGGTAATCCTTTAACCTATTAAAAGACGACATTTCACTTTATTAAATGTAACCCACCTGCAAAGGCAATACAACTTTCATCTTAATACAGCTTCGTATCCATACCATAGCCTTCCAGATTATCCTTCACGCGTTGCAGGAAACGGCCGCAAATGACGCCGTCCAAAATACGATGATCCAGTGACATACACAGATTCACCATCGAGCGTACACCGATCATATCGTTAATGACGACTGGACGCTTCACGATCGATTCGAATGTCAAAATCGCAGCCTGTGGATAGTTAATAATCGGATACGACAGTACAGAGCCGAATGAGCCGGTATTGTTGACGGTAAATGTACCGCCTTGCATATCGTCCAGTTTCAGCTTGCCTTCGCGTGTACGGCGTGCCAGATCGTCGATCTCGTGTGCCAGACCAGCGATGTTTTTCTGATCAGCACGCTGGATGACCGGGGTCATCACCGAATCTTCGGTTCCGACTGCCAGTGAAACGTTAATATCGCGTTTCACGATAATTTTATCGACTGCCCAGACGGAGTTCATAATCGGATAATCTTTGATCGCATTGACAACGGCTTTGATCAGGAATGGCAGATAGGTCAGTGTGATGCCTTCGCTGCGTTTGAATTCGTCTTTCAGCTTGTTGCGCAGCATGACGAGATTGGTCACATCGACTTCGATCATCGTCCAGGCGTGCGGAATTTCGGATACGCTCTGACGCATATTACGAGCGATTGCGTTACGCAGTGGCGTCACATCGATCATATGCTCGCCGCGTCCGCTTGCATGTTCACTCTGTTCCAGTTCAATCTTCGGAATCGCTGGCGTTTCGCTAAGATGCATACCGGAATTACGGACGGCATAATCGGCAGCTGATGGCTGAGCCATGCCAGCATTACTAGCTGGCGTTGCCATAGCAGTCGGAGTCGATGTTGCCGCAGGAGCAGAACCGCGCTGAGCGGTACCATTTTCCACTGCTTTCAGCACATCACGACGCGTTACGCGTCCGCCTGCACCTGTTCCGCTAATGAGTGACAAGTCCAATCCATGCTGGGCAGCAAGCGACTGGACAGCCGGAGAGTAACGACCTGCCATACTACTAGCAGCATCTGTAGCAGCCGGACGTGATGCCGCAGCTACGGGTGAAGATGACGGAGCCGATGCAGCGGGGGCGTTGACGGAAGCAGATGGCTGAGCAGCCGATTCGCTTGGTGTTGCGGCTGGAGCTGCTGTTTCGGCACTGCCTGTACTATAAATGCGGCAAATGATCTCGCCTACAGCGACTTCCTGTCCTTCTGCTGCTAACAACTCGCCCATTGTTCCTTCCATGATCGAAGGAATCTCGGCATTCACTTTATCGGTAATGACTTCGCAGATCGGTTCGTATTGATCAACCGAATCGCCGGGCTGCTTGAGCCATTTGGCGATTGTTGCCGATACGAGCGATTCCGCTAATTGAGGCATCGTGATGTCAGTTAGGTTTCCTTTTTGAGACATTTTATTCACTCCTGAAAATTGCCGGCCATCCTGTTGATGAACCGGCAATTTATTTTAATAATGCACATAGGCAAGCTGCATAACCGAAGTCAGGCATCGGACGCTATTCGTTTTAGAACAGTGCCAGCTCGCGCATTGCCGTTTTGACTTTATCTTTATTTAGCATATACGCTTTTTCCTGTGGTGGGTTGATTGGCATCGCTGGTGCATCCGGTCCAGCCAGACGGCGAATCGGCGCATCCAGATCAAACAGACATTCCTCCGCGATGATCGCAGCCACTTCGCCGCCTACACCGCCGGTCAGATTATCCTCATGTACGATCAGCACTTTACCTGTACGGCGTGCAGCTTCCACAATCGCTTCACGATCGATCGGCTGAATCGTGCGCAGATCAAGCACATGGCTAGTGATCCCTTCCTGCTCCAGCTCCTCCGCTGCCTGCATAATGAAATGAAGTGGCAGACTGTAGCTGATAACCGTAATATCGTCGCCTTCGCGCAGCACATTCGCTTTACCGATCGGTACCACATAATCATCTTCAGGCACATCGCCCTTGACCAGTTTATAACATTTTTTATTTTCAAAAAAGAGCACTGGATCGGGATCGCGCACAGCCGCTTTCAGCAAGCCTTTTGCATCATACGCAGAATACGGCGCAACAATTTTCAAACCTGCTGTACCGAAAAATACCGACTCCATACATTGCGAGTGATACAGTCCGCCGAAGATACCGCCGCCGATTGGCGCGCGTACAACGAGTGGACAGCTCCAGTCATTGTTAGAACGATAACGAATTTTCGCTGCTTCACTAATAATCTGGTTCGTTGCGGGCAGCATAAAGTCCGAATATTGCATTTCCGCAATCGGCTTCATGCCGTACATCGCTGCACCGATCGCCACACCAGCAATCGCTGACTCGGACAACGGTGTATCCATCACACGATCTTCACCATACAGCTCTTGCAAGCCTTTGGTCGTCGTGAATACGCCGCCTTTTACGCCTACATCTTCGCCCAGTACAAATACGTTTTCATCCAGCGCCATCTCTTCTTTCATCGCCAGACGAATCGCATCAATATATTCCATCATTGCCATTACTGTGCATCCTCCCCGTCACCTGCGAATACATGCAGCAGTGTGTCTTCTGCACGCGGATAAGGAGCGTTGTCGGCATACTCGGTCGCTTCCTTCATCATCTGCGTGCATTCCTTTTGCAGCTCTTCATCCTGCTGCTCGCTCCAAATGCCGCAATCGAGCAAATATTGCTTGTAACGTGGCACACCGTCTTTTGCCCAGTTCGCGTCTACTTCTTCCTTCGTCCGGTATGCAAGATCGTTATCAGACGTGGAGTGAGGTGCTAGGCGGTATACCATCGCCTCGATCAATGTAGGGCCTTCGCCGTTAATGGCACGCTCACGCGCTTCTTTTACCGCCGCATATACTTCCAGCACATCGTTACCATCGACACGCAATCCCGGGAAACCGTAGCCGAGCGCGCGATCGCTAATTTTGCCGCTAAGTTGCTTGTGAATCGGTACGGAGATTGCGTACTGGTTATTTTCACACATAATGATAACCGGCAGTTTATGTACACCGGCAAAATTACATCCTTCATGGAAATCGCCCTGATTGCTAGAACCTTCGCCAAATGTAACAAACGAAACGAGCTTCTGGCGCTTCATCTTGGCAGCGAGTGCCACACCGACTGCGTGCGGAACTTGCGTCGTTACCGGACTGGAACCTGTGACAATGCGCAGACGTTTGCTGCCAAAATGTCCTGGCATCTGACGTCCACCACTGTTCGGATCTTCCGCTTTGGCAAATGCAGACAGCATCAGCTCACGTGCAGTCATGCCCACCGTCAATACAAAGCCGTAATCGCGGTAATACGGCAGGAAATAATCTTGCTGACGATCCAATGCGAAAGCAGCGCCTACCTGAGCGGCTTCCTGTCCTACACCGGATACGTGGAAATTAATTTTACCGGCGCGCTGTAGCAGCAAGCAACGCTCGTCAAACTTGCGCGCCATCATCATATATCGATACAATTCAATCGCCTGGTCATCGGTCAGTCCAAGCTGCTCATGCCGGGTTTGCTGGTCAATAGTACCTTTTGCCTTCATTGCAGGTACCTCCTTCATAAATAACGAAGCGATCTAATCCGCTTCGTGCTCACTTCGCGTCCTCCAGCTATCATTCGCTGATGGGGTAGTACACCTTCATCATGCGGTAGCAAAAGGATCGCTGTTTGGTGTGTTGATCATGCTTCTACTTGTAAGGGTACACTTCCCATACACCATTTCGCAAACGTACATCGGTTATGCTGCGCGATATCGCGGTTTTCGTAACGTCATCATAGCGGCTTAACATGTAATTAGCGCTTGTCTTAAAACCTGGTACTAAGACTTGAGTACAATTCTATTATAAACATACTTACAGCGAAAAGAAAAGATGGATTTGTCCCAAGTCGTGCGGGACAGTCCATCTTTTCCATTTTGTTCACTTTTTAATGTATGATGCACTTCAATGCAGAGTGCGATAAATAAGGACATTCAGTGAGGAGAAATTCCGTCCCCTCTGCTATGCCACTTCTGGATTACATCCCGATCGCTTTGCCATCGACGGCCAGCATCGCTTCGCCCAAAATTTCCGCCAGTGTAGGATGAGCGTGAACCGTTTGCCCAATTTCCCACGGCGTTGCATCGAGAAACTGAGCCAGTGCCGCTTCGCTGATCAGATCGGTCGCCTGCGGCCCGATAATCTGTACGCCGAGCAGATCATCGGAATGGGCATCTGCAATCACTTTGACAAAGCCTTCGCTGTCGCCATGTACTAACGCTTTCCCAATCGCCTTGAATGGGAATTTGCCAATCTTAATCTCACGTCCTTGCTCTTTCGCCTGTGCTGCACTAATGCCAACGCTGGCTACTTCCGGACGGGTATACACGCAACGTGATACCTGGACTGGGTCGTAATGAACAGGCTCACCGCAAATATGATTGACCGCTGT
Organism: Paenibacillus wenxiniae; assembly: GCF_039822605.1. Classification (NCBI taxonomy): domain Bacteria; kingdom Bacillati; phylum Bacillota; class Bacilli; order Caryophanales; family Paenibacillaceae; genus Paenibacillus; species Paenibacillus wenxiniae. Next base: position 162,043 of record NZ_JBCGUH010000008.1, read on the forward strand.
AATCCCTTCATGACTAGCCGCATGAGCAAGCTGCAAGCCACCGATCACATCGCCGATTGCATAAATATGCGATTCACTTGTTTGCATATATTCATTCACTTTAATAAAGCCATTCTCGATCGCGATATCGGTATTCGCCAGTCCGATCGTTTCTACATTGGCACGGCGACCGACCGACACTAGCATTTTGGATGCAGATAGCTGAATCGTCTGCTCATTGTGTAGAAGCGAGATGCTCAGTCCATCTTCCTGTGCTGTGTAAGAATCAAGCTGCAACGAAGCACCTGTGTAGATCGTAACACCGCGCTTTTCCAGCAGACGATGCAGCTCGCGTGCCACTTCTTCATCCTCCTGTGGCAAAATATGCGGCGCCGCTTCAACGACCGTCACCTGTACGCCAAAATCATTCAGCATCGATGCCCATTCCATACCGATCACACCGCCGCCCACAATAACGATCGATGCTGGCAATTGCTCCAGTTGCAGTGCATGATCACTGTTTAGGATCAGCTTACCGTCCGCTTCCAGACCAGGCAGATCGCGCGGACGCGAACCGGTAGCGATAATGAGATTTTTGGAAACGACCGTCTCCATCTCGCCATCTTCCAGCTCAACCGCAACAGCGCCGCTCTGTGGCGAAAAGATCGATGGCCCGATCACACGACCCTGACCGCGTACAATCGTAATTTTGTTCTTTTTCATTAAATATTGCACACCGCGATGCAGCTGATCGACAATGCCTTGCTTACGCGACTGTACTTGATCAAATTGCAAACGCACACCGTCCGCAGCGATGCCATATTGCTCGCTATCCTGCATCATGGCAAACACTTCGGCACTACGTAGCAAGCTTTTGCTCGGAATACAGCCGCGATGCAAACACGTTCCGCCAAGCTTATCCTGTTCGATTATAACGACTTCTTTTCCTAACTGAGCTGCGCGAATCGCGGCCACATATCCGCCAGTACCGCCGCCAAGAATTGCTATATCACATTGTATTGTCATAAATGAGTCACTCTCTTTTCGCTAGTTTGAATAAATCGACTGATTTGAATAGCTTGCTTGAAATGTACGTTCGTTATGCTGCCTGTTGGGATTGCATCGAAATGATGCACAATGAAGCAGGTTAGCACGATCATCCATTCAGATACCATCGACTATTATGAATTTCTGAGCACCGTATATCGTGCTGACACCACATCATCTTAATACTGAATCGCATTCCAGTTCAAGCAGCAAAATAACCATATCGATGAATAAGATGCAGCTACGCTATGTAAAGTCGAGCTTCGATTGCCGCTGGACAAGCAAGCTTGGCTCGACCTATTGGATCAGCTGTCAAACTTCAATTACTCGTATAAAGCGTCTTTAAGTCGGCTGGACATTTTGGGCTTTTTGCTGTTCGCTTTGACCAGTGCTGTGCGTAGTCGTTTGTTTTCTGCTTCCAGATGTTGTACCGCATCCAGCAGTTGTTGAAGTGCAGCACTGTCTTCTTTAGGGAGCTGTCCTTGTTTGAGAAGCTGGTCGATTTGAGACCATGCTGCTTGTATATTGTCGCTCATGCTGATCCTCCTTTTCATGCACGAAATCGATATCATGGCAAAAAAACCGGACACAGCAGGCCCGGCTTGATGTTGCATATCCGTATCGTTGTCACATCCTACTTGTGTTTCTATAGTTTCATAAGGTGCGAGTGGCGTCAAGGGGGATGGGTCGTTTATGCAGATGACAGGTACGTATGCAAGTCAGGAGCGCTAACGATGATTTATAATATACTGAATGTAGAAACCATCCTAACGCTCAGCTTATCGTTACATGTTGTACTTATAACGCCTACTAGCCAAGCACCAGATAGGCTGTTCTATAGACCTATGTTCAACCTATATCCACGACTCATTTTACAACCCTGGCGTAAACCATCCTTGCTCCCCTCGTAACTTGGCAAGTGCCTCCACGAAGAAATAGTCTCCGTAGATAATGGACACATTGAGCTGGCGTTGTTCGGGATAGTGAACCGTACCATAGGTGATTAATCCTTCGGTGTTGCTAGTACGTGTTGAATAGTCATGGTACAAGCCTGACAGTAGTCGGGATGCTGCTTGCTGTAAAGAATGGCGTTCCGGTTCGTCTACATACCTGGCGAGTTCTAACATACCGCTGGCAGCGATCGCTGTGGCGGATGAATCGTAGGCATCGCGACTATGTTCTGGGGCGCGGAAATCCCAGTACGGCACGATATCGTCGCCGAGTTGCTGGAGGAAGAACTGAGCTGTTTGGCGGCTTATGTCTAAATATTGGGCTTTTCCTGTATAGCCATAGGCGAGTGCGAAGCCATGTAATGCCCATGCGGTGCCACGTGCCCAGGCAGAACCCGGTGCGTAGCCCTGACCGCCATGCTCGCAGCGCTTTTGACCTGTGACGGGATCAAATTCCACAACATGGCATATGGAATGATCAGCTCGTACAAACTCATGAGCGACGGTATCCGCGTGAGCGATCGCCAGTTCGCGATAACGAGGATCACCCGTTTCCAGTGAAGCCCAGTAGAGTAGCGGTAAATTCATCATGCTATCGATAATCGCCACACCACGCGTATCCATATGGGGAGAATCAAAATTCCAGGCACGAATATAATTGCCTTTGACATTAAAACGGGCGGCTAGCAGATTCGCTGCTAATAGACTGCGGCGCCGAGCATCTGCATCGCCAGTTTGCTCATAATGGGCTACGCCGCTAAGCAGCCAGATAAAGCCGAGATCATGATCGACCTGCTCTGTATCGTGCAAACATAGCTCTAGCTGGCGCTCACAGCTTTGCGCCCATTGTGCAAGCTGCTCATGCTGATTGTGCTTGTATATGAGCCACAATAACCCCGGCCAAAAACCAGCTGTCCACCATGCAGGATCACATTGATCATACTGTCCATGCTCGGCTACATGTGGAAAATGATCGGTCGTTACCTGAGCCTGCGTGATCGTTCGATCGGTCACCCACTGCCATGCCTCGTGTACCCATTCGTTTGATGCCATGTCATTCATATGCTCTCTCCTTTGCTTTTAAGGGATTAATGATCTGTATCCAATATGTATGGCGTGAGCAAACAGCGCAGTCTTTATCATTCATCGATAGAATATTTCTCCTCAAGATGATAACGCTTACAAAAAGATGCGTCAAAGGAATTCTATCCAAATGCAACAGTCAAACGCATAATAATCCATACCTTTGCAAATCTATACGATTATATGATATAAACATGCAGCAAAAAGCCGGTTGCAAAGAAACGATTGGCAACCGACCTGCTGTATCCTACTATCCAATTCCAAAGTATTTCCTATTCCTGCCGATCCCTCTCCATTGCACGACTCTAGCCAATCCACGATCCCTACAATAATGATGCTGTAGTTCAGATGCTACATCATTGAAAATAATAACTATGCTATCTTTAGCCTGTTAATACCTGCAATGTAACACCTTTACCCCTATGGCAACGTTACAAGTGCCTGCTCATCTACCGCTACTCGTTTACGACAGACGCTCCACTGACCGGAGCCAGATCCTTCATATACCATGCATCACATGCATTATGCTCTGTACCGTCAAGCGGGCGTTCCAACTGACGGAAACCGAACTTGAGATAGAGTGTATTCGCCACTTCCAAGCGATCAAATGTTTCCAGATAGCAGTACCGATAATGCTGAGCGGCAAAATCGAGTGCCTTTTGCACGAGCAGACGCGATAAGCCTTTGCCCTGTGCTTCAGGTGTAATATACAGCTTCTGTAGCTCACACACTTCCGTTTCTTTGCCAAAGGTGCCAATTCCCGCACCACCGACCACAACATCATCATCTGTAACCGCAACCCAGTATGCCATACGCGGATCGCTGTTATAATATTCAGCCAGATGACGTAGCTGTGGATCAAAATAAGCTGTGCCTGGCAAGTTCAGCTGGAAGGATTCCAATGACTGCTTAATAATCCGTTCAATAGCTTCGTTATCTTTAGGCTCGATTGGTCTGATCTTCATACGTAGTCCCCTTTATGCACATCATCTATACTACATAATATGCTGCGTCCTATGGCTAGTAGATAAATTGATCGCCGCATACGTTCCAATCCGTTAAACTTTATTGCCCTGTTATCGAACAGGCATGGCCCAGCTTAGCAATATCATGTACCAGCTCATCGACCTGTTCCATTTGCGTCGCCCAGCTGGTACAGAAACGAATGACATTATGCTGCGCATCAACTTTTTCCCAGAACGAAAAGGAATACTTTGTCCGCAGTTTTTCCAGCACTTCATTAGAAACAATCGGAAATTGCTGATTCGTTGAAGAATCGTAGCGGAATGTAAAGCCCTGCGCTGCAAATGCATCACGAATACGTAACGCCTGCTGCACCGCATGGTGAGCGACTTCCATATATAATCCATCTTCAAACAATGTCTCAAATTGAATGCCCAGAATCCGTCCTTTAGCCAGCATACCGCCACGCTGCTTCATCAAATAGCGAAAATCCTTTTTCAGCGTATCCTTTACAATCACGACCGCTTCACCCATCAGCGCACCTACTTTGGTGCCGCCAATATAAAACACATCGCACAGCTGAGCAATTCGCTCCAGCGTAAGATCATTTTCCGGTGAAGCAAGCGCATAACCCATTCGTGCACCATCGATATACAGTGGCAGATCATGTTGCTGGCACACATCGTACAGTGCTTCCAGCTCAGCGTGGCTATATATCGTACCATTTTCGGTCGGCTGGGAAATGTAGACCATACCTGGTTGCGTCATATGCTCATGCGTCACATCGTTCCAGTGTTCATCGTACAGCTGTTGAACTTGAGCTGCGGTAATTTTGCCGTCGTCACTTGGCAGTGTGAGAATCTTATGTCCGGTCGATTCAATCGCACCTGTCTCATGCACTGCAATATGACCGGTGATCGCCGCAATCACCCCTTGATGTGGACGCAAAATGCCCGAAATGACCGTCAAATTTGTCTGCGTACCGCCAACGAGAAAATGTACATCTACCGCTTCGTTTCCGCAGGCTGTCTGAATATGCTGACGCGCGCGTGCGCAATATTCATCGACACCATAGCCGCTCGTCTGCTCCATATTGGTAGCTACCATCTTTTGGATAATGCGCTCATGCGCGCCTTCGGTATAATCACTTTCAAATCGTATCATCGTCTCTTCGCTCCAATTGATCTAATTTTTGTTCAATCTTTTGCATAGCAGCATGCATTTCTTCCAGTTCATGAGGCGGCAAAGCGCGAAATAAACGAATGATCAGCTCATTGGATCGATCATCCAGATCCTGATAGGATGCCTTGCCTGCGTCGGTCAATCGCAATAGACTAACACGCTGATCCTCTGCCGAGGCTTCCTTATACAGTAGTCCCAGCTTCACCAGACGACGAATAATTCGGCTCATATAACTACGATCGATATTTAGTGAATCGACCAGCATATTCGCGATACACGGCTCATTCATGCCAATCTCGATCATGACACGTGCTTCGGTAAACGAATACCCGCTATCGAGCACATGGCTATTCAGCACACCGATCATATTCGTATATCTGCGGTTAAAATGGCGAATATCCGCGATCATCGCCTTGTCCATGTTGTTGTTCACTCCCGGTTTTATGCTGTGCGTTCAAATCGTATGTATAACAGTCAGCAATCACATCTTATGGCTCAAGCTGCGTATCATTTAGTGGACAATGTCCACTTTTGATTAAAATTAATATAGTGTGTATTGTGGACAATGTCAACTAAATTTCGTAACTTGACGTGACTTGGATTGTGCATATGCGTACCATACAACAACATATACATATGCAAATGAAAAAGCCCGCGCTAACTGCTAGTTTAGGTACATAGCAGTCAGCGCAAGCTTTTGTTCAATAGGGTGTAGGGTTCCTTTTAAAATATAATGTATATCCGACTATCTATAGTGTGATTTAGTAAGGACGTATTATAGTATTATGCTCTATTCTCGCTGTGTAGTGATGCATCGTGTTTATTTAACAACTATTCATCTCATGTATGGATGTATCCTTTTATTGATTCGTCCATTTCATATAGCAACTCATTACTTACTTATGTTGAATTACCGATTCATCATCTTTATACAGTAATTATAATCACTGCACAGTGACTTATGATCACTATACAGTGATTTATGATCACTACACAGTAACGCATGCTCTCCATCAAACAGCTCATTATTCTCATATGATACTTCATTATCGTATACTATCGTATCGATCCTCAGTATATCGAATCCTCGAATTTAACGATTGATCGTAAACGTCAATTACACGGATGAACGACTCTTTTCCAATCGAAGCTCATACGCAATAGAATCATGGCCCGCTTCTCCTTCCAGACGAACCCCTTTCAATATTCCGTTGCGACTAGCCACATGACTTGCTTCTGGCGGAAATGTTACTTTGCAGTTTGGCGTCAGGCAACGTAGTGATAAAAGACCGTTATTATACTGCAAACGTAAGCGCTCGGTGACAGTGCCATTTGTCCGGGACAACGCTTTATTCTCCAGCATTTCGTCTTCCACCATTTCCAATACTGCCGCTTCCTTACCATCATACATAAATAATGGAATCCATGCACCGAGTCGTTCAATGTCCGCTTGATCTGCATTTGTGATGCGATAGCTCACCCTAATGATGCCAGGTCGCTGCTCATACGTAGCCTGAATCTGCCCTACACCAGCCGATAACGGACCACTCCATTCCAAAACAAGTCGTGTTCTCTGTTCCTCATGCTTCGCTTCCACAATCCGATAACTGCCACCTCCATCAGCTGGATCTACACCCGCATCACAATCAAAAGGTACGCTTGTACGAATGCCGTCTGCCAGCTGATGCCATATCCCGTCTGTCGTTTGCCAGGCAGGCGCATGAATTAATGGGAATATTTCGCCCTCTGCAAAACGTGTAAAACCCTGATCGCGATAGCCGGCTGACGATGGCCCGATCAGCGCAGGCATATCGGCACGATGTATGCGAGATAAGCCGGGAATATTGTACGGGTCATTGAGCGCAGTATGCCAGACGAGCTGTTGCCCCGGCACACCGCTAAATACCGTTTGAAACCAGCCATCCGTGTCCAGTGTATAGCTGGTGCAAGATGCTGGGATCGGATAAGCGACAATCGGCTCCAGCTGCTCGCCATGTACGATCGCATAAGCAAGCGCCGCGGCAGTCCATAAATTGTAGCATGTATGATTTGTATATATTTCATAGCCATGACGCTGCGGCGGCGAATAATAATTACGTACAATATGCAGATCGCCTGCTTCTGTCTGCCAGCGCTCGATCGCTTCCCACGCAAGATCGGCACCATGACGAAACGCTCCTGCCCGTCTTATCTGTCCCTGCTGTGCTTCACGCACTGCCTGCACCGTAAAAATCAATGCCGCTGTCGCTTCATTCCATTGATGCTGTGAGCTGCGTCCGCGAGTCGGCCATTCACCAAGTGGCGACAGCATCAATAGCGAGCTGCGAGCGCCGCGCTGTAACAGCTCGTCCACACAATCCGCAGCTTTGCCCCTATACCCTGCCTGCATCATCAATGTGAGATGATAACGTGTGACGATATCGTAAGCAAATGGACAATTCGGCTTATGTAGCGGCCCATCCTGATACAAGCCAAGCGCTGTAAAACGCGGCACATGATATCGCTGTAAATACGTATCGATCCAGCTCGCATCCTCTCCGTCCAGCCCCTCCGCATAGCGCATATACTCACCGGACAACATGATCGCGTTCCAGTTGATCATGCGGTTTGGATCGTTCATTTTACTCATCGTAAATACATAGGTCTGTTCAGGCTCGATCTCCTTCAAGCGTTGCTGCCAGTGTAGCGCCTGCTCTGGTAAGAGCGACTTAAGAATACGATACGCCCCCATGATCATAATCGGGAAAAAGTCCGGATGACCATCCGGTGCGCGCTCTTCCACCAACGCTTGTATACTGCACGTCAACGCCGATGCAGCTGATTCCAGTAGCTCGGTTTGTCCTTTGGACACTAATACAGCCGCAGCAAGCGCATACGCAGGCGTCGAGTAATATCGTTCCTGCTGCGAATAAGGATCATGGATGGAACCATCTAATTGCTGGTACGCACGATAATGTTGTACGATCCCTCTCAATAACTGTAATCTTCGCTGTACATTCCATGATGAAGCTAGCGGTTCACATTGCTCCAATTTGTTTTCATACGTATGTAATGCTTCTGCCCAGGCATACGGCTGCTTGTAGCTTGGACTCTTTTCTACCTGCTGCTCCATGACGATCGCTCCTTTGTCCTTTGATCCGTCTCCAGTCCTATCTGTGAAATAACGGTGAATGTGAATAGGCAATGAATGCCACATTGCTGCTGTCCATCGTTTCTTGCTGACATGTGATCCCTACCATCCAGTTTGATGACGTTTGGTTGTTCACTGTGGTCTTTACTTCGTTCCTTGCTTGGTTCTTGGTTTGGTTCTTGGGTTGATTTTTTGCTTTGTTCTTTACTTGGGTGTGTACGCGAACTTTTTATGATGGAGCGTACACCACTGCGGGAAGGAATAAGGGGACGGACTCCGGTCTCGCACAGGAATCTACGGATTAGAAAGGGAATGTAGATTCCCGTGCTCAAAAGTCGTCCTTTCCCCTTATTTCCTTCTCTCCGTTCTGTGCTGCTTACGTTTATACGAGTTTGTGTGCGCGTCTTAGTTAGTATTGGCATGTGCTTATCTAACGTCGCTGTACCTAATGCCGCTGTGTCTAATGTCGTTATATCTTCAATTGCTATACTTTCAGTTTCTGTACTTTCATCTGGTATCTGTTTATCGACGATGGATCGATTCATTCCTTTAGTATGACTTAACTCGTCTTCAGCATGGCTTAATTTGTGCGCATCCATTATCAAAATGAGATTCGTTCGATACAGCGTAATCGGCTGTCCTTCATGATCATGGCTGGCAAGTTCCTCTACATCTACTTCATAGCGCCCTTTTTCTATATGAAGTCGAACGAGCGCTTGTTGTCCCTGCCAGACAATACTGCTCTCATTCAACTGCGGCTTCACACGGCTCATAAAACGCTCACAAAGATGAACGTTAGTCTCGTCTGTAGCTTGCTTCGTTTCTATATCATTCACTGCCATACACTTCTGGAAAATAAACCGGTCATGCACATCCAGCTGTGCCATAGTCGTCGAAGCATCTGCGGTAGCAAGCGACTGCCAGTGAAAACGCCTTGTAAAACTAGCAACTCCTGCTGCTTCTGGGTAGGCTGCTGCTAGTTCCAGTTCAAATAATGTCTCCTGCGCTCGTTGTTGCACATCCAGCACGACCGCTGCCTGCTGACGTCCAGATTGTTGTTCCATTCCATTTATACATGGCACCGAATGGCCAGCCGAGGAAATATGCAAAATCGTTTCTCTCCCTGGCGCAAAATAAGCCTGTGTATACATCCCTGCGCCGGGATCACAGAGTAGATTCTGTCCGCCGCCATGAATAATAAAGCTACCCAGGTCATTATGATTATGCGGCTCATCATTATGCCCACCTTTGGCTGCAAAACCAATTCGTCCACGTACAACGAGCCACTCCAGCTGTTTCCAGTAATGACTTTCGCTGTTTGCATCATTGCCCATATACCTATTTGCATCACGATTCGTATCACTACACGCACCATATGCAGACTTCGTTATTACATGGCGATCTGTGTTAGCTATAGCAGAATTAGTACGATCTTGCTGACCATCATTGTATGGAATAGGTGCATCTCCTTCCAGATCATGATCTGACGGTAGCTCTCTTTGGAGACTACAATCATTACTTATAGCGTTCTGGATAGAGAGTTGCATGGATACTGTAGCAGGTACTATACTGGATGTTTTAGATGTTTTAGATGTTTTAGATGTTTTAGATGTTTTAGATACTTTAGATGTTTTAGATACTTTAGATGTTTTAGATACTTTAGATACTTCACCTGTACCTTCGTGACATAATTGTTCACCATCTGTTTTCCCATCATCATTGCCTACATGATCCACAGCCCAGCGCTCCGGTTCCGACCATAACAGATCACGTAACACATGTGCCCAGCGATGACAATGATCCTCGCTGAACAAAGGCAGCTCAAATGGCAAGGATACATCCACCCCTTGCCGCTGGGCCAGACGGCTTAGCAGCCCTGTTGGTAAAGCCTGCCTTTCCTCACTATCGGAAAAGTTAACAAACACACCATTCGATAAATGCGCCGCCTGTGGAAAAGCAGCTATCGCATGGATTTTGCGTTGCTGTGCTTCACTGAGCTGAACCGGATAACCTGTAGCTTCCAGCATATCGATCAAATATGTAAAATAGCCAAATCCATATACCCAGTAACCTATTCCTTCCGCGCACCCACCATCATCGCCATAACCTTCCAAAAAATAATCGAGCGCCGTAAGCACTCGTTTTAAAATAAGCTGCTTGCGTCCATCATGCTGTTCTACGAGTAGCGCAGCCATTCCACAACCACTTGCACAAACCGCAGACCAGTTATGCTCCGCCGTCTCCCAGCCGAAATGCCGCTCCCCCTCCACCAGCACATCCAGCACACGCCGCCGAATTTCCAGCCGCATCCGCTCAATCACACGCTTATCAATTACGCCATCCAGCAAAATAGACAGCTCCGCCAGCATGCCCGCTGTTTCCGCTGTGAACAGATCAATCTCCTGCCATGCCGGTGTATGTGACCCTGATGAAAAATGCGCAGGCAAACACCACGTATATTCACCACATAGCTCCCAAATCGCTTCCTCCAGCGCTGTCAGCACTTCATGCCTATTCCAAACTTGTGCAGGCTCTGTCTGCATCCCCAACGCCTGTTCTTCATCAGTTCTAGTGATATGTTTGTTGTTCGTACTGCCTCTGCCTCCTTGCTGATCATCCGCTTGATTGGTACTCTCCTCGCAATGATGCTCTGCTTGATGTGCCATCCCTTCGTGCTGATACTGTGCTTGATTGACATTCACCCCATCTTGATTTGAAGTCACCTTATACCGATACTCCGCTTGTAATCGCAGCAACATCAGCGCAAGCGCTCCTAGCCGGCCACGGCGTTCAAAATAAACCTGCTCATACGGAATCCGCTGACCGTCATCCTCAAACTGCCGAAACAACTCAAATCGTAGCACGGGCAACGGCTCGCTGAGCGCCCGCTGCGCATATCGCTCGATATCGCGCCACCACTCCGTATAGACGGACTGCTGCATCGTCAGTAACAGATGCGCATCTAAATCCTCCACTCGCCACAACTGCTGCACCGCCCGCACACGATCCGCCGCATACTTGTTCATTGCAACATCTCCTTGCTCTAATTTCATTTCGCTTTATCGTTACAACTACTTCGAATGTACTTTACTGAGTCCGTATATCCTTCTTTCAAGTTCACTTCACTGCATTACAATATCTTTGCTCCTACTTCCTTTCACTGCATCGCTATTGCTTACTCCGGATGTACTTCACTAAGTCCGTATATCCTTCTTTCAAGTTCACTTCACTGCATTACAATATCTTTGCTCGTACTTCCTTTCACTGCGTCGCTATTGCTTACTCCGGATGTACTTCACTAAGTCCGTATATCCTTCTTCTAAATTCATTTCACTGCATTAGGATATCTTTGCTCGTACTTCCTTTCACTGCGTCGCTATTACTTACTCCGGATGTACTTCACTAAGTCCGTATATCCTTCTTCTAAGTTCATTTCACTGCATCGCGATATCTTTACTCCTACTCCTTTTTACTACATCACTACAGTTTACTGCGATTCCCTTTTACTGCATCCCTATTACTATAGAAATAACAAACAACTCATCGACTAATAAAATAACGCTTTCAAAACTAAAAGTATAGCCATCATTCTGCTATATGTATGCACAATTCGGGCATATCATCGACGAATGAACGATTGCGCTACTATCCTGCATCAACGTCCCACCCTATTACACCCGTCCGTGCTTCTTACTTTGCTATATAACAAAAAAGGCAAGCCGGCACGGCTCCCCCTTTGATCCATCATTATTATCTTCTCTGTCTCCGATAGCGGACAATCCCATATACGATAATAACAAGTACAATACCAATCGCATCAATTAACGTATCGCTAAAATGACCGGTGCGACCTGCAATCCAGGTCTGATGCCATTCATCAGTAGCAGCAAAGCCATACGCAATAACCGCAGCCCCTATCAATGGCATATACACAGCGCGAGTAAGAGAAGAACATACATGTACTAGTAAAAAGGTCAGTACAGCAAACTCGGATACATGACCGCCTTTGCGAATAAAAAACTCCCAGAAGGCATACGGTTCACTACCGCTAACCGTATAACCACCATAGCTAAATTCCACCATCGGTGTAATCGCTGCAAGCGAAGGCTCGGCAATCCAGCTGGCAAGCAGTGGTTTCACATCCTGCTCCTGATACGGCTGATTCGACATCATAAACATAAACGCCATCCAACCGAGCGCCAGTACAGACCAGATCAGAAGTGGAACCGGACGAATACGGCGGGATGATCGCGAAGCAGAGAAGGGCAAGCTTGAGCGCATAGGGAATACTCCTTTCCAAACAAATCCGTTCTCGCACATATGCCGTGTATTATACCAGTAACCGTTACTACTATTCAAATGACCTGCCAGCTTTAGCGCAAGCACCGTTCATATTTTCCATATCATACTGAAACAAACCAATCAAACGATACGTTTGTTGGTATCTATCATCCTATTTGTTTGTTAGTATCTATCCATTATACGATTCGTTTGTTAGTGTTAGTATCCACTCATCACTTTACCTACGATATAAGATTGTCTATGTTCACTCTTCATTATATGTGCTTATAATAAGCACATATAATACAACGACTATCCTTATTCTAATTATCCCAATGACAACAGCAAAAGCAGTCATACAATTCAACTTTACGGTCAGGAGATTTTCGTCTCGAACAGGCTTCCCTTTTCCTGATTACCGATTCCATGATGATCTTGTAGACTGCTTTTCTGGCTTGCTATTCGATTGGAGCGCGCTCCACGAAATATTTATTAGTCATATAGTAAGCTTCACCACGTGATGTTTCGACTTTACCTTTTTTCGGGTCCAAAAATACGATTTCTTTACACTTGGTGCAATACCATTTGGTACGCATCATCGGTGAATCCGTTGTATACGCTGTGCCGCATTTGCAATCGACCTTGATCAACACGTCATTTTGTTTATAAGCGCTACTCAGATGTTCTTCCGCTTCATCTGGTTGTTGATTAGGTACAATCACTCGCTGATAATCAGAAAATTGATTTTGTACTTTAAAGTCGGCAACAAGTTCTGGATTCAGGCCAAAAAATTCCTTACCTATACTCGTCACAAAGCGTGTATTGGTTCTGTAACTTTCAAGCCATTCTTCAATCTGTTGATTAGACAGGGGTACAGTACCCTTAATTCCACTATTCAGGGTGTAAGTCATGATGTGTAAAGCATCACTCTGTTTGCTTGAGTACATTAGAAACCTCCTCTTTCTTCAAAAGCTAATGTACTACAAAATATCGTTTTAATCAAAGCGTGAATTTAACTAAAATTCCATGTTATTGAATTCGTAATCAGCTTTGACTGGATTCATGATATTCCGTAGTAACACGTTCCATCCAGTCGTGGATGTGAACGTGAATTTTCTCGGCCTATTGCTTCCCTATCATCATTAACTTCTGGTTGATGTTAAAATACTTCAATTGCCGTGAAGGTACAAATACGTGCATGATCCACAATGATCGTACTTGCCAGTCTATTGTATCACTGGTTGCAAATACGTGCTCAAATAACTCATTAACGAGACGTCTCGTATGGCCTGTCTTTGCTTCTTTCCATGCCTCATTTCGCACGCTACTATTATCCATCATATCGACCCCTACATGCTCCAGCTCATACCGCTAATCGGTATCATCCAACCAGATCAAGCAAACTTTAATCATCGTTCAACGCCATTATCCAGGATCGATAGGATACTCCATATGTGCATCAATTTTCACACATGCGTCGTCTATTGCTATTATTTAAATCCATTCGGTATAGGCGCTCAGATCAACTTTCCAGTTTATACGGTTACGGTGCATCCATTGCTGTACCGCTTCATGGAGATGAATAGCAAACTGCTCTCGATCAACCCGATTCACTTCACAAAAGTGCTCTATCAATGCATACTGTTCGATCCATCCCTGCATATCCGCAAAACCGATATGCTTGAGCATATGACATTGAAAGCAAAGCGATTGTAAACCGATCAAACGCTGAATTTCATGCTTTTCATTAAACTCCCATTGCTCGTGACAATGCAGCTTATGTACCTCATGACCCTTTCGCCGTTCACAAATGACACAGGCATAGTCATCACGGCGCTGAATGTTCAAGCTAAGCTGTCTCCAGCGATAGGAACTAATATGACTTCGTACATTCACATTCATTGTAGGAATAGGCACTAATTCAATGGCTAACTTCATACGGATTCTCGTTCTCCATTATATCCTGCATTTGTTTGTTGCAAGGGTGGCTTGTATACAGTTCATCTCATTCCATGCGTTCATAAATGATCAACTATTAACGTGTTACTTTGCTTCTTGCTTATTTCACTTAGATCCGTATAATTTGCTTATCTCTCGATCGTCATCGTTGCAACGACCGAGTCATTATTCTACCATTAGATACTTAACAAACACCACCCTGTTCGTCCCTCACCTATTATTGCACATTATTGCCATTATATACTTATAATTATTTTGCTATATTTAATAGCGATTATACATCAAATCGACAAAATTTCACTAATTATTTACTCGATATGGCTCATTATCCGAAAATAAACGAACAGAACTGCATATTTGTTCATATTTTCAAATAGGATACTATTATCTAATGCGAACAAAAAAATATTTTTTGTTTTTTTTGTAAATAGTACTAGATGTTTATGTAAACCTATGCTAAACTATCCCCATACAGAAAGGAGGTGCGTCAACATCAATAATCACATGTTGAACGCGTCCTTTACCCAAGCCGAGGTTCTGGCGTAACAGCTAGAACTTTCCGGTGGCGCGGGATGCGGTCAGATTTAAATAGCGCCATTTGGGTTAGAAAGGTCACCTGCGGGTGGCCTTTTTACTTTGTATTATATTGATTAATTATAAGATAACGCTTACAATTTAATTATCATTCCGATACCACCAGATACATGCTACCGTAGATCCGGGATTCCCACATCGATTCTTATTCTGTTTTCCAGTATTCGCAATGATTTTAATATGACCTGCAATTTTGAACTTCATCCCTGATTCATGCCATATCGATCGCATAGTGAACCGGAATGAAATGGATTTTAACGCTACCTATGCAGGAGGAAGAGCTACATGACGAGCTACTGGGAGAAAGCTTCGCATATACAAACCGAAGATTCAATTCGCCTCATTTTAACGCCATCTTCTACTGCACAGGCATTTTACTTTTTTGTACAGGAGATCGGTCATTTCAAAACTGCCTTTCCTTATTTTGCTGAACATGAGCATCTAAATTCGTACCTCATCTTGTATACTGTATCCGGCCGAGGAAAACTGCGTTATGGCAATACCGATTATTCGCTTGGACGTGGAGATTTATTTTTTATTCATTGTATGGACTATCATCGTTATGAGGCTGTACGTGAAGAGGAATGGGAATTTCTGTGGCTTCACATCCGAAGTGAAACGATGGAAGGCTATTATGCACCGTTCGGTCAACGTCAACTGCCTGTTTGTCATGTGAACGAATATTCAGCCATTCCCGGGCTTATGCAACGCTTGCTGAACATTCAGACACCACGCAGCAACAAAACAGAGCTAATCAGTTCCCAATTAATTGTTCAATTGCTCACCGATATTTTATTGCACGCTGTTTATGCTGGAGATAAGCATGGTCGCATTCCTGCTCCTGTGCTGGAATTGCAGCAATATTTGGAGGAGCATTATACCGAACCGATTACACTGGACGATCTAGCCAAAAAGTATGCGGTGAACAAATTCCAGCTTAGTCGCGATTTCAAGCAGCATATCGGCTTACCGCCGATTGAGTATTTAATCAATATTCGTATCAATACAGCGAAGCATATGCTTCGGTATTCTGATAAAAGTATTCAGCAGATCGCAAGCGAAGTAGGTATTTACAATGTGTCGCATTTTATTAATCTGTTTAAAGCACGGGTTGATTGCACGCCGCTTGCGTATCGAAAAGAGTGGACATGATAGGTTTGTGTTTATTGTTGCTCTTACCTTAGACATAAGGGATATGGATGACGTTGATGAGCAAGATCGATTTTGTTGACGATTCAGCCCTATTGCTTGCTGTACGGGTAAGGGGGTAGTTTCCAAACTAGCTTTATGATTCATAGCGCATAATAAGTTGTAACATAGCTGATCCGGTTTGGAAGCTGTTAGTATGTTGTTAGAACGCTCACTATAAGTGGTTGAGATCATCGATAAAGGTGGTTGGGATCATCGATAAAGAAAAGGCGGGAACTTATCGTTCCAGCCTTTTCCTTATCCAAATTCTTATATTCGTAGTTCAATATGTAATCAGAAGCATGACTACATCCGATCAGGATTGCGCTCGCCAGAAGCTGATGCTAACACATCATACAGCTTCCTATAATGTTGCTACGCGACTATGATCCAAGCAGAAGCTACGTTTTGCTTCACTACAACTTAGCGGAAGAACAGCAGATCGCTTACTTTCCACATACCTAAAAAGAGTGCCACTGCCACCACGTAAGTGACCAGTACGAATACCCATGCATTGGTTTTCTCCATCTGTAATCCCTCCAATTTCATTATGGCGTAATTGCGGGTGCAGGCTCGGTTGTGAATGAACCTGTGGTAGAGCTGGCTTCGATTGAAATTCATATCGTTCATATCGCCGCCGTGATGTACAGCCTGTCATCTTTATTATATTTACTACATTTACGTTCACAAGCCTATGACATAATGGATCAACGTGTTAGCTGTCAATCTAATGATTGGACTTGTTTTAGCATCCCCTTCATTATACCGCTTTTAGCGTGCAGATGCATGGAATGAATCAAATGAATCGTATCGACATAGCAAAAGAGACGGCTTACACCATTATTCTCACTTGATCTCATTTATTCTATTGATCCGTTCATTTCTGATCTGAATCGGTCTGATCCACCGGAGGTGCAGGACGTCGACGCATGGGCAACTCATTGATTTGATGATCCGCATATAGGATCGCTTCTAGCTCTTTGGCATGCTCTTGCTCACGTCGTGAACGATTGCGATGATTCCAGTAAAACAAACCTATGATCGGTACAACTATGAACCAGAGCTTATTTACGATTAAAAAGGTTCCATACGTCTTCGCAGATTGTGTACCCGCGCCTGTCAAAATTAAACCTTCTAATGTTAATTTGGAATCTTTATCGGTGTCACTATGATAATCGCTATATGTTGAGCCTGAATTAATATCAATATTAGGCAAAACATCGTGTTCAAATGTAGCATCATCCTGTTTAAATCGTTGCTCATCCGTCACCATAATAGCGGAGATATATCCGGTTCGGGTCAAAATACGTGCCTCATCATTAACGACATCGTCCCCCGCTGACTTTTTCAATTTCAGATACCAGGTTAATGTATGACTGGCCACCTTATAACTCGGCTCCTTGCCCCAGCCTAACACATGAAGTTTGGAGCTATCAGAACGATGCTCATTTTGCTGCTGAGATGCCTGTTGATAAGTTTCCAGCATACGCTGCGCATCGATCTGCTGATGATCATAATCGAAAATATGTCCGTCTTCGGTATACATCAAAATCACCCATGCGTTATCCTGGCGATCCAGCAAGCTTCCAACAATCTGTCCTGTGATCAAATCTCCGGTATCTTCTTTATCAAGCAGCTGCTGTGTAGCTTCTGGCCCGACAAAACTCATATCATGCTGATTTGGAAAATGATAACTGGCAATGTCGCCTAGAGCAACCTGATCGTTCACTTTTACTTTGGAGCCAGCATCATTGTTAGTTGCAATGTTACTCTTTTCATTAGCATTAATCGTGCTATTTTTATTACCGTTAGTAGAAGAAGATGGGTCTGTGATCGATGGAGTTGACGCTGATGCCAGTACGATAGGAGCTGTGTTTGTTGATAATATGGATCGTGTGCTTGTCTCTATTGTACTCGTTTCTGTTATAGATGATAGGTGGGAATTATGTAAGTCTGTACTTGTTGTGTGTTGGGCTAATGTCCATCCATGTGCCCAGTTTGCGGAGGATGCAACCGTAGGCGCTAACATCATTTTAGGCTGAGTGTGAACAGGATTAGTTTCTATAGCTACCACATTATTCTCAACAGCAGTTATGTTACTATCCCCGGTTGCCTGAGCTATAGTAGGATGTGCCATCAGTTCATAGATCATACTGCTACTTAATACAAGCAATGCTACATAGACGAGCGACTTTTTCAAGAACTTGCCTCCTTCAAATGGTTTGTCATTCACTTTATATTTATTGTGTGTAGGGCATAGTAAATTACAGCTTTTGTTTTAACAAACTCTCATAGATGGCGGTAGATTATAGTTGGTGTATTAATCATGTCAGCATGTCTAGCTGATTACACTAGATCAGCATACTATCAATACTCGTCTACAAACAGAAATTTGCTATCTGCGTAATCGCCGATATCGTAATTTTTGACCGTTAACGTAACTAAAGTAGATTCATTCCATTCCGGCGCTTCTTCATCCGTCCCATAATACTCTCGCGCTGCTTGAATAAGCTTGACCATCTTAGTGCGCAACTCATTTTTCGATAATGTATACGTACCATCACCGTTATAATCCAGATCGATATCGGGCTGATTTTCTATATCGATCAGCACGCTTTTCAGCTCTCCATCACCAGTAGGTGTGAATGTGATTTTATCCACAATAAAATCGTCCGTTACGACCGCTTCCTCAATGCTGTGGGACATATAATTGAATACCGCTACCTGCTTAATAATCGATTGCTCGTGCGCTACATCCGTATGCTGATTAGTAAGTTCAGTCGTTTTACGTTGTAACGCCGCATTCGCCTGCCGCAAATCAGCTACTTGCACATTAAGCGCGATGTTCCAGACGGTTAATATCATACATCCAAGTATCGATAGACCGGCCAAAATAAGCGCTACTAATGCCATCACACTCATTTTAGATGATTTGGGCGGCGGCTCTGGTGGTGAGTATCCCTGAAAACCTTCCATTTCTTTCCCTCCTGAATATCATGTTGATCATAGATGAACAGATTACAATCTATATCTATATTACTATATTGAAGCCCGTTGCCACTAGAGTAAAAAAAGAGCAGCTTGTCCCTCTATATCGAGTGTAAGCTGCTCTTCGTTTCTATAGATATCATATGCCGATTGGATTCAATCTATAAGACGTTTAATTATGTTTGATAATTATGGAATGCTTGGATTGCTGTATAACACTACCAACTTATACACCATAGATAACAAAAATAAATAATATAAGCAATAGATAATATAAACGCTTGATTTCACCTACATACGCAACTCAATAGCGTAAAGATCCAAAGCAATGACAGCATCCATTTGGCTATATATCCATACTATCCATACTATCCATACTATCCATACTATCCATACTATCCATACTATCCATACTATCCATACTATCCATACTATCCATACTATCCATACTATCCATACTATCCATACTAAATGAAACATTCTAAGTTGCATGAAACATTGCCCAATGATATAAACTCAAAGCAAGTTAATCAGAACATTATATGGATTCCATCCAAATTAATTCGGAACTTTATGCTCAATCCGTAGCTTATCGGCTACCATCGCAATAAATTCACTATTGGTTGGCTTGGACTTACTAATATTGATCGTATATCCAAATAGATGACTGATCGAATCAATATTACCACGTGTCCAGGCAACTTCAATCGCATGACGAATGGCACGTTCTACACGAGAAGGTGTCGTTTTGAATTTCTCTGCAATTGCCGGATACAATGTTTTGGTAATCGATCCGAGAATTTCGATATTGTTATATACCATCGTGATCGCTTCACGCAAATATTGATAGCCTTTAATATGAGCAGGTACACCGATTTCATGAATGATTGCAGTAATGCTTGCATCCAGATTGCGACCTTTTGCCGGCATTGCAGTGACTGGCTTATTCATTGAATTGCTCATATTAACAGAGCCATTACTGTTACCGCCGATTGTAGCATTGGTGCCCACCAGCTGACGAACACGGTTCACGAGCACTTCCATATCAAATGGCTTCAAAATGTAATACGAAGCACCCAGTTGCACCGCACGCTGCGTAATATTTTCCTGACCAAATGCGGTCAGCATAATGATCTTCGGTGCTGGTGTTAGATTCATATCACGCAGACGTTCCAATACACCCAATCCATCCAGGTGAGGCATAATAATATCCAGAATAAGCACATCGGGAAGCTGCGGAAGATTCTCCATCGTTTTCAATACTTCTTCACCATTAAATGCGATACCTACAACTTCCATGTCCTGCTGATTGGAAATATAATCAGCCAGCATATTAGTAAATTCACGATTATCATCTGCTAGCAATACTTGAATCGTTGACAATGGATATTCCTCCTTCATTTTGGTCATTCTCTCTTGCTGTGTATGATCCACTTTTACATTATAATATCATTCGACATAAAAGACCTAAACCCTGCTGTCGAAAACAATAATCTCATAATTTTCCCAATTTTTCTAGCCTATGTGTGATAAACAGACATAAGCTAGCATAAAATGGCATTCGATTGTATTGGTACTGTGATCATTTATATTGCTCAATCTCCTTTAACTTAACTGCATATTGAAGTTCGCATAGCTGAGTTTAACTAACTCAAATTCACATCACTAACGTTCCCATAGCTGAATTAGGCTAACTCAAGCTCATATCACTAACACTCCCATAGCTGAATTGGGTCGACTCAAGCTCATATCAACAAAGTCCACCCTATTACGGAGCGAATAGGCCGGAAAATTATGCAGCTCCATTTCATTACATAATTTTATGTAACTCATCTTATTTAATCGAACCTTATATAGCTCAAAATATGGTTCCAATACAAACAGGAAGCACTACCACACAGGCAGGCTTCCCTGAAATTGTTTCTTGATCTCGTCATAGCTAGTTAAAATCATAGCTAACACTATGGTATGAACTAGACTACTAATGTTTTCTCTATAGGTTGCTTCTCTGGTTTTCTTTATATGTTGCGCCTCCATATGCTGCTTCATTGCTTAATGAACGGCATAGGCAGAGCCGCCATCTTTGCGTGCCTCTGCTAATTTAAGCATCTCCAGCGCATGATGATTCGTTTTCTCGGTAATCTCCACACCACCTAGCATACGTGCCAGTTCATCGACACGGCCATCTTCATGCAGTGATACGACATGCGTAGCTGTACGGTCGCCAACGATATGCTTTTCGATCAAATATTGATGATCTGCCATACATGCCACCTGCGGTAAGTGAGTAATCGAGAATACCTGGCATTCCGAAGACAGCTTGAATAGCTTCTCTGCGATCGATTGAGCTGCTCGTCCGCTTACACCGGTATCCACCTCGTCAAATACAAGTACAGGTACCTGTTCATGACGGGCAAAAATACTTTTCAGCGCTAGCATAATACGCGACAGCTCACCACCGGATGCAATTTTGCCCATTGGACGCAAAGGCTCACCGGGGTTAGGCGAAATTAGGAATTCAGCTGTATCGATGCCCTGACGGGTAATGCGAATACGACGGTCATTCCATTCGATACCATTTGGATCAGCGATATAGTCAATTTTAACCTGCAATGACGTACGCTGCATTTGCAAGTCTTTCAGCTCGGCTTCAACTTGCTTGGACAACTCGCCTGCTGCATCACGACGCAGCTTGCTCAGGCGCTCGCCGGTTTCCAGTAGCTGTGCACGCAGCTTATCGCGCTTCGCTTCCAGTTTGAGCAAATGCTCATCTTTGTTTTCCAGCAAATCGGTCTCACGCTGGATTTTCGCGTAATAAGCTAGAATCTGCTCTACATTTTCTCCATACTTACGGCGTAAGCCAGAGATCATATTGAGACGGGATTCCACTTCTTCCAATCGGCCTGGATTAAATTCGATGTTTTCCTGATAATTACGTAACTGATAGACGACGTCTTCCAGCTGATAATAAGCAGATTGCAGTTGCTCGACTAATGGATCGAGATTTTTGGAATCATAACGGGAAATATCGCTCAGACGCGACATCGCTACACTGATGGCACCCATCGTGCCTTCACCGTTCAGGTTGTGGTAACCACCGGCTACCGCTTCCATCATCTTCTCGCTATGTGACAGACGTAGACGTTCCTCTTCCAGTGATTCATCTTCACCTGGTTGTAAGTTCGCAGTAGCAATTTCTTCCAGCTGGAAACGATACAAATCCATCATCTGATACGTCTTCTGGCTATTTTCCTGCAATTCACGCAATTCACGTTCAATCTTGATGTAGCTGCTGTATTGCTCATTGTATTTCAACTTAACCGGACCGATCTTTACATCGCCAAATGTATCCAGCAGGCCGAGATGACGCTCTGGTTTCATCAGCGATTGGTGTTCATGCTGTCCGTGAATGTTAACCAGTTGCTCGCCCACTTCACGCAGCATAGACAGATTAACCAGCTGCCCGTTAATGCGTGCGGTGCTTTTACCACTGCTCGTTACTTCACGACGAATTACAAGGTGCTCCTCAGCCGTTCCCTGGATACCTAGTCTTGCCAGTGTCGACCAGACCGGATGCGTTGAACGCAGTTCGAATAGAGCTTCCATTTCCGATTTGTCACAACCGTAGCGGACAATCTCCGCTGAGCTTCTTCCGCCTGCAATCAGACCGAGCGCATCGATGATGATGGATTTACCTGCACCGGTTTCACCGCTCAGTACATGGAATCCTTTGTGAAAGTAAACGTCGATTTCTTCAATAACAGCCAGGTTTTTGATGCTCAGCATAACTAGCATGGAGCTCACTCCTTCTCGTATAAAAGACTGTTTAATCCCGCTTCACACGAAACCGGACAAAAGCTCTACAGTCAGCTGGCACTTCACAAGACCTCGCTGTATCGATGTTACGATCACAACAGCAGGAGCTTATCCTTTATTTCAAGAAATAAAGCCCATAATCTGTTCGATCACTTTCTGGCTATCACTTTCCGTACGGCAAATGATCAGCATCGTATCGTCACCCGATATTGTGCCCATAATTTGCGGCCATTCCATGCTGTCCACGAGGGAAGCGATCGAATTGGCTGTACCCGGAAGGCATTTCATCACAACCAGATTGTTTGTAAAATCGATTTGCAGAAAATTGTCCACCAGTGCACGCTTCAGCTTCTGCACCGGATTGTAACGTTGATCGGTTGGCAAAGAATATTTATATCGTCCGTCATCTGTCGGAATCTTAATCAGTAAAAGTTCTTTAATGTCACGGGATACCGTTGCCTGGGTTACCTGGAAGCCGGCTTGACGCAATGCTTCAACCAGATCATCCTGAGTTTCAATATCCTGATGTGTAATAATTTCTCGAATTTTAATATGTCGCTGTCCCTTCATAAAGACCTCCGCTTGGTAGTATGCTCTATTATAATCATGCAAATGATCGCTATGGCGAATGGATCACATCGCCTGTTCATGCCGAACAGACTTTATAATTATTCGTGATTATGCAGGTATATTCCTTTTTCATCTTCGAAATTGGAAAATATCTGCTTTTCCATCGATCATCAACGTGGCATCGCACATTACCCTATTGTAACACCAAGAACGGAAAGGTCAAAACGCTGGCTGCATGAACCAGACAGGAAGAACGTTCGTTCTCATTATATAGGAATATCTGTTCGTAAATCAATAGCCAAATTGAGTTTTGATCGAAAATTCGCCTTAATCGTCTATATCGCTTCATTGCCAGTTATCCATTCAGCCCTATACAAACCAAAAGACCTGCGCCGGGCTGAAAAGCTGCCAGTACAGGTCTTCTCTTATCGCTCGTAGATGCTGCCATATCGCTGGAGCTGTCGACATCGTCATTATACATCACTTCACACGACGTCACTTATCCCTTAGTATGTGGTATTTTGCCACGCTTCGTATAACACTATATCGCACGTGATATCATGTATTACTCTGTGCGATGCTATGCAGTACATGATATCCTATATCACTTTGCGCAATGTCATACAGTACATGATATCCTATATCACTTTGCGCAATGTCATACAGTACATGATATTCTACGTCACCTCGTGCAAAGTCATACAGTGCATAATATCTTATATCGCTTCGTGCAACGTCATACAGTACTTGATATTCTATGTCACCTCGTGCAAAGTCAAGCATCATACAGTAAGTTATATTGTATATCGCTTGATACAATGTCACCCATCACTTTATATCCTACGCTATCGCGTTCACCACTACACTGTTACTTCATCACTGCTTGGCTGCCCCACCGCGAAAACGATGAGCTGCTTCGGCTGCTGTTCGTGCAGCCAGCTCATTCAGATCCGCCAGTTCAGGGATCGGATCCAACACTTCACCATCCGCAGGCAAATGCCAGTGCGCTAGAAACTCAATATTGCCTTCTCCACCCGTAATCGGCGAAAAGGTCAGTCCGCGCAGCTCATAACCGATTTCTTTGGCAAAGCCAAGCACATGCTCCAGCACTTCCTGATGCACTTTCGGATCGCGCACGACACCGGTTTTGCCTACTTTTTCACGCCCTGCTTCAAATTGTGGTTTGATCAGCGCCGCCACGTCCGCTGGACGGGATAACAGTTCCTTAAGCGGTGGTAACATCAGACGAAGTGAAATAAACGATACATCGATGCTGGCAAAGTTAGGTGTGGCTCCTTCCAATTGATCCGGCGTCATATAGCGAAAGTTCGTCCGCTCCATCACATGAACTTGCGGATGATTACGCAGTGACCAGTCCAGCTGATTATAGCCTACATCAATCGCATACACGTAAGAAGCGCCATGCTGTAATGCACAGTCTGTGAAGCCGCCAGTCGACGAGCCGATATCCAGCATCGTGCGCCCTTCCATTTCAATGCCAAAATGCTGGATTGCCTTTTCTAACTTTAATCCACCGCGGCTGACATACGGATGTACGGCTCCTTTTACATGTAGCGCGGTATCACGTGGAATTTTCATCCCTGGCTTTTCCAGACGCTCTGTGCCGCCGTAGACAAGACCTGCCATAACCGCCGCTTTTGCTTTTTGCCTGCTTTCATAATAGCCCTGTTCAACGAGCAGGACGTCAAGACGCTCTTTATCGCTTGCCATAGCTTATCTCCTGTACACATTCCGTATTTTTAAATTGTGAAGCGCTGCTGATCCTGCCTCCATTACAGCTCTGCCAAAGCTGCAAGCAGGTGTGTAAACAGCAAACGAAGCGGAAAATGGAACTTTCCGCTTCGCTAGGGTGATCATTCAATCTTAAACCGAATTTTTTTGGAATGTCCAAGCTTGCCCTGGCGCGAGCGCCTTGAGCGATTCGGCGATATGTTCCGGTGTGAGTCCGGCTTCACGTTGCTGATCTTTGATGCTACCGTGTTCGATGAATTCATCTGGAATGCCCATCAAGCCAACCGTTACATCATGCAATCCACGCGCTGCATAGAACTCCAGCACAGCACTGCCCATGCTGCCTGCCTGTGAAACCTCTTCGACGACGAGCATGCGTGTACCGCGCGCTGCCAGATCAA
This sequence comes from Paenibacillus wenxiniae, assembly GCF_039822605.1. NCBI lineage: Bacteria > Bacillati > Bacillota > Bacilli > Caryophanales > Paenibacillaceae > Paenibacillus > Paenibacillus wenxiniae. The sequence goes on from NZ_JBCGUH010000008.1 coordinate 187,926, forward strand.
GCAGCATCTCTTCATCCAGCGGCTTCATAAAGCGCGCATTAATGACCGACACATTCATACCGTCTCGTTTCAGTTCCTCAGCTACTTCGATTCCCATCTGTACCATTGGACCCGATGCAAGGATTGCGTAACCATCGCCTTCACGCACTTTTTCCCATTGTCCAATCGGAATAGGTGTCAGCACTTGATCTAGCGGTACGCCTAAACCGTTAATCCGTGGATAACGATAAGCGATCGGCCCATCATTGTATTCCAGCGCCGTTTTCATCATATGGCGCAGTTCGTTTTCGTCTTTGGGCATCATAATGACCATGTTTGGAATATGACGCATAAAGGCTACATCATACACACCCTGATGCGTTTCACCATCAGCACCGACAAAGCCTGCACGGTCAATCGCAAACATAACGTTGGCATTGTGACGACAAATGTCATGTACGATCTGATCATAGGCGCGCTGCATAAAGGTAGAATAGACCGCATAGACGGGCTTCATTCCTTCCATCGCCATCGCTGCACAGAGCGTTGCCGCATGCTGCTCCGCGATACCTACATCGATCATACGTTCAGGGAAACGAGCCGCGAATGGAAACAAACCTGAACCGCCTGGCATCGCAGGCGTGATCGCAACGATCCGTTCATCCTGTTCTGCAAGCTCGATCAATGTTTTACCAAACACTTCCGTATACATCGGATGACCCGCAGCTTTTAACACCTGACCGGATTCGATTTTGTATGGCGTAATGCCATGCCATTTGTAAGAGTCCGCTTCGGCAGGCAAATAGCCTTTCCCTTTGATGGTGACCACATGGATCAATACCGGTCCTTCCACATTGTCTGCCTGATGGAATGTTTCCAGCAGTTTAGGCAGATCATGACCGTCGATCGGACCAAAATAAGTAAAGCCCAACTCCTCAAACAGGATACCGGATACCATCGCATATTTCAGGGAATCTTTCAGTTTTTCGGCGGTTTTAGCAATTTTGCCGCCAATCGCCGGAATTTTTTTGAGCAGTTGTTCGACTTCATCCTTCGCACGCAAATAACCTCTGTCCGAACGGATTTTACCCAGATATTTATGCATCGCCCCTACGTTAGGTGCGATCGACATCTCGTTGTCGTTTAATACAACGGTCAGCTTGCGCTGCTCATGTCCAATATGGTTAAGCGCTTCAAAAGCCATACCGCCTGTAAGCGCACCGTCACCGATCACGGCAACGACTTTGTTGTCTTCTTTTTTGAAGTCACGCGCAAGCGCCATCCCCATCGCTGCCGATAGTGATGTACTGCTATGTCCAGCTTCCCACACGTCATGCTCGCTTTCATTACGTTTGACAAATCCACATAGGCCTTTGTATTTACGTAATGTATCAAAACGATCCATGCGTCCGGTCAAAATTTTGTGCACATACGCCTGATGACCAACATCAAAAATAAATTTGTCTTTTGGACTGTCATACAAATAATGCAGAGCAAGCGTAAGCTCCACTACGCCCAGATTGGAAGCCAGGTGACCGCCGGTTGCTGATAATTTCTCGATCAGAAACTGGCGAATCTCTCCTGCCAGTACGGTTAACTGTTCTGTTGTCAAATCTTTGAGATCACTTGGTTGATGAATCTGTGGAAGCAGCACACCATTTCCCCGCTTTCCTTTGAACGCCCCCCGGCGTTCAAACATTGTTTACATGCTAAAATAACACAATTCATGTTTCTACGTTTTATATTATTATCCACTATACCACAAGCAGGTTCGTTTACGAAATCCGTTCTCTGCTATGACGGGATCAGGAGCATTTTTATAACGATAACAACTCCAACATCTCGCTCTCATCCTGCCCGGTTGTAGGTTAATATAAAATAGAGCCTAATCGTCATTCAAACACAGATAACGGATAAACGCCAGCCGATACTGGATGCTCGTATACGTTACGTGGCTCCGGTATCGTTTGCTTGCGTTATCCGTTTCTTCAATCGTTGTACTGACGCATGTTCGATAACATGAATGACTGAAATAGATCCTGATGGCTATACGTAACCATTAATGGTCACGTTGCACCAGATAGTCAGCAATTTCTTCCAGACGGCGTGAGTCTTTCAGATTCGCCTCCTGTAGCGCTGCCTTCGCACTTGCCGTCAGACGCTCCACTTCCTGCTTGGAAGCGTCCAAGCCGATAAAGTACGGATAGGTTACTTTTTGCAGTTTGCTATCGCTTTGTGTTTTTTTGCCGAGCTTTGCTTCATCGCCGATCACATCGAGAATGTCATCTTGAATTTGGAAAGCCAATCCGATATCCGAGCCAAAGCGTCGTAGCGCATCCAGTTGCTGCTCCGTCGCTCCTGCGGTTCGCGCACCTGCTGTCAGAGAAAACATGAACAGATCGGCTGTTTTGTGCAGATGAATATATCGCAATTGCTCCAGCTCTGTCATGCCCTGCTCACCTTGCATATCGGCGACCTGTCCACCGACCATGCCGCGCGGCCCTGCATATTCTGCCAGATCACGTACAATCGCCAGCGCCGCTTCAGGTGCAACGCCAAGCGCAGTACAGCCTGTTGCTGCATAAAATGCATGCGTAAGCAGCGCATCACCGGCTAAAATCGCCAGCGCTTCTCCATATACCTTATGATTGGTCAATTTACCACGGCGATAATCATCATCGTCCATCGCTGGCAAATCATCATGAACGAGAGAGTACGTATGTACCATCTCTACAGCACAAGCGACCGGCAAAGCCGCCTCGCGACTACCACCAAGCGCTTCGGCTGCCGCAATGACAAATACCGGACGCAGACGCTTGCCGCCTGCCATTAGCGAGTACAGCATCGATTCGGTTAGCGTGCTCGGTACATCCCAGCCGGCAGGTAGAAAAGTTTGTAGCTGCTGTTCCATTTGAACCGAAATATGATGGATATAAGGCTTCAGCTCCAGACGCTCACTCAATCTCTTCACCGCTTTCAGCAGATTGGAACGGCTTCTTACGCAATTCTCCGTCTTCTTCAACGATCATCTCGATCTTACGTTCAACCTCTTCCAGTTTAGAGCCGCATACTTGTGACAGCTGCATGCCCTGCTGAAACAGATCGATTGCTTTTTCCAGCGGCACATCGCCATGTTCCAGTTCGGAGACGATTTCCTCCAGCCGGTCCATCGCCTGTTCAAAATTAAGCTCTTGTTGCTTTGCTGCCTTCGCCATCGTTGTCCGCCTCCTCAATGCTCCATATATTACACTGCAATTGTCCATCCTGTAGATTCACTTTAATGGTATCGCCCGGCGCTACCTGATTAATCGATTTGATCAGCTGTTGTTCTGGCTCGTCGTAAACGAGACTGTATCCGCGTGCCATAACTTTAAGCGGACTGAGTGCATCCAGCTGCTTTAAGCCAAAGCCAAGCTGCTGCTGCTTTTGCCGTAAAATCTGCTGCATGCGCAGTTCTAATTGACGGCGTGCTGAATCAGTACGTCTTTTCGCATAAATGAGCTGCTCCTGCGGATTATGACGAGCTAAACGCTGACTCATACGTCCCAGACGCTCGCGCTGAATATGACTGCGTCGCTGTAAACCTGTCGTCAATCGACGTTCCAGCATATCGAGACGTGTCATATGCTGTACAAGCTGACGCTTCGGTTGTACCAGTACCGGAGAACGCCGCAGACGCATCAAACGCTCACGCTGACGCTGTGACAGACGCAATAATCCTTGCTTCAACTGACGACGTATTTGGACGAGCTGGGCGCGCAATTCATTCACATGAGGTACGGCCAGCTCAGCGGCTGCCGTCGGTGTAGCTGCACGCAAATCAGCTGCAAAATCGGCAATCGTAAAGTCCGTTTCATGACCTACTGCCGAAATTACCGGAATGCGTGAGCCTGCAATCGCACGCGCAACCATTTCTTCATTAAATGCCCATAGTTCTTCCAGCGAGCCACCGCCACGACCGACAATGAGCACATCCGCTTCATTCATTCGGTTCAGATCGCGGATCGCCTTCACGACGGACGGTGCTGCGCCTTTGCCCTGTACAAGCACGGGATAGACGACAATTTTCACCGCGGGATAGCGGCGGCGCAATGTGATGACCACGTCACGCACAGCCGCACCTGTTGGCGAGGTGACAACGCCGATCACTTTGGGATACTGCGGAATCGCACGCTTGCGCGCAGAATCAAACAGCCCTTCCCGCTCCAGTCGTTGCTTGAGCTGTTCATACGCAAGATACAGACTACCGATTCCATCCGGCTGCATCTGCGTCGCATAAAATTGATACTGTCCATCACGTTCATATACCGAAATATAGCCACGCGCTACAACCCGTGTGCCTTCTTTAGGGATAAAAGGAAGCCGCTGATTGTACGAAGCAAACATAATCGACTTCATGCGGCTACCTTCATCTTTTAATGTAAAATACATATGTCCGCTTGAATGGTGAGTGAAATTGGAGATTTCGCCCCTCAGCCATACTTCGGAGAGCAGCGAATCGGACTCCATTTTCATCCGGATGTATTTGTTAATCTCCTTGATGGAGTATATACGCTGCTGTTGCGACATAACGGTCTCCTTTCTTACTTGAGTCCGTGTGCACGGCGCGCGGCGACGAGCGTGTTTTTCATCAGCATCGTGATCGTCATTGGACCTACGCCGCCCGGAACCGGAGTGATCGGACCGGATACTTCCTTCGCACTTTCAAAATCAACATCGCCGGCAAGCTTACCGTTATCCAGACGGTTCATCCCTACATCGATGACAACCGCACCCGGCTTAATAAAGCTTGCATCGACAAAGTTGGCACGACCGATCGCCACAACGAGAATGTCTGCCTGTTGCGTTAATTCCTTCATGTTTGCTGTGCGTGAATGACACATCGTTACCGTTGCATTTTCACGTTGCAGCAGCATCGATACCGGTTTACCAACAATATTACTGCGCCCGATCACGACAGCATGCTTACCGGACATTTCGATACCGGTACGCTTGATCATTTCAATCACGCCTGCCGGTGTACATGGCAGCAAACTTTCGTCGCCGATCATCAGATTGCCCACATTGATCGGATGGAAGCCATCCACATCTTTGTGTGGAGAAATCGCATCGATGACCGCTTTTTCTTCAATTTGCTTCGGCAACGGTAGCTGTACAAGAATACCATGAATCGTATCCTGTTTATTCAGCTTATCGACCATTGCTAGCAATTCATCCTGTGACGTATCCGCTGCCAGACGGTGAACTTCCGAATAGTAGCCGAGATCATGGCACGCCTTCTCTTTATTGCGTACATAAACATGGGAAGCCGGATCATCGCCGACGAGCACAACCGCCAGACCTGGCTGAATGCCCTGCGCCTGCATCGCTTCCACTTCCTGCTTGATATCCTGACGAATTTCCTGTGAAATCTGTGTACCGCTAATAATTGTTGCTGCCATGACAAATCGCTCCTTTAACATGTAAAAATGAATATGAATGAGGGCAATGCCCTTGTATCACTGAGCCTGGATCATTTATGTTCATTCGTGATGCCTGCTATTCGTAATTCGTAACTGCTTATTTCGAGCTTTTAAGCTTGTCCAGATCCTGGATCATTTTACCAAGTACACCGTTAACAAACTTACCGGATTCATCCGTACCAAAATGCTTGGACAGCTCGATTGCTTCGTTGACAGCTACTTTCGCTGGCACATCTTCGGTGAAAATCATCTCGTATACGGCCAGACGCAAAATTTGACGATCAACACGAGACAGACGGCTAACCTGCCAATTTTGCAAATAATCGACGAGCAAGCCATCGATTGCCTCACGGTTGCTATTTACGCCACCGACAACATCCAGCACATACGTTTTGAGCTGTGCTTCATTACGTACTTCAACTTCAGCTTCGTTCTCGGCAGCGGCTTCCTCCAGCAGCATTTCTACTGCTTCTTCAGCCTGAACTTCGTTCATTTCCATTTGATACAGACTTTGTACGGTAATTTCCCGCGCTAATCTTCTTTTCATATTCTTCATATCCTTTCGGTAACATATCCTGTTCGCACAATAATTCTTCGTCGCAATCTGCTCCGATTCTTACGATGTTCCCTAGACGTGTCGCCTGTATATTTTATTGAAAAACGGTTGCCTTCTGCAAGTTGGTAAGCAGAATCGATATTTTGCTTTGCAAAAATCCTTTTTTATTGCACCTCGTGTTAGGAGATCGCTAACACTGAATTTGTACGATAGTTTGCTTTGCAAAAACCCCTTTTGATTGCACCCCGTGTTAGAAAACCACTAACACTGGAGACAAACAAAAAAACCTGCCCACCATCATTTCCGGAAAAGCGGGGTTATTGCTCACTTCAAGCCGGGAATGATGGTTGACAGGGTTCATCGAAACGGACGCCAGCGATCGGCTAGCCATTCGCTGACGCGTTGCCAGAGAATGAATGAGCCTAACCGGAGATCCCGGTGACGACCGACGGTATAACCTATGAACACTAACAATGCAAAGAACAACATATCCCAAAATCCAACTGTCAAATACAAAATGCCGCAGCCGATGCCTGCCAGCACGCCGAGAATTCGTCCGCCGAAGTTCTCCCAGATCTGTTGCCATATCATGAGCGAAGCCCCTTTCTACTGCACTCTGCTCTTGAATGCAGGCGAATGAACGATATTCGCAATATAAACCGACACGGAGGATACAGGGATACCTGTAATCTCCTCTACTTCGGTATGAATGCTTTTTTGCATGCTTTCCGATAGACCCGGAATCGGCGTCTCGCCGTCTACAACAGCGCGAATGACAATCTCCAGTCCTGACTCAACGACACGTACACGAGTTTTTAAATCGCGTACACCACGTGTGCGTTCAGCTACTTTCAGCGTCATATTTTCAATCGTATCCAGCGAAATTTGCACATCTCCAAATTCAGTCCGTTGATGTACCGAATGCATCGAACCGCGCTCGGTTCGAATCGAGACGTAAAAAAAACGAATACTGAGCAAAAACAAAATAACCGCAATGATAACAACGGTAATATATACATTTTGCTCGTTGCGGTAGTCGAGCGTAAAAGGAACCTGCCCGCTCAACAGCAAAATAACGAGCACAGACAAAATGCCGATGCTCAAACTGTACACAAACAAGAGCAGCCGATCGATGATTTTAGCCAAAGCTTGCAGCCCCTTTACATTATACTAAACCCCAGACTGCCTCGTCAGGGGTTTATGATGAGCGGCTCCGCATACGATCAAACGACACGGAGCACGACCCGCTGCTCGTATCCATTCGTTATGGACACGTGTGTTATGAAAAGTGGTGTTGCTTGCAAATGATCCATGAAGCTGTATTATTTCACACGGTGGGTAAATTCACTTTCTTCCTGTCTGTCCACGGTTTCCAGATGCACGTCGTGAATTTGTACGTTCACTTCGATCACGGTCAGACCGGTCATCGTTTCAATCGAGCGTTTCACGTTGCGTTGAATATGTGCCGCCACTTCGGGCAAACGATGGCCGTATTTTACAATAACCGACACATCCACTGCTGCCTCGCGTTGGCCCACTTCAACCTTCACGCCACGGGATAGGTTTTTACGTCCAAGCAGCTCGGCAATGCCACCAGCAAAGCCGCCGCTCATGCCTGCTACCCCATCCACCTCAATTGTAGCAAGACCTGCGATCACCTCGATTACCTCAGGGGCAATCTGGATTTCACCGATATCTGTCCGTTCAAATTCAGTCGGGAATGTACTCATAATTTATACACCTCCTGCCAAGTAAACTTAATATAACATGGACCCGGTTCGTTGACAAACCGGATCACATCGCCATTATACTTCGTTTTCTTCCAGGAATTTAATATCAAAGTCCCCGCGTACAAATGTCTCATGATTCAGCAGACGCAGATGGAACGGAATCGTTGTATGAATGCCATCGATAGCAAATTCGTCCAGTGCACGTTTCATTTTGGCAATCGCTTCCTCACGTGTTGGCGCCCAGACGATCAGCTTCGCGATCATAGAATCATAATATGGAGAGATCGTATAGCCTGGGTATGCACCACTGTCGACACGTACACCCGGTCCACCTGGTGCAAGATAGAAGTTGATTTTACCTGGACTTGGCATAAAGTTACGCTCCGGGTCTTCGGCATTAATGCGGCATTCGATCGACCAGCCGTTAATTTCCACTTCTTCCTGTGTGAAAGAGAGCGGGTTACCTTCGGCTACACGAATCATTTCCTGAATCAGATCGACACCTGTGACCATCTCCGTAACCGGATGCTCTACCTGAATACGCGTGTTCATTTCCATAAAGTAGAACTGTCCATCCTGTCCAAGCAAGAATTCCAGCGTACCTGCGCCGGAGTAGTTAACCGCTTTGGCTGCACGTACAGCAGCGGCGCCCATCTTCTCGCGCAGCTCAGGTGACAGCACCGGACAAGGTGCTTCTTCTACAAGCTTTTGACGGCGACGTTGCACCGAGCAATCACGCTCACCCAGATGCACGGCATTACCATGACGGTCAGCGATAATTTGTACTTCAACGTGCTTCATGCCAGTCAGGAATTTCTCCAGATAGACACCACCGTTACCAAAAGCTTTTTCCGCTTCCTGTTGAGCGTTCGTCATTTGTTTAACGAGCGACTCTTCATTTTCGGCAAGACGAATCCCTTTACCGCCACCACCGGCAGTTGCCTTGATAATGATCGGATAGCCGATCTCACGCGCGATTTTCACCGCTTCGTCCAGATCATCAACGATCCCATCAGAGCCGGGAATAACCGGTACGCCCGCATCTTGCATCGTACGCTTCGCTTCGGATTTGTCACCCATACGGTTGATCGCATCCGGAGATGGGCCGATAAATGTAATATTGCATGATTCGCAAATCTCAGCGAAATCTGCATTTTCAGCAAGGAAGCCGTAACCTGGATGTACCGCATCACACTCGGTCAGCGTGGCTACGCTCATCAGGTTCGTCAGGTTCAAATAGCTGTCTTTGGACAGTGTAGGGCCAACGCAGTATGCTTCATCTGCAAGACGAACATGCAGCGATTCACGATCTGCCTCGGAATAAACCGCTACCGTAGAGATGCCCATCTCACGGCAGGCGCGAATAATACGAACCGCAATTTCGCCACGATTCGCAATTAGAATTTTTTGGAATTTCATTGTGTATATCCTCCTCCAGCCTGTGTGCGTAGGCGCGGCCTTACTCTGGTTTTACCAGGAACAGCGGCTGGCCATATTCAACCAGTTGTCCATTTTGAGCAAGTACCTCGACGATTGTACCGTTTACTTCAGCTTCCAGCTCGTTCATCAGCTTCATCGCTTCAATGATACAAACAACGGATTTGCCGTTGACTTTATCGCCAGCGCTCACAAATGGACCTTTTTCTGGAGATGGAGAGCGGTAAAATGTTCCGACCATTGGAGACACAATTTTATGTAGTGTCGGATCGGCTTCAGGTGTAGTTGCAGCAGCCGTTTCTGCTGGTGCGGATGCTTGTGTTGTAGTAGCCGGCTGGCTTACTTGTGGTGCAGCTACTCCAGCAGGAGCCTGAGCTTGCACATATACCGTTTCGGATTTGCCTGGCTTGCGGATAACGAGGCGGGAACCTTCGTTTTCAATTTCCACTTCCTGAACGGAAGTTTCATCCACCAGTTGAATTAGTTCTTTAATTTCATTTAATTTAAACATCTATTCATTCACTCCTTTGGCTTCTTCGCCTAGCAACTGAGCGCAATATGACACGCTCATTTCGGAAAATTGCACATAACGCTATGTATTATAGCACATTACTGAAAAAGTCGTGAATATCTTTGTTTGGGGCAGGTGGGAAACGGATAAAACGGACTAAATGCGTGTCAACAAGTGAGGGGAAATGAGCGTTGGTTAGCTTTGAGCGTTGTAGTATTTCTAGTGTATATGGTGTGAGTGGTGTAAATTTTGCATTGGCACGTATACAGGGTTTTGTGAGGCGTAGCATACCCCACTCCGTCAAGGAATAAGGGGCCGGACTCCCGTATCGCATAGGAATCTACTGAAGTAGGAGAAAATGTAGATTCCCATGCTCAAAGCAGTGCGATATTTTGCTGTGCAAAAATCCCTTTTTATTGAACCCCGTGTTAGAAAATCGCTAACACTAGAAGTCCTCCTTACCCCTTATTTCCTTGCCTTCGTTCTGTGCGTATGCAAAATGCCAACATACACATACACATACACATACACATACACATACACATACACATACACATACACATACACATACACATACACATACACATACACATACACATACACATACACATCAAATGGTAATCAAGCTTGGCGATGAAAGCAAACTACATTCTTTTAGCTTCGAGAGATACATATGCAACTTGTCTGTCTTGCTCTATCATTCACCATACTTCCTTTCCATTGCTGACGTTATCAATCAACTATCCGTCCAATGCGCACTAGTACACCACTCGGATCGCTCACTGCAAACTCATACGTTTTCCACGGTTTGATATTTGGTGAGCCTTCTTCAATAATCAACTCACGCACCTGCTCGGCGATGGCATCCACATCGTCTACGTACAAATAGAGACCGAACGGATTGCTTTCAATCGTTGGTGGCCAGCCGGGTGAATAATTCAAATGCAAATGCCAGCCACGACCATCTTCCATGATGCGATATTCACCATAATCACTTGACACCTTAAATCCAAGCCGTTTATAGAACGCTTCGCTTGCATCTAAATCATTACACGGAACAATAGCGACGACATGATGATTCATTGAAATTACCTCCTTATTTTCGCTGATTGGAAATCTGACAAACTATGCTTTTGCACATAGCTGTAACACATTAGGAAAATAAATTCATTTCGAATAATTTTTATTTTATATGATATGAAAAGAGACTATAACACATACGAGGTAGAAGAATATAAAACAGTAGAATCATTTCATTCAGCAGATATGCTGCTACTAGCACGGAACGGAGGGAAGGAAATAAGGGATAAGGACGATTTTGGAGGGGCGTGAATCTACCATGTATTCCTACTCCGTAGATTCACGCGGCTCCACTGAGTCCGTTCCTTTATTCCTTGCCGAAGTGGTGTGACTTTTAACAGAAAAGCTTACGAACCTTTTCGTATACTTTTTTTACGAGTTTTATAAGCTTCTTTTGAAAGACTTCTAAGTATATATTCTACTAAGACGCCTAAATAAAAAATGGAGATGACCAGAACCATATCTGTCATCTCCATCCTACCTACTTTTCGATTCAATTACCGATCAACGACGATCCTGTGGACCGCCTACAAATGCTTGTTCTTCCGTATCCAAACCATATGCGGTATGCAATGCAGTGACCACATCGTTCAAGCGGCCTGCTTCGATCACGCAGGATACTTTGATTTCGGAGGTGCTGACCATTTTGATGCTCACGCTTTGAGAGGAGATCGCTTCAAACATCTGTGCAGCTACACCAGGATGGCTGACCATACCGGCGCCGACGATCGATACTTTAACGAGATCGGTTTCGGAAGTCACTTCCTCGTAAGGCAATTCACCACGAATCGCGGCGATTACTTGCAGCGCGCGTTCGCGTTCTTCCAAATTGACCGTGAAGGAGAAGTCTGCTTTACCGTCCATCACACCGCTTTGTACGATAATATCCACGTCGATCTTCGCTGTTGCCAGCTCACTGAACATTTTCGCGAGTACGCCCGGTATATCGTTTACTCCTCTAATCGTGATACGTGCCACATTTTTGTCGTAAGCGATACCGCTGACTACGGCTCCCTGTTCCATCGTTGCTTCCTCCTTCACTAACGTTCCTTCATTATAGGTAAAGCTGGAGCGCACAACGAGTCGTACATTGTTATGCTTAGCATACTCTACCGCACGCGGATGCAATACCGCAGCGCCAAGATTCGCCAGTTCCAGCATTTCGTCATAAGAAATTTCTTTCAGCTTGCGTGCGCATTTCACAATACGCGGGTCAGTGGAATAAATGCCATCCACATCGGTATAAATTTCGCACACATCCGCATTAATTGCTGCTGCCAGTGCAACCGCAGTCGTATCCGAACCGCCACGACCAAATGTCGTAATCTCGCCATCTGCGGTAATCCCCTGAAATCCGGCTACGACGACAATCTGTCCTGCGCCGAGTGCCTTGAGTACGCGCTCTGGACGAATGTTGCGAATACGAGCGCGCCCGTGTTCTGCTTCGGTCTCAAAGCCTGCTTGCCAGCCTGTAAACGATACCGACTCGCGTCCTTGATACTGAATGGCAATCGACAGCATCGCCACGGAAATCTGTTCCCCTGTTGTCATCAGCATATCCATCTCACGTGCGGACGGATTCGGATTCAGCATCAGTGCCTGATCGATCAGATCATCGGTTGTATCGCCCATAGCAGATACGACGACTACACATTGATGCCCTTCATCCTGCTTTTCAATAATACGTTTTGCTACGCGCTGCATGCGCTCTACATCGCCGACGGAGCTGCCGCCGAACTTCATTACGTACAAAGCCAAGACCTCTTCACTCCCTACTTGATACAGGCTGTGACCTGCGCCATCGCCCGGATTGAAAACATATCCAGTATGCAGATATGACATCGTATGAAACGATTACTCTTTAACAGTATAATACGACAACGCACGAATCACTACTGCAAATTTTATGCACTACACTACTGTAGCAATATTCGCATAATAACGCTATGTATCGGGTGCAATCGACTACAAATGTTTCATCATTTCATGCAAATTTATCACTTTAAAAGTATAAATATACATCGAATATCATAAAAAGGCTGCCCCATATCTTCATGAAGAAGATACCGAACAGCCTCGTTCTATTCAAACAAACACGTCGGAGCGTAATTATGCGCGGGAAACGTATTTACCTTCGCGAGTATCGATGATCAGTACATCGCCCTGGTTAATGAACAATGGAACTTGAACGGAATGACCCGTTTCCAGCTTCGCACTTTTCGTTGCACCTGTAGCGGTGTTGCCTTTGATCCCTGGCTCTGTTTCAACAACTTCCAGCTCAACCGAAGTTGGCAGGTTAATGCCAAGAATTTCGCCCTGATAGCTAACGATGTTAACCGTCATGTTTTCTTTCATAAATTTCAATTCCCATTCCAGCTGGCTTTCGTTCAGCTCGAATTGATCGTATGTTTCGTTATCCATAAATGCATGCTCTTCGCCATTAGCATACAGGTATTGTACGCCACGGTTTTCGATCTGTGCACGAGCAATCGTTTCGCCTGCACGGAATGTACGCTCTACCACGTTACCGTTACGCAGGTTTTTCAGCTTGGAGCGAACGAATGCCGCACCTTTACCTGGTTTTACGTGCTGGAATTCAAGGACGGAATAGATGTTGCCATCCACTTCTACGGTCAAACCTGTTTTAAAATCGTTAACTGAAATCAAAATAACGCCTCCTCATGTATGGTAAAGCCAGTTGTCATACAATATACGATAAACCGGTTACAACCAGCCTTACTACCTCTATATTGTACTATACCCTAATGTTAGGGAAAGCATACTTCGTTACCGAAGTATGGCACAGGACGAATGATAGCCATCCATAGCTGTTATCGGTCACGCTCTTCAGTTAAAGATGGAGACCGTGACCGATAACGCTACGAATGGACTTTTTACGTCATCTGTAATATTTTATTCGGCATACACGTTCTGTCAACCTTCCGATTGTCAAAAAATGTTATGCCGGTAAAATCGTGAATTGTTTGCTGGAATGAGTCAATACGCGAATACCCGTTTCGGTAATCAACACATCATCCTCAATTCGAACACCGCCAAAGCCTGGGATGTAAATACCCGGCTCTACCGTAACGACCATACCTGGTTGCAGCACCGTATCGCTAAGCTTGGACAGACGTGGCTCTTCGTGAACTTCAAGCCCGATCCCGTGTCCAGCGCTATGTCCGTAAGCATCTCCATAGCCATGTGCTGCGATAATATCGCGGGATAATGCATCCGCTTCGCGTCCACCCATACCTGGTTTCAGATTGTCCAGTGTATGCAGCTGCGATTTCAGAACGATGTCATAAATTTCGCGGTGCCTGTCAGAAGGCGTTCCGACAAAGACAGTACGGGTAAGGTCGGATACATAGCCATTGTAGATAGCGCCAAAGTCAAACGTAATAAATTCGTCTACGCCAATCGGCTTGTCGCTGGCAACGCCGTGTGGCAAGGCAGAGCGAACACCGGAAGCGACGATCGTCTCGAACGATGGACCGGAAGCACCCAGACGGCGCATAAAAAATTCCATTTCGAGTTCGAGTTCTTTTTCCGTTACACCTGGTTTAATGTAACCGAGAATATGCTCATACGTTTTATCCGCAATTTCGGTCGCTTTTTCAATCGTAGCGATCTCCTCAGCATCCTTGAAGTTACGAATGCCTTCCAGCAGACCGGATACCGGAACTAGCTCTACCGGTGCCAGCTTTTCCTTATAGGCCGCATAACGGCTATATGGCATCTGATCCTGTTCAAATCCGATCGAGCCAACACCCCAATCAGCAAGCAGTCCTTTGATCGTATCGGCCACATTCGGTGCATGCTCAGCAACCGTAAACGCTGTAGCTTGCTCTGGTGCCTGTGTCATGTAACGGAAATCAGTCAGCAGATACGCATGTTCTGCCGTAACGAGTACATAACCCGCAGAACCTGTAAACCCTGTAATATAGCGGCGGTTAACACTGCTTGTAATGAGAAGTGCTTCAAGCTGACGCTCTTTCATCGCCTTACGCAATTGCTGTAAACGTGCTGTAGTCATGAACTCTCTCCTTCGCTCCGTTCTGTCTTCAAATAGCCAAACATTATTTTACCATAGCGCAAGCATTTTTGAGAATAGCCAGTTGTAACATTCGTCTTTCGCACGCTCTGCACGGACAGGTTGTGGTAATGGAAAGGGAAATCCGCTACAATATAGGGTATCCACACTTTGCATCCCGATACCTTAGGTACAGGGGGCAAGTCGCTATTTTAACAATCGTTCACATCGGACGATTCATTATGGAAGGGTGACTGTATTTGCCAAAACAATCTACTCCAGTCAACTATGGGGGCCAGGCCGTCATTGAAGGCGTTATGTTCGGCGGGAAAAATGTAAACGTAACCGCTGTACGACGCAAATCCGGCGAAATCACCTATCTGGAAGTTCCACGTACCGACAAGCCGTGGGTTCGCAGTCTGCGCCGGATTCCTCTGCTGCGCGGAATTGTCAGCTTGATCGATTCAAGCGCGAAAGGCTCACGTCATTTGAACTATGCTACGGATGCGTATTCTGAAGATCAGATGGACCCGGAAGAATATGCAAAAGAAAAGGAAAAAGAACAATCCAAAACGAATTTGAGCATGATACTTGGTGTTGCTGCTGTCGGCATTCTATCTTTGATCGTCGGTAAGCTGATCTTCACCGTTGTCCCTGCTACGATAGAAGGATTTTTGTTTGGTCGTCTGTTTCAAAGCCAATTTCTACACACCCTGCTTGAAGGGTTTATCAAAATTGTGTTGCTGCTCGCCTATCTGTGGGGGATTTCGCAAACACCGATGATCAAGCGTCTGTTTCAATATCATGGAGCTGAGCATAAAGTCATTACTGCGTATGAGAATGGCTCGGAGCTGACTCCGGAAAAAGTACAGCAGTTTAGCCGTTTGCATTATCGCTGTGGCAGTAGTTTTATTATATTGACCGTTATTGTCGGTGTGCTGATTTATTCACTCTTTCACTGGGACGGTATGACCGAACGCATTATTCAACGAATTGTGCTGTTACCGGTCGTGATCGGCGTTTCATTTGAGGTTTTGAAGTTTACGAATAGTTTGCGGGATGTTCCTGTACTGCGCTATCTTGGTTATCCGGGGCTGTGGCTACAGTTGCTTACGACCAAAGAGCCTACACTGGATCAGATTGAAGTATCAATCGCGTCGTTCAACCGGATGCGTGAGCTTGATGCTCAATTGGAAAGACAAACCGCAACCGCTACGATGCCGGATGCTTCTCCTGACCCTGTGAAAGGATGATGAATGATGAGAAAGTCACCTCTTCAAGCTATTTTTGTTGCCTTTATGGTATTGCTCGCACTGATCGGGCTGGGATGGGGCGTATATCGGATGATTTTCATGCCTTCAACTTTTGATTGGAGCGGTATTATCGTAACCGTTGTGCTGCTTGGTGTTGTGCTTTATGCACTGCGTTCTTCACCCGCTTTTCAAGGTAATCGTAAACAACCGAAGATCAAGCCGTCTGCACGCACGATGGCTAAAGTCAAAGCACAGCAAGGCAATTACAAAAACGTCTCGAAATCTTCTCCTTTCGCCAAAACGAATACGTCTGGTCGAAGCACATCCGCTTCCGGTGGAAATAAGCCCAAAAAGAATTATCCATTTCAGGTCATTCAGGGTAATAAAGGTAAAGATGATGAAGAGATGCCTAAGTATCACTGATTCGAAGCGATGCTTATACTGGATAGGAAATAGATAATTGATCGAAAGCTAAAACTATAATTTGTATGTATCCAACTCCAGCCATTCGATTTCAGGCATGTTATGCTAAAAATGGCTGGAGTTTTTATTTTCTTAATTAGTATAGACAAGGCTATAAAGAACTAGAAATTGGCTCAAACATGTGCTTACATATGATTCTGTATTTCTTTACAGGTGTGATTCAATATGTACAATCTAACGTTTCATTTGCAAAAATAATCCGCTCATCGCTAACGATACAACAAACCCCCATCGCATGGTGCAATGGGGGCTTGCTGTTATATCATAGAGCAGTCGCGCGCTCTGCCATCAACCTTTTCATATCTCGAATTGCTCTCTTTTTAAATGGCTCTCTGTATATAATCTCTATTTAGAATAGAAAGTGTTACAGTCCCCAGTAGGAACGCAGCTTCGTCAGCACATCCAGTGGGTTTTTCTTCAAGTCTTTGGCACTGAAGAAAATGCTGCCTTTCACTGTACTGTACTTGGCGTTGTACTTGAGCTGATTAATAATCTCGTCCGAGGAATTCCAGCCGATCTCCGGCGTGTTCAGCTTGTAGATCGCGTGACCGATGTACAGATCGACACCGGTATTTTTCGTTTCATTTACCCACCAGTCCACGACTTTGTCATAACGGGCTACTGGCAATGACAGGCTCCAGTACACCTGAGGAGCAATATAGTCGATCCAGCCGTTTTTGATCCATGTGCGTGTATCCGCAGACATGCTGTCATAGGCGGTCACACCTGCCTTCGTATCAGAGCCGGTAATATCGGTGGACTTGTTACGCCATACACCGAATGGGCTTACACCGAAGCGTACAGCAGGTTTGGCTGCATGAATCGAGAGATCCATTTGCTGAATGAAGCTATTGATATTACCGCGTCTCCATTCAGCTTTGTTGGCAAATTTGCCCTGATATTGAGCATACGTCGCATCATCGTTAAATTTGTTACTGGATGTTTCGGAAGATGGATAGAAATAATCGTCCAGATGTACACCGTCTACATCATAATTGTTCACGACTTCCATCACCGTATCAATGATCGATTGACGTGCTGCTGGAATGCCCGGATTGATGTAATATTTACCACCAAATTTGATCACCCAGTCTGGATGCTTAAGCACCACATTGCTCGGATCAAGTGAGCCTGTATTCGCATCTGTTGTTGCCCGGAATGGGTTAAACCATGCGTGCAGCTCCATGCCGCGCTTGTGCGCTTCCGCTACCATATACTCCAGCGGATCATAACCTGGATTTTTGCCCTGTGTACCTGTCAGGTATTTCGACCACGGCATTGTGGATGATTTGTACAGTGCATCGCCGGATGGACGAACCTGTACGAATACCGCATTCATGCCCATGCCTTGCAGCTGATCCAGCAACGCAGAAAACTCCTGCTTTTGCTTGTCTGCATTACCGAAAGAGCCTGTACTTGGCCAATCCAGATTGAATACCGTGGAAATCCATGCACCACGCATTTCTTTTTTCGCAGAAGGTGTAGCTGGCTTCGTATTGCTAGCTGGTGGCGTCCCCAGTGTGCTGCCGCTACCTGTCGTACTACCAGTCGTCGATCCATCATCGCCCGTATACCCGCTTGTCCGCAACGTTACAGTTTGACTCGACTGGTTCCAGTTTACAGTTAGGCCCAGTCCTTCACCGATAAAACGTAGCGGCACCATCACCCGTCCACCTCGAATTTGCACCGAGGTGTCCAGTGAAACCGACTGGTCATTCACCATTGCCGTTTGCTGACCCGCAGTAAGCATCAGCTTTTTGCTATTGCTCGTAATCGTTACTGTACTGCTCTGTTGATCCCAGTTAATGGTAGCACCTAGATTTTCGCTAATGAGGCGTAGTGGCACCATCGTCACATTGCTATCGCTCGTAATGTACGGAGCTGCATCTCCTTGAATAGGCTTACCATCCAACACAATCGCAATATTCGATGCTGCTGAGGCTGGCGTTCCGCTTATCGACGGAACTAGAATAATTAGTGCCAGAAATAACGACATGTAACGCATCCATCTCATCTTCTCCGTACCTCCAGTAAATCTTTTCGTAACCGACTGCCGACGTTTCGTCCATCGTTGCCTTCTTTTCGCATGATGAGTTTGTCTATGTAATTAGACCGCATCCCCTTTCAAAAGTTGCGCACAAAATAAAAGACATCTGTCATGGAATCGACAGATGTCTGCCTTATGAGTCGCTAACTAGCTCGTTTTGCAGCTTTTTGAGTTCTTCCACTCGCTCTGGATCACGACGGAAATATTCCACCAGCGTCTCGATTTGAGTGATCGAATCCCAGCTCAAATGATGCTCGATGCCTTCAACGTCCTTGTATATATAGTCCGGATTTACACCGATAATATCCAGAAAATCCTCCAGCAACTGGTGGCGGTCTACGAGCCGTTTACCCATTTTCTTTCCTTTGCTCGTTAACACAAGACCACGGTATTTCTCGTAAATAAGGTATTCATCCTTATCCAGCTTTTGGATCATTTTGGTAACGGACGAAGGATGTACTTCCAGCCCTTCGGCAATATCCGATACACGCGCATATCCCTTTTGTTCAATTAATTGATAGATGCGCTCCAAATAGTCTTCCATACTGGGCGTTGGCATCTTGCTCCCCCTTTGAATGCACGTTCTCGTTAATGTGCCGACAATTACACGCGGCCATTGATTATGGTTCATTCAATAATCATACATGGAATGTCGCGTGATTGGCAAGTTTTCGCGTGCTTTTTTTGCCAGATAAAGAACCTTTTGTAGGCGGTGAGATGTAGGCTCCCAGGCCTGCAAAAGGTTCGATTCTGGCAGCTATGCTACCCGTTTCAAGCGTTCGTCAAGCGTCCGTTTGAAGTGGCAACGTAGCTATTATTTCTTTTGAACATTCGCTCGATTCCTTGATCGCTACTACATTACGTAATAGCTAAATGAGCGATATCCGTTCCTAGCCATATCCCTTTTGTACAATCTTATTTCACCAGCGCACCATTTGGCATACTATCCGGCACGGTAGCCAGTGTTAGCTGATCGCCTTCGGAAGCCGCCAAAATCATACCACGGGATTCCTCACCACGCAGCTTCACTGGTTTGAGATTCGTGACGCAGATGACTTTGCGACCAACGAGTTCTTCCGGTGTGTAAAACTTAGCAATGCCGGATACGACCTGACGTTGCTCAAATCCAAGATCCAGTTGCAGTTTGAGCAGCTTATCTGCCTTTTTCACCGGTTCTGCGGCGATTACCTGGGCAACGCGCAGCTCTACTTTGGCAAAATCGTCGATACTAATCTCTGCTTTGCCTTCTTCCGGTTCTGCCGCAGGCTTACTTGCGTCTGCTTGTGGTGCAGGTGCAGACTCATCCGCAGATTTGAGTACGCCGCCCATCGCTTCTACGATGTGAGCAACCTCTTCTTTTGCATCCAAACGTGGGAAGATCGGATCGCCTTTTGTTACCTTCGTACCGGCAGGCACCAGCCCGAATTGACGTGTGCTATCCCATGTTGTCAGCTCTCCATCCGCGACGCCAATTTGCTCACGAATTTGCTGTGGCGCACGAGTCAGGAATGGTTGCAGCACGATCGAGATAATGCGAAGTGCTTCCGCCAGATGATACATTACCGAGTCGAGCTGTGGACGGTTAGCTTCATCCTTCGCCAGTACCCACGGCTGTGTCTCATCGATATATTTGTTTGTACGGCTGATCAATTGACTGATGGCCGTCAGGGCAACCGAGAATTCCAGCTTCTCCATCGCCGTTTCGATTTTGTCGATGGTCTGTCCCACAAACTCCTGTAGCTTACTATCCACTTCATTAACTGCACCCGCATAAGCAGGCACAGTGCCGCTACAATATTTATCAATCATCGCTACCGAACGATTAAGCAGGTTACCGAGATCGTTTGCCAGATCGGAATTGACACGATCAACAAAGCTTTCCGGTGTGAATGTACCGTCAGAGCCGAATGGCACTTCACGCAGCAAGTAATAACGCAGTGCATCCAGACCGTAACGGTCGATCAATGTTACCGGATCAACCACATTGCCTTTGGACTTGGACATTTTGCCGTCTTTCATCAGCAACCAGCCGTGACCGAATACTTTTTTCGGCAAAGGCAGATCCAGTGCCATCAGCATGATCGGCCAATAGATCGTATGGAAACGGACGATTTCTTTACCTACCAGATGAATATCGGCTGGCCAGAATTTGTTGAACAGCTCTTCATTGTCGCTGCCATAACCAAGCGCTGTAATATAGTTGGACAGCGCATCGATCCATACGTAGACAACGTGTTTTGGATCGTTTTTAACTTTAACGCCCCAGTCGAATGTTGTACGCGATACAGCCAGATCTTCCAGTCCTGGTTTAATAAAGTTGTTAATCATTTCATTTTTACGTGATTCCGGCTGAATAAAGTCAGGGTGATCCTGATAATATTGCAGCAGGCGATCCGCATATTTACTCATACGGAAGAAGTACGATGCTTCTTTCACAAGTTCGACCGGGTGACCGCTATCCGGGCTTTTTCCGCCGATCACTTCGCCTTGATCATTCCGCTCGATATCGACAAGCTGTGTCTCCGTATAAAACGTCTCATCCGGAATACTGTACCAGCCCTCGTATTCGCCTTTATAAATATCACCTTGCTCCAGCAGACGATCAAAGATATTCTGTACGACATCTTTGTGGCGCTGCTCGGTTGTACGGATAAAGTCATCATAGGAAATGTCCAGCTTATCCCATAAGCTTTTAATCCCTTCTACGATGCCATCGACGAACTGCTGTGGGGTTTGTCCCTTTTCGGCAGCTTTGCGTTCGATCTTTTGACCGTGCTCATCTGTACCGGTCAAATAGCGTACTTCATAGCCTCTCAGTCGCTTATAGCGCGCCATAGCATCGCCTGCGACAGTCGTGTAGGCATGACCGATATGAAGCTTGTCACTCGGATAGTAGATCGGTGTCGTAATATAAAACGTTTTGTTTTCTTCTGGCATGAATACCCCTCCTAAATAAATTGGCTCAACAGCGACAATAAGCTGTGCGGACACAAACAGACACAAAAAAGCCCTCGCCCCTATGGGACGAGAGCTGTGCTCACGTGTTACCACCCAACTTCCCTGCTTCCTTACGAACAGCAGGCTCGTTAGCCTGTACAGGCTAGCCATTAACGCTGGCTCACGCTGTAGCCTTACTTACGGTCATCCCGCTTCGCTCGACTTCAGTTCCTCCCGGACCATCTTCTACAGCGGCTCTCAGACCGGTTCGCAGCAACTCCGGCTCTCTGCACTGTGCCTATTCTGTATACTTATCCGTTCACTGGATGACTATCATCTTCCTATGCTCTTCAATATACCTAATCGGCGTCAGCACTGTCAAGCGATGTGCGCGTGCGCTCTCGTGCAGGTGGAACGAGATCAATGCCACCCGGATGAAATGGATGACATTTGCTAATTCGTCTTGCAGCAAGCCAGCTTCCTTTTAACACCCCGTGTACCTCAATCGCTTCCAGTGCATACTGAGAGCAGGTCGGGTAAAAACGGCAACTAGGCGGTTTGAGCGGTGAAATAAATTTGCGATAAAAATGAATCGGTACCTGCACCGCTCGCCGACTCCATTTTTGCGGCTTATTCACTGACTTTTCCCTGCCACAGATTCACCTGTAGCGGCGGTGGCGAGCGCATTTTTTTTCACATGTAGTGCCGGGCCTTCTTTACCGTCCCCACCTGTCGTACTGCCTGGCTCACCTGGAAGATTACCAAGTTGCACACGACAATCTTTACAATAGCCAAACACTTCAAACTTATGTCGAATCACTTCAAATTGTTCGGGCATATCCGTCATATCCATCGGACAAAAAGCGATCGGGTACGTTTTCTCGCATTGCAGACAGATCATATGATGGTGATGATGATCTTGGCTACAGTGGCTTTTAAATTTAACGCCATCCTCAAATACAACCTGCTCCAGCACACCAAGCTCTTGCATTACACGCAAGTTCCGATATACCGTATCAAAACTAAGTCCGCTATATTTACGTTCCATATATTCGTAGACGTCCTTCGCCGTCAGATAACCCGGCGCTTCAGCAAATAGCCGTGCCAGCGTGCGACGCTGATCGGTAATACGCAGCCCTTGCTTGGACATAATGTCAATAATCTGCTCTGTAGACAGCATGAGTTCTCCTCCTGTCATTATTCCGGCATATGCTATCCTACTGCCGGATGTTCAACTATATTCCATTGCTGTGAATATAAATGTGCTGTTCTTTCGCACTCTTTCTATTCACTATTCGTAATCATAACTATTATACACTAAAATAATCGCTGTGCCGAACAATTATAGTGGAATCGTCTCGAATTTTAAAAAGAACTACAGTTCTTTCATATCGTTTCTCTAGTCTGATGCCTACTATATATCGATGGATTGAGATCCACATCTTGTAAAATAGCCAGAACGTAGACGAGTTTGCACCTACGTTCTGGTTTTGTAACTATATTCTAGTTTTATATATCGGGTATCAAAAAGCAGCGTGTATACATCATGTGTCCTTTTGCGAGTATCTCAAATAAAAAACGGAGCCGCCTGAGGCGACTCCGTTTCTCATGAGCAAAACTGTACTTTTGGACATAACCTATTCATCCTAAATAAATAAGAAACGGTAACGCCCATTCAACGTGATGTTGTACAGATCAGCTCAATATCATATATCGTAGCTACTATATTATTGCTTTTTCGCTGGCATCTGGTTGAACAGCAAGTTAACAGGCAGGTTACTACCTGGTGCCGCTGTGAACCAGATTTCTACAGCTTCCGTATCCAGATTGCCTGTACGGTACAGAACAACATTCTCGTTCGCTGTTGTCACTGCCGAATTCCGCTTAACCGGTGTGCTGACGCCATTTACAAAAATGTAGCCAGTGTAACGACCGCCACGAGCATTAAAGGAAATAAGCGTATTCGGTGCAACCATATCGAGTTTGATTCTGTACAATACGCCAAAGTTACCAGCGTTCGATGCATCTGTGCCAGACAATGGATCTGTACCGACCAGATTAGGGTCACTGTTGTTGTCGCCCATTGGCAAACGAACTCTTGTATTTCCGATCAGACCTGGGATATGAATCAAACGAGTCGAATTATCATAAGTACCACGGTTATGAATACCATCGCGATCCAATTTCGGCAATGTGTTCATCGCCTGCAATGGATCTGCATTTTCGTCCACCATCAACACAGTGTATTGAATGTTAGAGTCACTCACCAGATCAGCAAATAGTGAGATAACGGTATCATTTGGCATCGTTGATGCGTTCAACTGATTGAAGATCACCTGACTTTGTCCAGGCTGCAATGTCATAGTTGTTGCATCTTTACCGGATTGCAGCGATTGATAGTAACGATCAACCGATACTTTACCTACGGCTGTAGCGTACTGGTTTGGTCCGCCAAAGCCGATTGCCAGCTGATTAATATTCGCTGGTGTTGCATTCGGGTTCGTAGCAATCACGTACATTTTTACGCGTTTGCCTGTTTCGTTCAGATGGTGAATCATAAAACGAGTTGGCCCATTTGCAAACTCTTGATACACAATACCTTCCGACATTACGCGTTCTGGACTATTACTGCGAATCAAGCGTACAGGCTCGGAAGAAGCCTCGAATGGAGCCACTTGAAGTCCTGGCACTTCACCACCATTAAAATCAAACGAATCACCAATTGGTGTGAAGAGCGGGTAAAACTCATCTGCTGTATACAATGTGTCGTTTGTAATATTAATTGTTTTGCTATATGTGCCTGTTGCACCGTGCTTATCGGTTACAATCAGCGTGATCGTTTGTGGTCCAGGTGTGAAGAAAGCAAGCTGGTTGTTAGACCATTCTGTTTTGGTAATTGCATTTTCATCATCTGTACTCATATCCGTATAACTGATCAATTCACCCATACGATACGAATCGCTGTTCGTTGTGAACATCGCTACAGGCGGTTGGTTCGGAGGAAGTACATTGATCGTTACGCTGTACGGGTCGCTCCACTGTCCATTCGCATCCATAACCTGATACGTTACAACATGCGCGCCAGCCTCTGCGAACACATCTTCACGGCCTGTCCAGCGCTCATCCGTAATTGGCGTGCCATCTGGTGTGTTGGATTTGGTTGTATACGTTACCGTTGTTTGTGTCGCATAAATATCTTTAGGGGATATCGTAAAGGAAGCGGTTGGCTTCACTTGCAAATCCATAATGACCATTTTACCTTGAACCGTATAAGGAATATTCAGCGCGGCTGTGATCGAAGTCAGCGGTACCATAAATGTTCCTTTTTGTTGGAACGAAGCACCTTTCATCATCGATTGCACGCCATTTACGGTGTAAATTTTGCTATCTGTTTTAAAACGAAGTTCTTTGCCATCTTTGGACATTACTGTTTCTTTTGTACTGGAATCATATGTAAGCGTAAGGCCAACACGTTCCACCAGTGCACGTACAGATACATAAGAGACACCATTTTTAACGGTCATCGGCTGGTTGGAGAAATACAACTTGCCATCACGATAAATCTGATTGGAATTCATCATAAAGATCAGTTTGTTAGGTCCTGCCGTGTACACGTCGGTTACTACAGAAGATGTACCTGTCGCTGGTGGCACGGTTGTAGGAGGTGGTGTGGTCGTTACAGGTGGTGTAGTTGGAACGGTCGTACCATTCGTGCCTGTTCCTGTGTTATCCATACCTGTTGGATCGGTGCCCATTGCACCGGAATCTGTAGATAGTCCATTATTATTTAATGATTGATCACCATACACATCCTTTACGATCCCGTTTGTTGTATCGCCTTCTGCTGCAAATGCCTGACATGCAGGGAATGTCGCAACTGCCTGTGTAAAGGCAAGTACGGCGATTAATATGCTTTTCTTGAATTTCATTGTTCGACTCCTTCTTATGTCTTTTTTTCTATACATGCAGATGTCAAAATAAAACTCCCCCGAAATGACACGTTATATAAGACGCTCCAATTTGGGAAAAGTTTCTGTCTGATTCGTAAAAGCAGCGTTAAAATATCGTTGTTCACATTTCAGCCACAATTACATGATCATATACACATATTCTGTAAATCACAATAAAAAAGCCTGTCCTCTGCGAACGGACAGGCTTTGGAATTTGATATTTATCACGATCTGCGCGAATTTTGTCTATTCGTCGATGTCGATAACGGAACCACAGTCTCACATCTAAAGAAGAACTGCATGTTCAATGTATAGGCTTAGCCGTACAACCAGGTCAAATCTGCACGCCGTATTGCCCATTTAAGGTGACAGGCAAACGCCCTGTTGCTGTTGCTGCGCCTGCCAACACCGCTGCTACTGCTTCTACGGCATATTTACGATTTTCATAAGCGCAAATATACGTTTTAACGTCCGGGAATGCGTTCAAATCATACGGATTGCGCATCGAGACTACGATAAACGGCACATGCAGGTGCTCGTGCAGTGTTTTTGTGAGTAGCGCCTGTCCTTCTGGTAACTCGCCTGCGGCTGTATACGTAACCATCACAACAAAGCCTGCCTCCTGCGCTTGCTGCATAGTCTGCTGACGCTCCAACTCGTCTGGCTCTACGTCGATAACAAGCTGACGTGCCGGTAAGCCCTGCAAACATAAAGCTTCAGCCAGATTCACTTGATAACGTGCAGGCTCATCTACCTCGGTTCGGCGAATAACCTGCGGCCAGATCACCACACCTTCTACAGCGGATGCAGAACGTCGGAGTGGAAGCTGACCCTCATCCTTCACGATCGTGATGCTATGAGCGGCGATTCGTCGCAGTACGGTTTCGGTATCGTGTGCATTAAGCAATGCAGCTAACTGTGCTTCACTTGCAGGCGGTGCATCCATCTGTCGCCGTGCTTTCAGTTCCAAAATCCGTTCCAATGCCGCATCAAGCTGCTGCTTCGATATACGTCCTTGCTGCACAGCAGCTCGAACCGCCTCAATCGCTGCAATCTGATCTTCCAATGTATGACTGACCAGCAATAGATCGGCTCCTGCCTGTATGGCCCGAACCGCTGCTTCTGGAATGGAAAAATGCTTTGCAATCGCATGCATTTCCAGACAATCGGTCACGATTACCCCTTTATAGCCCATCTGTTCGCGCAGCAGTCCCGTCAACACGGATGAAGATAGCGTAGCCGGTACAGGCTCTGGTTCAAACGCTGGAAAGATGACATGAGCCGTCATTATCAGATCGGCTCCTGCCTTGATCGCATAGCGAAACGGCTGCAATTCGATCTCTTCCAGACGCTGACGATCATGTGGTACCGAAGCAAGTCCGTAATGGGAATCCACATCGGTATCGCCATGCCCTGGAAAATGCTTGGCTGTAGCCGCTACGCCTTGCGCCTGCATCGCTTCAATTGCAGCCGCACCGTGCAATCCGACCGTTTCCGGCTTTTCCGAATACGAGCGTACGCCAATGACCGGATTACGCGGATTATTGTTCACATCCACACACGGAGCAAAATTCACATTAATGCCGAGCGCATGCAGCTCACGCGCACTGATCGTTGCCGCCGCTGCCGTAAGCTCCAGATCATCTGCCGCACCGAGCGACATATTGCCTGGAATCTGACTCAGCTCTTCCCCATCTATACGGCTGACCATGCCGCCTTCCTGATCAATCGCAATCAGTAACGGCGGTAATCCTTGCTGGCTCGCCATATTCTGCAAGCTCGCGGATAGACTATGGATTTGAGTAGCTGTACCGATATTGCGACGAAAATAAATGACACCACCAATATGATATTGCTGTATCAATTGTTTGATTGGCTCATCCGGTACAATATCGTGAAATCCGCATACAAACAGCTGTCCAACTTTCTGCTCCAACGTCCAGCCTGCTAGTGCTGTATTCATGCTACTCATCCTCCCTTATGTCCGTAAGACGGCTAGCTGCATTTTTATTTATTATACGGAGCCGCACCGGTTGTAAACAAGTTTCGTCGCATATAAAAAGCATCTTACCGCATCGTGTAATCATTCCTGCACGCAGGATACACGTTACGATAAGATGCTTGATGAACGATTGGAAATAAGTTTACCGACGGAAAGCTTGTATTGAATTAAGATTCAGCAGTCAGCAGAACGTATCACAGCAGATAGAGCGGAAAGGAAAACAAGCAGAAGCAACTGTTCCATCTATGATGTAATCTATGCTTAACGAATCCTAGTGTTTCACAACGTCAGCGCTCATACCTTACACTTTACATCTGACATCGTTACATCTTTTAACCGAATACAAATGTGTTTCAAATCAACTATCATTTATCTTTTACCGAACGCAAGCGGTTTGACGCCGCCCCTGTTCAATTAGGCGATAAGCTCGTTCCACCTCGGCTTCTGTCGGCGAAGGCACGCCATCCAGCGGATAGATGCGACCCAGCGACTGCCATTTGTAAATGCCCATCTGATGGTACGGTAAAATTTCAAACTTCTCCACCCCATCTAATGTGCCGATAAATTCACCAAGTGCGATCAGGTCTTCCTCTGCATCATGGATGCCCGGTACAAATACATGTCGTATCCACATTTTGCGGCCATGATCCGATAACCACCGTGCCAGCTTCAGTGTGCGCTCATTGGATACACCGGTTAGCTTTTGATGCTTCTCATCGTTAATATGCTTCAGATCGAGCATGACCAGATCAGTCACTTCAAGCAACTCATGAATCTTTTCACCATCATTGTAGCCATTGCTATCCAGTGTAGTATGCAAATTCCAGCGTTCCTTCACTTCACGGAATAAGGCTTTGACAAAAGGGGCTTGCAGCGTTGGCTCGCCGCCCGAAACGGTAAGTCCACCACCGGAGCTACGGTAATAATTTAGATAAGGCTCAATCTCAGCCAGCACTTCGTCCAGCTGCATCACCTTACCTCCATCCAGATTCCAGGTATCGGGATTGTGACAATATTGGCACTTCATCAGACACCCCTGCATAAATAATACGAAACGAATACCTGGACCATCGACGGTACCAAATGTCTCCAGCGAGTGAACACGGCCTGTTACCATGATCATTCAGCCCCTTTCTCATAAGTAGTATGACCGAACAGATCGATATGGATCATCTTGTATCCAATAGCGACGGTAGCAGTCTGCCGGTTCGCAATATATCAATCATGGTATGAACCCTGCTCAACAATGATGTGAAGAAAAGATCATTCCATTTGCAATATATCGATCATGTTGCGAACCGATCCAGATCTACCAGCTGTAGCCTTCTGTCCAGCAGCCATTGGTGGTGTGGAGCCTTACTGTCAGGCATCCGTGGTAGCATGTTCTGCTACTGTTGATGCACTCACCGAATACTTACAGCCATGTATTTGATTACATCGCGCTGTGGAACGTGCGGTTAATAACATCAAGTTGTTGTTCACGTGTCAGTTTAATAAAGTTGACGGCATAACCGGATACGCGGATGGTCAGCTGTGGATAGTTCTCTGGGTGATCCATCGCATCCATCAGTTGCTCGCGGTCAAATACGTTCACGTTCAGATGATGCGCATCACTACCGAAATAGCCATCCAGCATCGCAACCAAATTCGATTTGCGTGTTTCTTCTTCTTTACCGAGCGCTTTCGGTACGATTGAGAAGGTGTTGGAAATACCGTCCAGGCTATGCTCGTATGGCAGCTTCGCTACCGAGCTAAGCGATGCGAGTGCACCTTTTTTATCGCGTCCGTGCATTGGGTTCGCACCCGGTGCAAATGGCTCGCCTGCTTTACGTCCATCCGGTGTTGTCCCTGTTTTTTTACCGTATACAACGTTAGACGTAATCGTCAGTACGGATTGAGTAGGTACGGCTTCACGATACGTTTTGTGCTGACGAATCATGCTCATAAAGCTTTCGACCAATTCAACTGCAATCGCATCGACACGATCATCATTGTTACCATAACAAGGATATTCGCCTTCAATTTCAAAATCAATCGCGATGCCCTGCTCGTTGCGGATCGGTTTTACTTTGGCATATTTGATCGCGCTCAGGGAGTCCGCTGCTACCGACAGTCCGGCAATACCGCAAGCCATCGTGCGTAAAATATCACGGTCATGCAGCGCCATCTCGATCCGTTCGTAGCTGTATCGATCATGCATATAGTGAATGATGTTCAACGCATCCATATACACTTTGGACAGCCATTGCATCATCGGTTTGTAGCGTTTCATTACTTCATCGTATTCCAGATATTCGGATGTGATCGCTGGATATTCAGGACCGACCTGTGCACCGGATTTCTCGTCTTTACCACCGTTGATCGCATACAGCAACGTTTTGGCAAGGTTCGCACGCGCGCCGAAGAACTGCATTTGTTTACCGATACGCATGGCGGATACACAACAAGCGATACCGTAGTCGTCGCCATAGATCGGACGCATCAGATCATCATTTTCATACTGGATCGAACTCGTTTCGATCGATACTTTGGCACAGTATTTTTTGAAACCTTCCGGCAGTTGTTCCGACCACAGTACGGTCAGGTTTGGCTCTGGTGCTGGACCGAGATTGTATAGGGTGTGCAGGAAACGGAAACTGTTTTTCGTTACGCGAGTCGTGCCGTCTACTGCCATACCGCCGATCGATTCAGTTACCCATGTAGGGTCACCACTGAACAGTTCATTGTAATCCGGTGTGCGCAGGAATTTGACGATACGCAGTTTCATTACAAAATGGTCAACCAGTTCCTGTGCTTGCTCTTCGGTTAGTATGCCTTCTTTGATGTCGCGTTCGATATAAATATCGAGGAAGGAAGATACACGTCCGAGCGACATTGCCGCACCATTTTGTTCTTTGACCGCTGCCAGATAACCGAAGTACAGCCATTGGAACGCTTCTTTTGCGTTTTGCGCGGGTTTGGAAATATCAAAGCCATGATCCGCAGCCATCTGTTTCAGTTCGTTCAGCGCTCTGTACTGCTCGCTAATCTCTTCACGCTGACGAATCGTTGCTTCATCCATGTACTCGCCCAATGTTTCGTCATGCTCCTGTTGTTTTTGTTTCATCAAGAAGTTTACGCCGTACAAAGCGACACGACGATAGTCACCGATAATGCGACCACGACCATACGCATCAGGCAAACCCGTCACAATACCGGATTTGCGAGCGGCGCGAATCTCAGCGGTGTAAGCATCAAATACACCCTGATTATGCGTTTTGCGGATATTGGTGAAAATGTCGATCACGGATTGCGGAACTTCAAAGCCATACGCTTTACAAGCATCGATCACCATGCGAATGCCACCGTAAGGCTGAATAGCGCGTTTGAACGGCTCATCCGTTTGTACGCCAACCACTTGCTCTTTGGCTTTGTCGAGATAGCCGGGTCCATGAGATACGATCGAAGCTGGTGTGTTCACATCCACATCCCATACCCCACCACGTTCACGTTCTTCACGAGATAGACGGGATACGATGTCCCACAGATCATTTGTATTTTGAGTAGGGCCGGCCAGAAAAGCTTCGTTACCAACATAAGGCTTGATATTTTCATCAATGAAGTTTTTGGTGTCTACATGATTTGTCCATTTCCCCTGCTTGAATCCTCTCCAGGCTTGCTGGATGTTTTCCTGTACGTTGCGTTCGATTACGGACATTGATAATCCCTCCATGATTTGTGAATTAAATCACAAATATTGTTATGCGCTGACTTGTCATCCTGCGCCAGTGAGTTGTGTTCTGGCTATGTCTTTATTATGGGGGATGGACGGCTGTAAATATGTGATAAATATCACAGTTGGGGGTAGTTATTATGATTTTTATCACGTTCTGTAGTGGATACAGATGGGTTGGATTTGTAGTACAGTTGGTTTACATTGCAAGTCGTGTGCTGTTATAGGCGCTGGCTTGAAATGGGGATTGTGCTAAGGAGGGCTATGTATTTTGTTCATACAGGGGGTTGGGATTTTGGATACAGTTGGTGGGGATTTGGAATAATGCAAATGTGGTGGTTGGGATTTGAATGAACCTGTTAGTGTGATGTGTGGTAACAGAGGTGAATTGGCATACTCCACTCCGTCAAGGAATAAGGGGACGGACTCAGGTGGAACATGGGGAATCTATGGATTAGAGGTAACGGTAGATTCCCCATGTTTCGTAGCAGTAAGATATTTTGCTTCCACAAAAATCACTCTTCATTGAACCACGTGTTAGAAGATCGCTAACACTAGAAATCGTCCTTTCCTCTTGTTTCCTTGCCTCTGTTCTGAGATTCTCGCATTAGGAAGGCTCAGATACTACATTAAAACTAAAAATACAAATTTAGATGTTTAAAGTCACTCTCGTAGGGAGAGTGACTTTTGAATGCCGCAGCGGGTGCAGTCCCCAGAGGGATTTCAATCCATACTCTCGCACGGAGAGTGACTTCATTATGGTGTACATACACGCATCGGACACCATCTTTCAATCCACACTCTCGCACGGAGAGTGACGGGTTATTCGGATGATTGGAATTCATTCACTTTATCCCTTTCAATCCACACTCTCGCACGGAGAGTGACCACGTTAGTTAACGAACAAAAGGTGTCTGCTAAAGCTTTCAATCCACACTCTCGCACGGAGAGTGACCAGCGGACGAGACAATGGTTCATTATAACCGATACTTTCAATCCACACTCTCGCACGGAGAGTGACTCCCATAATCGGTTCTCATATAACCATCTTTCAAAACTTTCAATCCACACTCTCGCACGGAGAGTGACTTTTTTTATGCAGCTATCGATCCTATCTCCAAATTCTTTCAATCCACACTCTCGCACGGAGAGTGACTTATCAACGAGTACAACGACAATCACGTAACGCTCTTTCAATCCACACTCTCGCACGGAGAGTGACTGTATACCTTTTCAGCCCTTTCGTAGCAAGGGAAAAACAGATCAAAATCGCGAACCTCCGTTTTAGCCTACTGGAAATCGGTTCAAAATACAACAAAAAACCTCAAATCCCTTGCGTAGCAAGGGGCGCGAACCTCCTAGGGATTTTATGGGAGCTTGGGGTTCGCACTTTTAAGGGCTATTTTGAATTATATTAGGATGTGACTGCTTTGCTGTTATTTCTTAGCTAGTAACGAATATGTTGCATATAAACTTACATATTTTGGATTTCCACTGTCATCAGAGAGTATATAGATTTTAGAAATAACTCTTATTCTAACGCTGGAATATGAATGATATAGAACTATATGATCATTGATGTTAGTAAACACGCCCTAAAACGGAGGGAAAGAAATAAGGGAAAAGGTCGATTTATAGTGTTAATGCTCGTCTAACACGAGGTACAATGAAACAATGATTTTTGCCAAGCAAAATATCTTACAGCTTTAGTGTTAGTGATCTTCTAACACGGAGTTCAATCAAACAATGATTTTTGCAAGGCAAAATATCTTACAGCTTTAGTGTTAGTGATTTTCTAACACAGGGTTCAATGAAAAGGGATTTTTGCGGAAGCAAAATATCTTATCTCTTTGGAGCGATGAGAATTTACAAGTACCTTCTATTCCATAGATCCTCATTGCTCCATCTGAGTCCGTTCCCTTATTCCTTACCGGAGTGGTGTAGGCTCCATCTCTATAAAGATGTTACCCTCACAAGTCAAGTAACGCCCACATCCCACATCATGTACAAACTATAATACTCTACACGAATCATCCACGCAGTTGCATGAGCAGATTCACCCTACCCCCAGCACAAAAAAGACCCCTGCCCATCCCAATTCCCAATGGGACAAGCAGGAGCCAAAGATCTATATGATGGGAGGAGAAACAGATTGCATAGGCAGCATGGGCTACATATCAAGTCGAAACAATAGCGGGTAATAGCTAGGCATACTTTTCAAAATAATCTTTCCATGATTGTATGCCTACGTGCTTACGGCAATTACTCAAACCGACCATAGAACGCATTGCGGTACACATCCGCCAGTTCGGTCACGAGCGGCATTTTTGGATTCGCTGTTGTACATTGATCTTCAAATGCGCGGTCAGCCAGATAGTCTACACGCGATTCAAAATCTTTGGCATCAAAGCCAAGTTCCTGGAATGTCTCAGGGATGCCCAGCTTACGGTTCATATCGCGGATGGCGTTGACCAGGCTGTTTACGCCTTCTTCAGTAGTACGAGCGGGCAGTCCCAAAATGCGGGCAATCTCAGCATAACGCTCGTCAGCGATAAAGTGCGAATATTTCGGGAACGACGAGAACTTGGTCGGTTTTTTCGCATTATAGCGAATAACGTGTGGCATTAGAATCGCATTGGTACGACCGTGTGCAGTGTGATATTGTCCGCCCCATTTGTGCGCCAGACTATGGTTGATACCGAGGAAGGCGTTGGCAAATGCCATACCGGCAATCGTCGAAGCATTGTGCATTTTTTCGCGTGCCAGTTTGTCGCCGGTCAATGCCGACTGTTCCAGGTATTGGAATACGAGCTGGATCGCTTTGATCGCCAGACCATCGGTGTAGTCGTTCGCCATATTTGATACATACGCTTCGATCGCATGAGTCAGTACGTCCATTCCGGTGTCCGCTACTGCTACACGTGGCAGGCTGTAGACAAATTCAGGGTCTACGATCGCTACGTCTGGAGTCAGCTCATAGTCAGCCAGTGGGTATTTGGTATTGCCTTTTTCTTTGTCCGTAATAACAGCGAACGATGTTACTTCCGAACCTGTACCCGATGTGGTTGGGATGGCGACGAATTGTGCTTTTTGACCGAGATGTGGGTATTTGTAAATCCGTTTGCGGATATCCATAAATTTCTGTTTCAGATTGTCAAAGCTCACATCTGGATATTCGTAAAACAGCCACATGCCTTTGGCAGCATCCATTGGCGAACCGCCACCGAGTGCGATAATGCAGTCAGGCTGGAAGCGTTCCATCATTTGACGACCGCGTTCTACGGTTGCCGTCGATGGATCGGGTTCGACTTCGGAGAATACTTCGATCGCTACCGGCGTTTGACGTTGACGCAGATAATGTTCTACTTTTTCCACATAACCGAGTTGTACCATCATCGGATCAGTTACGATCGCAACGCGGCTAATGTCTGGCATTTTGGCAAGGTATTGGGTCGAGCCTTTTTCAAAGTATACTTTCGATGGGATTTTGAACCATTGCATATTCACGGTACGGCGAGCCACCCTTTTAATGTTGATCAGATTGACAGCAGTGACGTTCGACGAAGTGGAGTTGCGTCCATACGATCCGCAGCCAAGTGTCAGCGATGGCAGATTCGTATTGTAAATGTCTCCGATTGCGCCATGTGTCGATGGCGAATTAACGATAATCCGTCCGGTTTGCAGACGATCTGCGAATTTTTGAATGACTTCTTCATTATTCGAGTGAATGGCCGAAGAGTGTCCCATGCCGCCAAATTCAACGATTTGCGCAGCGCGTTCGATCCCTTGATCGGCATTTTTAACTTTATAACAAGCAAGTACCGGGCTTAGCTTTTCAGCAGACAATGGATATTTGGTGCCCACGCCTTCCAGCTCAGCAACGAGAATTTTCGTATCTGCCGGTACGGTAATTCCGCTCATTTCCGCAATTTTGGTCGCAGGTTGTCCGACAATCGCCGGATTGACTGCACATTTGTCCACATTCATGGCGCCAGCGGTCAGCTTAGCCACTTCTTCTTTATTGAGGAAATAGCAGCCATTATCGATCATCAGCTTTTTCACTTGATCGAATACAGGTTCTTCGATAACAACCGCCTGCTCGGATGCACAGATCATCCCATTATCAAACGATTTAGATAGAATCAGATCAGTAACCGCCTGTTTCAAATCCGCGCTTTTTTCGATAAAAGCAGGTACGTTACCAGGACCTACGCCAAGTGCTGGTTTACCACAGCTATACGCTGCTTTGACCATCGCCCCACCACCGGTAGCTAGAATGAGCGCTACATCAGGATGATTCATTAGCGCATTCGTTTTATCCATCGATGGATTTTCGATCCACTGGATACAATCGGCTGGTGCACCATGCTTCACCGCTGCTTCCAGCAATGTTTTCGCAGCTTCGCGGCTACATTGTTGTGCAGATGGATGAAAACCGAAGATGATCGGGTTACGTGTTTTGATCGCGATTAATGCTTTGAACATCGTGGTGGAAGTCGGATTCGTGACTGGTGTAATCCCCATAATGATGCCGACCGGCTCCGCAATTTTTTGGAAGTTGTCATACGCGTTATCCTCGATGACACCAACCGTTTTTTCATTTTTGATGCTATGGTAAATATATTCGGTCGCGAAAATGTTTTTCGTAATCTTATCTTCATATACACCGCGGCCAGTTTCTTCTACTGCCATTTTAGCAAGGTGCATATGCTTGTCGAGTCCGGCAAGCGCCATCGCCTGTACGATACGATCGATCTGTTCTTGATCCATTTTCATAAATGCGGAGTAAGCTTTGTTCGCTTTATCGATCTGCTTTTGAATCTCTTCCTGTGCAGTCAACTCTACAGTACGGGCAGCATCATTTTTAACAGCCATTTCTCTCATCCTCCTCAGAATGTGTGTTGCTCTTGTCTACGCACTGATCATAGCATAGAGACAAAAATCATAATGTGATATTTTTCACAATCAATTTTAATTTTTAAAAATTTTCTTTTCCTGTTTTTTGCTTTTGCATTTTGAATCATATCGCGTTATACTATAAGTGAAAATAATCACAAACTATTAAAATTTAAAGTTTCTTTTCCTCTTACCGATAACATATAGAGATGAAGTGACATATATCAATTAATTTTACCAATTTTTCCTTTAATTTAATGCAATCTGGTTATTTTCACGTATAATGGGGACATAAAGGAGAGGAACAATGATGAACAAACCAATGGAATTGACGAAGCAGTTGGAAAATAGCAACACCAGTAGCTTCTCGCCTGCCAATCTGGAGCGCATGCTTGCTTATGCGACAGATCGCAGTATAGCAGCAGGATCGCATCTATTTTGGGAAGGCGATATCTCGGATAAGCTTTTTTACATTAAAAATGGACGGGTTAAATTAACCAAATCGACAGATGAAGGCAAAGAACTCATTTTGTACATGTATCAAGCTGGCGATATTATCGGTCAGGCGGATCTGTTCTCAGGCACACGACTCGGTTTCACGGCTGAGGCACTGGAAGATACGGAGGTATCGGTGATCGATCATAAAGATCTGGAGCTGATCATTTGCCAGCACTGTGACTTTGCGATTGATTTTATGAAATGGATGGGCACACATCATCGTCTGACGCAAACGAAAGTGCGTGACCTGATGCTGTACGGTAAACCGGGTGCACTCTGTTCGACATTGATTCGTCTGAGCAACACCTACGGTGAACCTCATAATGAAGATGGCTCGATTCTAATTAACAAAAAGATCACCCATACCGATCTGTCGAATATGATCGGCGCTACACGCGAGAGCGTCAACCGTATGCTTAGCGACCTGCGTAAAAAAGAAACGATCGAGTATGAGCACGGTATGATTATTGTTCATGATCTGGAGGCGCTGCAAGAAGTTTGTCATTGCGAGCTGTGTCCAAAAGAAATCTGTCGGATCTAATCGACTCCCCTCCTCCCCTTGCACCGGATATACGTGAATGTACTGCTGACTATGCGAAAAAAGCTTTCCACCGGAGTGGTCCCGGGGAAAGCTTTTTTATGTTGCGATACCGCCGCCTTGCAGACAGCATGTATACATTAGTCTACCCAGTGCTCTGCCCAGCTCTGAATTTGCTCCATGACCGGCTTAAGGGCGCGACCTTTTTCTGTCAATTCGTACTCAATCCGGACTGGAGTTTCCGGGTATACCTGTCGTACCAGTATGCCGCTAGCTTCCAGATCTTTCATACGCTCTGAGAGCATTTTATCGCTCATCATCGGAATGAGGTTCGATATGTCTTTGAACCGTTTCGGTCCGCTCATCAAGGATTGAATGATGAGGCCGTTCCAGCGTTTACCCAGGAACGAAAAGGCTGTCTCAAAGCGCGGACACAATCCCAATTGATGCTGTTCCATCATTTCACCTCTTTACTGGTCCATTGCCAAATCACATATGGATAATAATTAAACTCATTATTCACAGACTTTAACTTACAATAAGTTAGCA
Source organism: Paenibacillus wenxiniae (assembly GCF_039822605.1). NCBI lineage: Bacteria > Bacillati > Bacillota > Bacilli > Caryophanales > Paenibacillaceae > Paenibacillus > Paenibacillus wenxiniae. The sequence goes on from NZ_JBCGUH010000008.1 coordinate 225,579, forward strand.
CAAATATCTTACCATATTTCCTATCATAAGAAAACGAAAACATCCCAATTTGTGCGCTTCGTTACGCGGTTTTGTAAGATTCCTTATGAAAAATCATCCACTATAATAATAGTTTGCTCTTGCTTATATTTGAAAGCTGTGATTGCCGTTCGACTGTGTCAATTCTGGAATGCTCATAGAGACTCATTCCAGTGAACAAGTTACCGCCGCTGCAAAATCCGTGTTTGCCGGTTGCTCCGTTCGCGCTAGTTCCTGTATTCGAGCGATCTCACAAATAGTTGAATTTAAAATCGCTCAAACGTATTGTTCTATTGTATTTAACCCGATATCCATACTTCTTCTTGCAAAAAATCACGCAATCGCTGTAAATCCTGCTCAATGACAGACTCCAGCGAACGATTATATAATATTGCAGCTGGATGATATAACGGGAAAATCCAATACGATTCTGTTCCTTCGATATAACCGCGCTCTGGATGATCTTGATCCACATGCTGAATCGTACTCTGTCTTGGCTGTCCATGAATATCGGATACACGCACGCCACTACCAAGTAAACGCTGTAGCCCAATATTACCGACGGTGAGTAATAGACGCGGCTTCACCACCGATAATTCATAATCCAGAATGGGCGCATGGGCAAAAATTTCACTGGCGGTCGGCGTGCGATTCGAACGACTCATACGCTCTGGATGACCTTTGACAGGACGATCCCGATACGGGCGGCTACGCACTGAACTGGTCATATACAGATCATCACGCGTTAACCCTGCAATTTGTAAATATTCATCCAGCACTTTACCTGCCTGTCCGCAAAAGGGGCGGCCCTGCACAATTTCATTGCCACCAGGTGCTTCGCCTACAAGCATAATATCGCCCGGCCATTTTCCAAATCCAGCTAAAAAGCCTTCCAGTTGCTTGCCTTCTACACGTCGCATACAAGCTTCCACCAGCTCCGGCGGCAGCGGCACATGACCGATATGAAAAGATTGCTCGTTGGAATGCTGAGACTGTGCTGCTTGCTGCGCGTTCTGTTCAACATGTGGTCTATGATGAACCATCTGCATCGCTCCTTTGCTTTGATGAAGTAGACCTCTCTTATACGTTTCACCTATACCCAACCTATGACCTGGCAGACACTGTGCAGACATCAATTGTACAGACTCGCTTCCCGATGCCTATTATGCTATATCAGGCAAAATTATATTCGTAACGAATGATCGCGAATACAATGGACAGAGTGGATTTGTGGCGACGATAACTGATGACTTCCACGCAAAAATGCGTCTGCCGCTATATTACCCGGCAGACGCATTTCGAACACGCCATACAATGATTATGCAGCTCATGGCAACACATAAAAGGTAGGCTTACCGGCAATCGATACCGTATGAACGGTTACTTTCAGTATGATTAACAGGGGCTTGCTGCATATTATTTCATTATGCAACAAGGTAACAGCCTTCTTCTATACTGGTCTATATCCGTACATCATTTTGCCTGTACCGCTAGCTCATTTCGAGTTCACTACGATGATCCGAGCACAAACGCTAGCTTGTCGATCGTTCATCTACGCTAATCGTATTAGATGGTCAGATGACGTGCTGCAATCGCACGTTGCGGCTCGGTACGACCAAATTGTGGACGCGCATTGGTAGCTGGATACGCCCAGCGTACAGCGTTAGCAATGATGTGCATAATATCTTCATTATGGTAGGTCGGATACGTTTCATGACCTGGACGGAAGTAGAAGATTTTGCCATGACCGCGACGGTACGTGCAGCCACTGCGGAACACTTCTCCACCCTCAAAGTTGCTCAAGTACACTAGTTCATCTGGAGCAGGAACATCGAAGAATTCGCCGTACATTTCTTCTTTATCAAGCGTGATCGAAGGATTCACACCTTGAGCGATGGGATGTGTCGGATTCACACACCACAGAATTTCTTGCTCGTCTGCTACACGCCATTTCAGATCACAGCTCGTACCCATCAGTTGCTTGAACGGTTTCGAGAAATGTCCGGAATGAAGAACGATGAGTCCCATTCCTTCGTGAACCCGACGTACCACTGCTTCTGCAATGTCATCGTCAACCAGATCGTGAGCCGTATGGCCCCACCACAGCATGACATCGGTCGAGTTCAGCACAGATTCGGTAAGACCGTGTTCTTCCTGGTCGAGTGTAGCTGTACGGCAGGCAAAGCCTTCCTTAGACAGTCCATCTGCCAGTACTTTGTGGATTCCCTCTGGATATATAGCCTTCACGTCGTCGCGGATTTGCTCATGTACAAATTCATTCCAGACTGTTACGTTAATCATACGATTAATGCCTCCCTGTTATTAAACCCACCACATCTCGCCAAGTTCTTCTTCGATCATTACTTGTTGTAAATTGTGGACGGCTTTAGTAAAACCCTCATTGACGGACATCAATCCGTCTTCATGTTCAATGCTGACAACATAGTCATAGCCTACAAGACGAAGCGCACTAATGATATCAGCCCAAGTTTTCAAATCATGACCATAGCCTACAGTGCGGAACTGCCATGCGCGGTCTTGCATCTCCGCATAGGAGTGCATGTCCGTGACGCCGTTCATATTCATATTATCGGTGTCTGTAAGCGTATCTTTAGCATGAAAATGATGAATTGCGCCATGTTTCCCCAAAATTTTTATTGCAGCCACCGGATCGATGCCCTGCCACCACATATGACTTGGGTCCAAATTGGCTCCGATGGCCTCACCAGCCGCTTCACGCAGACGCAACATCGTGCCTGGTGTATGGACGGAGAAGCCGCCGTGCAGCTCAATCCCAACTTTTACATTATGATCGGAAGCGAACTTTCCGTTTTCGGTCCAGTACGGAATAATTTTTTGATTCCATTGCCAGTCGAGCAGCTCGGTGTAGTCATTTGGCCACGGTGCTACCGGCCAGTTCGGATATTTGGCATTGTCGCTGTCACCTGGACAACCGGAAAATGTATTAACGACAGGTACATCAAGCTTTTGTGCCAATTGAACGGATTTCACAAAATCATCATGGGATTCCTGTGCAATCGCTTTTTGCGGGTGCAGTGGGTTACCGTGACAGCTCAGTGCACTGATCGTTAAACCACGGGACTCTACTGCTTTTTTGAACTCGCGCAGTTTACCTGCATCTGCCAGCAGTTCATCCGGCTTGCAGTGTACAGCACCGGGATTACCACCGGAACCGATCTCTACTGCCTTGACTCCCTTTTCAGCTACATAGTCAAGCGCCTCCTCGAAACTCTTGTTGTTCAGCAATACCATAAATACGCCCAATTTCATTCGTTTGTCCTCCTGGCTCATCCGTTTTTTAGGTAAAGGAATGGTCGCTGTCGTGTCCGATTGTGTCGAATAGTCTTCTACTTATTACTACGAACCGAGCGCCAATAAAGTTTGGTATTTCCGTTAATTTATGAATAAAATTTTATAAATATCTAATATCAATAGCTTTGATCACGCGGAAACAATATGGCTAGGAAATTACCGATCCGTAATCTCATTTCCATCTGCTTGCCCACTATCGTTCACAGCAAACATATAGATTAGAATACCTGACACATCTTAGTCCCTGTGCGATCTCATCTCCAACCTCTTACTCTAAAAAAATCGAACGTTCTCTACATTCCATCCGCGTTAATACAACCATTCATTTGGTTACAACATTACACTGTGATCGCTTCCGGTTGCAGCTCAATCGCTTTGCCTGTACGTGCAGATTCATAGATCGCTTCCAGAATCTGTGTAACGACCAGCGCCTGTTCTGGCTTCACAAGCGGCTCTGTATCGTTCACGATCGCTTCCAGCCACATTCTCGCTTCACGTGCACCTGCGTCTTCCGCTTCACCAGAATAAAAAGCAACTCCGCCTGAGCCAAGATCCACCTGGCTATCGATCAAACGACCGTTCTTTTCGCCGTTAATATGCAGTCCATCGCTCATATCGGCGCCGCCTTCGGTACCACACAGCAATGCTTGTGCCTCGCCAAAATTACGCACATTCAGCGCCCAGCTAGATTCCAGCGCGATCACAGCCCCATTTTCCATCGTGATAAATCCAAAAGCGGAATCTTCCACTTTGAATTTCTCCGGATCCCACGGACCAAAAGCATTTGCGGAATTTGCACGTGGGCCAAGCTTGTGGAATGTAGAACCGAGCACCGTTTTCGGCTTATAGTTATCCATCAGCCATAGTGTCAGATCAAGTGCATGCGTACCGATATCGATCAGCGGGCCGCCGCCTTGCTTTTCTTCATCCAGAAATACGCCCCATGTTGGTACAGCGCGGCGACGCAGTGCAATCGCTTTGCCATAATACACATCGCCCAGATCGCCTTCTTCCACCATCTGCTTCAAGTACAGACTGTCATCGCGGAAACGATTCTGGTAAGCGATTGACAGCTTTTTACCGGTACGCTTGGCTGCTTCGACCATTGCACGTGCTTCTTCTGTCGTTTTTGCCATCGGCTTTTCACACAGTACATGCTTGCCAGCTTCCAGCGCATCGATGCTAATGACTGCATGCGAATCGTTTGGTGTACACACATGAATGACATCGATGCTGCTATCTTGCAATAACTGTTTGTAATCGGTGTATACTTTAGCGCCTTCAGCGCCGTATTGCTCAGCTGCCTCGGTTGCGCGTTCTTCCACAATATCGCAAAAAGCAACGATGCGTGCGAGTGGCTGTTTGGCGAGGCTTGGCAAATGCTTGCCCTGCGCGATGCCGCCGCAGCCGATAATGCCGATATTCAAAACTTGCTCAGACATTCACAGGTCCTCCTTTAGCGCCATAGCTTTTCACCCAGTTGATGCTTTGTTCGATACTTTGCATCGGCGCTTGCAGGCTGTTATCCTGCTCGACAATGATCCACTCTGCACCCGCTTTATCCGCTGCATCGCCTACACGAGCAACCGCAACTTCACCTTCGCCTAGCTCCATCATCTGAATGCCATCGTCGGTACGTTTAAAGTCTTTCCAGTGTACGAGTGGCAGACGACCTGCATATTTCTCAATATATTCAACCGCATCATAGCCGCTGTATTGTACCCATGCGGTATCCAGCTCAACTTGAATCAGGTCAGCAGGCAATTCGGCATACAGTGCATCGAGTACCGTATGCTCGCCGATTTTCTCGGTCAATTCAAAATCATGGTTATGGTACAGCAGTACAACGTCATTCTGGTTACAAACTTCGGCGATTTTACGCAGGTTAGCGAAAATGTCAGGCCAGTTCCCACGTTGCTCTTCTGACAGGTAAGGAACGATAATATATTTATTGCCAATCGCTTTGTTGTAATCGATCAGCGATTGCGCATCATTGACGAGATCAGCGTATTGCGTATGTGAACCTACCACTTCGAGATTGTGCTTTTTCAACAAATCATTAATCTGCTCTGCACTACGACCGTAAAAGCCAGCGAATTCTACACCTTGATAGCCAAGCTCGGCGATTTTAGCGATCGTACCTTCGAAATCACGTTCCAGATCTTCACGAACGGTAAACAGTTGCAATCCTACTTTTAACATAATGTTATTCACTCCTGTGTCATATAGTAGTAGATCGATATCATAATGCCTGTACCGGGTGCTATACGTTTGCATGATTGCTGAAATGATGGTTCGGACTCAGCTTAAACTCCAATATTTCGTTTTAAAATCCAATGTTGCGTTAAAATAAAATGTTGCTCTTCCTGCTCGTTATGAACTCGTTGCGAAGCAGTGTTCTTGTTCTTGTTATTGATACACACTACCCTGACGGTAACCTGCGCGGCTTTCGATAATCACATGCTTCCCTTCAAGGGATGAACGCTGGAACGCATGCATCACCTCAAGCACATGATAAGCAAGCTCACCGCTTGCGCGATGCGGACGATTTTCACGAACCGCCTGTACCATCTCACTCACGCCTTTGCCGCGATCATTGCTGATCGGTTCAAATACCGGCGGCAGTTCTTCAAACTGATCCGAACCTGCACGTTTGAGACGCACCGTACCATCGAAGAAGTTCGGGTCTGGCAAATCCAGTGTACCTTCCGTGCCATAAATCTCGATACGAGGCAATTGAGCGCCGCCTGGAATATCGAAGCTAGTTACCATTGTAGCGATCACGCCATTTTCAAAGTCGATCGTACCGGCAAGATGAGTCGGTGTTTCCACGCGAATTGGCGTACCTGCCTTCGGGCCGCTATGAATTTTACGATCTGGCATCTGAATGCCTGTTGATGAACTTACCCGTGTCATGGAACCAAGCAGGCTTGTAAGCGCCGTCAAATAATACGGTCCCATATCGAACATCGGGCCACCACCCGGTGCATAGAAAAATTCTGGATCGGGATGCCAGCCTTCCGGCCCTGCTCCCATCATAAAGGCAGACGCTGCAATCGGACGACCAATCAGCCCATCATCAATCGCTTTACGCGCCGTTTCCAGACCTGCACCAAGAAATGTATCCGGTGCACTACCGACACGTTTGCCGGTTTCCTTCGCTTTCTCCAGCGTGCGACGACCATCGTCAAGCGATACGGCCAGCGGCTTCTCCGCATACACATGTTTACCTGCCGCTAAAGCTGCTAGATTGACACCAGCATGTGCTGCGGGAATCGTCAGATTAATAATGAGTTCAATATCGTCCTGTTGTAGCATTTCTTCCGGTGTGAAGACGTTTTCAATACCAAATTCTTTGGCCCGTTCCTCTGCACGCTCTTTCACCATGTCGGCACAGGCTACAATTTCGATCACCGGACTCGATTTCAAGTTCGTAAAATAAATAGCGCTGATGTTGCCACATCCGATTAATCCGGCTTTCATTCGCTGCACGGGTAATCCTCCTTTGATGCTTACCAAGCGCATGATAACCCCTATGTACAATGGACTTATCGATACGATTGTCCGCGAGTTTCAGGTCCAGCCTGCTGCTTTATTTCCGTTTGCACAATCGGTGCAAACCAGAAGCTGTCCTTTTATGTTGTTTTTGGCTCGTAACCATAGTATTACGAAATCGTTTCAATTAAAATGAATAATATGATTAAAACATGAACAATTTGGTCAAAATTTAAATTTGTTGCTGAAATGAGGAACGTTGAATGGAAGGACACGGAGAAGATTGTAAAGTTTTTACAGCAGGTTACTCCTTTCATAGGAAGCCTTTTTATATGCATGAGCCAGACGGTATTCAAAATTATTTATTTCGTTTACAAACGGAGGGCAATTGTCAGCTTCGCTCAAATGGCAAGCTTGTCGATGTAGAGGTGGGTGATCTGCATATGTATGGACCTGATGAGCCGTATGAGTTACAAATCGATTATACACAAGGCTCAACAGGCAAACAGACGGTGGAAAGCGGCGACTATCATATCTTTTTCGGTGGAGAATGGGCAGATCGCTGGTGGCATGAACAAGGCCGTCCAAGCAAGATCAAAATCCCACTGACCGACAATATTACCGATCTGATGCGCCAGATTGCGATGGAAAAGAGACGGATCGATAATCCCTATCCGGAAATTTGCAGCTACTATATGAAGATACTGTGCCTGTCAGTGGATCGATATCTGGCAGAGCAACCTACCGGTGGCCCTCGCACTTATCTGGCTTATCAAATCAAAAGCTATATTGAAGAAAATGCTTCTTCCGCCTTTAAATTAGAGGATGTTGCGCTACATATCGGCATTAGCATTTCCAGAGCCGTTCACCTGTTCAAGGAAGCATTCGACACTACGATTATGCAGTATGCGCTTGATGTGCGGCTTAATATGGCACAGGAGCGAATTATGTTCAGTCCCATGCCACTGGAAGAAGTTGCTGAATCTTCAGGCTTTGCCAACTACACGTACTTTCACCGCGTTTTTCGATCACGCTTCGGCATGTCGCCCAAGGAATTCCGCTTAACGAAACGAGAGCAGCAGCATATTACGTAATACGGGGAGTGAGTGTGCGAGGCTGATCCAGATGAGGAATATGCAGCATTGTGAGTGTGTGAGTGTGTGAGTGTGTGAGTGTGTGAGTGTGTGAGTGTGTGAGTGTGTGAGTGTGTGAGTGTAAGTAATTGTAGATGCAGATGAATATGTAGAAAACATATTTTTATTATGAACTTATATGTTTATTAATTTATGTATTCATGCACAATCAGACAACAACATGTTTCACTCTACAATTAAAACAGGCATATTGGCAGCAGATGCTGTACCAATATGCCTGTTTGCTTATATACATCATTTATATCATTGAAGTAACGATATACACTATTGTAATAACATAGGGTAAACAATAAACTAATTATTTCTGTGCGCTATGCAAACGGTTTAACTCTTCAATTACACTACGGCTGATCAGTTTACCTTTGAAATATACCAGGTCTTCGGTATCACCTGTGAAAATGCAAGAAGGCTCATACTTTTTAAGAATGATACGATCGCTATCGACAAAAATTTCCAGACCGTCTTTCACATCAATATTCATGATACGGCGAAGTTCAATCGGAATTACGACACGTCCAAGCTCATCTACTTTTCTCACAATACCCGTTGCTTTCATCATTGTAGTTCTCCTCCAATATCATTATTCTACATTTATCTACAAAATTTTCAAATCGTAATTGTTATTATTAAACCATATCAGTAGACAGATGCCAAGTGCATATTTATAAAAACATTAAAAAATTCAACTATTTTTTAGGAGTAATTCCGATTTACAAGAAGTTTAATGTCGAAAATAGGCGTTTTTAATGAGTGACGAGTAATATACTTCTTTACACTATTCAACTACCTTTCAAACATTATTCGCCATTTTTCTCCCCATCCCTGCACTGAATTGTCGATTTTTTAGTTTTTTATCTACATTTTTCGTCAGAACGTAAAAAAGGCAGTGCATGTACTCCAAGAAAGGATACGTGCACTGCCTTTACGATGTGTAATTTTAATTCATCTTAGTATTCGTTAGCGTCAAATGTAATAATTTTATCGTATACTGCGCATGTATTTTCAAAAGCAATACATGTCTTGCCTTTACCATGTGACTTTATTCGTCTCTAACTTGCTCTGCTACAACCTTTACTTACTCGGAACAAACTGCCGAATCCAGTTGCCAAATCCTGCTGGATTACGTGTCTGGATTAAAATAACTCCTTCGCCACGGAAGCGGCAAACAATCCCTTCGCCACTCGTCACTGTGGACAACCAGCCTTTTGATGCTTTTTCTATTTTGTAATTCATATATCCTGGCCATGCAACAAGGTGAGCGTTATCAACAATAACCTCTTCGCCTTGTGATAGATTAATCGCATGAATCGAACCGTACGAGGATAAGAATACCGTCCCTCTGCCTCGGATTTCGATAATAAAGAAACCTTCACCGGAAAATAATCCTTTTTTCAAGTTTTGCATCTGTGTGCCCACTTCAATACCTGATGTACCTGCCAAAAATCCATCTTTTTGCACAAACAAGCTATACGATCCATCCAATTCAACGGCAGTCACATCGCCAATACTCGATGGAGCTAACAACACTTCCGCAGGTCCATGATTGGAACGCAGCTCTTGAAAAAAGAATTTCTCTCCGGTTAACATACGTCCCAGACCACCCATCAGTCCGCCATCCAGTGTACCTTTAATTTCTACATTCGGGGACATGGAGACCATCGCGCCGGATTCCGCTTTGATCGTTTCTCCCTGTTCGATATGTACCTTCAACATTGCAAACGCGCCTTCATACAAAATGTCATATTTCATCTCGGCTCACCTATCCTTTCAGCATATGAAGCTTATCAATATTATGACATTTCATTTTAGCCGTTGTATACATTTGACTTACAGCAAAATCGTTGGCATGTTGCTATAGGTATAACACCGTATCCTTTTCAAATGGATTAAAAAGAATACGGTGTTGGATGGGCGATAGACAAGCTGTAATTAACGCTTTCTGTGTATGTCTAGCAAACTTGGATGCTTAGGGCAGACACTATTCCGAGAAGAAATAAGGGGACGGACTCCGTGCTCGCACAGGAATCTACGAAGTAGGAATACAGGGTACATTCCCATGCTCAAAAGTTGTACCATATTTTGCTATGCAAAAATCACTTTTTCATTTGACCTTGTGTTAGAAAGCCGCTAACACTGTAAGTCGTCCTTCCCCCTTATTTCCTTCTCTTCATTCCATGCTGTTTACACCCATACGAGTTTGCGGGTCCTAGCAAGTCATTTTCAATAAATCACCTGTAACTCTACAGCTAACTTTAAATTCAACTACATCTTGCTCCATATCTAACTGGCGCTCTACACATCATCTGTTCGTTCCATTACCAGCCTGAAATTACTCCTCATCCATAGACTGACGCTGTTGCAGTTTCTGACGTGCATCCAGCGCTTCGCTTACCGCAAAAGCTAGATCGTCATTTCCATACATCGACAATACGCCAAATAGTGTATCATCTGGAATCTCGCCAGCTTCTTCTTTGGGCACCGTTAAACGAATGCCCTGCTCTAGGCGTGGATTGTCGAGCTGATCTGGATAAGCACTATAATACAGCTCGCGTGCATCCAGTCCCCGATTCACACACCACTGCGTGAACACCAGAATCATCATGTCTTCATCCTGACGGTAGCTTTCTACAATCTGCTCCTCACGCTTCTTGATCATTTCCGCGTGTGTCATCTCCATATCATCAAAATCACTCATCATTCGGTCTCCTTTGTCACGGTTGCCCGCTTATTATTATAGATCGGCAATTAATTGTTCAACTAGCTGATGCGTATCCAGTACCAGATCGGCACGAATGCTACACTGCTCTGGTGCATCCAGACGATCGAGAACATGGTCGACTACACCGGTAAAACCTCGACGCTGTAAAATATCTTCCCAGCTACCCGGACTTTGCTGCTGTGGTAGCGCGTCCTTTTCATATAAATACAGTTGTTCCATATTGACCACTTCTGCTGAACGCCCGCCACCGTGCAAAACGAGCTTTTCCAGATCCGCGCCGGCACTGCGTGCCATGCTGTATTGCCCATAGCGCCCTCTGCCAAGCGCTAACATGCCGGATGCATGTAGCATCGGTCCCTTGCCTTGCTTTTGTAGCTGGTGTGCCAGTACGTCATAATCTTCATTACCCAACCATAACAGCAGATCGAGCATATGAATCAGATCATCGTATACCGTTTCGCGTGCAGGCAGACTTTGTAGCTTAGTCCGATGCTTACTTACCTCGCACAATTCAAATCCTCCCGCTTCCGCCAGCCAGGCGTATGCATTCATATATAAAGGCGCAAAACGGCGATTGAACCCGACCGCGAGCAACAGCCCTTTTTCCTCCGCTAACGCTGCCATACGCTTTGCTTCTTCCAGATCGTAAGAAAGCGGCTTATCTACATATACAGGTAAGCCCATTTGCAAACAGGTGCTAACGATCTCAAAATGCGTCGGTGTCGGACTATGGACAAACACAGCATCCACATCCCACTTCGCCAGCTCAGCAATCGTTGTACTGCCATTGGCGATGCGATAATTTTGCATCGTCTGCTGTACGGTAGCTTCGGTTCGGCTAACGACACCTACCAGCTCGATATCAGATCGCCCGGAAAGTAGGGGTACATATACTTTTTGAGCAATACCTCCAAGCCCAACTACAGCTACACGTTTGCGTTTTAACGATCGTTCTAACTCGCTCATCGCCCAGTCTCCCCTTCTGCCCTGTATCCTCTCTACTAGCACATATCATATTCATTATACTAGCCTTGCTGCATCATTCACAGCCTATGCACGCTTCGTTAGTATATACACGCTATTGGTATATATACTCTATTGCAAAGTTAGCCTGTATTGTAGTATCAAGCACACTTTCTTCCACATAATGAAACAGCGACACTGCCTGTATTAAGGCAAGTGCCGCTGTAAAAGTGATTGAAGCTATAGTAGCGAACTACTAATACTAGATGATCTGGTATTAGATCGTCCGGTACTAGATCATCTAGCAATACATAATCTTTTACCAGGTGATTAGCTCTGAACTCCATTAAGCTCATCCTATAGGAGCACCTACGTACAGAAAGCTTACAAGAGATTTTCGCTAGAGAAGTTACCGCTATATTACAAAAATAGCGTCTTCCATGTTATTCAATTATGCGACAACTATGAACTAGGAAACGATTAAACAATTGAATTATTGCAGTACAGGTTCTTCCGTGGTGCGTGCACGCTGATTCTTTTTCTTCTGACGCAGGCCGATCAGCACGACAACCACGACGACTAGCAATTCAAAGCCGTATTTAATCGCCCAGTTGGTGAAATAACCGGACAGGAAGCTTTCTTCCATAATCATACGCGCTGCTGTCCAGGCGAGAATAGCAGAACCCACGGCCACAATCCACGGAAAGCGTTCCATCAGCTTCATAATTAACGTACTGCACCATACCATAACAGGAATGGAGATCGCCAGACCTACGATAACGAGCAATGTGTCACCATGTGCGGCACCGGCAACAGCTAGTACATTATCCAATCCCATCATTGCATCCGCAATAATAATCGTGCGAATCGCTGCCCAGATGCGTGTGCTTGAGGATACATCATTTTCCTCCGGTTCCTCAATCAGCAGCTTGTAAGCGATATACACAAGCGCAAGTCCACCGATTAAATGCAAACCTGGTAACATCAGTAAGTAAACGACAAGCAATGTAGCAATCGCGCGGATAATGACCGCACCGACTGTACCCCAGATAATAACTTTTTTCTGATTTTCCTTCGGAATATTACGCGCGGCCATACCGATCACAATCGCGTTATCCCCTGCCAGCACCAGATCAATCATAATAATCGAAGCAAGTGCCAACCAAAATTCAACCGTAAACAATTCCATACGACGACTCCTTTACTTGTTTGGCTTCAGCCAGAAATGTACAGCTATCCCTTCCAGACATAAAAAAATCACCATTAACCGGAATCGGATAATGGTGATCTTCAAAAATAAAAGAGACCTCACCCAATTCACAAATCAGGCAAAGGTCTCGCTAACAACGTAATGATGCGTTGCCGGTAAAGCCGGGGATGAAATCCCGTAATGACGACTTTACTGTAGAAGCTACTCCCCTTTGGAAGTTATATTCAAGCAATACCACTATTATACACTAATTTTTCCATAATATCTATATGCATATGTAATATATTTTCTGTGTCATAGGTATAAGGATAGGTAGTGAGATTTGAATATGTAGATTTTAGGATGTAGATTCCAGTACGTCATTTTTAATCTTTCACATGATCTTTAATTTTTATCTTTTCTGCATCGTCTTTAATCTTTATCGCTTCTTTATACGTATAAATGTAATGTGGCAGTTATGGCAGTAGTAGTAGCAGTAAATGAAATATTGTATTCTATCATTGTGCTCTATTTTATTGCCTGACTGTAGCTTCATATATTTGAATCGGTTCTATTTTAATGCGTTGCCCTTGTTTTCCTGTATCTCTACATGTTTTAATTCACCAGCACTATTTTACCGTATCGAAATAATGGAGCACTTAGAAATTATAGAGCACTTAGAAATCATAGAACACTTATGGATGTAGATCGTTATGATGTGATCGAGCATTATTTTGTATACATCTTTATTTTGAAATAATTACCATAGAGACTATCTTTTTTATATTGTATGTAATATAATAGTGTTCCAGTATCTTTTGTTAATATACATTAATAGCTATGTATAAACAACAGATACGGATGCTCCACGCAGTCCCAATATGTTATGATGGTTGCTGCAAGGCTGGACTGCGTACACAAGAGCAGCTGCGGGTATATTACAATGACTGGCTTGTCCAGCATTTCAAATTTTGATAACTCTGATGAAATGGAGTGACTTATACATGACTGAAGCTCATTATGAAAAAGCAACGTTTGCTGGAGGATGTTTCTGGTGTATGGTAACACCTTTTGAAGAACTTCCTGGCATTATTAGTATCCGTTCTGGTTATACAGGCGGACATACCGAAAATCCAACGTATGAAGAAGTATGCACCGAAACAACCGGTCATGCCGAAGCGGTACAGATCGTATTCGATCCAGCGATTTTCCCATATAGCAAACTGCTGGAACTGTTCTGGCAGCAAATTGATCCAACCGATGCAGGCGGCCAATTTTATGATCGTGGATCTTCATATCGCACAGCGATTTTCTATCATAACGAGCAGCAACGCGAGCTAGCAGAGCAGACGAAGCAAGAACTGCAAGCAAGCGGCCGCTTTGATAAACCGATTGCAACTACGATCGAACCTGCACAAACCTTTTATGAAGCAGAGACTTACCATCAGGATTATCATAAAAAGAATCCGGGTCATTATAAACGCTATCGTAAAGGTTCTGGACGTGATGCCTTTATCGAGAAACACTGGTCTAACCCGGTCGATAAACAGGAGCTTAAGCAGCGCCTGAGCGAGATGCAGTTCAAGGTAACCCAGCAAAACGGTACGGAACCTGCATTCCATAACGAGTTCTGGGATCATCATGGCGACGGCATCTATGTGGATATCGTCTCCGGCGAGCCGCTGTTCAGCTCGACCGACAAATACGATTCTGGCTGCGGCTGGCCTAGCTTTACCCGTCCAATTCGCGATTACCATGTGAAGGAGCATATGGACCTGAGCCACTTTATGGTGCGCACTGAAGTTCGTAGCCGTGGAGCCGATTCTCACCTCGGCCATGTATTCGACGATGGTCCGGGACCAAACGGTTTACGCTACTGCATTAATTCCGCTGCCTTGCGTTTTGTACCAAAAGAGCAGCTGGATGAAGAAGGCTATGGCGAGTATAAAGTATTGTTTCAATAAGGATTGGAATTGAATAGGTTGAAGTGAATTTCATGTGAATTCATTATTGATTCTTCCTCCTAAACAAACGAATAAGCATATGAAGACGACAGAGATTGATCTGTCGTCTTTTATTTTGAGTTTGCTTTGATATTGTAAGGTTTCTTCGCTATTATACGGTTTCATTGAGACCGCATATTGGTACACATTGGCTGAAGCTTGCTTCAATGCTGTATGTTGTATGTTGTCTGTTGTCTGTTGTCTGTTGCCTGTTGCCTGTTGCCTGTTGCCTGTTGCCTGTTGCCTGTTGCCTGTTGCCTGTTGCCTGTTGCCTGTTGCCTGTTGCCTGTTGCCTGTTGCCTGTTGCCTTAATTGTATTGAACTTCGATGGATTTAACTCGATAAATTTTCGATTTCGAAACTATTAGCTCGATAGATTTATGTTAAGCGTATTACAGTAGATTTATGTTACAAAGAAGGAGTTCCACGCTCATGTAGAACGTATAACAGTGTACAGAAGCGCCCTACCGTTTCGATAAACATCCATCGGGTAAAAAATCCATACAGGGACTTTATTCGATCCATTCCTATCGTCAATTTCAAGCGATATGAATCGATCAAAGAAAAGGAGCGATAACGATGCCGTGGAGCAAAAACGATTACCCTACATCGATGAAAAATTTGGATGAACGTGTACGTAACAAAGCCGTGGAGATTGCTAATGCGTTACTGGACGAAGGTTACGAGGAAGGTCGAGCCATTGCGATTGCTACCTCCAAAGCAGAAGAATGGGATGAGAATCATCCAGATGGAAAAGAAAAAGGTAAGCATTGAATAGATATGCAGTTAAATTGATCGTTGCGATTATAGATTAAAAAAAGTCCGTTTGCATACCATATGATGATGTGAAAAACATCGTCGTATGATGCAAACGGGCTTTTTCTTTTACAATTGCTCTAATTGCTTTACATCTCTGCCAAATTCCGATAATTGCTGTTGTGCTTTGTCATATAATCCCTGCTCAATATATTGCTTAATTTCGTAATTGAAGCGCTGATGATTATTTTGCAATGTTGTGCGTGTAATAAACTTAAGTTTGGAGAAATTTAAAGCATGAGCTACCTCATACCTTGCATTAAGCTGTTCCAATTGCTGTTGCTGCTCCAGCCGCGGAAGCATTTGGATATTTCGTTCCGTTTCCAGCAACACATGTTCACACGTTTCCAATACACGCGTAATCCCTTTTAACTGTTGTATAGCCTCTTGATCGTTCTCTGCTAAGCTCAAGCGACGCGCTTGATCTAATCCATCGATCTGATCGGATAACACAGACTCTATATCGACGTAAGTCTCAGCCATATCTTTACCGTAGATAGTAAGATAACGCTCAGTACATGCTGTCCATGTAGAGTAGAGACGATGATAGTCTTGTTTAATACGATCCATCTGTTTGCGAATGGAAGTGATCTGGCGCTCGTATTGCTTTTTCAGTTCAAGCTGACGAGCTGGCAATTCAGCTAATGTATGCAAACGCTGATTCAGATCGTGCCAGAGATGCCGAGCTTTCATACTATTTCCTTCTAGTACATACTGGTGCAATTGTGGCAATAAGCTGCGTAGATGATGAAGTTCATCTGTTGGACGATGATTGGCTAAATGAAGACCGTATTGCTCCATATCTTGCTTGATTTGCTGAGCTGTTCTTTCCAAACGCTCAGGCAATTGGGTAGCAAATTCGTTAAATGTGTTCAGATCATATACATCCTGTAAAAGTTGTTTACTTTTTTTCGACGCATAATCCGCCAGTTCTTCAGCACGCAATGGATCTTGATAACGAATCTCTCTAGCTTGTGCAAGCCATTCTCGCGCCGTTTCAAAATCAGATTGCATCATTGGAAGTGAACTACCCAGTTCATGTTGTAACGATATAAACGTTTGCTCTGCTTCCACAATGGTCTGTTCCGCTATGCGCAAATTGTCCAATACTTGACGTTCAGTTTCAGCAATATGTTCAAATTTCTTATGCTGATCGTTGAACTGTTCGCTATATTCTTCAAATTGCTGATCCGCGATTTTCAGTAACTCTGCCAGCTCTGATTGATGGAATCTCCAATTTTTCTCCTGCTTTAACTCATCTTCCAAAAAACGATTTAACTCTACTAGCATTCGCGTTAATTGGCGATCTATCTCTTTTATTTGCTTGCCACTTTCACCACGGGTCATCTCATCAAACGGCTTGATCTCATCTAATAAGCGAACTATACGCACAATCAATCCGCTTATTTGATCCTGTCTGGATAAAATAGCATCCTCTATATCAGATAACCATTTTCGATGTTTACGCTCAACACGCCATATCATAGAAATAATCCATAGTAGTAAAAGACAGCCTATACTTATCCAACCTGCTGTTCCGATACTGCTAATAAATTCAAATATCCAGTTTAAAATAGCAAAAAATAAAATAATGCCAATAATCCACGGCATTTAGCGTTCCTCCCTTATAGCTTATAGCGCTTATAGTGCTTGTAGTGCTTGTAGTGCTTGTAGTGCTTGTAGTGCTTGTAGTGCTTGTAGTGCTTGTAGTGCTTGTAGTG